>NZ_JAJNDH010000002.1:0-779965 GCF_021043305.1 Pantoea sp. MHSD4 | reverse complement strand
AAGTAATCCCTGACTATTAACTGTGTGGATCGAGCAACCAGACGCCTTCTTCGCTGATGTTCAGCGTCTGCTGGCGGGTGCCACTCTGGCCGCTAATGGCAAAGGTATAGTTGCCCGGTGCAAGCTGCAGCGTCGCGAAGCCATTCACCGCCGGCACCAGCGCCTGCGGCTGACCGTTTACCTGAACGCGTTCCCCCTGCTGCAACCGGATATAAACCTGGGCGACAGGCGCGGGTGGCGGTGCGGGTTGTGGATCGGGTTCACGTGCGGCGGTCTGCACCGGCTCAGAGGTCTGCGCCGGTGCGCTGGCAACGGTGTCCGGCGGAGTCTCAGACTGGGTCGGTGGCGCAGCCACCGGCTGGTTGACCGGTGCGACGGTGACGGCAGGCGCGCTGTTTTGCGCGACCTCAGCCGGCGATGACTCATTACCGCGTGACATCAGCAGACCGGCGCACAGGCCAACCAGCACACCCGCAGCCACCAGGCCTGGCAGAGCAAACCGGTGTCCCAGCAGCGTTTTAAGCGGCGAGGCGGGTTTGACCTCCTCCTCTTCTTCTGCGATCGGCACCAGCATCGTACCTGGCCCGCTCATTTTTGCGCTGAGCAGCGGTTCTGACTCGCGTTCCGGCAGCGCCATCAGCACAGCAAAATCATCAATGCTCTGCGGGCGATCTTCCGGCTTCAGCGCCAGTGCGCGATCCACCGCACTGAGCAGCGCCGTGGAAAATCCTGCCAGACGACGCTGCACCAGCGGCTGATAATTATCTTCGATGCTCCGCACCACGCTGACCGGTGGCGGTGCACCGGTAATCAGCGTATGCAGCACCGCGCCCAGCGCGTAGATATCGGTCCACGCGCCCTGCTCGCTCTCGTCGTTGTCGCTGTATTGCTCAATCGGCGCATAGCCAGGACGCAGCATGGTCTCGCTCTCATCCGACAGGTTGCCGATGGTTTTGCGCGCCGACCCGAAGTCCAGCAGGATCGGCTCGCCGCTGCTCTGAATCTGGATGTTATCCAGCGAGATATCACGATGCAGGTAACCCGCTTCATGGATGGTTTTAATCGCGCCCAGCAGCGGCGGCAGCATGCGACGAATCCAGGCCTCATTCACCGACTGCGGATTCCGTTCGCTGAAGTTCGAGAGCGTGGTGCCGCTGTAGAACACCGTGCCCATATAAGCGGTGTCGTTCTGCACCCAGAAACGCAGCACGTGCAGCAGGTTCGGATGGTTAAAGCGCGCCAGCAGACGTGCCTCCTGAATAAAGCTGTTCAGTCCGGCGTGAAAAGTTTTGCTGAAACGTTCGCTGCGCAGCACCAGATTAAGGTCATCGCTGCGCACCGCCAGTGACGCGGGCATAAACTCTTTGATGGCGATATCACGCTCCAGCTGGTGATCCCAGGCGCGATAGACGATACCAAAGCCACCACCGCCGATAACCTCTTTGATTTCAAACTCATTAAAGCGGTAACCCAGCGGCAGCGCGTTGGGGACATTCAGGGGTTGATCATGTTCCGACATATTCGAAAACTCTCTGATAACTAAGCTTTAAACAGCGAACTGGCAGACAAATTCGCCCTGCTCACAACGCACTTCGACGCGGCGATAGCGTTCATCGCGGGCGTGCGCACTCAGCAATATCTGGCTCATCTGCGGCAACAGCGTGTTAGTGAGGATGGCATCCACCATGCGACCGCCCGACTCCACCTCGGTACAGCGCTGGACGATCTGGCTCACCACCGACTCGTCAATCTGCGCCTCAATCCCATGGTTGTCCGCCAGACGACGCACAATGCGCGCCAGCTGCAGCCGCACAATCTCCGCCAGCATTTCATCGCTGAGCGGGTAATACGGCACCACCAGCAGACGGCCCAGCAGCGCAGGCGGGAACACCTCCAGCAGCGGTTTACGCAGCGCGGTGCTCAGGGCATCGGGATCGGGCATCAGTTCAGGATCGGCACACATTGCGCTGATTAGCTGCGTGCCGACATTCGAGGTCAGAATGATGATGGTGTTACGGAAATCAATGTGGCGACCTTCGCCATCCTCCATCCAGCCCTTATCAAACACCTGGAAGAACAGCTCATGCACATCCGGATGGGCTTTCTCAATCTCATCCAGCAGCACCACGCTGTAGGGACGACGGCGAACGGCTTCGGTCAGCACGCCGCCTTCGCCGTAGCCGACGTAGCCCGGCGGAGCACCTTTCAGCGTCGAGACGGTGTGCGCCTCCTGAAACTCACTCATGTTGATGGTGATAATGTTCTGCTCGCCGCCATACAGCGACTCGGCCAGCGCCAGCGCGGTCTCGGTTTTACCGACACCGGACGGGCCGCACAGCATAAAGACGCCTGCGGGCTTGTTGGGGTTATCCAGGCGGGCGCGCGTAGTGCGAACCCGTTTGGCGATCAGATCCAGACCGTGACGCTGGCCGATGACGCGCTGGTTCAGGGTGTCAGCCAGATTCAGGACGGCGTCGATCTCATTCTTCACCATCCGGCCCAGTGGAATACCGGTCCAGTCCGAGACCACGGCAGCCACCACGCCTGCATCCACGGCGGCAAACAGCAGCGGCGAGTCGCCCTGCAGCGCCGTGAGTTGCTGCTGCGTTGCATCGCGCTGTTCACGCAGCGCCGGATCCTCTTCGGTTACACAGCGGGCGCGCAGCGCAATCAGCGTCTCAACCAGTTCACGCTCCTGCAGCCAGCGCTGTTGCAGTGCATCACGTTCAGTTTCCAGGGCGGTGCGCTCTGCGGCAATCGCCTGCTGGCGGGTCACATCGCCAAGGCCGACGCGGATTTCACGTTCAATGATCTCCGCTTCAATCTCCAGCGCGGCCAGACGATGCAGACAATCTTCCAGCGCCGCAGGCTGTGCGCCCTGACTGACCGCCACGCGCGCGCAGGCAGTATCCAGCAGCGCCACCGCTTTATCGGGCAGCTGACGCGCCGGAATGTAGCGATGGGATAGTTTCACTGCCGCAGTGACTGCATCATCCAGCAACAGCACCCGATGGTGTTTCTCCAGCGCGCTGACGGTGCTGCGCAGCATCAGAATCGCTTTGGCTTCATCCGGCTCCTGCACCTGCACGGTCTGGAAGCGGCGGGTCAGCGCCGGATCTTTCTCGATGTACTTTTTGTATTCGGCCCAGGTGGTCGCGCCGATGGTGCGAAGCTGGCCACGCGCCAGCGCCGGTTTCAGCAGGTTGGCGGCATCGCCGGTGCCCTGCTGACCACCCGCGCCAACCAGAGTGTGGATCTCATCGACAAACAGCACGATCGGCGTCGGGCTGGACTGCACCTCATTGATCAGCGCCTGCAGTCGCGCTTCGAACTCCCCTTTCATCCCGGCACCCGCCTGCAGCAGGCCGATATCCAGCAGCCAGAGCTGCACATCGCGCAGCGGCGCAGGCACATCCCCCGCGGCAATACGCAGCGCGAGGCCTTCGACCACCGCGGTTTTGCCGACGCCCGCTTCACCGGTCAGCAACGGGTTGTTCTGACGACGACGCATCAGGATATCGACCATCTGGCGGATCTCATCGTCACGTCCGGTCACCGGATCGATGCGGCCTTCACGGGCGCGCGCAGTCAGGTCCTGTCCATATTGTTCCAGCGTCGTGCCACCGGCCGCAGGCGGTGCGCCCGCCGCGTCCGCCGGTGCGCTCATCGCCTGCTGCGCTTCTTTGCTGTTACTGAGTAGCGTGTCGAAATCCGCCAGCAGCGCATCGGCATTAACCCGGCTGAACTGGCCGGAGATGCCTTTCAGTACGCTGGCCAGGTTGAAGGTTTTCAGCATACCAATCAGCAGATGACCGCCGCGAATGCGGGTCGCGCCATATTTCAGCGAGGCGTAAACCCACGCCCGCTCAACGGCGCTGTCGATATGCTCAGAGAGGTCGGAGACCGCACTGGCACCGCGAGGCAGGCGATCCAGCGCGGCAACGATGTCCTGAGTCAGGGCCTTTTCATCCAGTGAAAAATGTGTGATGACCTGCTGTAAGTCGCCATCCTGCTGCTGCATCAGTTGATGCAGCCAGTGCACCAGTTCGACATAGGGATTGCCGCGCAGTTTGCAAAAGGCGGTGGCGCTTTCCAGCGAGGTAAATAACAGCGTATCCAGTTTGCCGAATAGCACGGCACGGCTGATTTCTGACATAGGGGGCTCTCTTCAATGAAAGACGCAGGCTGTGTAACAGGGAAAGCGGCTGGGCTAGCGTGAAGCAGCCTCAACCTCAAACATGAAATCTTCACGATCGTGCGGCTGCGGCATCTGCCCCAGCCAGCTGGTATAGCCGAGTCGGGCAGTGCCGCCCAGCGCCACACCCTGCACCTCGTCAGCGGCCAGGATCAGACTGAGATCCCACTGCATTTCGATGCCAAGGTAGTGACGCACCCAGTCGCGCACTTCCTGCGCGCCGGGCGCATCCGGCAGAAAATGGGCATACTGCGCGGCGTTGAGCGGGCCCAGGTGCAGGCGAAAACGGTGCTGCACATCACGTACCGCCACACCGAGAAACGCGGAGGCGCCCAGCCGGGGCATGTGACGTCCCGCGCCCAGTCGGGCCTGATCGCGGCTGTCCAGCGTCAGCCAGTGCGGCAGGTTCTGCGTCAGCCGGACCGGTACGCCAAAGTAGTGGCGCAGGATGCGCACCAGCCCTTCGGCATCATGACCGTGACGGCTGAGATGGCCTACCAGCATCAGCCGGGCATGGAGACTCAGCGAGCTGGCCTGCTGCTGGGCCGGTAAACCGATGCCGGCCAGACAGGCGAGATAGTTCAGGAAGCGACTGTCGTCGGGACGATCCAGCGACACGGTCGGCTGCGCATCCGCCCAGGCACGATAGAACAGCAGCGTGGCGCGGTGGTGAAACAGGTCAGCAAACGCCGACAGGCTGTGATCCTGATGATGCACGATGCGTTCATGCACATATTCGGTCAGATGGGTTGGCAGCGGGCCGTTGGGGCCAAACAGGCCAAAGCTGTAGATCGACAGCTCATGACGCTCCGAACCCTCACGCGGGGTGGCACTGGCGACGGTGGCCGGTGCAAACGCCAGTGACGGCGTCTGACCGATGCGTACCGATTCGAACTTCGGCAGCGGCGCACGGCCCAGCGGATAACGCTGACCGCCCTGCGCGTCCAGCCTTCGCAGCAGCTGAAACAGATCGTAGCGCCACGGCGCGGCCATGACTTTCTGCCAGAAATCATCCGGCAGTCGGGTCAGACGCGGCAGCGTAATGACTTTTTCGCCACTCATATCAGCGCTTTCCTGCCCATGCGCGGCGGCCAGTAGCCCACTTCCCCGCGCTGCTGGCTGTTCAGGGTGAACTCTGTGAAGCTGTTAAGTGCCACCAGCCGGCCACAAACCCGCTCCAGTACGCTGCCAAACAGCCATGGGCTGGCACCCGAAAACGCCTGCTCATCCACTTCCAGCGTGATGCTGACACCGCGCGCAAACACCACCGGCCCTGGCTCAGGCACACGGCGGTTTACCGCGCTGAGCGTACAGTGACGAATGCCGTCAATCTGGCGGGCAACCGGCGCTTCCGCGAGATTAGCGTAGAGACTCAGCAACTGGCGCAGCGCCGCCGCACCTTCCCCGTCGCTGCTGTCCATCAGACTGAGATAGTTCATCTGCAGATGGCTGATCAGCCGCCACGCTGAAAGGCCTTCTGCCAGCGCCGGACGTGGTGGCGTCGGTCCTTTGCACAGCTTCAGCTCCGACACCGGAATGGAATCCGGCATCACGAAATTGCCCTGATCCTGCTGCAGCATCAGCGGCAGATCGCGGCTGGTACACATCACCTCGGCAGAGAGATAGCGCACGTCGTCGCGCCACGGCGCATGATGCTCATCCACCAGCGACAGAAACACTTCTGAACCGATGTAGCCGGTGCGCGTGCCATAACGTTGTGCCTGCTCTGACAGGGTGCGCTGTTCGCGGCGCAGCGAGAAGTAGGCGCCATAGTCACCCTGATCGCCGCTGAAGGTGCTCCAGAACGGGCGGAATACCTGCTCTTCCCGCTTGCCCTCTACGGTGGCAAACAGCCGCTGCACCGAATGCACCTCATAATCCAGTGGCCGGATGTTATCCACTACCAGATGATATTCATGCTGACTGTCGCTGACCTTCAGACGCTCGGCGGTTTTCGGGAAGAGGTTAATGACCGGCGTGCAGTGCAGCGCCAGATGGCTGTGATCGACCACGCTTTCCAGCGCGCTGTCCGCTTTGTCGAGCAGGATGATGATGTCGAACGCCGTGGCGTTGTCGCAGCGGCGCAAAAACGGGCCGAGCTGACTCAGGCTGATAAACTGAAAGCGTGCCGGAAAAGCGAAATATTCCTGCAACAGACGATAGCCGTCGAAGTTGCGCAGGTCGTCGGGCAGCAGCGCCTGCTCTGGCGCAAAACCCTCCTGCTGCAGGGCGTCATCTGTCAGCACCTGACGCTGTGGCCGTTTCTCTACCGACTGCAGCACGATACCTACCCGATGCTGCATCAGCAGCTCAAGCAGCTTCAGCGCCTGAATATCCGGGCCGCTGAGGAACAGCATCAGGTCCTCGACGTTGAGCTGACTCAGCGAGGAGATCCCTTCACAGGTGATACGGATGCGCAGCGCACTTGCCGCGCCCAGGCCCGTGAGTTTCAGCTCGCCAGAAGGCAGATCACCTGGCACGCCGCCGAGGCTGGCTTCAGTGATGCGCAGCGGATGCAGCACCACATCGTGTGCGGTGGAGTAGCTGCAGGTCACCCCGGTTTTTTTCAGGTTCTGGCTCTCCATCATGGTGCCGCGCGGCACCCGGAAACCCTGAGTGATATCACCTTTGCGGCTGTCCGGCGTCAGCTGCGCAATCGCCATGGAGGGCGTTGGCGAGAGGTAAGATGGCGCAATCATCTCCAGCAGACGCTGTGAGAAGCGCGGAAACTCCGCATCCATCTTCAGCTGCACGCGCGACGTCAGGAAGGCAAACCCTTCCATCAGCCGTTCCACATAGGGGTCCGCCACGTCAATGCCATGCATGCCAAGACGTCCCGCCACTTTAGGGTAGCGCGTCGCAAACTCTGCCCCCATCTCGCGCAGGTAGGCCAGTTCACGGTTGTAGTAGTCGAGCAGATTGCTGTCCATGGTTATCCTGCATCCTGAAGTTCGAAATGGCCGCTCTCCAGATCAACCTGAGTGCGGAACAGAAACGCCAGTGGATAAGGCACACACCAGAGCCGCCCTTTGATCTCAATCGACAGCACGTTGTGCAGGCTGAGCGAGCCGAGATCGCTGACGCAGCGCACCTGCAGCCCCTGCGGCAGAATACGCGGCTCGAAGTGCAGAATGGCGTTGGTCATTTTGCGCTGCATATCCTGCCATTCAATATCGGAGACGTTCTGCCCGGCCAGCGGCGCAACGCCGAAATTCCAGACCGAGCGCTGCACCTGATCGAAACCACTGAGATCCTGCTGCGCTTCGTTATTAATGGTGTTGAACAGCCACTGCAGATCGCGCAGGACGTGGCGACGCAGCGTGCTGTGGCTGATCAGCATGCTGTTCTCCGCCTCCTGCTGCTTGTCCGGCGCGTTGTCGGTCAGGCGATCCAGCAATGAGGATTGCAGCTTGTCGCGGGCGGTCAACGCATCGCGCTTTTTGCGCGCGCGAAAGCCGCCGTGCAGCTGGGCATAGCCATCATTGTGCGCGCCTGAATCATGACTCATCGGCAGACTCTGTATTGTCGAACGTGACCTGCTGCAGGCTCAGCAGCGAGAATTCCGCGCTGTCGCTGAGCCACATTTTTTGTCCCTGGCCAATGAACTGATCCGTATCATCGCCAAGTGTCTGCCATTCGGTGACGCTGGCACGCAGAAAACGCTCGTCTGCACCCGCCAGCAGCGGATAGCGCGCCGGAATCTGACACACCTGCTCGCTGCCATCCACCAGCTGCACGCGTGTGTGACGCCACACCAGATCGGTGACGCTGGCAGGCGCCTGGAACTGCATCTCACGAATGGCGGCAAACGGGATCCAGTAGTAACGCCCCTGATTGATCACTTCACACACCGGACCGAAACGGCTGTCGCCATCCATCAGCCAGCTGAATGCGGTTGGCTGATCCTGTTGGGTGGCGGTGCCGGGATTGGCGTCAGCGAGGTCGAGTGCCTCAGCCCGAAGTGCAGTGCCGCGCGCGACATCGCCCGCGGTGTCGGCCTGTAAGGCGGCCAGCAGTGTGTCGCACCAGTGCCAGGCGCTACCCGGCAGAACCGGGTCGGCCTCACCGCGCAGTACCGCGTCACGCTGCAGCTCACCGGCGATCGCCTGCTGCAACAGATTGACGGTTGGTTGCGCCTGCGGACTTAACGCCAGCCAGGATTGCAGCTGCGTCTGCGCGCGCGACCAGTTACCTGACAGGCAAAGCAATTGCACAAAGGCAGCCCGCAGATCGGCATTTGCCGGATTCGCCTGAATCTGGCGGGTGACGTCAGCCAGTGTTTCGCCGAGCGTGGCGTTAGCCAGACGGTGTTGTAAGGATTCCATGCAAACTCCTTTTGCGTCAGTTAAGGGTGCGATAGACCGCAGCGGCGGGATTTTTCAGTTCAGGATGGAGTTTTTCCACCAGCTGTACGCTGAGCGTGCCATCCCCACTGACCCACGGTGACCAGACTTTGCGAACTTCCTGCAGACGCGCCTGAACCGCACTCTCATCAGCCGCTTCGCTGGCGGGCATCTGCACCACCACCTGACGCACCGCCTGCCAGCCGTTAAAACGGTTACTGAACGGAAGAACCAGCCAGCTGTCAGGGGATTTTTCGTTGCTCAGCACCATACGCTCGCTATTGACCGTGGTGATGTGGAGTTCGGCCGTGGATGACTGATTGCTCAGGCCCGTCACCGGGAAACCCTGCAGGAAGGTCACGCCGATTGCCGCAGATGCACCGTTACCTTGCTGAGTCAGGCGGCTTTGCCCGCTGAGCCAGCCGTCAGAACCGCAGACCAGCCCCTGTTTTGCGGGAACAAACAGCGCGCTACCCTGCGCCGGATGCTGCCACCAGGTGCGGAAATGGCAGCCATCCAGCAGACTGAATTGCAGCCACGGCGAGGTATCCGCCTGGGCGGCATTGCGCAGAGCGTCAACAGGCACGGCCGCCGTGGTTGGCTGTTGCTGTTGCTGCTGCGGTGCCGCTGGCGTCACCACGGTTTTCCACTGCTGCGCACGGGCGGCACTGCCGGTGGCGATCTCACTGCCCTCTGGATCGGTCAGCTGCCAGTGCAGTTGCTGCAGCGGTTTACACTGCGTGGCCATCAATCCGGCTACCCGTGGCAAGAACTCTTTTAAAACAGTCGGGTTTTTCTCACCCATCGTCACGATGCGCAGGTTAATGGTGCTGTTACACCAGCTCGACAGCTGATTGTTTTTGACGTCATCAATCCAGACATCCAGTTTCTGTGCCGGGGACTGTACGATGCGATAGTTTTCAGCATAAGCCTGCGTGCTGAGCACCAGCGCAGCCAGACCCAGTAATCCATATTTCATGTTGGCGTTCTCAATCTCGCAGAGGGAAGAACTGCGCCGCTTCAGAGAGCGAGTGCAGCAAGGTGGTGTCCTGGGGCGATCCAATCCAGACGGCCAGCGCGCTGAAATTATCCTGCTGCCCCTGATCCGACTGATCGTTTTTGATGATTTGCTGCATCAGCGTCAGCCACTCTTCCGGTGTGTTCACCATGTGCAGTGACTGCTGCATCTGCTCCAGCGAAACGCCATGCCAGAAACCATCGGTGCAGAGTAAAAAGGCATCGCCATCTTCGATTTCGACCACGTCGCTGTAACTGGCGTCACGCTGCTCATCACCCATCCCCAGCGCAAAATAGAGCAGGTTGCTGTTGATGCCTTCGGTGCGATGTCCGGCATCTTTCATCTGCTGCACCAGGCTGTGGTCGGTGGTGACAAGATAGAGATAGCCGCGACGAAACAGATAGAGGCGGCTATCGCCTGCATGGGCCCAGCAGGCAAGATGGTAGTCGCGGTCAATGAACAGGCTGACCAGCGTGGTCCCCATCCGGCTGTGTTCGCTGCTGGCTTTCTGCTGCTGCCGGATGGCGTGGTTCGCGTGATTAACGTAGTTGCGAATCGACTGCGCATTGAGGTGCGCATCGCCATCAAAGGCCTGCAGCAGGCTGCTGCGGGCGATGGCGGCCGCCCTGTCACCGCCGGGAAACCCGGCTACACCGTCGCAGACGACAAAGCAGGCTGAACGCGTACCGATGACATCACCGATCTGATCCTGATTACTGGCGCGATCGCCCTGATTGGACGTCGAGGCAATAGTGATATTCATGCGTCATCCGTGTGGGTTTGTGAGTCTTTGTACTGATTGACTTCCAGGTCATAGGCGTGCAGAAACGCTTCGCCAAACAGGGTATGAAAGTCGTCTTCGATCTCGCCCGCTGTCTCGCCGTAGCGCTCAACAAAATGCTCCCACAGTGCTGCTTTGCGGCTGCCCGGCAGACCAATACGTGACACTGAACCTGCCTGACGCGCCTCTTCTTCCAGCTGCTCCGGGTTAAAGGATTGCAGCATTGAGGCGATAATGGCGCGGATACCGGCGATCATGCCCAGCTGGTGCGCCTGCAGATCGATCAGCGCATCACGCACCGCCTGACGCGGCGGCATAAAGCCCGGCATCCGGCTGCCGAACATCTGCATTAATACGGTTTTACCCGACGGAAGCAGCTTGAAGGGGTTGTTGGCATCATCAAGGATCACCGTCATGTCGGCTTTGACGCCGCGCTTGAGGATCGAACGCGACGACAGCAGTGCCACCGTGCCCTGTGAGAACATGCTGAGCATCTGACCAAACTGCAGCATCTGTTCGCGATCAAACTGTGGCGTCGGCTGCAGGTCACGCAGGCCCATGCCTTCCAGCAGCGCATCCAGCAGTTCGCCCTTGAGGGCGTCGCCGCTGCTCTGGCTTGGTGTTGAGGGAGGAACTGCAGCGGCATGATGATGACCGGAAGCAACCGGATCGATGCGCAGGCGCCCTTTGGGCGTCGGCGATGGCGTGCGCTGCACTGCCTGCGGCGTGGGCAGCGTGATCCCGCCGTAGTCGTTCTGCGGATTCACCGCGTCAGGCTGGCTGGACTCCGCTTCATCCGCCTGGCGTGGGGCTTCGCTGTGCACCTGGCTTTGAGGCTGGTCATCAACCGGTAAGTCGATACCGCTGAACAGCGGTGAGTTTTCCATTTCGTTCAGGCTGACGGAGACCTGCTCGGGTTCGTGTGCAGTAACCGGCTCAGGCTTTGCCTCTTGCTGAGGCGATACCGGCGACGTGGACGGTTTCGCTGTCGGCAGCTCCGGCTGTGCCAGCGGCACCGCATTGCCCATCATCAGTCCTAATGGATCGTCATGGTTGCGCACATCAGTCTGGCTCTCGCCGTCAAACAGACTAAGCGGATCCAGTTCAGCGGCGGGCGCTTCAGCCTGCTTTGGCGCGTTATGCTGCTGAGCCGACAGCGTGCTCGGCGTCCGATCGTCAAAAATGCTCTGCTGTGCGAAGAGCGCATCGCCGTCATCAAACAGGCTGCTGCTTTTAGGCTGCTGACCATAATCCAGCGGCGCATCGTTGATCAGTTGCGCCAGCGGATCTTCCGGATTCCGGTCAGACGCAGCAGGCGTGGTCAGCGGATGGGCATCCGGCATCTCCGGCACCGCTTTGCGTTTAGAGAGATCGTCTGAAATCGAAAACTCTTTCGCCAGGCTGTCCCAGATTTCGCTGGGAATGGCAGCGGTGGTGCTGGCTTTTTCAGCTGCCGGTTCGCGAACAGGTGCAGCGGGCTGCACGGGTTCAGGACGAGGAACGGCCCTTTCCATCTGCGGCTGATGATCACTGTTGAGGTCGCTGACCAGCAGTTGATAATCATCAATGCCGAGAATGTCTCCATCCTGCAGTTCAACCTGCCGACCGCGCTCCAGCGGAATATCGTTGAGCAGCACACGTGTCACATTGCCACGGTTGGTCAGGCGACATTCGCCGTTCGCGGTGATGTGCACAATCGCCTGCAGGCGGGAGAGCGTCCGGTCATCATCTGGCAGCACCAGATTGTTATCCACGCCGCGACCAATGGTGCCGCCGGGCGGGAAGAAATCACAATGAGTCTGAGGCGGCTGTTGGCCCGGTTTAGTCGTTATTATCGTAAAGCGCATAACGGATTCCTGCGGTTAGCGGTTCGGCATCTATACCGCGCACCTCTCAGGGAAAGGCGCGGGGTATAGGGAGCGGGAGATTTTAGAATTGGTTTTCTTAAATAGCTGGCGGTTAATTAAGACTTATAAACAGAAAAGCCATCATATTTAGTTAAGCCGATAACATTGCGTTAAAGGTTTATTTTTAACTAACGAACAGGGTAATAATTAAAATAAATTCAAAGATAATCTTATTATGAGCACCAGAGACTCTCTTGCTTAAATAGCATTTATTCAGAATCATTTACAGCATTGAAAAAAACGGGATTAAAGCGTAACGCCATGCGCGATAGTTAAAGAGAATGTCGTGCCAGACTTGTAAAGCCTGAGCAAGGAAAATCATCAGTAAGGCAGTTGTTTCAGAAGAGCAAAACGCTCTTTATCGATGCGGATAACACAGAGATTAGTCGCCACCGCACTCGCATTGCTGCCTTCTTCAGCCGCAAAGGCCTCCAGCCTGCACTGTCCATCACGATACTTCAGCCAGTTGCGCTGGGTATCTACCAGCGTTGCGACATAGTCATCAGCCAGTTTTTTCTGTGTGCCGTACATCTGTACAATCCGCTTTTTAGCCGTCTGGTACGCTTTGTTCAGGTCATCTTCCGCCAGCGTCTTCTGCTGAACAGTACACTGAAACAGCGTGCCGTCTGAAGGCTGTTTTGCACAGGTCTCATCAGCGATCGCTGAAGCACTTACGGAAAGGGACACACCGATCAAAATCAGTTTACTTATTCTTTTCATAATTATCTCAGCACTCTTAACGATCAATGATAGGGAATCAACTTAAGCTTTATGATTCTTTGCTCGTTAAGCTCAGAAGTGCACATATTAAAATTAGCGTTACTTAAATCACTTCCTTTATCTGCAACATAAGAAGCCAGTTTACAGTCATTATCCCGGTACTGTAGCCACGCTCGTTGAGCGTCAGTTAATGTACTCATATATTGACTAAGCGCTTTATTATCACCTTCAAAAAGAGTTTCAACTCTGGCTTTAGCCAGTTTATATTCTTTATTTAAATCAATCTCAGTCTGGCTTCTGTTTTTCCGGGCGCAATTGTAAACTTCCTGGTCGTTATTCCCTTTTGAACAATCACTCATTGCGTGGACGGGCGAAACATACATAACCGTGATAGACAGCAATATAGAAAAACATGTTCTCATTAAAATCTTTACCTGTAATAACTTACCCATGCCTGAGCAAATGGGCAGACTCATTATGCAGCACTTTATAAGCGGTTTATTTCATCACGCCAACATCCTGAGCAATAACATTCCCCTTGAATGTCACGATATAATCCCAGAGGTTATCGCCCTTCTGACTGGGATAAAAAGAATACTCGTACTTTCCATTCGTAAAGCGATATCCCCTGAAGTCGCAGACATCAGGGCAATTTGTATTGATGGTCTCGCCTTTAAGGACAATTGAAGAATTATCTTTTACTTTTCTGGACTTGAGCGAAACGTTATCACAGGTGAGATTACCTTCCTCACAACTATAGGTGATATCCGCCTTGAATATTTTTCCTTCAAAGTGTGAAACTGATTTTGCTAAAGACAATGAAGGCAAACCAATAAGCACCATGATAATAATATGGATTATTTTCTTTATCATATGTTGATTCCATTTACGAGTCACTATCATGCTGAGCTTCAGCTGTAAACGCGATTACATTTAACTAAAAACATCTTCTATGAAAGTTCATTTATGATATTTAGCGTTACTGTATCCCTGGAGCTTTCCACAAAAAAGAAATTAATTTTTATATTTATTATAGAGAGATTCAGCATACTGGCTTTGCGCAAGTAGCGTGCATTTCATCATATTGAAATTTCCTGAAACCGAGCCTGTAAGGTTCATCTTCAGATAGTCATTGATTAACTTATCGCCCTCGCTGAATGCTTCAACGGGAAGATGGCTTATCTCTAACCAGGCTGACGCGCTTTTAAAGGCATCCTCAGTAAAAGCCTTGTCAGTGGTAGCTTTACCTGCGCAACGGTTAAGAAGCCAGTTGCTGAAAATCTGCGGTTGTTTAAACGAGTCAGGAGCAGGAGGCGTTATCGCCAGCGCCGCAGGAGATGACGTCAGAGCCAGTAAAATCAGTAAGTTTTTCATTTCAGTATCCACAGGGAGGCAACATCAGGAACAAAACTACCATTTTCTGCACCACCCAGGAAGTGACAGGTATCAGAGCAGATATTGCCGTCAGAGTGTCACACGCCCTCGGGCATTGCTGCAGTCTTATCCCTAACCTCAGTTAAATACATAAACGAAAACTGCCATAAAAACAGCCCAGCCAACGGTCAGGAAAAATGTAAACTGGTAAAGGTGGAGCGTTTTTTCCATCCACACCATTTTCTCTCTGGGTTGTTGCTGCACAAATTCATAGGCCTGAATACTGACATTTTCAGACTTAGAAAAACGCATTTTCCGCCCCTTTCTGAGATTCATGAAAAATGCTACTTTCTGATAATTAGCATAGAATCCCAAATGGTTTGCAACTTTAGTGGTCAAGTCTAGTTGCAACCCTGTACTTTGATAAAGATTGATAAAATCCTGATAAGCTTTTTGATTAACTCTAAAGAACCACGCAGTATAAACATGCAGCGAAATAACTAAAACAGATAAAATTAAGCAGCCATACATAAAAAAATCATACCAAATCATAAAATCTTATCCATCAAAATACCCGCCCCTTTTTCACCCAGCTTAGCAGAGCCATAACCACCCACTGTGGAACCAACTATTCCACAAGCTAATGCACCAATGCCTCCGGTTGCAACACCCAGTGCCACACAGGCAGATGTTGCAAGTGTTGCAGACGCCGCACCAGCTAAGATAGCTGCAGTCGTGCTTGCTGCAAACTTAGAATACTCTTTCACCGCCACTTTAGAGCATTCATTTTCTCTTTCTTTGGTACAACTGTGATAAACCTCATTAGTCGTATTTACAGCACTAAATCCTATCGAAACCCACCCACCCATTTTCATGAATTTTGCTGCTTTGGCTGCACTATCTACATAGGTCGAATAACCACGTATTGCTGTTGTGCCTGCCGTTTGCCAATCATGGATGATAGAGGAACTGGAAAGGTTTAATGCATGTTTTATCTTCTCGTAGGGGCGCAAATTCAGCACAAATCGGGATAAACGATTCAGTAACACTTCAAGCTCACCAAACAACCGCTTCCGCTCAACAAAAAACTGCTGACCGAACAATGTTCCAGATGTCAGATATTGATTACGATAGGCATTTTCAATGGCGGTAAGTTTATTGCCAATTTCATTAAAACACTTCTCGCCTGCGTCACCTATGATACCTGAGGCTTTATCCATAAAGTTGGTAATTGCAGCAATAGAGACATAATGGCGGTTAAAGAAATCAGCCTCATCAACCGTCAGATGAGTGACACTATTATTGGTTCTGGATTTAGTCTCTTCCAGAGTGCGCATGGCTGCAGGATGATTGTTACCGTCAGGGTCAGCAACGGTTAAAATCTGGCCTGGTTTAGCCCATGCAACATCAGCATTTAATTGCAAAAAATAGTTCGCGGCAGACATATTGCGCGTGCCATAAAGCCACATTGCCTGCTCAGTCAGTCTTCCCGGACGCTGAACAACACAAAATCCCGGCTCAATTGAATTTTTTCAGCCATAAACAACCTCCTTTTGCAATTTAATGAGCTAAACGTATAACCACTGCATTAATTCATTAATTTTAATGAAGATACGCCCCCTTTTCGGAGGCGTCGTTTATTACGCTTCTTTGTTGCCTTTGATGTCCCAGCCTGCGCTGCTCTCTGCGCCTTTGCCGCCGGAAGCGCTCTGCTCCCAGTACTGCTGCTTCACTTTGGATGCCTGGAAGGAGTAAGTCATTCCCAGTGTATCGCCGTTGTCGGAGCCATTGTAATTCACAGCGGTCACCAGAACGTCTTCCAGGGTGATGCGTGCATACTCAACCTGAGAGCCGCCCGCTTTACAGATAGAGAGTTCAACTTTAGCGAGATGCTTACCGCTTGCGCAGTTCTTCAACAGCGCCGTAGTTGACTTGTCGATTAATGCATTCACGTGCAGGTCGTTAAAGTTAACCTTACCGGCACCGCCGCCGCCGCCAACAGACATGTTGCCTGGCTGAGAGGCACCCCATGAGAAAGAGGTAATATCGGTCCAGCCAGTGTGGTTTGAGTCTTTCGACTCGCCAGTAACACCGTCAACCTTCATAAACATATCAATAGCCATTATCTTTCACTCTTTATTGGTTGAGAATATTGCTTTCAAAAAAAGCAAGGATATGGCAAAAAGAAAAGCATGGGGCTGAATAAAACAGTCCATATTTTACCTTTGCCTTGCTTCTGAAATATCGTCATAAACGATATTTCAGATACCGAATTACCAGGCATTAAGCCGGGCAATATATATTCATCTTTTCATAATGCGGAATCGAGGTTTTCACCTGGCATTCAGAAAGCAGAGAAGCAATTAATAAATTCTTCTTAGCTTAGCCCCTGCCCAGTAAAAACCTAACGAAACAGTGACTGAAAGAGCAATCACAATACCGTTAATTATTTTCATCATTATCGTGACATTCCAGTCACAGAAGAAAATGAAATAACCTGTACAGCTGAATAAAATCAGGCCAGAAATAAATTTCAGCAGGAGATGTAATAAATACAGGACTAGCTTTTTAACCATGCTGTCATCCTCCCTGACACTCATTTCAGCAAACTTTCTGTCAGGCATCAGGCGCAAACCCCTTTCGCGCCTGAAAACCTTGCGACTCAACGTTTAAGCATTGTCATTTTTCAGTGACGGCAGCTTAGAAACCAGACGCAGCGAAACGGTCAGGCCTTCCAGCTGATAGTGCGGACGCAGGAAGAACTTCGCAGCGTAATAGCCTGGGTTATCTTCCTGCTCTTCCACATTCACCTCGGCAGCGGCCAGCGGCTTGCGGGACTTGGTCTCCTGCGAGGAGTTAGCCGGATCGCCATCGACGTAGTTCATCACCCAGTCGTTTAGCCAGCGTTCCATCTCGTCGCGCTCGCGGAAAGAGCCGATCTTGTCACGCACAATGCACTTCAGGTAATGCGCGAAGCGACAGCAGGCGAACAGGTAAGGCAGACGCGCCGCCAGACGGGCATTGGCGGTGGCATCGGCGTCGTGATACTCCATCGGCTTCTGCAGTGACTGCGCACCGATAAAGGCGGCGAAGTCAGAGTTTTTGCGATGCACCAGCGGCATAAAGCCGTTTTTCGCCAGTTCGGCTTCGCGACGATCGCTGATAGCGATTTCGGTCGGGCACTTCATGTCCACGCCGCCGTCATCGCTCGGGAAGGTGTGGCACGGCAGGTTTTCCACTGCACCGCCCGACTCCACGCCGCGGATCGCCGTACACCAGCCATACTCTTTAAATGAGCGGTTGATGTTGGCGGCCATGGCGTAGGCGGCATTGCTCCAGGTGTAGTTGCCGTGATCGGAACCGTCGGTCTGCTCTTCGAAGTCGAAGCTGTCGACCGGGTTGGTACGAATGCCATAAGGCAGACGTGCCAGGAAACGCGGCATCACCAGACCCAGATAGCGTGCATCTTCCGATTCACGCAGGCTGCGCCAGGCAGCATATTCGGTGTTCTGGAAGATCTTGGTCAGATCGCGTGGGTTCGCCAGCTCCTGCCAGGACTCCATCTGCATCACTTCCGGCGCGGTACCGGTAATGAACGGACAGTGCGCGGCCGAACCGATACGTGCCATCTCACCCAGCAGCTCAACATCCTGCGGGCTATGATCGAAGTAGTAGTCACCCACCAGGCAGCCAAACGGCTCGCCGCCGAACTGACCATACTCCTGCTCATAAATCTTCTTGAACAGCGGGCTTTGATCCCAGCCGGCACCCTTGTAACGCTTCAGAGTACGACCCAGCTCCTGCTTGGAGATGCTCATAAAGCGGATTTTCAGCATCTCGTCAGTTTCGGTATTGTTCACCAGATAGCTCAGGCCGCGCCAGGCGCTTTCCAGCGACTGAAACTCCGGGTGGTGAATAATCTGGTTTACCTGCTGCGACAGCTTTTCGTCGATCTCCGCAATCAGCGCCTGAATGGTCCGATACGCATCGCTGGAGACGGTGACGGTGTTTTCCAGCGCCTGCTGCGCCAGAGTTTTCACCGCGCTTTCGACCGCCGCGCGCGCCTGATCGCTTTTTGGCCGGAACTCTTTATTCAGCAGCGCACTGAACTCATCCTGACTGAAACTGGCTGCGCCCTGCGACTGCGGTTGTTGTGAAGTCTGCGTCATGCCTGCGGCTCCTTACCTTCAGTGGCCTCATCCTGCTTTGGCAGATGGGTCAGGGCCTGCAACAGCGTAGGATCCTGCAGCACCTTACCAATCAGCTCTTCCGCACCGTTTTTGCCATCCATATAGGTCAGCAGGTTCGCCAGCTGGGTACGCGCTTCCAGCAGCTTGCTCAGTGGCTCGACGTTACGGGCCACCGCATCCGGCGAAAAGTCATCCATGCTGTCAAAGGTGAGATCGATGTTCAGCTTGCCTTCGCCATTCAGGGTGTTGTCCACCTGGAACGCGGCGCGCGGCTTCAGCGCTTTCATGCGCTCATCGAAGTTGTCGATGTCGATCTCCAGGAATTTCCGTTCGTCGATGCCCGGCTGCGGCTCCAGCGGTTTACCCACCAGATCCGCCAGCACGCCCATCACAAACGGCAGCTGGATTTTGCGTTCCGCGCCATAAATTTCCACGTCATATTCAATCTGGACGCGAGGCGCGCGATTGCGGGCAATGAACTTCTGCCCACTGGATTTGCTTGTTGCCATGGTTTTCTCCATCAATGATGCGCGGATAATGTGTCACAGCAGGCGCGCAGGTCCCGCTGTGTGAGTGGGTCACGCCTGCTTAGTCGCGACGTCCGAAAATGGTTTCCAGCTGATGAACGCCATCGGGTGCCAGTTCGCGGATGATCTCCAGAAAGTCGCGCTCGATTAAGCGCTGTACCCGATCAATCATCAGCGGGGCCGGATGACTCGGCTCATGCTGGGTGAAGTACAGTTTCACTTTCTCCAGCATCAGCTGCGCGTCGGCGCGGGAACTGATCTGTACCGTGCGCCAGTCCGCTGCAGCGCGCGGGGCCGCTGCGACAGCCGCCGCTGCAGCGGCTTCTGCGGGCTGTTCCGCCGCTGCGGTGGGAATCAGCTGGCTGAGGTCCGTGGCCTGGCAGCGTTCGGCGATCAGTGCAATCTGTCGGCGCATCTGTATCAGTTCAGGCACTGCCGCCTCGCCCAGCCGTTCGGCGATGGTTTCGCAGATGGTCTGCAGCCGCTCATGAATCTGCAGTACCGCCTCAATGCCGGGCTGGTCGCCGCGTGCCAGTTCGTCGATCAGACGCGGCAGGCCGCCGGGATAATCCGCCACTTCGGTTTTGCTGCCATCACACAGGGCGGCAGCATCGCGCAGCGAGATGCCGTCGGACGGATAGCGCAGCAGCCAGCACTGACGCACCGCGCCGCTCAGGGAGGTCTTGTCACCCAGCAACGCCAGAGCATTGATACGGTAGAAGGGATCCTGTTCGCCGTACTCTTCCAGACGAGGCCACAGCGGCTCCCAGTAAAGCAGCAGCGCCTGTTCAATCAGCTTCAGACCCTGCGCATAGCCCGGCAACCCTTTCAGCTCCGTCCAGGCATGCGTCAGCGCCAGCATCACCCGCAAATCTTTGCTGCGGCCCAGTAAGGCTATTGCCAGCTTCTCAACTTTGTTCCAGTCGGCGGGTTCCGCGGGAATGATGGTATCGCCGAACTGCTGTTCCGCTTTGCCGGCACTGGCCTGCTCCATCGCCTGAAAATCGGCGTCGTACTCCAGGTTATCGCCGCCGGGATTCTCTTCACTGACCGGAGCCAGCAAGGCCTCTGTATTCATCGTCATGCGTGTCGCCTCAGGATTCAAACATCGGGGGATAAAGTCCGTTTCGTCCCGGCTTTGCCCCACCGGCCGGATCAAACAGCAATGAAAAGAGCTGAGCGGTGAAGTTACCGCTGTGGACCTGGGTATAAAGCGGGAAGCCGTCGCTTTGATTGGTCCACCAGAAACTGGTGTAAAACTGCGGGTCGAAGTTCTCGCCCGGCAGCGCCCAGTTCAGCGTCGAGGGCGTGTCGCCATGCCCGATGACGTTGAGAATATCTGATGACTCGCCCGCTTCCTGCGGCGGTTGCGGCTGCGGAATGCTGATCAGCGCCTGATCCAGTTGTTCCGGCGATCCGCCACCCTGCACCACCCGCAGCAGCGTATTGCCCACCTGCTGATACCACTCGCCGGAGCGGGCCAGCAGCGCGGGAGACCACTCGGCGGGGGTGAAGTGGCGCAGCGCGCAGAGCGGATAGTTACGCCCTACGCTGTCCCGTGCGGCGATCAGGCAGCCCATCTGGATCAGCTGACTGCCCAGCATCGGCGGCACCACAAAATTCCAGACCGGCGCGTTAAGGAAAGGGCGCGACGGGGCGTTTTCACTCTCCTGGCTGCTCTGCCAGTGATGAAGGCCCACCTGAAACCAGCTGGACCATTGGCGATAGAGCACGTCAGGAAAGCGGCGCTTCACAAAGTCACCTGCGCTGGGCAATTTGCCGTACCAGCAGGGTGCAGCGTAATGAGTCATTGTCGGGTCCTGTTTCAGGGGCAGCTAAAGCCGGGAAGCTGGAACGGGTTACGAATGCTGCCAGGGGTGAACGACAGCGTGACCTGATGGCCCTCCACGCTGAACGTGGCTTCACGGGTCAGGCCGCCTGCAGCAGTAACCCGGGCGCGGTCAAAGAAACGATTGAGCGCCCAGGGGCCGCTGGTGACCAGCGTCGACGTGGTGCCGTTGGTCAGGCCCAGCTGCATCCGCACCTGGCTGGTGCCGCCAGGGCCGGGCCAGCTGACCATCTGCACGGCCTGCGGCCCGTGGCTGTAACGCAATTGCTGACCATCCACATCCAGCGTCAGGTTGAGGATGTCATTGTCCATTTTTACGGTGCGTAGCGTGACGCGGAAGCCTGGCGTGGTTGCGCCATTGGCAAAGAACGCATCACGAATTGACTGCGCCTGCTGGAAAGGACGAAGCAGCGCTTCGCCACCCGGCAGCGTTTTGCCGTCAATACCTGGCGTAAAGCGCCACGATGCGTTGGTGGTGTCGACTTTGCTGGCCAGGTTGTCGCGGAAGAAGCTGTCCATCATGCCGCTGCCAGGCGCAAACATCCGGGCCAGGTCGTCAGGTGTCACTTCACTGCGCGCGGAGCGCACCAGCGGATAACGACCGGCGATCGCCTGACGACAGAAACTGCCCACCTCCATCGTGATACGTTTACGGACGTTATCCATGTCGCGGCGCTGTGCATCACTGCTGGCGCCGACCGCCATGCTGGAGACCATATTCTGTAGCGAACCGGGAAGTCTTCCGGCACTGGCCTGAAGACGACTGATCGCATCGCTGGCCGGTGGCGGCATTCCGCTGTTGGCGGCATCCTGCACCGCCGTGAGGTAGCGATAAAGGTCGTCAATCTGGTGCAGGAAGTCATCCACCGCCAGCACCTTGCTGCCCTGCTGCAGCGGCTGTGCCAGCTCAAGGATCGGCGCAAAGTGCACAGCAACGGCCTGTTCCGGAGAGACCTGCGTTGCCGCCTGTCCACGCGCAGCGCTCGCTTCAGGTGACGTAAACAGCGCTTCCAGAGTACGGGTGGCGCTGTTATCCGACGGTTTTGCTGCCTGCGCGGTTTTCTCATCGGGTTGCGCCCGGTTCAGCGTCAGCAGATTGCTGAGATTGATGACCAGCTGGCGCAGCGGCGAGTGATTGCCTGACAGCAGACGCGCGGTGTTGATACGTTGCGAAAGGTCGGCGCTGCTGTTGAGCTGGATATCACTCAGAAACTGCTCCCACTGGCGGATATAGTCCTGCACATAGAGCTGACGCACCGCGAGATCGGTCTGCTCACTTTTCTGTTGCGGCGCAGCACCGCCCAGTACCCAGAGATCGTCCTGATAAAGTGCCTGCGTTACCGGGGCAATCTGCTTATCGACATGCTGCCAGTAACCGTCCGGTGTATAGAGACCGGACACCCCGTCATTCACCGATTTACCGCTTTTGCGGGAAAACACCAGCTCGCTCTGAGGCCCGCCCAGCGACGCCAGCGTGACCGGTTGCAGGCTGTCATCCCGTTGCAGCAGGCGCTTCAGTCGTCCATAAACCCGCTGTGACAGCGGCATCTGATTAATCATTTCCTGCTCGCGCTTTACCAGTGCGTCATCCTTCGCGTAGGGCGACGAGTGGATCTGCGTTTCCAGCAGCTTTTGCAGATGCCACGCCAGCTGTTTTACCTGCTGCTGCGTGACGTTCTGCGGCAGCTCACGTGAGAGATTCAGCATCAGCCAGGCCTGCAGGAATTTGCCATCGTAGTGCTTCGGCTGATAGAGCATCTGATACGCCTTCAGCGCTTCATAGCTGTAGTCCGCATCGCTGCCAGTGTCATTACGCAGCCAGCGGGTGATGTTCTGTGCCACCTGCGGCAACAGCAGCTGTTTCAGTGCTTTGTCGTAAAGCGCGTGGGTTGCATCGCTGACCTCGGTGCCGCGATAAAGCCCCATGCGGCGCGTCAGCGGTGGAGACTCCAGCGAGAAGTCGGCGCTTTCTGGCAGGTGCATCAGGGTGTTGAGATAGGGCACCAGCGCAAAGAGATCGCCGTTGACCTGCTGCTGAAGCTGATTGCCCAGTTGCTCAACCTGTGGCCCTTTAGCAGCCATCTCCTGCAGGTAAGTTTTGTTCTTGCTGTAACTGGTAAGCCACAGTCCGCCCGCCACCAGTAGCAGCACCAGCAGCGCCAGATACCCCGACCACAATCCGGCGCGGTTGCGCAGTTCCCACCAGCGATTACTGCCCGCCAGGCCCGACTCCTGGAAAATCACATTTTCCAGCACTCCTTTCAGGAAGAAGCTCTGGCCTTTGTTCTGCGGAATTGGCGCGTCTTTATCAACCTGATCCCATCTGCCTGATTCGCCCGCCTGCTGGCCTGGCAGATTCAGCGCGCGGTTCAGCTCGCCCATCACCCGGTCAAACGGCAGTCCTTCCTGGGTGCCGCTGGCAAAATAGATGCCGCGTGGCGCGAACTGGGTTTCAAAATCGGAGCGGGCAAACAGCGTATCAAGTGCGTCTGCCAGCAATGGACGTAACGCCGCAAACTCCTGTGGGAAGAGATAACTTTCCGCCCGTGACTGGGCGTCACTCTCCATCAGCAGACGGTCGGCCAGTCCGGCATCAAGTCGCTGTTGCAGCAGTGAATACTCCTGCTGGAACTGGCTGTTCAGCTCAAAATCGGCGGCAGATGCCTTCGCCCACGGAAAGGTGAACCCCCAGATTTGTTCGCGCTGGGCTTTGTCCAGCGAGCCGAAGTAGCTGCGGAAGCCTTTAAGCAGGTCGGCTTTGGTGACCAGCACATAGACCGGGAAACGGATGCCGAGACGATCGTGCAGCTCCATCAGACGCTGACGCAGCGCCAGTGCCTGGTTGCGCAGTGCCTCGGGTGACTGGCTCAGCAGATCGGAGACGCTCAGGGTGACGATGACACCGTTAATTGGCTGACGTCCGCGATATTTACGCAACAGGTCGAGGAAATGATGCCATTCGCTGGCATCACGATCCTGCTGACTCTCCTGGGTGCTGTAGCGCCCGGCGGTATCAAGAAGGACTGCATCATTGGTGAACCACCAGTCGCAGTTGCGTGTGCCGCCGATGCCGCGCAGCGCCGACTTGCCGAACTTGTCCGCCAGCGGAAACTGCAGGCCGGAGTTGACCAGCGCGGTGGTTTTACCGGCACCGGGTGCGCCGATGATCATGTACCACGGCAGCTGATAGAGATACTGGCGGCCAAAGCGCTGCGCCCAGAACGGCGTACCCTTGCTGCTGTGGCGCTGAAAATGCGCCTTTCTCAGCATCTCTGTGGCTTCAGAGAAGCGCCCTGCCAGCACCTGCTCTTCACTGGTCAGACGCTGACGATCTGCTTCCGGCGCATCGCTTTTGCCGGTTTCCAGACTCGACATCAGCTTGCGGTTGAGCCAGTAATTGTAAAGCCGTGGGATCGCCTGCCCCAGCCCCCAGACCAGATAGAGCAGTGCGATACTGATCATCCGGTTCTGCTCTGGTTCAAGCGGCCGCGAATCAACGATAGAGAAGACCGGGCCAATGACCCAGATAATGAATGAGAGCGCGGTGATGCCGACGAAGCCCCACGCGAGGCGGCTGGTCAGCACCGCAAACAGAATATTCAGCATGGATCAGTTCCCTCTCGCCAGGCCGTTGAGTTCGGCATGCGTCGCATCCGGCGCCACCAGCAGTGTGATTTCAACGCGACGGTTACGTGCGCGATTTTCTGCGCTGTTGTTTGGCACCAGCGGATTGCTTTCGCCGCGCCCTTCCGCTTTCACCCGTGATGGATCTGCCAGTTGCTGTTGCAGCAGGGACTGCACCGACCGCGCGCGTGCCAGCGAAAGCTCAAAGTTGGAGCCGAAGCGCGCACTGCGGATCGGTACGTTATCGCTGTAACCAATCACCTGAATCTGGCCACTGACGTTGTTCATGGCGGCGGCAATGCGCTGGATCACGTCGACATAACGTCCGCGCACGTCGGTGGCCGCCGAAGCAAACAACCCATCCCCTTTCAGAGTCACTACGCTACGGTCCGCTTCATCACGTACCGCCACCAGCCCGGCATCAATTTCCGGTTTCAGGAAACCGCGCAGGTCGAGCGTGGCGGGCGGTGGCGGCGCAGGGTTGCCGATCTTCACTTCCGGTAGCGCCGTCTGATAGATGCGGGCCAGAACCGGCGAGGTGTAATCGCCCAGACGCCAGTTGAGCACGATATAGAACAGACAGGCCGCCAGTCCGGCGACTGCGGCGCAGGCCCAGAGCGGGATCATCGGTCGCCACAGCTTGCGCAGCACCGGTTGATCGGTGGGATGCGGTGACAGCGCCGTCGCGTAATTGCCGCGCACGCTTCTGATCATCTGCAGCAGACGCTGTTTGATGGTCTCCAGCTGCGAACGGCCATTGTCCAGCACCCGGTAGCGGCCTTCGAACCCCAGCAGCAGGCAGAAGTAGATCAGCTCCAGCATCAGAATGTGGCGTCTTGGGTTCTGCGACAGCTTGGCCAGTAGCTGGAAAAACTTCTCGCCACCCCAGGTTTCGTTGTGAAACGTCACCAGTAAACCGTTGCTGGTCCAGACGCCGCGGCTGCCCCACGGGGTCAGCGCCGCCGCCTCATCCAGCGCGGTACAAAGGCAGTAACGCGCGCCGATGATCACTTCGTAGCCGAGACCGGACTGCTGGCAGCTCAGCTCGAAGCGGCGAATCTGGTCAATCAGTTGCTGGCGCAGTTGCGCCGGATCGTCATGCGACACCGAATGGCGGATCTGTGGAATCGCGTTAATCAGGGGGTTAGCCGCCGCGACCAGCACATTCTGGTGGCTGGCATCGGGCGCAAGATCGCTGTGTGATTTTTGTTGTTCCTGCATCATGCTGCGTGCTCAGTTTATTATTCTGACTGACTGCGGATGGCCCAGAACTCCATGTTCAGGCCCGGAAACTCACCGGCAAGATGCAGCGCAAAAGCGCCCGAGCGCTCCATCTCTTTCCATAGCTCGCTGTTCTTATCCAGTTCGAAATAGCTGTATCCGGCATGCCACGGGATCTGCGGCGGCGCGCCAGGCATCGCCCGAAGTGCAAGGCCCGGCAGTTGCAGCTGCACCAGATCGCGGATTTTACTGACTGGCGCGACTTTCATCTGCGCCGGGAAATGGGTTTTGAGGGTGTCAGCCGGCACGCTGGCTTTTACTGCCAGCACAAAGCCAAACTCATGCACCATGCTGCTTTCCGGTACAGTGGCGACGTTCAGGCCGTGCGAGCGCTGGGTCAGCGGCAGCTGAATCGCGCTCTCTTCCATGACCTGCGACAGTCCCTGCCGCAACAGCAGCGACAGACGGCTAAAGCAGCTGTGAAGATCGTCATGGTCATAAAGCGGCAGCGCATCAGGTGCGCGGGCGGGCGTCCAGGTGCTGAGTTCCGCCGCCAGTTGCAGCCAGTGGCTATAGAGCGTTTCAGGATGCAGTAACGGCAGATGTTGCAGATGGCTGTGCAGGCCAAGCTGACGATTGAGCAGCGCCAGCAGCATAAAATCGACCATATCAGCGCTGTTGAAGCGGCCGGTGCCCGGCGCTCGCTGACTCAGTTGCTGACTGCGCTGCTGGATCAGCCCGTACAGGTCGTTAAACATGTTTTGCAGTGGACGACTGCTGTTCAGGCCCAGCATCGGCGGGATGTAGTCGCTGTCGAGCCGGATGTGATTGTCGCTGCGTTTTTCAATCACCTGCGCCACGCCCATCGCAGTCCACTCGGCGGTGAGATCCTGCTCCAGCATCAGACGCAGGCGCAGCTTGCCGAATTGCACTGTGGCGCTGCCCACGGCCTGTGCGTTGTCATCTTCCACGTCCGCTTCCCAGGCAAGGTAGCGCGCCAGAGAGTCCTGCGACTCCTGAAAAGCGACGGCTTCGCGGCCATTGCGTCGGGCCGGTATCGCCAGCACGACCTTGCTGCGGTCAACAGAGGCCGGAAGGTCCAGCGGTGCCGGGCCATGCTGTGGCTGGCTGAAGGAGAAAAATGTGCCATCCGGCAGGCAGCCGCTGGCGGCGCTCAGCGCCAGTTTTCCCTGACGCAGCAACGCTTCATCAAACTCCAGATCGTAAAAGCCCCAGGTATAAGCGCGCTGTGACTGGCCCCACTCACGCAGGGTGCTGAGAAGATAATTTTCTGACTGCTGGAAATGATGGGGACGCAGGAACATCCCCTCGGTCCAGACCACTTTTTCGGCTCTGTTCATAGGCATCACTGTTTTTCCACGCGAAGGCCATTAATCCCCGCCACAATGCGCGCATTCAGCTCGCCATCGTTACGTTTCCAGAACGCCCAGAATGAGGGCGACGCATCTTCAGGCACCGGCAGCGACAGGCGCCAGACTTTGCCGTCCAGCGCCTGATATTCCGCCATGATGCCGATGAAGCGTGTCTCCGGCAGGCTCTTGATGCGCAGCGTTTTACTGCGCTGCTCGGGTGTCAGGAAGAACTGCTGGGTATTGAGTTGTGCGCTGCCCAGTACGGTGGCGGACTGGTTTTGCAGGGAGAAGAAGTCTGCTGACATGAACTCCGCATCGGAGCTCAGTAACAACACCCGGACTTTCAGCGGCGCACCGCCATTGAGCTGATTCTGTCCTTGCACGTCCAGGTTGTAATAAGCCACAGGCTGCTTACTGCTGCTACAGGCCGCCAGCAGCAACGCCAGCAGCACTATCAGCCCACCACGCAGTTGAGTTGTTCTCATCATCAAGCCCTCCCTGCTTTTTGCGATTAGTTAATGATCCAGGTTCCGTTGGTGCTGTTCTGACAGGCAGTGCTGTCACCATTCACCGCGACACAGGTTTTCTTCTTGCTGCTACTGCGCGCACGACGTTTAGGCTGATCGGCTTTAACTGTCTGATCGTAGAGATCGCTTTTCACCACGGCGCGAAACGGCACATAGCCCGTCAACGTAACTGTCGCCTGCGGCGTGGCAGATTGCGGTGCATCTTTCACGGTAGCCGTGCCGCTATCCGGTTTCGCTTCTGCAGCCTGGGCCGGTTCACCCAGCGCCAGCCAGTTGTTCTCCACCTGACCAATCACGGTATAGCTTTCACCGGTTTTCAGCGTCTCCACCACCTTGCCACCGTAGCCTGGCTGGCTCATCACCGAGCCAGGATAGAGCGCGCGGTAAGTCTCGTTAATCGGGCTGAACTGCGCGGGGGGTTTTACGGCATAACGGTGGCTGAGCGCTACGCCGTCCACCGTGCTGGTGACCAGTGTGTCATCGGTCATTTTTGGCGGTGTTTTACAACCCGCGAGAGAGAAAACAAACATCAGGCCTAGTGCAATGTGGAGCTTCGCCATTTTTTTCATGTTGTGTTCCATTCATATCCTGGAGAGAGGCCAAAGGCCGGTTGTGAGTGTTGAAAATTTAGAAACAGGGCTTGAAAGAAGCGCAATCAGGGCCATTGAGAATGATCATTCTTAAACGAACGGCGCAAAACTGTTGCGTAACCTTACAAAAAACGATCAGTTAAAGTTAAGTATGAAAAACCATCAGCGAAGGTATGAGCGGGAATGAAGAAGAATCTGACCTGGCAATAAACGATCAGAAACATGATCAATTTTTTCCCGGCAAATTTAAGCAGGCAGGCAAAACCCAAGTTTTACTAATGCCATCCCTGGTCGTAAAACCGACAAACTGAATACGATTTACATACACAACGCTATTCGCTTACGAAATAAAATGACTTAACACACCTGTTAACACATGAATTAAATGCTTAACTTTCATGTATTTATTATCATTATAAAATTTCATAGCTACCGCACGAGCCAGGTAGTCCCTGCCCGTGGGTCTGAAATTACGATCCATGTGTAAATATAAGCTGCGAGTTTACAGAAGATTGACAAAATTTCAACGGGCCTATTTCATTAGAATTTACTTAAGAAATAATTAACTAAATAAGTTAAGCCAAATATGTCGAGCTTTTAAGCACCCACTTAGGACAAATCTTAACAACATGCAAAAATATAAAGTATTTTTACAAATTAGTGTTTTCACCCCTGAAGCATCATTAAAGTAACTCATGTAAAAAGTGGTGCTGATTGCGGGTGACGGAAGCGTGGTGAGAAACGGCATCCTTCACTGAAGTGCCGTTAAAGCGGCAGGATTTATCTGTAAAGAGACAATTTATCAATGAGTTAATTGATTGAATGACAGCGTTGCCGTGAGTGAAGAAGGGAAAGGAATTAAGGCAGATAAGCGAAACGCTACACGGCCACACTCTGTGCGCAGCCAGGACTGATTAAGCGTTCTTTACAAAAATCTGACCGCTGATAAGTTTAAGTGTGTCAGCAGGTTACAAAGTCGGGACATAAAAAAACCACGCCTCAGCGTGGTTTAACGGTAACAAACGGAAAAATTATTTGGTCAGGTCGATCAGAAGAAGCCCAGCGGCTCGATGCTGTAACTGACCAGCAGGTTTTTGGTCTGCTGATAGTGGTCCAGCATCATTTTGTGCGTCTCGCGACCAATACCCGATTTTTTATACCCACCAAACGCGGCGTGTGCCGGATAGAGGTGGTAGCAGTTAGTCCAGACGCGACCGGCTTTAATCGCCCTGCCCACCCGATAAGCACGGTTGATATCTCGCGTCCAGACGCCCGCACCCAGCCCATAAATAGAGTCGTTAGCAATGCTGACCGCTTCCGCCTCATCCTTAAAAGTGGTGATGCCGATCACCGGTCCAAAGATCTCCTCCTGGAAAACCCGCATGCTGTTGTTGCCTTTCAGCAGGGTGGGCTGAATGTAGTAACCGCTGTTAAGTTCATCATCCAGCTTCTCTACACCGCCACCCACCAGTACTTCGGCACCCTCCTGACGGGCAACCTCAAGGTAAGAGAGAATTTTATCAAACTGCTGCTGTGACGCCTGCGCGCCCACCATGGTCTCGGTGTCCAGCGGATCGCCCCGTTTAATGGTTTTTACCCGCTTCATTACGGCGGCCATAAACGGTTCGTAGATGGACTCCTGCACCAGTGCACGTGACGGACAGGTACAGATTTCGCCCTGATTCAGGAAGCCCAGCACCACGCCTTCAGCGGCTTTCTCAATAAAGCTCTCTTCCGCCTGCATGATGTCTTCAAAGAAGATGTTGGGTGATTTGCCCCCCAGTTCGACCGTTGAGGGAATCAGGCTTTTCGCTGCCAGTTCCAGAATGTGACCACCGGTCGCGGTAGAGCCGGTAAAGGCCACCTTAGCAATGCCGGAGTGAGAAGCCAGCGCTTCGCCTGCCTCTTTACCAAAGCCGTGTACCACGTTCAGCACGCCTGGCGGCAGCAGGTCTTTAATCAGATCGACAAAAACGGTGATCGACAGCGGCGTCTGTTCTGCCGGTTTAAGTACAACGCAGTTACCTGCGCCCAGCGCCGGCGCCAGTTTCCAGGCCGCCATTAACAACGGGAAGTTCCAGGGGATAATTTGCGCCACCACGCCCAGCGGCTCGTGGAAATGGTAGGCAGCGGTGAACTCATCAATCTCTGCCGCACTGCCTTCCTGCGCCCGCACACAACCGGCAAAGTAGCGGAAGTGATCGACCGCCAGCGGCATATCCGCCGCCAGCGTTTCGCGTACCGGTTTCCCGTTGTCCCAGGTTTCATAGACCGCCATGGTCTCCAGATGCTGTTCCAGCCGATCGGCGATCTTCAGTAACAGCAGAGAACGTTGTTGTGGCGATGTCTTTCCCCAGGCGTCAGCCGCCGCAGCCGCAGCGGCGACGGCGTTATCAACATCGGCGGCATCTGAGCGGGGAAATTCACCGGCCGCAGAGCCGTTCACTGGCGAAGTATTGGTGAAGTAGTTGCCGTTCACCGGCGCGACGAATTCACCATTAATGAAGTTGCCATAATTCTTTTGTAATGTGATCAGAGAACCCTGTTCTCCGGGGGCGGCGTAACGCATGGTCATTCTCCTGACAGGTGACTGATGTAACAATGATGAAACTTATTATTAACATGAAGCATCATTGAGAGCCTGTCAGGTCTGTTATCCGGAAACTGTGACCGCCCCGAAGGAATAGGCGTTTCCGCTTCGTCTTTAGATAATTCCGACTTTTACCCAAACGGCTGTTCAAAGAGAAACTTCTGCGGCACAAAGAGGGTCAACCTGAGGATAAATTCATTCTGGAGATGAACATGCTGGCTTCAGCTATTACCCTGATGCGCGCTAAAGCCAATTTCGTGCATCAGTTTATCCGCAACCCACGCAAGATGGGCAGCATTACGCCCTCATCCGAGGCGTTGTGCCGCGCCATGATTGCATCAGTCGAATGGCCTGAAACATTACGTGTTGCCGAACTCGGCGCGGGTGATGGGGTGCTGACGCGCTGGATACTGGAGCAGATGTCACCTGACGCCACGCTGGATGCTTTCGAGATCAGTAACACGCTGGCAGACAAACTTGTTGCGATGGATGATCCACGCATGACAGTACGGACCTGTTCTGCGGAGTACCTGAGCGGGGAATATGACGTGATTTTCTCTGGCCTGCCGCTGCTGTCACTTCCGCCTGAGCTGCGTGAAGCCATTCTGCGCGCGGTTTATAACGCCCTCGGCCCCAGGGGCGTGTTTGTACAGTTCCAGTACACCTCGCTGACCCAGCCTGACTTGTCGCGCTACTTCACCTGGGAGCGCCAGCGGGTGCTGAAAAACGTGCCACCCGCCTGGGTCTATCGCTGTACGCGTCACTACGCGCCCTGAGCACGCCCCATTGCCGGGCGCGTCTGTTGCCAGAACGTCACCAGCAACTCGCGCGCCCAGTCTTTCCCTTCAATCTCGTTTGCCCCATCCTCTGCGCAGCCCTGCGGCGTACAGACGTTCATGATGTGCCGTGAAAATTCGGGATGAAACTGCACTGAGAGCGCCTGCGGTGTATAGCGCACAATCTGGCAGCCATCGCGTGCAGACGCGGCCAGCACCTGCGCCTGAGGCGGCGCGCTGATAACAGACTGGCGATGTGACAGCCAGACGCTGAAATCCTGTGGCAGCGCCTGCAGCAGCGGATCGCGCTGCGCCTGACCTGAGCAGCGGATGGGTAACAAACCGCGTTCCCAGCCATTAGGATTATCCGCGACTTCGCCGCCCAGCGCGTAGGCCATCAACTGATGACCATAGCAGACGCCCAGCAGCGGCAGATCATGATCAATCGCTGCCCGAATCCATGCGGCACTGCGTTCGCTCCACTCAGCGTGATCGGTGACCATCGCCCAGGAACCGCTGAGGATCGCCCCGGATATCTGATCGAAATCGGGTAATGCCTCGCCCAGATGGGGCCGGACAATCAGGTACGCATCAGGTTGCAAATCCAGCGCATCAATAAACCAGCGTGGCTGTTCACCAATCTCTGAGACGACGTTTGCGGGTGGGACTTCAAGCTGAATTAACGCAAGGGGTAACGCGGACACAGGTGTCATACCGAATCGGTTCCTTAAGAAGTCGTTTCAAATCAGTCTGCCAGCATCGCACGCAAAAGTCTCAGCGGCTGCGCGGCAATTGCAGAAAATTTGTTGCTGCGATTGGCTGGAATGCCGCAGTTCGTGCCATCATTAGCGGGCTAAGCAAAAATCATCAAAAGGATATTATCGTGGCTGTGCGGCATTTTTTTCTGATTCTGATGGTGGTTTCAATCTGGGCCTTCAACAACGTTGCAGTGAAATGGGGCCTGCTGGAGCTGCCGCCTCTGTTTCTGACGTTTATGAGATTTGTGGTCGTGGCCATCGTGCTGGTGCCGTTTTGCCGGATTAACCGTCAGCAGTTGCCCTGGCTGTTGCTGCTGGCGTTTACGTTCGGCTTTATGCACTTCTCGCTGCTGTTTGTGGGCCTGCGCTACACCGATGCCGGCACCGGTGCGATTGTGGTGCAGTTAGGTACGCCCATTGCGATGCTGCTGGCAATGGTGGTGTTGAAAGAGAAGCTGAAGCTGGTGCAGTTGATGGGCATTATGATCTCGCTGAGCGGCGTGGTCGTGCTCTCCGGCAGCCCGACGATTCCGTCCTGGTGGGTGCTTTGTCTGCTGCTGTGCAGCGCCACCGGCTGGGCCGTCAGTAATCTGATTGTGAAGAAGTCACCGCCGATAAAGCCCTTAACCATGACCGGATGGATTGCGTTCCTGGCGATTCCAATCACAGGCGCGTCCAGCTTTGTGATGGAGTCGAACCAGCTCTATGCCCTTCAGCATGCAGGCTGGCACGGCTGGTTCGCGATTCTCTACAGCGCCATCGCCTCATCGATTGTGGCGTATACGCTGTGGTATATGCTGCTAAAGAAATATAACGTCAATCTGATCATGCCCTACTCGCTGCTGACGCCGGTTTTATCCGTGCTGATGGGGATTGTGGTACTCGGTGACAGCCTGAACAGCTTTAAGATTATCGGTGCTTCACTGGTGATCCTCGGCACGGCCATCGCGGTGATTAACCTGCGTAACCTGCGGATGCATGCCCGCTTCCCGCGCCTGCGGCGGCGTTAATCCGGCGTGCTATGCTTGAGAAATGACCTTTCTCAGGGAGCACAACATGGACTTAAAGCTTGCCGCTTCTTTGTGGCAGCAGATGCAGCAGGGATTGCGGGGCGACGCCGACGCCTTGCCTCTTCCCGCTTTCGTTGATCGCGCCACCTTCTCTTCTGCTTTTGCCGTCAGTGAACTGGCGGCCACCAGCATTGGTCTGGCAACTCAGGCCACCGCCGCGCTCATCGCCGCCTCCCGCCCTGACTATTGCTCTCCGCCCGTCGCCGTTAATGTGCGCCTGGCATCGCGCTGGTTTCAGCAGAGTTTTTATCCGCTGAACCGTGCTGCACCCGCGATGTGGGATGCGTTTGCCGGTGACTATCGCAGCCGCGATGGCTGGATCCGCCTGCATACCAATGCCGCACATCACCGGCTGGCGATGGAGCAGGTGCTGGGCGCGCACGCCGATCGCGCGGCGCTGGCGATGCAGGTCCAGCAGTGGCAGGCCAGCGAACTGGAGCAGGCGATTATTGATGCCGGTGGCTGTGCCGCAGAGATGCGCAGCGCCGCTGCCTGGCAGCAGCACCCGCAGGGTCAGGCAGTGCAGCGCGAGCCGCTGTTTAGCTGGCAGACCACCCAGCCGGCTCCTCTGCCCGACTGGCCGATGGCCGAGGCGCGTCCGTTAATGGGTATAAAAGTTCTGGATCTGACGCGGATTATTGCCGGGCCGGTCGCTACCCGATTTCTTGCCAGCCTGGGGGCCAGCGTGCTGCGCATCGATCCTCCGGGCTGGCAGGAGCCGACACTGGATGAGGAGCTGAGCTGTGGCAAGCGCCGTGCGGTGCTCGACCTGACTCAGACTGCCGATCGCGAGCAGTTTATCCGCCTGCTGCGCGAGGCAGACGTGCTGGTGCATGGCTATCGGGCGGATGCGCTGGAACGGCTTGGATTTGACGCAGAGACCCTTCAGGCGCTCTCACCTGGCCTTGTCCTTGCCGGGCTTAATGCGTGGGGCTGGCAGGGACCGTGGCGCAACCGCCGGGGGTTTGACAGTCTGGTGCAGATGGGATGCGGCATTGCTGAACGGGGTATGCAGTGGCAGCAGAGCGACAAACCGGTTCCGCTGCCAGTTCAGGCACTGGATCATGCCAGCGGCTATCTGCTGGCGGCGGCGGTGCTGGAGGGATTGAGGCGACGCGTTAAAGATGGTCACGGCAGCCTGGTTCGGCTGTCACTGGCGCGCACCGCATGGCTGTTGCAGCAGCACCCACTCGGGCGGTGCGCAGGCGCTGGCATTGAGCCACAGGTTAAAGATAACCTGCCCTGTTACGAATTAACGCCGTGGGGATTGGGGGTAAGGCTGCGGGCAGCAGCCTGGCTCCCCGGCACTCCACAGATGTTTGCGACATCTGGCTCCGCGCCGGGTACGCACCTGGCGACCTGGTGAATCAGGCGTCGGGCGTCTCTTCGCTGCTATCCAGCAATTCGTTGTACATCGCCTGAATCGCTTCGCGGCTCAGCATCGCGAGGGTGCGATAGAACGCAGTGGTCGCGTGCGCTTCCACTTTACCCAGGAACGTACCGCACCACGGCAGCAGATACTCTTCAAACAGCGCCAGTTGCGCTGCGCTCTCATCTTCCGCGGACTGATCTTCCAGCCATGATGCGGCCAGCAGCAGCACACCAAAATGGTCAGCAGGCGCATCGCTCAGCGGCATTCCACGTGAGGTCAGAAATGCACGCACGTCCGCTTCAGCTTTGCCTTCCGGCCACTGTGACGCGTAAGGCGGGACATTACAGTCGCTGCCAACGAACAGCGCGTTGTAATCAGCAGCCAGCGCCTGCGGATCGCTGTTCTGTTGCAGACGCGTCAGCAGCTCATCCTGCTCCAGCGGCCACTGCGACTGCAGTTTGCCTTCACGCAGCAGTGTGAACAGCGGCACCAGCAGCGGGTCCTGCGGCTGACGATTAAACAGTGAGCCAATCACACGGCACAGAATGGAAAACTCATTCATGAGTCAGATTTCCTTGAGGCAAAATAAATTAAAAGTCAGCCAGTTCAGCAATAGATTTGCCGCTACGCATTTCCAGAAAGTCGAGCAGGCGACGCGGCGTGACATTTAACACCCGATCATCAGGAAAATCCACCTCGCGGGCAATGCGCAGGCAATGCTCGAAATGGCCGAGCGTGAAAGCCGTATGGGAGTCGGAGCCAAATGCCAGTCGTCCACCTGCATCGCGAACGGCGGCGGCGATAGCCCGGCAGTTAGGTTCACTGCCCGGACGCGAGTGGGTAAAGGAGGAGTTGTTCAGCTCCAGCGCCACATTGTAATGCGCTGCGGCCTCGGCAATCGCCGGGATATCGACAGGGAATTTCGGGTTGCCCGGATGGCTGATGATATGAACCAGCCCACCTGCCATGGCGGCGATCATCGCGTCAGTGTGATGCTTTCTGTCGCGCGGTGCATAAACCGGCTCGTGAAAACCGGCGACGATTAAATCCAGCGCATCAAGCATCGGGCCAGAACAGTCGATCTCGCCCTGCTGATTTTTAATATTGGCTTCGATACCGCGAAGAATCCCTACGCCATCGATCACGCGCGGCCAGACGCGCATATTAATAAAGTGCCAGTAGTGCGGCGCGTCGGCCATGTCAGGGCCGTGATCGGTGATGGCAAACAGTTTCAGGCCGGTTTGCTTCGCCTGAGTCACGTAGTCATGCAGCGTGCTGTAAGCATGCGTGCTGGCGATGGTGTGCATATGCAGATCTACCGGATACATCCTCTTCTCCTGCTGAATGCCCCTGACGGGGCCGTTTCATTAATAGCCGCGCTGACGATCCACCCTGCCCTGCGGCGGCTCGCCTGCCTGATCCTGATTGATGGCACGGGCGATGTAGTCGATAGCTTCGTCGATTAAGGTTACCGCCGCATTATGGGGTGTGATCGTGACACGCGGATGGGACCATAGCGGATGTGCTTCGGGCAGCGGTTCCACCTGAAAGACATCCAGTGCTGCCGCTTTCAGCTGACCGCTGTTGAGCGCAGCCAGCAGATCCTCTTCCACCACCTGCGCGCCGCGTGCGATGTTAAGGAAGAACGCGCCGTGCGGCAGCTGCTGTAAAAAGTGCTGATCGATGAGATTGATTGTCTCGTGTGTGCTCGGCAACAGGTTGATGATCACCCGCGTCTCCTGCAGAAACGCAGGCAACGCATCGCGTCCGGCAAAGCTGGTTACGCCATCAATTTTTTTCGGTGAGCGGCTCCAGACACGCAGCGGAAATCCCCAGGGTTTCAGGCTCTCCGCCACGCTTTGTCCCAGTACGCCGGCGCCCAGGATGCCGATGGTAAACGCTTCACGCGTGTAAGCGGGCAGCGGCTGCCAGCACTGTTGCTGCTGCTGAAGACGGTAGTCGTCAAAACGACGGAACCAGCTCAGCACGCTATGCACCGCGTACTCCTGCATCTGACGCGCCATCCCGGTATCTTCCAGCCGGTACAGCGGCACGCTGTCGGGCAGCATCTCAGGATGCTGCTGCAGCTGCTTAAGAATTTCGTCAACACCTGCGCCCAGTGCAAAAACGCCGCGCAGTGTGGCGCGTCCCTGCAGCATCTCTGCGGGCGGGGAGCGGACCAGCGCATAATCAGCCGGACCGTTGTCGCCTGGCTGCCAGGCGCGAACCCGCGCCTGAGGCAGGCGTTGTTGTAAACCGTTAATCCAGGCCGCTGCAGACTGCGACGGGTGATACCAGATGATCTCCATCCTGCTCTCCTTTTTTCTTTCAGCGTCGGGGAAAAGTGGGGTGAGAGCAAGAAAAAACCGGCGTGAAAAAGCGGTTTTTTCCATAAAAATAATTCCCGTGGCTTCACATTTCCGGCTCGCGTCAGGGTTAAATAGACAGATAAGGTCTAAAGTTGGTCCTGTGGTCAATGAGTTACGCGCGGCCGCATTTCGGACAAGGAGAAAAACCGATGACAAAAATTGAGGTAAACGCCAACCCACGGCGTCAGCGTTATGCGCCCTTTCTGCTCACGTTGCTGCTGAGCGTTCCCGCTTTCACCACCCATGCCGACGATAACAGCCGCATGCTGAACAATCAGCCGCAGCCGCCGGACGTTCGTTTAGGGCCGCTGTTTAACGCCGTGCAACAGGCGAAGTTCTATCCCGATCAAAAGACCTTTGCTGATGCCGTGCCGAAATTCGATCCCGCCTCGATTCTTGCCGACTGGCAGATGCAGAAGAAACAGCGCAATTTCGATCTGAAACGTTTTGTAGATACCAACTTTACGTTGCCCGCTGCGGGCGACAAATATGTCCCGCCCGCGGGACAAAACCTGCGTGAGCACATTGATGGCCTGTGGCCAGTACTGACCCGCACCACCAGCAGCGTGGGTCAGTACGACTCGCTGCTGCCATTGCCAAAACCCTACGTGGTGCCTGGCGGGCGTTTCCGCGAAGTTTATTACTGGGACAGCTACTTCACCATGCTGGGGCTGGCCGAGAGCGGACACTGGGATAAAGTCCAGGATATGACGGATAACTTCGCCTCGCTGCTTGACCGCTATGGCCACATTCCCAACGGCAACCGCAGCTACTACCTGAGCCGTTCACAGCCACCGTTCTTCAGCATGATGGTCGAGTTGCTGGCCACACATGATGACGGCAAAGCCTATACCCGCTACCTGCCGCAATTGCAGAAAGAGTATGACTACTGGATGGCCGACAGCGATAAAGTCGCGGCCGGTGCCGCCAGCAAGCGGGTGATTAAACTGGCGGATGGTACGTTGCTCAATCGCTACTGGGATGCGCGCGACGTGCCACGTACTGAATCCTGGATGGATGATATTGCCACCGCGCAGAAAGCGCCGCAGCGCAATAAAGCCGAGCTCTACCGCGAGCTGCGTTCCGGTGCCGCGTCGGGCTGGGATTTCAGTTCCCGCTGGTTCACCGATGCGCATAATCTGTCGACAATCCGCACCACACAGCTGGCCCCCGTTGACCTTAACAGCCTGATGTTCCACCTGGAGCAGACGCTGTCAAAAGGCTACCAGATGAATAAGCAGAGCGATCTGGCAAAGCAGTTTGCCGATCGCGCAGAGAAGCGTCAGGCAGCAATCAACCGCTATCTGTGGGACAGCAAACAGAACTGGTACGCCGACTATGACTGGCAGAAAAAACAGGTCCATCCGCAGTTAACGGCTGCTGCGCTGTTCCCGCTCTATCTTCAGGTAGCCAGTGACAGGCAGGCTGAAAGCACCGCCAGCGCGGTAGAAAAACAGCTGCTGAAGCCGGGTGGTCTGGTAACAACCACCGTAAACAACGGTCAGCAGTGGGACGCACCGAATGGCTGGGCTCCGCTGCAGTGGGTTGCCGTGGAAGGTCTTGAGCACTATAACCAGCCGAAACTCGCAAAAGAGGTCGGCTTACGCTTCCTGCAAAACGTCCAGAACACCTATGACCGTGAGCATAAGCTGGTAGAGAAATATGTCGTTGACGGCAAAAATCTTGGCGGCGGCGGTGGCGGTGAATATCCGCTGCAGGACGGCTTCGGCTGGACAAACGGCGTTACGCTGAAACTGCTCGATAAGTATTGCCCGAAAGATAAAACCTGTAACAGCGCCCACGATATTCCTCAGGCGTCTGCCTTACAAAACTAAGTCACTCTGGATACCTCTGGCCCCGCCGGAGGTATCCGCACTCCCTTTCAGCGAATTTTACTTGACCTTCTTTCATCTACAGGCAAAATTGCAGCAAATTTACAAAAGGTAATAGTTCTCATTATGATAATGAGATTGCCTATCAATAATTTTATTCACCCGCCTGACCCTTTGCCAAGAAAGGAATTTTGATGAAACTGTCATTGTCGCTGAAAGGTTATGTTCACCTCTGCACCCTGGCGCTGACTGCGCCTGCTCTGAGTTTTGCTGCTGATATGGTTGTGACTGCCCAACCGCTGGAGGATTCGACCACGCCCACCCAGGGCTATCTGGCGACCACCAGCCAGGGCGCAACCAAGAGCGATCGTCCATTGATCACCACGCCGCAATCAATATCCGTAGTCACCCGCCAGCAGATGCAGGATCAGGGCGCACTGACCCTGAATCAGGCGCTGGGTTACAGCTCAGGCGTCTTTACTAACTTCGGCGGGGCCGCTACCCGTTACGACACCATTGCCCTGCGCGGCTTCCACGGTGGCGATGTCGATAACACCTTCCTCGACGGGATGCGGCTGATGAGTGACGGCGGCAGTTTCAACATATTGCAGGTGGATAATGCTTTCCTGGAACGCATCGACGTGATCAAAGGCCCCTCTTCCGCGCTCTATGGCCAGACAGTGCCGGGCGGACTGGTGAACATGGTGACTAAACGTCCTCAGTTCGCGGAAGAGGGTCACATTCAAGTGCAGGCGGGCAGCAACGCGACCACCGGCACGATGTTTGACTACACCAATGCCATTAATGACCAGTGGGCGTTTCGCCTGACCGGCGTAACCCGCAATAGCGATACCCAGTACGATCATACCCGTGAAGAGAAATATGCGCTGATGCCGCAGCTGATGTGGCAACCTGATGAAGATACCCATCTGATTCTGAAAGCCTACCTGCAAAAAGATCCGTCAGGCGGTTATCACGGTTCCGTGCCGGGTGACGGCAGCCTTACCGAACACAACGGCTATAAGTTGAGCAACGGCTTCTATGAGGGCAACAGCGATCTTGATCAGTTCAAACGCCACGAGCAGATCTACAGCTTCGATTTCGCCCATCGCTTTAACGACGTCTGGTCGTTCTCATCAACCGGCAGTTACAGCCACTCGAATGTCGATCTCGATCAGGTTTATCAGATTGGCTGGGATGAAAATAATCCCGATCTGCTGAATCGCTACTACTCTGGCGAGCGCTCGTCACTCTCCGCCTGGTCCACGGATAACCGCTTACAGGCGGAGTTCAACACCGGCGAACTGGAGCACCGCGTCACGCTGGGTGCCGAGTATCATCGTTACAAAAATGAGATCAGTGAGGCTGGCGGTCCGGCTAACCAGCTGAATGCCGTGACCGGCGATCAGGTGGGCGATATGCCTGAGCAGACCTGGGCAGATAGCACCCGCCGTTACTACCAGACCGGCCTCTATCTGCAGGATGAGATGAAGCTGGATCGCTGGCATCTCGATCTCTCCGGCCGTTACGATCGCATCGTCGCACAAAACAGCGGCAGCGATCGTCGTCAGGATGATCACATTAGCGGACGCGCCGCGCTGCTCTATGCCTTCGACAACGGCATTTCGCCTTATGTCAGCTGGAGCCAGGCGATTACCCCGACTGCGCTTACCGATCCCAACAATAACCTGCTGAAGCCGACCACCTCAGAGCAGTATGAAGCCGGGGTGAAATATCAGCCGGTGGGCACCCGCGATCTTTACAGCATGGCGGTTTATGACCTGACGCAGAAGGATGTGGCAAACCGTAATGTTAAAGACGGCACCTTTACGCCATCGGGCAAAGTCCATTCACAGGGTATTGAGCTGGAAGCACGTAATCAGTTAACCCCGCGTCTGAGCACCGTGGCGAGCTATACGCTGAACCATCTGCGCTTCAAAGATTCGGTGGATGGCAACAGCGGCCATACGCCGTATGTCACCCCTAACAGCATGGCTGCACTCTGGGGTCACTATCAGTTTGATTACGGTCTGAGTGCGGGCGCGGGCGTGCGTTACATCGGCAAACAGTGGGCGGACAATGAAAATACCACGCGCGTGCCGTCGGTGACGCTGTTTGATGCATCAGTGCGGGCCGATCTGGGTGTCTGGAACAGCAGCCTGAAAGGCGCATGGGTTCAGGTCAATGCCAATAACCTGACCGACCGCACCTATGTAGCGGGCTGTTACGGCACCGGCTATTGCTACTGGGGCGCGGAGCGCAGCGTGATGGCGACTGTCGGTTACGACTTCTGATAGCAGAGTAAAAGATAAAAAAAGGGGACGAATCGCTTCGTCCCCTTTTCTGTTAAAACTGTTACGTTTAACTGCGTACTTTGCGGTACACGAACAGCACCACGATGGCACCGATCACTGCGACCACAAAACTGCCGAAGTTAAACCCATCGACGCGGCCGAAGCCAAACAGCGTACTGATCCAGCCACCCACTACTGCACCGATAATACCCAGTACAACAGTCAGAATGAAACCGCCACCGTCTTTACCTGGCATAATCCACTTCGCCAGAATACCCGCGATCAAGCCAAAGACGATCCAGGAAATAATACCCATCTGTTGCTCCTTCCTTTTTATGATTAAATCGTGAACGCCTGATTTATCAAGCGGTTTACCGCGATAAGTATAGCCAGCATTTCGAAAATTGCTCGTCCGCTCACAGTTATTATTGATGACGAGCAAATTAAAGCTTTTTCCAGCCGCGCCGATAACCGTGACGAGGCAAAAAAAGAGTGTAAATACAGTAACCCCTTGTGGAGCAGGACGTGAAAGAAGCCGACCAGGAACAATATTTAAAACGTGGCACGCTGGCGGTTCTGGGCGTTATGAAAGATTTGCTGCGATTGCAGACGCCCTTACTGGTGCGCTTCCCGCGCGGGCAGTTTATCAGCCGGATGCTGACTGCCGATAAAGATCGCGTGGTGTTTGACCTCGGCAGTAATAACCTGGATAACGAGTACGCACTAACCAGCGATGATCTCAGTATCACCGCTGAAACCTTTGGTGCAAAAGTGGAGTTCAGCCTCACCTCACTGGAAAAAATTGAGTTTGAAGGCTTACCCGCTTTCAGCTCACCGCTGCCGGACCTGCTGTGGCAGATTCAGCGACGGGAATTTTTTCGGGTCTGCGCACCGATGGAGCCGCAGTTCTGGTGCCACACCCTGTGGCCGGATGGCAGTAAAACGCGTCTGCGATTACAGGATCTCTCTCTGGGCGGTATCGGTGTGCTGGTGGATGAACCGCTGCCGGAAGGCTTGCAGAATGGCGACAGCTTCAATCAGTTCCGGGTTGAGCTGGGCGAATATGGCATTTTTGAAGTGCCGGTGAAGCTGTTGAGTATTGGCGAACGCTGTGTCGTGAACCGCAAAAATGAAACCCTGATTACACCCCGCCTGAGCTTTCGTTTTGCCACGCTGAATCCGGCACAGGAGCGACAGCTTCAGCAGATTATCTTTGCTCTTGAGCGCCTGGCGCGCGATAAATCGACCCGATTCCAGTAACCGCTTTATGGATGCGCCACACAGGTGGGCCGCATCCAGGCTATGCTTCTTGCTTGTTTTCTTTTAAACCGGAACCCAGCAAGGAGACCCTCCCCAATGGAAAACTGGCTCTCTTCACGTCGTTTTCACGCCCTCTTTTTTAATCAGGAACTCTGGCTCAACAGCGCTATCGTTATCGTCTCTACCCTGGTGATTTACTGGGTATTACGTACCCTGATTCGCTTTATCTCCAACCGGATTGCCCTCTATAGCGAACATCGTCACGTCCGCGCCACTGCGATTCTGGTGGAGATATTGCGCAGCACCAGCCAGACACTGCTGCTGATCTTTTCGCTGCTGATTGCCCTGAAGTTTGTCGACCTGCCTGCTTCATGGAGCGTGACCATTGCGCACGGCTGGTTCCTGGCGCTGATTGTGCAGCTCGCGCTATGGATAGACTGCGGCATCCGGCTGTGGCTGAAAAGCCTGCTGCGCGATCCGATTCATGTGCGTAATCCGGTGACGACGGTGATCCTGGGCATTCTGCTGCGGGTGGTGGTCTGGATCATGATGTTCCTGGCCATTCTGTCGAACATCGGCATCAACATTACAGCACTGGTTGCCAGCCTTGGCGTTGGCGGTATCGCGATTGCGCTGGCAATTCAGACCGTGCTGAGTGATGTGTTTGCGTCGCTGGCGATAGGCTTTGACAAGCCGTTTGAGCACGGCGACTTTATTGTGTTTGGTGATATTGCGGGCACTATTGAACATATTGGCCTGAAAACCACGCGTCTGCGCAGCCTGAGCGGTGAGCAGATTGTTTGCTCAAACACTATTCTGTTGCAGCAGACCATCCATAACTACAAACGCATGCAGCAGCGCCGCATCGTCTTTAAGTTTGGTATCAGCTATGCCACGCCCTCTGATCAGGTTCGGGCGATCAGCCCGCTGGTTAAAGAGATTATCCAGGACATTGAGACGACCCGTTTTGACCGCGCCCACTTCCTGGCCTTTGAAGACTCAAAGCTGACCTTTGAAGTGGTCTATTTTGTGCTCGATGCGGATTACAACAAATACATGGATATTCAGCAGGAGATTAACCTGCAACTGATGGCGGCTCTTGAAGCGCGTAACATCCGCTTCGCCTTCCCGATTCGTCAGGTGGAGTTCAGCGGCGGCAATCTGCCTCCGGTGGATCTGGTTGCGGTGGAAAATGAAGATGGCGAGGTGCGCAGGATGGCGCGCTAAACCCAGGCCCGCCCTCCTGTATTGGGATGGCGGGCAGGGATACCGATGCGGCCATAAACGTAAGCGCATCGGCTGTCCCACCTTCCCCTATGGCGTTCTGCAATTCAGTCTCACCGTTTACTCATGCCGGTAACAACTGACACCGAGATACTCACTAAACGCTTCCTGCAGCACATCTGCCGTCGCTGAGTGATTCATCGCCACGTGATGCTCAAAGCCATTACGGCAGATCCACGCCAGCAATGTTTCCAGCTGCGGCACCTGAATCACCGCACGACAGCCCACCGTGTCCAGCGGATCGGTGACCGACATTCCCTCACCGACATAGGCTTTGATTTCGCCGCTAAAATCGTCGGTTGAAAGACGGAAGTAGGTCAGATCACCCTGCTTCATCCGGCCATGCACTGCACCGCAGGTGTTCTCTTTGCCCACCGTGGTGCCGATGATATCGGCCGTGCCCATCGTCGGTGACTCCAGGCTGGCACTGGCGAAGTTACCACAGTGAAACAGCACGCATTTGTCCCGTTCATCGCCAAAGTTGTTGTTCCAGTCCGCCAGTGAGGCAGGACTCAGCGAACAGCTGGCGAGCGCGTACATCGACAGCGCGCCCATCACGTCTACTTCGCAGGCGCTGGGCATCAGCTGGCCCGACATCACGCTCATGATTGAGCAGACGTTAATCCCCAGATTCTCCTGCAGTGAGGTCCAGCACTGAATAGCGGTGGTATCAATATCGTTGTCACTGATCCATTCGCTGATCACCACAAACAGTTTGGCCATGGTCACCAGTTTGTCACCCGGAATGCCGCGCGCATCAGCGTTAGCCTCCAGGATTTCACGCTTCTCTGCTACGCGGATATCATCATCGCGCAGCCGGTTGGTACGCGTAAAAATCTCCGATAAATCCAGGGTTTCCACCGCGATGCCCATCTTCTCCAGCAGCTTTTCGCTGTAGCGCACGGTGTTAAATCCGGCGGGCCGCGCACCAATGGCGCCGACGCGCACCCGACGCATAGCATTCACGACACGACAGAGCTGGCTAAACCGCTGCAGATCCTGCCTGAAGACCTCACCGCTCAGGGCGCAGACGTGCTGGCGGGTCAGGGTAAACGGAATACCATATTGCCGCAGGTTATTGCAGAGCGAAATTTTGCCGCAGAAGCTGTCGCGACGGGTCGCCAGCCCCATTTTATCGAGATTATCCTCTTCCGCCTGCACCAGCACTGGCACATTCAGGCCGGCCAGACGCAGTGCTTCTGCAATCGCTTTTTCATCACCAAAGTTAGGCAGCAGCACCACAATGCCGTGAATTTTTTCGCGGTGCTCGCGAAACAGTGCAGCGCAGATTTTTGCCTCCTGCCGCGTCTCTACGCCGCCCAGGTTGGTCTGGGTTTCGTCCAGCATGACGGTATTGATGTTCATTTTTTCAAACAGCGCGACCGCCTGCTGGCGCGCCTCGCCCACCAGATAGCTGGGAAAAAAACCCCGGTTGCCAATAATGACACCGAAGGTTAACTGCTGAGGAAGTGTTGACATGGCTCTGCTCCGGATAAGGATTAATGTGGCTGATAACGACAGCGTGCAACGGCATCGATCCAGCCTTTATAATTTTCCTGCATACGCTGCGCGTTCTCTTCACGCGGCAGGATGACGCTGCCGCCCTGTAAAGCCTGCATATCACTGCCCTGCTGCCACCACCCCAGCACTTTGCCTGCCAGCAGTGCCGCGCCCAGCGCGGAGACCTCAGCGGTCGGGACCCGCTGCAACGGCCGCTGCAACACATCGGCCTGTAACTGCATCAGCCAGCTATTTTCAGTGGCGCTGCCATCGACACAGAGCGCCGGAAGCTGCTGTCCGCTGGCCTGCTCCATCGCGAAAAAGACATCGGCGATTTGCCAGACGATCGACTCCAGTGCCACCCGCGCCAGCTCGTCGGGTGTTGCGGCATCCGTCAGTCCGCACACCATGCCGCGTGCCTGAAGATCCCACCAGGGCGCGCCCAGACCTGAGAGCGCAGGGACAAAATAGATGCCCTGATTGTCGTCGCAGCGTTGCGCCATCGCGGTCAGCTCACGTGGATCCTGTACGCCGAGCAGTTTACCCAGCCAGGCGGCACCGGAACCGGTGTGCGTGATGTTGCCTTCAAACGCATAACGCAGCGTGCCGTCATGCCAGGCCACCGTGGTGCTGAGGCCATTTTCCGTCAGCAGCGGCGTTGCCATGGACATCATCAATGAAGAGCCGGTGCCGTATGTGGCTTTCACCACTTCAGACTCGCCGCGGCGTTGCGCCTGCAGCGCGGCATGGGAATCACCAATACGCGCCAGAATCGGCGTGCCTGCCGCCAGACCGGGAATGTCATTTACCGCCACCACGCCCTGTTCACTGGCTGAAGAGGTGATGCGCGGCAGTGCGGCGCGCGGCAAGTGAAACAGCGTCAGCAGCTCGTCGTCCCAGTCGTTGAGGTGCAGACTGTAGAGCTGCGTGCGGGAGGCGTTGGCGTGATCGGTGATAAAGACTTCGCCCGCGCTGAGCTGCCAGGTGAGCCAGCTGTCGACCGTGCCGATGCAAAGCTCGCCGGCAGCCGCCCGCGCCGCGCCCTCGGGAATGGTGGCCAGCATCCCGGTCAGCTTAGCGGCCGGAAACATCGGATCAACAGCCAGCCCGGTCAGGCCGGTGATGCGAGGCGCTTTACCCGCCTGCCGAAGGTCGCGACAGAATGACTCGGAGCGTCGATCCTGCCAGCTCACCAGCGGTGTCAGCGGCTGACCATCACGCCGCTGCCAGATCATCACCGACTCACGCTGATTACTGATCGCCACCGCCGCGACAGGCGCACCTGCACACGACGCCAGACAATGGGCGATGGCCTGTTTTACCGCCTGCCAGATTGCCACAGGATCCTGCTCAGCCAGACCGGGCTGCGGGTGTTGCAGGGTTAAACTCTGGCTACCGCGTGCCACCACACGGCCGTCGCGATCCACCGCAATCGCCTTGGCATTGGTGGTGCCTTCGTCAATCGCCAGAATCAGAGGTCCCACCATGTTTATGCTCCTGCGCAGATGCGCGCTGCACTGTTGACCACGCTGCGGGCATCAATGCCGTGATGGGCGCGGGTGGAGGCGCGATCGCCTGCAATCGCATATTCCCCATCCGCAATGCCAAGCCGCAACAGCGGGATGCCACAACCGCCTTCCGCCAGCACCTCAGCCACAAGGCTGCCGACGCCGCCATTGACGTTGTGCTCTTCCACGGTAATCACCGCTGGATAGTGATTTAGCAGGTTGCGCAGCTGTTGGGTATCACAGGGTCGAATCGATGGAACCGCGATCACACCGGCTGAAATGCCCTGTTCAGTCAGTTGCTCGGCGGCGTGAACCACCTCGTGAACCGTTGAGCCCATCGCCACCAGCGCGATGTCACTGCCTTCCCGCAGCACATCGATCGCGCCTGGTCTGAACTGATAATTTTCATCGTGCAGCTGCGGCAGATCTTTGCCATCCAGACGGATATAGACCGGCCCGACATGCTCAAGGACGTAGTCGATGATCTGGCGGCACTCCAGCGGGCAGGAAGGCGCATAGATCTCAATATTGCCGAATCCGCGCATCACCGCGATGTCATCAATGCTGTGATGGGTGCTGGCTAACGGGCCATAACTGGCCCCGGCATTCAGCCCGAACAGTTTGACGTTGGTGTTGTTGTAGCAGACGTCGACTTTCACCTGCTCATTGGCACGTGACACCAGAAACGGCGCGGCGTTACAGGTCACCGCGACTTTGCCGCCCAGCGCCAGACCTGCCGCTGTTCCCACCAGCGTCTGCTCGGCGATACCGACATTAATCAGCCGGTCGGGAAATGCCTTAATAAAGGGGGCAATTTTGGCGGTTGAGGTTGAGTCGGCCACCACAGGAACCAGATCCACGCCACGATTCACCGCGTCGATAAAGGCCGTCACCATGACGCTTGCTAAATGTTGTGCATTACTCATCTTTCAGCTCCTCCAGTGCCAGTGCGATCTCTTCGCCTTTCGGCACCCGGTGATGCCATTCCGCCTTGCTCTGGATAAAGGAGACGCCAAAGCCTTTTTCGGTATGCGCCACAATCACCTGCGGTTTGCCGTTCTTCGGCAGGTTTTCAATGGTGTCGACCACGGATGCCATCGCATTGCCGTTGCACTCGGTGACCTCCAGCCCAAAGGCGCGCCATTTTTCCGGCAGCGGATCGGTGTTCATGATGTCGCGGGTCGCACCCGCCAGTTGCAGCTTGTTCTTGTCATTGATGATGATCAGATTATCGAGGCCGTAATGCGCCGCGACCAGTGCCGCTTCCCAGTTACTGCCTTCCGCCAGCTCACCATCGCCGGTGACCACAAAGATGCGGCGCGAACTGTTATCTTTTTTCGCTGCGATAGCGATGCCGACCGCCACAGGCAGGCCATGGCCCAGCGCGCCAGTATTGAGCTCGACGCCCGGCGTTTTCTGCCGGACCGGATGGCCGGGCAGATGCGAGTCCGCGTGCTGATAGGTCGCCAGCCAGTCGGTCGGGAAGTAGCCCGCTTCCGCCAGCACGCAGTAGTAGCCGCCCACCGCGTGCCCTTTCGACTGGATGTAGATGTCACGCTGATTATCATCCGTGCGATCCGGTGCGCAGTTCAGAATGCGAAAGTAGAGCGCAGTGAGGATCTCCACCTGCGACAGGTCAGCGCCGGTATGACCGCCTGCCGGGCTGCCTGCGTTAAGCTGGATGATGCGCCGACGGATAGCGCGCGCCCGGCGCTCAAGGTCTTCGACCGGAAGATTGAAAGGATTCATACACTACCTCTGAATTTTAAATCGGTTATGAATATATATTCACGCCAGTTAAAAAATTTTGTGCCTAAAAAAGTGTGTGGCTGATAAAGGTCTTGTCCTCTGTTCACCACACTGCCCGTCACTCCGGGCTGACTGCTGCCGCTTATGCAGAATCGCTTAGCGGTGCACCCTGCCCGGACGGCGATAAACCAGTCAGGATTTAGCCGGTGCCCCCTCCTCAATTAATGCTTTCTGCGCCACGACCGCCGCCTTCTGCTGCATCCGGCTCTGAGTCTGGTCGATGATGACCGCGATGATGATGACGATGCCTTTGATCACCATCTGCCAGAATTCGCTGACGCCCATCATGATCAGACCATCCGCCAGAAAGCCGATGACGAACGCACCGATCAGCGTCCCGACAATCGTGCCACGTCCGCCCGCCAGTGAGGTGCCGCCCAGTACCACAGCCGCAATGGCGTTCATCTCAAACGCTGTGCCGTTTGCCGGATGGCTGGCGACCAGTTGTGATGAGACCACAATGCCGGCAATCGCTGCGCAGAATCCCGACAGGGTATAAACCAGAATCTTCACCTGACGGGTTTTCACGCCTGAGAGTTCAGCGGCGCGCTCGTTGTCGCCGATGGCATAAACCTGACGGCCAAACGGCAGGCGACGAGCGATATAGGCGATCACCAGCGCCAGCACCACCATCATCCAGATGGCATAAGGCAGCCCGAGAAAGGTGCCGGCCCCGATTCGATCGAAGCCGGTATTACCCAATAGCGGATTACCCTGCAAACCGGGAAAGGTTTCGCCACCGGAGGTCAGCATCGCCGCACCGCGCAGGATGTACATGGTGCCAAGGGTGCAGATAAAAGGTGCGACGTTGTAGCGGGTAATGATCCAGCCGTTGCCTGCGCCAATAAGCGCACCGATCAACAGCACGACCGGCACGATTACCCAGACGCTGGGGAAGATGGCGATGCCAAACATCGGCAGCACAATCCCTTTGGTGATCAGCCAGCCCGCGATCATGCCGCACAGCCCCAGCGTCGCCCCAATCGACAGGTCAATGCCGGCGGTGATAATGACAAAGGTGATACCCAGCGCCAGAAAGGCGTTGATGGCGATGTGTTTCACCATGATCACCAGACTGCCGGTGGCAAGAAAGTCCGGCACGGTGATGGCGAAGAAGCCGACAATCAGAATCAGCGCAATAAAAGTACGCAGCTTCAGAAGCAGCAGCAGAATGCTTTCGCGTGAACTAAACGCTTTCGCCGGAAGTGTGTTCAGCGCGACGCTGTTATTGCTTTTCATGCTCAGAACCCCTGCGCACTTGCTTTCACCAGCGCTGCCTCTTCCGCCTGGTCTCGCGGAAGGTCAGCCGTAAGTTTGCCGCCCGACATCACCAGGATGCGATCGGCTACCGCCATAATCTCTTTCAGGTCTGAGGTGGAGAACAGCACCGCAATACCCTGCTGCGACAGCGCCACCATCATGCGAAACACCTCCGCTTTAGCCCCGACATCAATGCCGCGACTCGGCTCATCCAGCAGCAGCAGACGCGGATTCGTCAGCAGCGCGCGGCCAATCACCACTTTCTGCTGGTTGCCACCACTCAGTGCGCTGATCGCGACGTCCGGCGAGGAGATTTTGATCGCCAGATTACCGACCGTCTGAGTCACTGCCTGCTGCTCCGCCCGGTGCGCAATGGCAAAGCGGTGCGACAATCGCCGCCACAGGCTGGCGATGGTGAGATTACTGGCAACTGACGAGACCGGGAAAATCCCGGCACGTTTGCGATCCTCCGGCACCAGACTCATCCCCATGCGGATGCGATCGGCAGTGGGCAGGCGCGTAGGCAGCGGTTTACTGTCGAGCCACAGCTTGCCCAGATAGTGACGCTGGCTGCCGAGCAGACACTCAAACAGCTCCGTGCGACCCGCCCCCATCAGGCCGTAGATCCCGACAATCTCCCCGGCCCGCACCTGAAAACTGACGTCATCAACCAGGGTATTGCCGTTGGGGCTGACGCAGGTGATGTGCTGCGCCTCAAGAACCGGCGCGCCAAACTCACGCTCGTCCGGCAGGAAGGTGGTCACCGGCTCACTGCCGAGCATCTCGCGAACGATCCACGGCACATCGATGGTGCTGACCGGCGCTTCTGCCTGAAAGCGTCCGTCGCGCAGAATCGTAATCACGTCGCCAATTGCCATCAGCTCTTCCAGCCGATGCGAAATATAAATGAGGGTAACGCCCTGCTGCGTCAGGTCGCGGATGACCCGGAAGAGGATCTCAACTTCGGTTTTACTCAGCGCCGAGGTGGGCTCGTCAAGAATCAGAATGTCCGCGTCTTCCGCCAGCGCTTTAGCGATCTCCACCAGCTGCTGCTGACCCACTTTGAGATTGCCGACCCGCTCACCGGGCGGGATAGGCTGGTCAAGACGCGCCATCAGTGCGGCGGTGCGTCGTGCCTGCTCCGCCTCATTGATCGGCGCCAGGCCACGCTGGATCTCCCGGCCCAGAAACAGGTTCTCAGCTACGGTGAGGTTTTCAAACAGATTCAGCTCCTGATGCACCATGCCGATGCCGTGCCGGGCGGCATCGCGGGTGCTGCTCAGCGTCAGCGGCTCACCATTCAGAAACAGCGACCCGGCGGTAGGCTGCTGCACGCCCGCCAGAATCTTCATCAGCGTCGATTTGCCCGCGCCGTTTTCACCGATAATCACATTCACTTTGCCACGCCAGACCCGGTAATCGACGCGATCCAGCGCCAGCGTGCCGGGAAACAGCATGGAGATCTGTTCGGCCCGCAGAATAATGTCATCTTCCATCAGGGCGTCCCCCGCTTCAGCTCAATCGCCACCACCTCTTCAACGCTGTTCTGCCCGATGCTTACAGCCAGCAGCGCCTGCACTGGCTGGTTGACCCAACTGGCATCCAGTGGCGGCAACTGCTTCACTGCATGACGGTTGAGTGCCCGGGTGAGCTGCGCGTACTGCACCTGATTAGTAAATTCTTCGAAACGGAAACCGGCGGCATCCCGGATAGCGTTGCTGCGCAGTACCGGGCCAACGCTGATCGCCACCGGCTTACCGTTAATCATCAGCGTCAGCGTGCGTTCACGCGGGTTACTCTCATCAAAAGCACTGGCCGTCCCGCTGGCCCGCACAAAGACGCTTTCGCGGCCGCCAGATTTCACCGTCTGACTTTTCGCTTCCATGTCGGCCCAGCTCAGCGCGTGGCTGTTCGCAGTGGCCATGACACGCGGCTGCCAGGTTTCCTCCGCAATCTGCTGCGGCGTCTGGGTGGTATAGCTGGGCTTCGCGTGCGGATCTTTCGGCATGATCGGGTTACCGTCCGCATCCAGATCCACCACGGTGCAGGCGCTGAGCAACGCCATACCGATCAATACCGCCAGTATCCGTTTCATGATTATTTCGCCAGGTTGAAGTTTTTCAGCTTCGCGGCGTTGCTTTCATCAATCAGCACGCAGTCCATCAGCTGCTTCTCCTGCTTCTGCGCTTTGCCGTTCTTCAGGTAGTAATCCGCCTGCGAGACCGCCATCTGCGCCTGATCCCAGCCCGGCTGCAGCACCGTCGCTTTGATATTGCCTTTGTTGAGGATAGAATCGCGGGTGTAGTCACTGCCGTCGAAGCCCACCACGATCACCGATGTTTTTCCCGCGGCTTTCAGCGCCGCTTCTGCGCCCAGTGCCATGGTGTCGTTGCCGGAAATCACGCCCACGATGTTGGGGTGTTTTTGCAGCAGGGTTTCCATGCGGCTGAAGGCTTCGGTCTGACTCCAGTTGGCGCTCTGCTGCGCCACCATTTTCATGTCGGTATAATCATCCAGTACATCGTGATAACCCTGCGACCGCACGCCCGCATTGGTATCCGACTCCTTGCCGAGCAGTTCAATGTAGTCCCCTTTGCCGCCCAGCAATTTGGCAAATTTCTCTGCACCCAGCTGCGCGCCCTGATAGTTATTGGAGACGATCTGCGCCACGGCGATGCCGGTTTTATTAATTTCACGGTCAATCAGGAAAACCGGGATGCCGGCATCTTTGGCTTTCTGCACCGGTCCGACGGTGGCGTCCGCACCGGCGTTGTCCAGAATGATCGCTTTGGCTTTTCGTGCAATTGCGGTCTCAATCAGCTGGTTTTGCTTATTAACATCATCGTCATGGGACGCCACCAGCGTGGCGTAACCCAGCTCTTTGGCTTTGGCCAGAGCGCCTTCCGCCTCGGCTTTAAAGAAAGGGTTGTCATGGGATGGGGTGATAATCGCCAGCAGGCCTTGCTCCGCCGCCAGCGCCGTTGCAGAAAAAGCGATCATTGAAGCCAGCAGGGTCAGTTTAATCAGAGGACGAGTCATTATTATTCTCCGCTTGAATATATATTCACATGCGATTTTATATGCATAATGACTATGCGCCTGCGCGGACACGCCGTCCAATGCGCGATCTTTAAAAAGCGAAAACGATCACAAATTAGCCTGCGTTGTGATTTTGATCATCCTGGTTAACAATACCGGGCAGATTCAGAGAGGGAAAACCGATGGCAAAACAGGATGAACAACGACTGATGGTGAAGATTGCCACGCTTTACTATGTCGAAGGGATGAAGCAGTCCGACATTGCGCAGTCACTGACCTTATCGCAGTCGTTTGTCTCACGCATACTTAATCGCAGCGTGAAAGAAGGTGTGGTCAAGATCAGTGTGGTGCCACCGGCCAACGTCTATCCGGAGCTGGAAAAGGCCATTGAACAGACCTATAACCTGCCGCAGGCGATTGTGGTGGATGTGCCCGAGCAGGCGTCGTCGCTACAGATTAAACAGGCGATTGGATCGGCGGCTGCTCACTATCTGGAGACCCGGCTGCGTAATGATGAACTGATTGGCATTTCGTCATGGAGCGGCACTATCCGGGCGATGGTAGATGCGCTGCATCCGCTTAACAGCGCCTGTAAAGGGGTGATTCAGCTGCTGGGCGGCGTTGGGGCTAACGGCAACGTACAGGCCACCATTCTGACGCAGAATCTGGCGGCGCTGCTGAACTGTCCCGCCTGGCTGTTGCCGTCGCAGTCAATTGAGCATTCGGTCACCGATCGTCAGCGACTATCAGCCAACGCAGAGGTCGCCGAAGTCCTGAGTAAATTTGATCAGGTAGACCTGGCGATTGTCGGTATTGGCGACCTGGAGCCGTCAGCACTGCTGCGCAACTCCGGCAACTACTACGATGGCAACATGCTGCAGACGCTGGCAGCGCGCGGCGCAGTAGGCGATATCTGCCTGCACTACTTTGATGCCTGTGGTCAGCCGGTGCTGAAAGCCGAGGAAGATCCGGTGATTGGGATGGAACTGGCGCAGGTTAAACAGTGCCCGCAGGTCGTGGGGCTGGCAGGCGGACGGGAAAAAGCGCAGGCGATTCGGGGCGCGTTGCTGGGAGGTTACATTAAGGTGCTGATTATCGATTATCCCACGGCGCGACTACTGCTCACGCCGCAGGAGTAATCACACGCCATCAGATTGTGCGGTAGGCTGTGGTCACTTTCCAGAGATAGCGCGGTGCCTGCGCCGCCGGATGCTTTTTCTGTACGTGCTGATAAAACTCATCCGGGGACATGGAATTAATCATCGCAATGGCCCGATCGCGATCGCTGGAAAACGTCCTCAGCAACGCCCCTGCACCGTTGGCATAAGAGACGATGGTGGCATAACGCAGTGTCAGCGGATCACGAATGCCTGACAGTGCTGAATTCTGCAGAATACGGATGTAGGCGGTGCCGATATCAATATTTTTGGCCGGATCGCGCAACTCAGCATTCGATGGCTGACCACGACGGCCCAGTGTGCGATAGACCTCGCGCCCGGCAGTTGACGCTTTAATCTGCATGAGACCCACCGCATTAGAACGGCTCACCACGCCCGGATTTCCTCCCGACTCGACACTGATAATGGCGCTGATCAACTTCTCATCAACGCCATAATGACTGGCGGCATCTTCGGTAAACATTGCCCAGGTCCCATTGACGCTGGACGGGGGTGCCTGAGTTAATGGCGTGTTGCGTTGCTTAACGACCTGATGCGGTGGCTCGCTGGCACAGCCGGTCAGGAGTAACGCCGGGAGTATAAGGTGTCGGATTTTCAGCAATTTTTCGTCTCGTAGCTGTTGTGGCGAATGCTATCATACCCAGGCAGCCTGAGAGCAAAATTACCGTTTATCCTAAATGCACTAAAATGCGGCGCGTACCGTGACTTCAGCGAGGCTTTTCGCCATCATCGCCGTTAGTCAGCCGCCAACAGCAGGAAAGTATGATGATTTCACGTTCAGTTCGTCTTATCTCCCCCTCCGGTTACTGTCACAACCAACCTGCGGCGCAGCAGGCTATTGCGCGCCTGCGTGCGGCGGGCCATCAGATAGAGAACGAACAGGTGATCACCCGCCGTTTTCAGCGCTTTGCGGGAACAGATGCAGAACGCCTGGCGGATATCAATCAGCTTGCCAGCCTGAGCACCCAGCCCGATATCGTGCTGGCAGTGCGAGGCGGTTATGGGGCCAGCCGGTTACTGGAATTCATCGACTACATCGGCCTGCAGCGCCGTCTGATGAATCAGCCAGTAGCGCTGTGTGGCCACAGCGACTTCACCGTGATTCAGCTGGCGTTACTGGCGCAGGTCGGCCTGATTACCTTCAGCGCTCCCATGCTGGCGGGTAATTTCGGCGCCGCGACCTTATCTGAATTTACCCTCCACCACTTCTGGCAGGCACTAACATCGCCTACAGTAGAGGTGAAATGGCAGAGTGAAACGCCAGATCAGGGCGAATGGCAGGGTACGCTGTGGGGCGGAAATCTGGCGATGATCTGCTCACTGATTGGCACGCCGTGGATGCCACAGATTGAGAACGGCATTCTGGTGATCGAAGATGTGAATGAACATCCGTTCCGCATTGAGCGCATGCTCATTCAGTTGCAGCAAAGCGGCATTCTGGCGCGCCAGCGGGCGATCGTCACAGGCAGCTTCACCAGCACGGCTCTGTCAGAGTATGACAATGGGTTTAATTTCGAGACCGTCTGGCAACACGTGCGTGACATCAGTGGTTTGCCAGTGATCAGTGGATTAGATTTTGGTCATGCTGCTGACACCGTCACACTGCCGCTGGGTACCCGCGCACGATTAGCGGTCAGTCAGGGCCACGCCCATTTACAGGCAACCGGCCACCCCGTCCTGCGGGAATAAAGTACGTTTCAGGAGATCGACATTGAAGCCGTTGTATGACGATTTGTGGATCTCGACCCCGGAATTTCCGGTGGAAGATGCCGTTAACGACCTGATGATGCATGGCTTTATGCTGCGTCACCCGCGCGGCAATCTGCTGATTGGCCGTGTAGAAAACCCGCTTGATCATGAAGTCATCGCCGATAGCGGCGGCGTCATCCGCCACTATCTGACCCACTGGCACGAATCTGCGCCCGGCGCGGCGGTGATTCAGCAACGCTTTAGTAGCGCGCTTTACTGCCATAGCCGGTCGCTGGGAGCGATAAGCCGTTTTGCTGAACCTGACGACACCTTTTCACAGCACGAGACGCACTTCGGGGATTTTCAATTACTGTCAACGCCAGGACACACACCAGGCAGTTGCAGTTATCTCTATACCTCGCCGCTGGGGCTGACCTATCTGTTTGTCGGCGACAACGTGACACGTTCTCATGATCAGTGGGTCACGGTGCTGGTGCCGGACAGTAATCTGGCTGAGCTGAGTCAAACGCTGGAGTTTTATCGATCGCTGCGTCCTGACGTGGTGCTGATGAGCACTACGCGTGGACATCTCTCCTGGAAAAAGGTCACGCTGCAGAGCTGGCTGGCGGCGATTGATGAGGCTGAACAGAATCCGCTGGATTTGCGTCAGCAACCCTTGTTTTGATTACAGGGCTTTCGTCAGATAGTGGCGCTGGTGATGCCGTGGATAGTTATCCAGACTGAAGCGCAGCGTATAGCCGAGCTTTTCATAAAACGGTCGCGCCTGAAAACTGGCGGTATCCACCTGCGCAAAACGACAGCCGCGATCCCGCGCCTCCTGCTCTGCCGCCTGCATCAGCTTGCTGCCCGCCCCCTGCCCGCGTAGCGCCTCACTCACCCACAGCATATCAATCCGCAGCCAGTTTCCGGCGGTTGATCCGGTCAGCCCGGCCAGCTTTCTGCCCTGGTCATCACGAATAAACACGCCGATCGACCTGATCTCATCAGTATTAATATATTTGCTGTTGAACGCAGTCAGACCCAGTCTGACTTCATCCAGGTCCTGCGCGGTGACGTTATCGGTAATCTCAGGTTGCATAGTGGCTCCAGGGCGGTTAACTGTCGGAACGCTGACGATCGTCATAGCGCTCCAGGCTCAGCGCATCCACATCGCGTTTTTCGGTGCGGCTACAGGGCAGCAGTTTATCGCTGTCGTGATAGACAAAGAAACTGGCTTGAGTGCGCTGGTTTACAATCAGCTGATCGCCGTTGCGAAATCGGGTAATCGCCACCTTATCGCCCGCTTCCAGACGGGTACGCTGCTGACCGGCCGCAATCTGGAAATGATTTTCTGGCCACATGAGGGTGGTTAAACCATATTCAGCACGTGAAACGGTCATGGTCGCCCTGCCAGGGCAGTTAAGCTGAAATTCGGTTTCGCTCCAGGCGGGTGCAATGTGACAGGCCAGCAGGCCCAGGGCAATTAACGCTGCCTTCATGCTGTGTCTCCGCTGATTTTACTAAGAATTTTTAGCTTAACATATTAACGATCGCAGGAGGGTAATGAGGGATTGACACCAAGACCATTAAAAAATGGAATCGGTGTGCGCAAAAAGCTGAAAGTTGAGAAAAGATAAAGTAATCCGGCCAGTCAGACAGGCAGCCATACTGGCCGGATAAGGATTATTCAGCCGCCACCTCGGCCGCCACTAACATCAGCGCCAGCCCCGCATTCTCGCTATCGTAAGCCTGCATTGCTGCACGAATATCCGCTGAGCAGGCGATCACTTGTTGCTTCTTATCGGCTTCAAGCTGGTCAACTGCATGGCGAATAATCATTAGACTTGCTTCTTCTTCTTTCATCATTTATCCCTGGATTTGCCTAAGTGGTGCGCAAAGGAGCCAAGAATAACGTTTATTGATAAGCAAAGTCACCCTTTTACATTCCTGTTGCTTAACGATTAAACAAATCTCAAACAGAAAGCGTAGTGGAAACTGCTATGATTAAGTCATTAGTGGCGCCGCAGGAAAGACGCGGTGTCATAAAACGCCCAGGGATTGAAGCAGGTAGAAAATCATGATGCGACTAAGCATGTTTATCCTCATCACGATGATGACTGGATGTTCATCTGGCCCGAAAGGGGTGGAGTGCCCAGGTGAGGTCTCGACAATTTATGGTCAGTCGATGGGGGAAACTCAGGGCGTGATTTTTGACCTGGTTAACAGCTTCACGGTGACCCGTGAGAATGTCAGCGTGAAGAGTGGTCCGCTGCAGTCGCTGGATCGATTTAAATATGTTCCCTCCGCCATTACGCCTGAAGGCTACTATGCGCAACGCTTGTCAGATAAGCAGTTCCGCCTGATTAATCCTTATCAGGACACCCAAATCACCTGGACCTGTCCATAGGGGATGAATCCTGCTGCCAGATCGTTTATTGTCAGGAAACGTCAAGCAGCAGGTCCCTCCGATGGAAAAGCGTCTGGATAACAACGGTTATATTGACTTCCCCTTCCCCGCCACCCGCAACGCAGATGGCTCAGTGAATCCGTGTGGTTTTGATTTGACGCTGGAAACCGGTCGGCTTGAGGAGATCGCGGTGCTGAACCGCTCAGTAAATCTTCGGCGGCTGGTCGAAGAGATCAATCTGCAGGAAGGGCTGTTTATGACGCTGGCTTGTGACTGGCAGCAGCAGGCTGATGCTATCTGCGGTTTTATCGATGTGGCCTTTCGACCCGATCTTCCGCAACACGGGCACGAGGAGGCATTGCAGCTGGAGGCGAGCTTCTACCGTTATCTGGCCGGGCAGGAGAAGCAGCATCAGATGCCCGCAGAGAGCCTGGTCAATTATGCCCGTTCTGTACTCGACTGGAGCTGGTCACCGCTGCGCCAGCGTCAGCGCGATTACGAAAAAATCACTATTCAGTTCTATTGTCCTGAGGCGGATGACGCCGAATGGTGTTTTGATCATCTCCGTCATTTTCTGGTGAGCGTCTATCCGGCCTGCGTTGCCGCTCGTTCACGCTGATCCCCTTTGCTTCCGGAGTCGCTATGCGTTCTGCTGCGCTGTCTGCTTTTACACTCGTCTGCTCGCTGTTTTTTGCCGCCGCTGCCCAGGCCGATCGTTGCCAGCAAATTCGCGCCGGCCTGGATATCGGTTCTGGCACCACGAAAGTTGCGGTTGCACGCGTCAACGTCTGCCAGCTACGCATTGAAAAAGTGCTGTATCAGGATCAGCGCGCTGTTGCCTGGAACGATGCATTAGCGCATTCAGCAGATAACCAGCTCAATCCGGCGATAACACAGGAAGGCGTAGCCGCACTGCAGCAGCTTGTTGCGCACGCAAAGCGCTTTCATCCACAGCGAATCAGCGGCGTCGCCACGGCGGTGTTCCGCAACGCCAGTAACGGTCAGGCAGTCATTGAACAGTTGCAGCGTCAGACCGGTGCGGAAATCAACATCATCTCGCAAGAGCAGGAAGCGAAACTCGGTTTCCTTTCCGCTAAAGCCGCGCTTAACGATCCGGCAATCCGTGATGAGCAGTTACTTGTCTGGGATATTGGCGGCGGGTCGATGCAGATGACCGCCTGGCGACAGCAGTCCGGCAAGCTGGTAGCCGATATCTATCAGGGTAAGCTGGCCTCGGTAACGTTAAAGAACTTTATTCTGACGGTGCTGAAGAATAGCCCGCAGGTCAGCTCCCCTAACCCGATTGGCTCCTGGCGGCCGTCGGTGCTGCGCTTTGTGCAGTTTTACGCGACGAATGAGGTCAGCCCGCAGATTAAACAGGATGTGGCGGGTCGTCGGGTCATTGGCATTGGAGGCGTACACGGTTTTTCGATCCGCAATCAGTTACCGGGAAAACCCCATCGCTATACGCTGACGGAATTACAGCAGCTTTCGCAGCAACAGGTCTGGAAAGGCGACAGTGAACTGTCGGGTGACTACCGCGCCACCGACGTCAGCAATCTGTTACTGGTGGAAGGGTTTATGCAGGCGCTGAAAATAGATCAGGTCACCCTTGTTGAGGCCAGCCTGATTCAGGGCGTGCTGCTGCAGTAGCGCGGCGCTCCCCCGCTATACGTCGGGTTTGACCAGCCGGATGGCATGATCCAGCCTCCGCTGTTCATCCCATTCACTATGGGCGCGCTGCTGGCGCGTACGTTTTAGCAGGTCATAGATTTCGCCACGGCGGGTGTCATGACCGCGCTCCATCAGCACAATCACCGCATCGCCAATCACCCGGCAGACTTCTTCATAGTCATCATCATTCAGTGTATCACGTTTCATCGCTTCTCCTCCGGCTGTGGCTGCCTGTGCCGCCTTTTCAAAGGCCAGACAGGAAATGGCTGGCCCGCAAACACCACGCCATTAACAGCCAGAAATGATTTCTTAGCCCTAAATCTCCCGCTGGAAGAGCAGAATTCACTATCTTTGCTACGCTTTGAGGGTCTCACTCATAACCAAGGAGCAATAAATGTCAGGAAAAATCGAAGATAAAGTAAAAGAAGCCGCTGGCGCAGTTCAGGAACAATGGGGTGCAGCAACCGGTTCATCTGAGCATCAGGCTAAAGGCGCAGCACGCCGTTACACCAACCAGGCAACCTATGCTGCCCGCGACGCTGCTGAAACTATCCGCGATCAGGTTCAGTCTAATCCTGTCGCCGGTCTGGCCGTTGCTGCAGGCGTTGGCGTATTTATCGGCTTCCTGCTGGGCCGCAAGTAAACCCGCTGAACGCCAACAGAACGGAAGCCGCGCGCTTCCGTTTTTTTTGCTCCGACGCGTCTCGCCAGCTGAGATATATCTGAAAGATAAGCCTTTTCAGGTCAGCGTGCCGGGAGACTCAGCGTTGAGTTATGTTCTCTTTCTGACAACATCAAGGTGACCTTATGAAAACACTTTCTGCTCTGCTGCTGGTTGCAGCAACGTTTACCTCTCTGGCGGGCTGCTCACAGAGGAGTGACGCGATTAAAGCCGATGGCCGTCCTCATGCGCCAAGCGGTCAGTCTTCACCGGGCGGTACGCTGGGCGCCGGACCCGTGGGGCAGCCTCAGTCATAATTCCCAGCCCCGGCACCTATGCCGGGGTTCATTCATGGCGTTGTATTATTCCTCAGTCACATAAAATATCTTCGCTAATGATTAATCTGCTAGTAGTCCTGCCTGAAATTAAAACCTGCCTAATTCATTAATAAAACTTCCCAGAAAATTTCAATTTGATCTCAAATAATTAAATTGCATTTTTATTTAAGTAAAAAAATCGGCCAAAGTTCAAACGAAAATTCAACGACTCAGAAAAACATTCCGTATTAATGAACTTTATCTGTAGCGTCAATCTCTAACACTCCATAATATTTTCATTTTAATAACATTATTAAGTTCAAGAGAATTCTGACGTGAAGAAAAAAAAGATTTATCTGATAGACCGACTTTTAACGCTTTATTCTCGCTTTTCCACCAGAAAAAAACCTCAGGACCTTAAGACGCTGACGCCCGATACGGTGGTGATCTACTCCACGACAGCGCTGGGGGATTTCCTGATGAACACCCCGGCTATTTGTAGCCTGAAAAAGCACTATCCTGAGAGCAAATTTGTTCTGGTCTCCAGCAAGAAAAATAAAGACCTTGTCAGCCGTTATGATTGGTTTGACAGGATCTATATATGGGATAACAAAATTGCGAATTTCCTGCCGCTGTTTTTCAAACTGCGTCGCCACAAACCTGACCTCTCAGTCATATTACACGCCCATTTCCCCTACGATATTATGAGTTCAGTACTGACGGGCAGTAAGGTCATTGTGCGCGACCATTATGGCAGCGAGTCGCCGGTGTTAAATAAATATCTGGATCACTATTCAGGCTATTTTGACGACCATACCATCAAGCGTAAGCTGAAACTGATTGAAGCCCTGGGTGCAGAGACAGAGCAGACCCGGATGCATCTGCCCGAGACGAATAGCAGCCTGCCCCCTAACGCTAACCATCGCCGTATTGGTTTTCAGTTGGGCGCATCGAAAGATATTCGCCGCTGGCCGCTGGCCTCTTTCCAGCAGCTGGCAATGACCCTGCTGGAACGCTGGCCCGACACTGAGATTATCATTACGGGTACCGCCGCTGAACAACCGCTGGAGCGGGAATTTATCGAAAGCCTGCCGCTGGACTACCGTAAGAATGTTACATCCATGGCAGGGAAAACTAATCTCAGTGGGTTGATTAACCTGATTCGCACACTGGACCTGCTGGTCACCGGTGATACCGGTCCACTGCACATCGCCGTAGCAGCGCAGACGCCAACGGTTAGCCTGTTCTCAACCGCCAATCCTCGCTATACCGGCCCCTGCCAGGACAGCGATCGCCACATTATCATTCATCGCCCGGATAAAACGGCGTCACAGCATCCGATGGCAAATATCAGGGTCGAAGAGGTCGGGCAGGCCGTGGCTAAGCTGGTGGGTTAATGAACGATTTTTCTCAAGCCATTGTTGCGCTGATTGAGTATCACAATCAGCCAACCGCGCTGGGCTGGTTCCGGAAAGTGGATCGGAGAAATTTTCATCTGCAGCAATTACCGCTGAATGAGGTAGAGTTTGCCCTTCTGATGAGCGATTTCTTTAGCACTTTTGGCGTCAGCGCAGAGCACTACAATGAAGCGCGCTATTTTCCGGCCTCTGCCCCGCGGCGCTTCCTGCCTGACCGGTGGTTCAGCGCAGGCACATATTGTCCATTAACCGTTGCCATGCTGTGTGAAGCGGCCAGACAGGGACACTGGCCTGAAAATGATTAGGGAATAATGGTCTGGACGAAGGCGTCATAAACTTCGCGACTGCTCAGCGCGTTGACCTCACGTGACGCTGGTTGCAGAACCTGATAGTTAACCTGCCACGGATGCCAGCACGCCGGATCGCTGTCGCCAAACAGCGCCACCACCGGTAATCCCAGCGCGGCACCCATGTGCATTGCCCCACCATCACTGCTCACCAGCCCCTGACACAACGACATGGCTGCAATCAGCTGCGGCAGGCTGGTGGTTGACACCGCCTTGATCGGCAGGTGCGGGCAGAGCGCCATAATTTCATGTGCTTTTTCGTCATCACCTGGATGACGCGGATTATCGCGACTGCCGGGTGACCACAGCAGCATAATCTGACAGGCATGCCGCGTTGCAATCTTTTCAGCCAGTTCGGCAAATCGGGTGGCTTCCCACTGCTGGCTCGGCTTACGGGCGCTGATCTGTAAGGCATAGACCGGCACAGTGGAATCAATCGCACAGGTATCACGCAGGCTGGCGGCAATTGCCGTATCCGGCAACAGCGTCAGTTTGCCCGGCGCTATGGCGCTGAGACTGAAGGGCCGCCCCAGACTGAACAGGGTTTCGCTGATATGACACGGAGACTTGCCCGGCGGGGGCAACAGATCGGTAATTAGCGGATGCGACTGTTCACCTAAAGCAATCACTCTGGTGGGCCGCACCGTTTTAACCCACTTCATACCGTGCTGATCCCAGCGGCTTTTTGCCAGAATCACAGCGTCATAACGTTGCTTTTTCAGGGTCAGCATCAGCTTCAGTCGCTGTAAAACACAAGCCAGCCGGCTCTGCCCTGCCTCGCGGTGATGCAGCTTGGTGTAAAAGAAGAGCTGCCGGATATCGGGATTATGCTGCAACACGGGCGCAGCGTAATTGTTGGTCAGCACATCGACCTGATGCTGGCCAGATTGCGCCAGCGCACTAATGAGCGGCGTGGTCAGTAACGTGTCGCCAATATTATCCCGACAAATAATTAAAACCCGCATATCTGACATCCTCTGCGCACAGGCTACGCCGTACTGGCTGAATTAAAGTAAGACTTGCCCATTCAACGTTCTGAACGCGTTAACGTAACGGCACAAGTCAGCAAATTAGTCAGCGCAGATTGAGGTTGGTTCAATAGTCACGATATTCTGGAAAGACGTTGGCCATTTTAAAATCCCGTTCTCTGACTGATTCATTAGCCGGACTGTTGATTGAAAAAGTAAATAACACTTCAAAACTCAATGCCGACAAACACGCAATGAATTTTTTCAGACATGACTTCATGACTATGAATTAATTACCCACTTATAACGCCGGCAAAACCTGAGCAGAAAAAAGGCGAAAGATATTCAGCGTCATTAACTATTTAACGTTCTGAAAACTTTTCTCTGAGTACGCTATTTCATTAATCATTATTCAGATGATGCTGGAGGGAAGATTGACGATCGCGGTGTTTCTTTTACCGTGTAATCAGGCAGAGGAACGTATAGAAATATTACCGTGATACGCAGCGATAAATGATTCATCCACACACTTACCTGAAAAGACACCTGCAGCATGCGGTGCGAAAGCAATAAATGTCGTTGGGTTTTCTGCGTCTTTAAAGCGTGCGTCTGCTGAATCTGTTATGACTAAAAATGATGCGGAAGAAAGCGCGAGGGGTGAAAGCAGAAACAAAAAAACCAGCACAGCGTTGAACGCTATGCTGGCTCAGGCAGACATTACATATTTTCGATGATCGCGTCACCAAACTCTGAACATTTCAGCAGTTTAGCGCCATCCATCAGGCGTTCGAAATCGTAAGTCACGGTCTTGTTAGCGATAGCGCCTTCAACACCTTTAACAATCAGGTCAGCTGCTTCGAACCACTCCATGTGACGCAGCATCATTTCCGCTGACAGAATGACTGAACCTGGGTTCACTTTATCCTGACCAGCATACTTAGGTGCTGTACCGTGGGTTGCTTCGAACAGTGCACATTCGTCACCGATGTTCGCGCCTGGGGCGATACCGATACCGCCAACCTGCGCCGCCAGGGCGTCAGAGATGTAGTCACCGTTCAGGTTCATACAGGCGATAACATCATATTCTGCCGGACGCAGCAGGATCTGTTGCAGGAACGCATCAGCAATCACATCTTTAACGATGATCTCTTTGCCGGTGTTCGGGTTCTTAAACTTCATCCACGGGCCGCCGTCGATCAGTTCGCCGCCGAACTCTTCTTTCACTAACTGGTATCCCCAGTCTTTGAAAGAGCCTTCGGTGAACTTCATGATGTTGCCTTTGTGAACCAGGGTCAGTGAATCACGATCGTTGGTGATGGTGTATTCTACTGCCGCGCGTACCAGACGTTTGGTACCCGCTTCTGAACACGGCTTAACGCCGATACCGCACTGCTCAGGGAAGCGAATTTTCTTCACGCCCATCTCTTCGCGCAGGAACTTGATCACTTTGTCCGCTTCGGCAGAGCCCGCTTTCCACTCGATACCCGCATAGATATCTTCGGAGTTTTCACGGAAGATCACCATGTCGGTCTCTTCAGGGCGTTTAACCGGGCTTGGCGTGCCTTTGTAGTAACGTACAGGACGCAGGCAGACGTAGAGGTCAAGCTCCTGACGCAGTGCCACGTTCAGTGAACGAATACCGCCGCCGACCGGGGTGGTCAGTGGGCCTTTGATGGCCACGCGATATTCTTTGATTAAGTCGAGCGTTTCCTGTGGCAGCCAGACGTCCTGGCCGTAGAGTTCAACTGACTTCTCACCGGTGTAAATCTCCATCCAGGAGATTTTACGCTCGCCGTTGTAGGCTTTCTTAACCGCCGCGTCGACCACTTTCAGCATGACCGGGGAAACATCAACACCGATACCGTCACCCTCAATGTAAGGAATGACTGGATTGTTTGGCACGGTAAGCTTGCCCTGATTCAGGGTGATTTTCTGACCTTCCGCCGGAACAACTACTTTGCTTTCCATTAACCTCTCCTGGGCGTTTGTTAATGATTTGTAAGATGCGCGTCAATACTACTTGAATATTTCGGCCACGCCAATCACCGCAATTTCACGTTATAATGCGCCGATTGTCTCTGACTGCAAAGCCCATGCGAAAAACAACTCAACGAATTCACCAGGATAAACGATTCAGCCGCCCGACGCGTGATGCGCGACGCCCCCCTGCTCGCCCTGCGATGCCGCGCCGTGTGATTTTGTTTAACAAACCGTTCGACGTGCTGCCACAATTCACCGATGAAGCAGGTCGCCGCACCCTGAAAGATTTTGTCAGCGTCGCAGAAGTCTATGCCGCAGGCCGCCTCGATCGCGACAGTGAAGGTTTGATGGTGCTGACCAACGACGGCGCGCTGCAGGCCGCGCTGACGCAGCCCGGTAAACGGACCGGCAAGGTCTATTATGTGCAGGTAGAAGGCGAGCCACAGGAGGCGGATCTGCAGCCGCTGCGGGATGGGGTTAATCTTAAAGATGGCATGACCCTGCCCGCTGGCATAGAGAAAGTGCCTGAGCCTCAGTGGCTTTGGCCACGTCAGCCGCCGATCCGCGAACGTAAAAATATCCCGACGCAGTGGCTGAAAGTCACACTGTATGAAGGCCGTAATCGTCAGGTACGCCGGATGACAGCCCATATTGGTTTCCCCACCTTACGGTTAATTCGCTACGCGATGGGACAGTATTCACTCGACGATCTGGCTCCCGGTGCATGGCGCGAACTCAGCAATATTGCGCCTTGAGCTTCTATCTTTTATAACCTCAGGTTAACAATTGCGGAGAAGAGATGTTTAAACCTCATGTTACTGTCGCCTGTCTGGTTCAGGCTGAAGGTGAACTGCTGGTGGTAGAAGAGACGATTAACGGTCGTGCCACCTGGAACCAGCCAGCCGGACATCTCGAAGCGGATGAAACGCTGCTGGAAGCTGCCGAACGTGAACTCTATGAAGAGACCGGCATCGCCGCTTCGATGCACTATTTCATCGGAATAAACCAGTGGATCGCGCCCGACAGTACGCCTTTTGTGCGTTTTTTATTTGGCGTCGATCTGGCGGAGAAAGCACCAACCCAGCCGCAGGACAGCGACATCGATTGTTGCTGGTGGCTGCCGCCAGCGCAGATTCTCACTGCCTCCAACCTGCGTTCGCCGCTGGTTGCGGAAAGCGTACGGCTGTGGCAACAGGGCACGCGCTACCCGCTACATCTGGTCAGCCCGTTCCAGTGGCCGTTTCACGAGGGTGCGCGCCTGCCTTCTGCATGATAGAATGCGCCGCCTGTTTTTTTATCGTAATGCGAGCGTGTCATGTCTGACAACAGCCAGAAAAAAGTGATCGTCGGTATGTCCGGCGGCGTCGATTCTTCCGTTTCCGCCTGGTTACTGCAGCAGCAGGGTTACCAGGTTGAAGGCCTGTTCATGAAGAACTGGGAGGAGGACGATGGCGAGGAGTATTGTACCGCCGCGGACGATCTGGCGGATGCGCAAGCGGTCTGCGACAAGCTGGGTATGAAGCTGCACAAAGTTAACTTTGCGGCTGAATACTGGGATAACGTCTTTGAGCATTTCCTCGAAGAGTACAAAGCGGGCCGCACGCCTAACCCCGATATTCTCTGCAACAAAGAGATCAAATTCAAAGCGTTCCTGGAGTTCGCCGCAGAGGACCTGGGCGCAGATTTCATCGCCACAGGTCACTACGTGCGCCGCCATGACGTGGACGGCCAGAGCCAGCTGTTACGCGGTCTGGATGGCAACAAAGACCAGAGCTATTTCCTCTATACGCTGAGCCACCAGCAGATCGCCCAGAGTCTGTTCCCGGTCGGCGAGCTGGAAAAACCGGAAGTGCGCCGCATTGCCGAACAGCTGGACCTGATCACCGCGAAGAAGAAAGATTCTACCGGCATCTGCTTTATCGGCGAACGCAAATTCCGCGACTTCCTGGCGCGCTATCTCCCCGCTCAGCCTGGCGAGATTGAAACCACGGAAGGCCAGATTGTCGGTGAACATCAGGGGCTGATGTACCATACTCTGGGACAGCGTAAAGGCCTGGGGATTGGCGGCCTGAAAGAGAGCAAAGATGATCCCTGGTATGTTGTCGACAAAGATGTGGCACGTAACCGCCTGATTGTCGCCCAGGGCGGCGATCATCCGCGTCTGATGTCCGTAGGCCTGATTGCACAGCAGCTGCACTGGGTTGATCGCCAGCCGATTACCGCCCCGCTTCGCTGCACCGTGAAAACCCGCTATCGTCAGACCGATATTCCCTGTGAGATTATTCCACACGGCGACGATCGCATTGAAGTGCGTTTCGATGAACCCGTCGCTGCGGTCACGCCGGGTCAGTCTGCGGTGTTTTACCTTGGTGACGTTTGCCTCGGTGGCGGTATTATCGAACAGCGCCTGCCGTTAGTGGCGGAGTAAGCGGGAACAGCCCGCGTTGATGACGCGTAAACAGGAGTAACCGTGGCGAAAAATTATCAGGAAATTACGCTGGCGCTGGCGGGCATCTGTCAGTCCGCCCATCTGGTGCAGCAGCTGGCTCAGCAGGGTCACTGCCAGCCAGAGGCGCTGACCGTGTCGCTGCGCAGCGTGCTGGACCTTAATCCTGGCTCCACGCTGGCGGTGTTTGGCAACAATGAAGCCAACCTGCGCCTCGGGCTCGAAACCCTGATGGCGGTGCTGAACAGCAGCAGTCGCCAGGGCGCAGGCGCAGAACTGACGCGTTATACCCTGAGCATGATGGTGCTGGAGCGCAAGCTTAGCGCCAGTAAATCCGCCATGGCCACACTGGCACAGCGCATTACTCAGCTGGATCGCCAGCTGGCGCATTATGAACTTGAGTCCGACACCATACTGAGCGCGATGGCGGCCATCTATGTAGATGTGATCAGCCCGCTTGGCCCACGTATTCAGGTTACCGGTTCGCCTGCGGTGCTGCAGAATACGCAGGTGCAGAGTAAAGTGCGCGCCACGCTGTTAGCCGGTATCCGTGCGGCTGTCTTGTGGCAGCAGGTCGGTGGTGGCCGACTGCAACTGATGTTCTCGCGTCAGCGTTTGCTGCGTGAAGCAAAAACCCTCTTATCCCGGCTGCCACTGACTTACTAAGTCGGTGCGGCAAAACACGCTAAATGATTCAGGAGTTGCACTGATGGAATTATCCTCTCTGACCGCCGTTTCACCTGTCGATGGTCGTTACGGCGATAAAGTCAGCCCGCTGCGTGCGATTTTCAGCGAATACGGTTTGCTGAAATTCCGCGTTGAGGTTGAAGTTCGCTGGTTACAAAAACTGGCCGGGACCGCAGAGATCAAGGAAGTTCCTGCATTTGATGCCGACGCAAACGCTTTCCTTGATGCGATTGTCGCCGGTTTTTCTGAAGATGATGCGGCACGCATTAAAGCTATCGAGCGCACCACTAACCACGATGTGAAAGCGGTAGAGTATTTCCTGAAAGAGAAAGTCGCCGATCTGCCTGCCCTGCACGCCGTTTCTGAATTTATCCACTTCGCCTGCACTTCAGAAGATATTAACAATCTGTCGCACGCGCTGATGCTGGAAACCGCCCGTCGTGACGTCATCCTGCCCTACTGGCAGCAGCTGATCAGCGCTGTCAAAGGCCTTGCCAGCGAATACCGTGATATCCCGCTGCTCTCCCGCACCCACGGCCAGCCAGCCACGCCGTCGACCATGGGTAAAGAGATGGCTAACGTGGCTTACCGTCTGGAGCGTCAGTTACGTCAGCTGAAGCAGATCGAGGTGCTGGGCAAAATCAACGGCGCGGTCGGTAACTACAATGCCCACATTGCCGCCTATCCGGAAGTGGACTGGCATGAACTGAGCGAGAACTTTGTCACCTCGCTGGGGATCACGTGGAACCCCTACACCACGCAGATTGAGCCGCACGACTATATCGCTGAGATGTTCGACTGTATCGCCCGCTTTAACACCATCCTGATCGATTTCGATCGCGATATCTGGGGCTATGTGGCACTGAACCATTTTAAACAGAAAACCATTGCGGGCGAGATTGGTTCATCCACCATGCCGCATAAAGTGAACCCTATCGACTTCGAAAACTCGGAAGGCAATCTGGGTCTGGCGAATGCCGTAATGCAGCATCTGGCCAGCAAGCTGCCGGTTTCACGCTGGCAGCGCGATCTGACCGACTCCACCGTGCTGCGTAACCTCGGTGTGGGCGTCGGTTATGCGCTGATCGCCTATCAGGCCACCCTGAAAGGCATCTCGAAGCTGGAAGTGAACCGTGACCGCCTGCTGGATGAGCTGGACCACAACTGGGAAGTGCTGGCAGAACCGATTCAGACGGTGATGCGCCGTTACGGTATTGAAAAACCTTATGAGAAGTTGAAAGAGCTGACGCGTGGTAAACGCGTGGATGCCGCTGGTATGCAGGCGTTTATCGACAGTCTGGCGTTGCCAGAAGAAGAAAAAGTCCGTCTTAAGCAGATGACGCCAGCAAACTATATTGGCCGCGCTATTCAGATGGTTGACGATCTGAAATAATACCCGCCGCAGACCGGCCCCGTCCGGTCTGCGTTAACATCTTGTTTAATACATTTCGCGTATACTTTCTGCAGGTTGACTCAAACAGAGTGTAAGGAATTTCTATGCGTGTTCTGGTTGTTGAAGACAATGCCCTGCTGCGCCATCATCTCGCCGTCCAGTTACGTGACATGGGCCATCAGGTCGATGCCGCCGAAGACGCCAAAGAAGCCGACTATTTTCTTCGCGAACATCTGCCCGATATCGCACTGGTCGATCTCGGCCTGCCGGATGAAGATGGCATGTCGCTGATTCGCCGCTGGCGCAGTGATGCCGTGCGTCAGCCGATTCTGGTGCTAACCGCCCGCGAAGGCTGGCAGGCGAAAGTGGAAGCGCTGGAAGCCGGAGCGGATGACTACGTCACCAAGCCGTTTCACATTGAAGAGGTCGCGGCACGTCTGCAGGCGCTGATGCGCCGTAACAGTGGGCATGCGTCGCAGATCATCGATATGGCACCGTTTCAGGTGGATCTCTCGCGCCGTGAACTCACGGTCAATGAAGAGCCGGTGAAGCTTACCGCCTTTGAATACACCATTGTCGAGACGCTGATCCGTAACGCGGGCAAAGTGGTCAGTAAAGACTCGCTGATGCTGCAGCTTTATCCTGACGCTGAACTGCGTGAAAGCCACACCATCGATGTTCTGATGGGGCGTCTGCGCAAAAAAATTCTGGCGTTGCACCCAACCGACGTCATCGCCACTGTCCGTGGCCAGGGTTACCGCTTTGATCTCTGACCATGTCCTGGTTTAACCGTTATCGCCCTATCTCGCTGCGCGCCCGCTTTCTGCTGGCGTCTGCAGCAATAGTTCTCTTCCTCTCGCTCTCTTACGGCATGGTCGCCGTGATTGGCTATGTGGTGAGTTTCGATAAAAACACCTACCGCGTCATGCGCGGCGAGAGCAATCTGTTCTTTACGCTGGCGCAATGGCATGACAACACGCTCACCATCGCCCAGCCGGAACGGATGACACTCAATTTCCCGACACTGGTGTTCATTTACGATGAGCACGGTAAGCTGCTGTGGCAGCAACGCGATGTGCCTGAGATCCGCAAAAAAATCCGTCGTGAATGGCTGCTGAAGCCCGACTTTTACGAGATTGATACCAGCAACCGCACCAGCATGGTGGCGATGGGCAATAACGTGAATGCTAAGCAGCGGCTCAACGACTGGGACACGGACAGCAACGACACCTTTACCCACTCAGTTGCCGTTAACCGTTACGATGCCACCACCAATCTCCCTGCGCTCACCATCGTGGTCGTCGATTCGATCCCGCAGGAGCTGCAGCATTCTGATGTGGTCTGGTCATGGTTCAGCTATGTGCTGGCGGCCAACCTGATACTGATTATTCCGCTGTTGTGGCTGGCGGCGCACTGGAGTCTGCGGCCGATTGGCGCGCTGACACAGCAGGTGCGTGAACTGGAGACCAGTCAGCGCGAGAACCTGGCAGATAATCCACCGCAGGAGCTGCGCAGTCTGGTGCGCAACCTCAATCTGTTACTGACGAATGAGCGGCAGCGTTATACCCGCTATCGCACCACGCTTTCGGATCTGACCCACAGCCTGAAAACCCCGCTGGCCGTCTTACAGAGCACCCTGCGGTCGCTGCGAAACGGCAAAGAGCTGACAATAGAGCAGGCTGAGCCGGTCATGCTGGAGCAGATCAGCCGTATCTCGCAGCAGGTCGGATATTATCTGCATCGCGCCAGTATGCAGGCCGACCACAACCCCTTGCAGCGCGACATCCATTCCGTGTCCGGTTTGCTCGACAGCCTCTGTTCGGCACTGAATAAAGTCTATCAGCGCAAGGGTGTGGCGATTTCGCTGGATATATCCCCGGAGCTGACCTTTGTGGGCGACCAGAATGATTTTATGGAAGTGCTGGGCAACGTGCTGGATAACGCCTGCAAGTACTGCCTGGAGTTTATCGAAGTCAGCGCTTATCAGAGCGAAAATGCACTGCATCTCTATATCGACGATGATGGTCCGGGCATTCCTGAAAGCAAGCGTGATTTAGTCTTCGTCCGGGGTCAGCGCGCCGATACCCTGCGTCCCGGTCAGGGGCTGGGTCTGGCGGTGGTGCGCGACATTCTGGAGCAGTATGAAGGCAACGTGATTGCCTCCAGCAGCGCACTTGGCGGAACACGCATGGAAGTAGTCTTTCAGCGCCAGGAAGTCGAACATCGCCGCGAGTAGAAAACCCTCAGGGCTGTTATACTTGCTGGCATTTACAGCCCTAAGCGGAACCCTTTTATGGACTATCAGCTCGATATTAACTGGCCCGATTTTATTCAGCGCTACTGGCAGAAACGCCCGGTAGTGCTGAAGCGTGGTTTTAAAAACTTTGTCGATCCTCTTTCACCGGATGAACTTGCTGGTCTGGCGATGGAAAACGAGGTGGACAGCCGCCTCGTCAGTCATCAGGATGGCAAATGGCAGGTCAGCCACGGCCCGTTCGAGAGCTACGATCATCTGGGAGAGAACAACTGGTCGCTGCTGGTCCAGGCGGTCAATCACTGGCATGAGCCTTCTGCCGCGCTGATGCGCCCTTTCCGTTTCCTGCCTGACTGGCGCGTCGATGACCTGATGGTATCTTTTGCCGTGCCTGGCGGCGGTGTCGGCCCGCATTTCGATCAGTATGATGTATTTATCATTCAGGGTACCGGTCGCCGTCGCTGGCGCGTTGGTGAGAAAGTGCCGATGAAGCAGCACTGCCCGCACCCGGATCTGCTGCAGGTTGAACCGTTCGATGCCATCATTGATGAAGAAATGGAGCCGGGCGATATTCTCTACATCCCGCCAGGATTCCCGCACGAAGGTTACTCACTGGAAAACGCCCTGAACTACTCCGTGGGTTTCCGCGCTCCAAGCGGCCGGGAGTTAATTAGCGGCTTTGCTGATTACGCGCTGGCCAATGAGCTGGGCAGCCTGCGCTTTAGCGATCCGGATGTGCCTTCTCGCGACTGTCCATCACAGATCCTGCCGCAGGAGATTGAAGGCGTTCGTCAGCTGATGCTGGATGTGGTCAATCAGCCAGAGCATTTTGAGCAGTGGTTTGGCGAATTTATTTCGCAGTCGCGTCACGAACTCGACGTCGCGCCGCCGGAACCGCCTTATCAGCCTGACGAAATTTATGATGCGCTGCAACAGGGTGATACCCTGAGTCGGTTAGGTGGCCTGCGTGTTCTGACCCTTGGCGACGCGGTTTATATCAACGGCGAGCGGGTTGAGTGTTCACGCCCCGATGTGATGGCAGTGCTGGCGAATCACTATCGCATAACACTCGACGATCTGGGTGATGCGCTGGATGATCCCGCCGTACTGGCGCAGATCGCCGGTCTGGTGAATGCCGGTTACTGGTTCTTTGGCGACGACGAATAATCAACACAGCGCTATCGGGCGCTGCTGCTGAATCAGGCTCTCTGACCCTTGTGGCAGAGAGCCTTTTTATTTAACTCTTCTTCTGCGCTGCCAGCTCTGACAGACGCACAATCACTTCCACCGACTTCGCCATGATATTCAGCGAGGCGAATTCATGCTTGCCGTGATAGTTATAGCCGCCGGTAAAAATATTCGGGCAAGGCAACCCTTTCCACGACAGTGACGAGCCATCTGTACCACCGCGAATCGGTTTCACCACCGGTTCAATGTCACAGTCACGCATCGCCTGTAAAGCCAGGTCGATAATGTGCGGGAACGGCTCGACCTTTTCACGCATGTTGCGATAGCTGTTAGTGATCTCAACCGTGACGGAGCAGTCCGGGTGCAACGTTTTGTTAATCTCCGCTGCAATCTGCAGCAGCGTCTGTTTACGCTGTTCAAAACTCTCTGTTTCGAAGTCACGAATGATATAGAGCATCTCAGCGTGTTCTACACTGCCTTTGATCTGATGCAGATGATAGAAGCCCTCATAGCCGTCGGTATATTGCGGTTTTTCACTGGCCGGAACGGCAGCATGGAACTGATTTGCCAGCTCCAGCGCATTGACCATCACGCCTTTTGCGGAGCCCGGGTGCACGTTATTACCGACAATTTTGACGGTGGCGGAGGCGGCATTGAAGTTCTCATACTCGAACTCGCCCAGATCGCTGCCATCAATGGTGTAGGCCCAGTCAGCCGCGAACGCGTCCACATCAAAATGTGAGGTGCCACGACCAATCTCTTCATCGGGCGTAAAGGCGACGCGGATCGCACCGTGCGGCGTGTCGCTTTTTGCCAGGTGCGCCATCGCCGTCATGATCTCGGCAATACCCGCTTTATCGTCCGCACCCAGCAGGGTTTTGCCATCGGTGGTAATGAGCGTGTGTCCAATCAGCTTGTGCAGCACCGGGAACATCACCGGCGAGAGAATCTCGTTGCCATTACCCAGGGCAATGTCTCCGCCGCGATAATTTTCGATAATCTGGGGGTTCACATGTTTTGCCGTAAAGTCAGGCGATGTATCCATGTGTGAGATAAAACCGATGACCGGCGTCGGCCAGTCGACATTGGCGGGCAGTGTGCCCATGACGCAGCAGTGATCGCTTAGGGTGACATCGACAAAACCCAGCGCCAGCAGCTCTTCCTGAAGCTGACGCGCCAGCGTCCACTGCCCTTCACTGCTGGGGACCTGACGAGCCTGCGGCTTAGCCTGCGTCTCAACTGCCACATAACTTAAAAAGCGCTCAAGTAACTGTTCCATAGCCCATCCTTTAAAAGTGCCGTCCGATATTATTCACAGACCCGGCGGTTATAACGTTGCGTAAAATCATCTGGAGACAGGTTAGCGCTGTCGATAACCTTTGGGAAAGCAATAAGCCCGAAATAAACGCCTTATTACAAGATTGTTGCAGTAAACCTCGCAATGTTAATAACAAAGAGGCGGTTTGACCCGGCGAGAAAATCACCGCAGCGTGCAGACTCAACACAACGGTTACAGGGTCAGAGGAGAAAAGCGTCCCGTGGCTGGGACAAAAATCCGGGCGCGTTTTGAATAACGTAAGCGTCGGCCTGTTTACGGGCGCACCTCAGGGATGAGGTGCGTCATCGTGCGGGCCAGGCAGTTATGGATGACGGTTTTGCGGCTTTCCGATCTGACCGTGTTCCCGGTGCAGGCTGGATCTCACCACTAATCGGGCCAGATTTTGCCTGTAACCTCGGGTGCGGTTATAGCCGCCCCGCTTACTTATAAAGCCCGCGCAGCAGCTTATGCACAAACTCCGGCACCACTTCGCTCGCCAGACCATAGTGCCGCTCGGCAAATTCGTTGCCCACCTGGCTCGGTTCCAGATTCAGCTCAACGGTATGCGCGCCCTGGATTTTGGCTTCATGGACAAAACCTGCGGCCGGATAAACGTGGCCTGAAGTGCCGATAGCAATAAAGTAGTCCGCCTGTTCCAGCGCCTGATAAATCTGCTCCATGCCCAACGGCATTTCGCCAAACCACACCACATGCGGCCGTAGTGCAGAGGGGAACTGGCAACAGGTGCAGCGATCGTCCGGCGTGATATCACCGGTCCACTCAATCACCTGACCGCTGGTGACACAGCGCACTTTTAACAGCTCACCGTGCATGTGCAGCACCCGACTGTTTCCGGCTCGCTCATGCAGATTGTCGATGTTTTGCGTGACCAGCAGGAAATTGTCGCCTAATACCTGCTCCAGTTCTGCCAGCGCCAGATGAGCGGCATTGGGCTGAATCTCCGCCTCCTGTAACTGCTGGCGGCGCGCATTATAGAAGCGCTGCACCAGCGCAGGATCGCGCCTGAAGCCTTCAGGCGTTGCAACATCTTCCACGTGGTGCTCTTCCCACAGGCCGTCAGCCGCGCGGAAGGTCCGGATGCCGGACTCCGCTGAAATGCCTGCGCCGGTCAGCACCACAACATGCGGCTGAGGATGGGCGGCAAGTTCGGCCTGACGATCGCGCTCAAAAATGCGCTGGCGAAAGCGCTGATGCACTTTTCTCCGGGTTTTCTTCAGGCGGGCAAGTCGTATGCGGCGACGTGGTGTACGCATAAAATCTCCTGGCGTAGCGGCTGCGGTGAGCCGCTCTAAACAGATTCCGGGTCAACATCACCCGATAGTAACGGTTGCTGAGGGCACAACCCAACAGCAAAGGTCTTAAACAGATGCGGCGCGAAAACCTCTCGCGCCGCATTTTTTCACTGACCGCTTAATACCCGAGCCGGGTCAATGCGGCTGGCACGTCTGGCGGGATACCAGCTCGCCAGCAGGCTCAGCAGAATCGCCGTAATCAGTACTGAGAACACATCAATCCAGTGCAATTCCGACGGCAGGAAATCAATGAAGTAAATATCCCCCGCCAGCAGATGATGGCCGGTAATCGACTCCAGTCCGCGCACCAGCGAGGTCAGGTTAAGCGCCACCAGCACGCCCACGACCACGCCGCTGACGCTGCCCAGCAGACCCGCCAGCAAACCGTACCAGATAAAGATGGCGCGGATCAGCCGATCTTTAGCGCCGAGTGTGCGCAGCACTGCAATGTCACTGCTTTTGTCTTTTACCGCCATTACCAGCGTGGAAACGATGTTAAAACAGGCAACGCCAATCACCAGCACCATCGCCAGATACATGATCGCGCGGATCATCTGAATGTCGCGATACATATAGCCGTAAGTGCCAATCCAGCTCTTGATGTAGACGTAAGAGCGGGTCGCCTCACCCGCATCGCGCACCAGTTTGACCGCCTGGAAGGGGTCGGTCATCTTCAGGGCGATGCCCGACACGCTGTCACCCATCTCCAGATAGTGCTGCGCATCGGCCAGCGGCACCAGCGCCAGACTGTGATCGAGCATGCCGCTCAATTGCAGGATACCGCTGACCTGAAGCCGGATACGTTTTGGCTGCAGCAGTTTGTTATCACCATCGTTATTGGGGATCATAATGGTGATCCAGTCGCCCTGCTTCACATTCAGCGATTTCGCGATGCCGCCGCCCAGAATGATCTGCTGCTTACCAGCGGCAAAAGAGGACCAGGCGTTATTGGCCACAAACTGTGGCAGTGCGCTGAGACGCGGCTCTTGTGCGGGATCAACGCCTTTAACCTGCAGCGCTTCCAGCCGGGCACCGCTCTCAATCAGGCCAGTGAAGTTCACATAGGGCGCTGCCGCTGCAATGCCGGGCACCTTTTCAATCGGGGCAATCATCGACTGCCAGTGCTGAAACGGCTGATTGACCGCCTCGATCTCACCGTGCGGCACCACCGCCAGAATGCGATTGTTCAGCTCACGCTCAAAACCGTTCATGGCGCTCAGACCGATAATCAGCACCGCCACGCCCAGCGCAATCCCGATAGTAGAGATCACCGAAATCAGCGAGACCATGCCGCCACGACGGCGGCCGCGGCTAAAGCGCAGGCCCAGCAACAGGGATAACGACGAGCCCATTACAGCGCTCCTGCCATAGTAAGCTGCTCGCTTAACTGACCGTCACGCATCTCCATCTGTCGCGTCATGCGTTTTGCCAGCATCAGATCGTGCGTGACCACCAGAAACGCGGTGCCCTGACGCACGTTCAGTTCGCCCAGCAGTTCAAAAATAGCGTCGGCGTTGCGCGCATCCAGGTTGCCGGTTGGCTCATCCGCCATCACCAGACGAGGACGGTTGACCAGCGCACGAGCAATCGCCACGCGCTGGCGTTCGCCGCCTGACAATTCAGAAGGCCGGTGCGCGGCGCGATGGTCCAGACCGACTGCCGCCAGCATCTCACGGGCGCGATCCTGCGCTTCCGCTTTCGCAGTTTTGCCTATGAGTAGCGGCATCGCCACGTTCTCCAGCGCACTGAAGTCCGGCAACAGATGGTGAAACTGATAAATAAAGCCCAGCTCGCGATTACGCAATTCGGCTTTGGCCGATGAGGACATGGCATTCAGTGACTGACCATCAAACACCACGTCACCCGAGGTCGGCGCATCCAGTCCGCCCAGCAGATGCAGCAGCGTACTTTTACCCGAGCCGGAGCTGCCGACAATAGCCGTCAGTTCACCGGGCTGGAGGCTGAAAGCCACATTGCGTAGCACATCGGTCTGCACGCTGCCTTCCTGATAGCGTTTGCACAGGTCGCGGCACTGCAACAAAGGAGTGTTACTCATAACGTAAAGCCTCAGCAGGTTGAACGGCGGCAGCGCGCCACGAAGGATAGAGCGTAGACAACAGCGCCACAATCATCGCGCTGAGGGCGATAGTGACCACCTGCCACACATTAATATCAACCGGCAACGCGGCCCCATCAAGGAACAGGCCAATTACCGGCATTAAGTTGTTGAGCTGGCTGGCGAGCAGGACGCCGAGCAGTGTGCCGAGCAGCGTGCCGATAATCCCGGCGCTGGCACCCTGAACCATAAACACCGCCACGATTTGCCGGCGTGTCAGGCCCTGGGTCTGGAGGATCGCCACTTCGCCCTGCTTCTCCATGATCAGCAGGCCTAATGAAGTGATGATGTTAAAGGCTGCGACGGCGATGATCAGGCTCAGCAGCAGGCCCATCATGTTTTTCTCCATGCGCACGGCCTGGAAAAGATCGCCTTTGCGCTCACGCCAGTCTTTCCAGATAAGGCCCGCAGGCAATGTCTGCTGACTCAGACTGTCGACTGATAGCGGTTTATCCAGCCACAGTCGCCAGCCAGTAATATTCCCGGCCGGATAACGCATGACGCGCGACGCATCCTGCAGATTGACCAGAATCTGATACCCGTCGACTTCGCTATTGGCAGCATAGGTGCCCGCTACCGTAAACAGACGCTGACTCGGCACCCGCCCCATTGGCGTGAACTGGCTGACAGACGGCACCATCAAACGCAGCTGATCGCCACGTTTTACGCCAAGTTGCGATGCCAGCTGTTCGCCGAGAATGACATTGTACTGTCCGGGCTGCAGCACGCTCTGCTGGGTATTCACCAGGAACGGCGTCAGCGGATCTTTTTCATCCGGATTAATGCCCAGCATTACGCCAACGGAGACGCTGCGCGGGCTTTGCAGCACCACATTGGCGGTGGTCAGCGGCGCGATGCGGTTAACGCCCTGCAGATTCAGCGAGGCGGCGGGTTGCTGTTGGGGATTGAGACTGCCTTTGTCGCTGGTAATCAGCGCCTGCGGCATCAGCCCAAGAATATTGCCTTCGAGTTCACGCTCAAAACCGTTCATCACCGATAACACGGTGACCATCGCCAGCACGCCAAGCGTAATGCCAATCGTTGAGAGCCAGGAGACAAAGCGACCGAAGCGATCCGATGCTCGTCCGCGCATGTAACGCAGACCGATAAATAGCGCGACAGGTTGATACATGGAATCCAGTAAGCCGTTGCCTGAAAATAGGTAGTGGGATGATAAAGGAGCGGCTGGCTTTATGAAACCTCTAACCCTCTGAGTCGGCAGCAAAGTTGCATCCGGATGCGTCATCTCTTGCCCCAAAGCCGCGGAATAGCCGATAAAGCCGCCGCTTATTGGCTGATTATTCAGCGCAGGTGGGGTGTAGACTATAATCAGTACAGGATAAGGGGTGAATTTATCGCACAGCGGTAGAGGTAGCGACCATGTTGAAATTTCCCAAAGGCAGTATCGTCAAACATAAATCCGGGGAGATCAGAGGCGAAATTATCAATGTCTTTGAGCAGGGAAACGCACCCGCCGGCTACTACGTAAAGTGGGACGACGGCAACCTCAGCTACCATCCTGAGCAGGAACTATCCTGGGCAAATATCGACCGCCCACGCATGCATTACACACAGCAATCCATAAAATAAAATGCCCGCTTAACCCCGTCGCTGCATAGCGACGGCGGTTTTTTATGTTGCCTCGCCAGACTCCGTCTATTCTCTCTCTATCCGCTGCATTACCGCTGACGCCAGGTAATGGCTGACCAATCCCTGGATTCAGCGCGGCGCGGCAGGAAAATTGTGCCGCAAAGGTGATCCCCCTGACATAATATGGAATGATTACGTCCTGGAAAAATGGAGCAACCCCGAGATCCCATGCCCGAACAGACTCGTTATACCCTGCCCGTTAAATCCGGCGACCACCGTCAGCTTGGCCAGATTATAGGCGCAGCGCACGCGGTGGAGTGTGCCAGCATTACCGAACACCATGCGGGTCCGGTATTGATGATTACCCCCGATACCCAAACCGCCCTGCGTCTGCTGGATGAGATCCGTCAGTTTACCGATCTGCCGGTGACGCACCTCGCTGACTGGGAGACACTCCCCTACGACAGCTTCTCGCCGCATCAGGATATTATCTCCGCGCGCCTGTCGACACTCTACCAGCTGCCGGTGATGCAGCGCGGTATGCTGATCATGCCGGTCAACACCCTGATGCAGCGCGTCTGCCCGCACAGTTTCCTGCATGGCCATGCGCTGGTGATGAAGCAGGGACAAAAACTGTCACGCGACCGGCTTCGCGACCAGCTTGAGCAGGCCGGTTATCGCCATGTCGATCAGGTGATGGAGCACGGTGAATACGCCACGCGCGGCGCCCTGCTCGACCTGTTCCCGATGGGCAGCGATCAGCCTTATCGCATCGACTTTTTCGATGATGAGATCGACAGCCTGCGCCTGTTCGACGTCGACAGTCAGCGCACGCTGGAAGCCGTCACGGAAATTAACCTGCTGCCGGCCCATGAGTTTCCCAGCGACAAAGCGGCTATTGAGCTGTTTCGCAGCCGCTGGCGCGAAATTTTTGATGTGCGCCGCGAGTCGGAGCATGTCTATCAGCAGGTAAGTAAAGGCACGCTGCCTGCGGGCATCGAATACTGGCAGCCGCTCTTTTTTGAACAGCCGTTACCCAGCCTGTTCAGCTATCTGCCTGATAACACCCTGATTGTGAACTGTGGCGATCTGGAAGGCAGCGCCCGCCGCTTCTGGCAGGATGCTGAGGCGCGTTATGAGAACCGCCGCGTTGACCCGATGCGTCCGCTGCTGGAGCCGGTTACCCTGTGGCTGCGTCCAGATGCCCTGATGGGTGAGTTGAAAGCCTGGCCACGCATTCAGATGACCAATGAAGTGCTGCCCGACAAAGCGGCGAATACCAATCTCGGTTACACCCCGCTGCCCGACCTTGCCGTTCAGGCGCAGGCGAAAGCGCCGCTCGACCATCTGCGTCAGTTTATTGAAACCTTCAGCGGTGCTGTCGTCTTCTCGGTTGAAAGCGAAGGCCGCCGCGAGACCCTGCAGGAACTGCTGGCCCGGATTAAACTGCGCCCTCAGCCGGTACATCGTTTCGATGAAACTGTCGACGATCGTTTCAGTCTGATGATTGGCGCCAGCGAGCGCGGTTTCATTGATACCCAGGGTAACCGGGCACTGATTTGCGAAAGCGATCTGCTGGGCGAACGCGTCAGCCGTCGCCGTCAGGATACCCGTCGCACTATCAATCCGGACATTCTGATCCGTAACCTGGCGGAGCTGAGCCCCGGCCAGCCGGTGGTGCATCTGGAGCACGGTGTGGGGCGCTATATCGGCCTGACGACGCTGGAAGCGGGTGGTATTCAGGCGGAATACCTGATGCTCTCCTACGCCAATGACGCCAAACTCTATGTGCCGGTTTCGTCCCTGCACCTGATCAGTCGCTACGCGGGTGGCGCGGACGATAACGCCCCACTGCATAAACTGGGCAGTGATGCCTGGTCACGCGCCCGGCAGAAAGCGGCTGAGAAAGTGCGTGATGTGGCGGCGGAACTGCTGGATATCTATGCCCAGCGCGCCGCCAAATCCGGCTTTGCCTTTAAGCATAATCGTGAACAGTATCAGCTGTTCTGCGAAAGCTTCCCCTTTGAAACCACACCGGACCAGGCGCAGGCAATCAATGCGGTGCTGAGTGATATGTGCCAGCCGCTGGCGATGGACCGCCTGGTGTGCGGCGACGTCGGCTTCGGTAAAACCGAAGTGGCAATGCGCGCGGCGTTTCTGGCGATTGAGAACCATAAACAGGTGGCCGTGCTGGTGCCGACCACCCTGCTGGCACAGCAGCACTACGATAACTTCCGCGATCGCTTCGCCAACTGGCCGGTCCGCATTGAGATGCTCTCCCGTTTCCGTACCGCCAAAGAGCAGGCACAGGTGCTGGAACAGGCCAGTGACGGCAAGATCGACATTTTAATAGGCACCCATAAGCTGCTGATGAGCGATCTCAAATGGCACGATCTCGGCCTGCTGATTGTTGATGAAGAGCACCGCTTCGGGGTGCGTCACAAAGAGCGCATCAAGGCGATGCGTGCCGATGTGGACATTCTGACCCTGACCGCCACGCCGATCCCGCGTACGCTGAATATGGCCATGAGCGGCATGCGCGATCTCTCGATTATCGCCACACCGCCTGCCCGCCGTTTAGCGGTAAAAACCTTTGTGCGTGAATTTGACGATCTGGTGATCCGTGAAGCGATCCTGCGTGAAGTTCTGCGTGGCGGACAGGTCTACTATCTTTACAACGACGTTGAAAATATTGAGAAAGCGGCGCAGCGTCTCAGCGAACTGGTGCCGGAAGCGCGTGTGGCGATTGGTCATGGCCAGATGCGTGAGCGCGATCTGGAACGGGTGATGAACGATTTCCATCATCAGCGTTTTAACGTGCTGGTCTGTACCACCATTATCGAAACCGGTATCGACATTCCGACTGCCAATACCATCATCATTGAGCGGGCCGATCACTTTGGTCTGGCACAGCTGCATCAGCTGCGTGGTCGCGTTGGCCGTTCGCATCATCAGGCTTATGCCTGGCTGTTAACGCCGCATCCAAAATCGATGACCGCCGATGCACATAAGCGACTGGAAGCGATCGCCTCTCTGGAAGATCTGGGAGCCGGTTTTGCGCTGGCTACGCACGACCTGGAGATTCGCGGTGCCGGCGAGCTACTGGGTGATGAGCAGAGCGGACAGATGGAGACGCTGGGCTTCACACTCTATATGGAACTGCTGGAGAATGCGGTCGACGCGCTAAAAGCGGGTCGCGAGCCGTCACTGGAAGATCTCACCAGTAATCAGACAGAGGTAGAGCTGCGGATGCCAGCCCTGCTGCCAGAGACGTTTATCCCGGATGTCAGCACCCGTCTTTCGCTCTATAAGCGCATCGCCAGCGCAGAGGTTGAAGAGGAATTACAGGAGCTGAAAGTGGAGATGATCGACCGATTTGGCCTGCTGCCCGATCCAGCCCGAAATCTGCTGGACGTGGCGATTATCCGTCTGAAGGCCCGTGCTGTCGGTCTGCGTAAGATCGAAGCCAGCGACAAAGGCGGTTATTTCGATTTTGCGCCGAAGAACAATGTGGATCCAGCATGGCTGATCGGCCTGTTGCAGAAAGAGCCACAGCAGTGGAAGCTGGATGGCCCGACACGCCTGCGGTTTACCCGCGAGCTGTCGGAAAGGAAAATACGGATGGAGTGGGTGCAGGGCTTTGTTTCACAACTGGCTGAGCATCAGGCGTAACACCTCTGCCCGCGCACTACTGAGCTAATCGGTAAAGCGCGGGAAATGGCGATAAAAAAAGGCGCATCATACGATGCGCCTTTTTCATTATTTCACTATTACGTCGTGCTGTGTGGCCGCGAGTGCAGCAAAGCTTTGCCCAATTACGCCTGATCGCCGTTGAGAACCAGCTGACCATTGCGATCCAGAGGAATACGCGTGCCGGGGTCATTTTCCATGCGGATTTTACCCTGCTGATCGCCTATTTTATAGGTCACGTCATATCCCAGTTTTTTCTCTTGTTTATCATAAACTGTTTTGCAGCGCTGTTCGGTTGTGGTGTAGGTATCCCGATCCTGCAGTCCACCCTGGACCTGATTACCAGCATAACCGCCCGCTACCGCACCCGCTACTGTCGCTACATCCCTGCCGCGACCGCCACCAAACTGGTGACCCAGCACCCCACCTGCCACTGCACCTAATACAGAGCCAGCAAGACGGTTTTCATCCTGTACGGCCCGACGGTGGGTCAGTGTGACGTTCCGGCACTCCTGACGTGGCTGTTTGATGCTCTCTTTGATTGGTGTTGCAGAGAGTACCTGAGCGTATTGAGGACCGCGATCAAACACATTCATGCCTGCTACGGCTGCAACACCCAGCGCTGCTGCCACACCAATACCGATACCCGCTAACATTGATTTATTCACAGGAAGTTCCTCCTGAAAAGTGTTACCGCGCAATCCTGCTGTTAAAGCATCCTCGTTAACTGAGGTATAACCGGCGTGCGCGACGCGCCGTGTTTGTTGAGATGAAGTTTTACAGATGGACCGAAAATGCAACATCAGATAAATGGAGGAAATTGGTCACTTTGCTATCAGGGCCAGTTTTTAGGAGAGTTCTGATGAGATGTAAGCCAGAAGTAATCGACACCAGAATTTACTTTAATCACTTCAAATTCAATACATTAAGAGATGACCAATATTGGCGCTACGCCCTGATCATATTGACACATGAACCCTGTCAGATTCGATACAGTGAGCCGATTCGCAGGAACAATAAGCGGCTGTAAACCAGTCAGACTGGTGATATCCCATTCACGCTGACGCCTCAGGGTTCGCGCGGCATAGCTGACTGAACGGGGCTCCAGCGCGACGAATAAACCGTTGCACGGCTGTCCGCCAGCCGCGACTCCCCACCAGTCTGGCGCAAAAAAAAGCCCCCTCAATATCGAGGAGGCTTAGCCTTGACCAGACTGATTACGCTTGCTTAGTGCAGCTTAAGCCGGGGACGGATCACCCGGTTAATGCTGCCCACCAGCATCATCAGGCCAGTTTTAAAGTAGCCGTGCAGCGCGACCTGGTGCATACGGTAGAGTGAGATATAGACAAAGCGTGCAATACGCCCTTCCACCATCATCGAGCCACGCATCAGGTTACCCATCAGGCTGCCGACCGTACTGAAGCGGGAAAGCGACACCAGCGAGCCATGGTCTTTATAGACATAGGCTTTCAGCGGTTTACCGTGACGCTGCGCCAGGATGTTTTCCATCGCGCGTGAGGCCATCTGGTGCGCCGACTGGGCACGTGGCGGAACAAAACCGCCGCCTGGCAGGGCGCAGGAGGCACAGTCGCCAATGGCGTAAATGTCATCGTCCAGCGTGGTCTGCAAGGTCTCTTTCACCACCAGCTGGTTGATACGGTTGGTTTCCAGTCCGCCAATCTCTTTCAGGAAGTCAGGCGCTTTGATCCCTGCTGCCCAGACCATCAGGTCGGCTTCGATAAACTCGCCGCCTTTGGTATTCAGGCCATTACGCTCAGCGCTGGTGACCATGGTCTGCGTCAGAACGCGCACGCCCAGTTTGGTCAGCTCCTGGTGCGCAGCAGCAGAGATGCGCGGTGGGAGTGCAGGCAGAATACGTTCGCCCGCCTCCACCAGCGTCACGTTCAGCGCTTCGCGTCCGAGGCCTTTGAAGCCGTAGCTGTGCAGCTGTTTCACCGCGTTGTGCAGCTCCGCTGACAGCTCAACGCCTGTTGCGCCGCCGCCCACGATAGCGATGTTCACTTTCTCGACCTTGCCTTCGCTGGCAGAGAATTTCAGGAACAGGTTGAGCATTTCGTTGTGGAAACGACGCGCCTGATGTGGATTATCCAGGAAGATGCAGTGATCTTTGACACCCGGCGTTCCGAAATCATTGGAGGTGCTGCCCAGCGCCATGACCAGCTGGTCGTAGGCCACTTCACGCTGTGGCACCAGCACTTCGCCCTGTGCGTTCAGCACTTCGGCCAGGCGGATCACTTTGCGGCTGCGATCAATATCGGTGAGCGAACCCAACTGGAACTCAAAACCGTGGTTGCGGGCATGGGCCAGATAGCTCAGTGCGTCAATGCCTTCATCCATCGAACCCGTGGCCACTTCGTGCAGCAGCGGCTTCCACAAATGGCTATGGTTACGATCAACCAGGATAATCTCGGCTTTCTTTTTACGACCCAGTTTATGGCCCAATTGCGTCGCCATTTCCAGGCCGCCCGCTCCCCCGCCGACAATAACAATTCTCTTAACAGACGTAGTCAACAAAGACCCCCTCAAATTGTGAACCAAAAGTTAACCAAAGGTTAAATTAAACCTTAAGAAACATAGGGTTGGCGAAGTTAAAATCGCAATCTGCGGGCAGAATAGCATGGCGGGAAGAGGAGAACATAAGAATATTGATATACATCAAAGCGGAGAAATAAAACTCAGATAATTACGTAACGAAAACAGGCACCTTGCGGTGCCTGACAGGTTTAACCTGATGTTTTAAAAGATTTTATCCGCTGAAGGTGTGGGGATATGTTTTTGAATTTGTGCCCTTCTGTCTCATCCCAGACGATGTCATAAAACGGATGCAGCTGGTCGGCGATGCGCTGGCTGTCCAGCGCCTCATCATGACGGGAGAGGAAGGTCAGACAGCGGTCACGATTGCGCTCGCGAAAATCGCTGACGCATTTGGTGGCGATGTCCTGATACTCCTCGGGACGGTCAATCTTCCCTTCCATATTCTCCTGCGGAAAGAGGTTGGGATTGAAGATCGCCTGGCGGATGCCGCACAAAAACCCGATGCGCTCTGACCAGAAGCCGCCCAGCCCGACACCGCAAATCAGAGGGCGGTCATCGTCGGACAGCGTCAGCATCTTATCGGTCTCTTTCAGCAGAAACTGCATATCATGTTTAGGATGGCGGGTGCTGTAACTGATCAACCTGACGTCAGGATCGATAAATTGCAGTTGCAGCACCTTTTCGTGATTGCCCGGACTGTTGGAATCAAAACCGTGCAGATAAATGATCATGATAATCCTCAGGGTTGAGATAGCGCCGGGCAGTCACTGCTTACCACGACGCCTTGTGAGCCAGCCAGCGTTCCTGAAGCGCACTCAGTTGCTGGGCATTGGTTTTCCAGCGATGCGTAGCCTGCAGCTCACCGCGGGTAAACCTGCCCTGATGATACAGCTGCGTCACGCGCTCTGACCCGACCGGGATCAGGTTATCCAGCACACTGATGGCTCCCTGGCGCTGATTGCAGACCAGAATCATGTCGCAACCGGCAGAAAGGGACTGCTGCGCCCGCTCAGAATAGCTTCCCATCACGGCGGCGCCCTCCATCGACAAATCGTCGGAGAAAATCACGCCATTAAAGCCCAGTTGCTCGCGCAACACGGTTTTCAGCCAGTATGGCGAGCCGCTGGCGGGCAGCGGATCAACGTCGGTGTAGATGACGTGAGCAGGCATGATGGCATCCAGCGCCTGCTCGGTGATCAGCTTGCTGAAGATCGCCATGTCATGCTCACGCAGCGTTTTTTCGTCGCGCGGATCCCGTGGCGTCTCTTTATGCGAATCGGCGCTGACCGCACCATGCCCCGGGAAATGTTTACCTGTGGTCTTCATGCCCGCCTCGTGCATCCCCGCAATAAAGCGGCGGGCAACAGCAAGAGCAATGGCCGGATCGGCGTGGAAAGAGCGGTCGCCGATGGCAGCGCTGATATGACCAATGTCGAGCACCGGCGCAAAGCTGATATCGATATCCATCGCGATCATTTCGGCCGCCATCTGCCAGCCCGCCTGCTGCGCCATCTCACCTGCGGTGTCTGCATCGTGAAGCGCGGCGAAGGATTGCATCGCGGGCAGTTGAGTAAAGCCGTCACGGAAACGCTGAACGCGACCGCCCTCCTGGTCCACCGCAACCACCAGCCGGGAGTGAGAGGCCGCGCGGATCTGCCGCACCAGCTCTGCCAGCTGAGCCGGGTCGTGATAATTTCGGGCAAATAAAATTAAGCCGCCGACCAGCGGGTGCTTCAGGATGTCGCGCTCTTCGCCATCCAGTTCATAGCCCTCAACGTCAAGCATCAGCGGGCCGGGTAAATGTGTTCTCATAACCTGAATCCTGTGGCGTTATGCAGCTGCATAACGCGATTAAATCTGTTCCCAGCTCTGTCGGGCCAGCTGGTGTAATGTTTCGTTTTCACTCTGACTGGCACGCAGCTGATACCAGCTGGCCATCAGCAAACGCAGCCAGGGTTGCCAGCGTCTGACCTGCTGCACCAGCGCGGGAAGCGGCAGCTGCATCGCCGCTGCATACTCTGCCAGCCAGTCGGCATCGTGCTGCGGATCGCTGGCACAGACGGCCGCCAGTTCCAGCGCCACGTCGCCATCGGCGGCATATTCCCAGTCAATCAGACGCAGGCCTTCGGGACCTTGTATGACATTGCCGGCATGCAGATCCATGTGCAGCGGTGCAAGCCTCAGCGGCCGGGGCTCACCCTGCTGCGTCAGGCGTCTGAGCGCTCGCAGCCAGCGATGATGCCGCTGAGGTGTAAGCTGCCAGTAATCCCACAGTAGCGATAACATCGACAGTTGATAGCCGGTCAGCGGCTGCTGGTGCAGTTGCTTCAGAAGGGCCACGATCTGCGGACGTTGCTCGCCGAAGCGTTGTGCATCCAGCGCCTCGCCCGCGCACCAGGTCAGGATAATTCCCTGACGATGTGACGCTACGGGCTGCGGCGCCAGCCCCGTGGTTCTCAACTTTCGTAACAGTCGGAATTCTCGCTGCCGGTCCACAAAGGGAATAGCCGGTTGCGGTGTCGCCCGAACGATAAAGGTGCCGGACGGGCTGACAATCTTCTGGCTGTGTCCGGTCAGACCGGCCAGCGGCATAATCAATGCTTTGTCTGGTTCACCCGTGACCTGTTCAATGATCCGCTGGAATGCCGGATTAATTTTGAGCAATGCCGTTGCCGGACCAGATGATCTCGCCGGTCTGAACCAGCATCAGCTGCATCTGCAGGGTCGGTGTTTTAACATCGCCACGTGCGTTACTGTAGAGCACATACTGTGCGTTGAGGTTGCGCGCCAGGCCAATGGCTTTACTGCGCGAGTTCAGGCTGTCATCCGGCGATAATCCCAGCGTCTGCTTGGCCTGTGCCAGTTGATCTGCAGAGACGAGGGTGAATTTACCGTTATTATTCAGCGCATTCTGGATTGCTGCCGTGGCTTTGTCGCTTTGCAGCGAGCCATTGGTGCTGTTTTTGATCCGATCGACCAGCAGCACGCTGCCAGGCTCGGCGCTGGCGGCCTGTAACATCTGCGCCACCAGCGGCTGCACGGTGGCATCCCAGTTGATAGTCACCAGTTTTGGCGGCTGCGGCACAGGCTGAGGTTGCGGCACCGGTTCAGGTTGCGGAACGGGCTGGGTTGGCTCAGCGGGCTGGGTCGGTTCAACCGGTGCAGGCTGCTGCTGCTGTTTCACAACACAGCCGGTCAGAATGAGCGCCATCAGAAGCGTTCCGGTACGATTAAAACTGCGTATCACGATGAAAATCCTTAAAGATAGAGATAAAGACGAACCTTACTGGCAGTCAGGTTACCCATTTGCGAGGCGGCGACTATGCTGCCCTGCGCCGGAACGGTGACGGTCTGCGCCGGTTCCTGCGGGGTGATTTCCAGCCCTTTGTCGTCATACCAGTAATAACGGTAGTGCACAACGACCGGTGTTTCGCGCTGATTATAGAGCACGCTGGTGGCACGTTTGAGTCCATCGTTCTCATCCAGCGTCGGCTCATCGGTAATAATCCCTGCCGACAGCACAGAGGACTCCATCACCAGTGACTGTGACGTATTGATCATCGGTTTATCACTGCTGCAAGCCGTCAGGCAGAGCAGGATCGGCAGGCCAGTCAGCCAGGATCGCATAGCACGTTTCCGTTATCAGTTAGAGAGCATCGGACCCAGCGGTTCGCCGCCCAGCAGATGCATATGAATGTGATAAACCTCCTGACCACCATGTTGATTGCAGTTCACAATCAGACGATAACCATTTTGGTCGATACCTTCCTGGCGGGCGATTTTCGCCGCGGTGGTAAACATGCGTCCCAGCGCGTGCTCGTGCGCGGCTTCCACCTCGTTGACCGTGGGGATCAGCACATTCGGCACGATTAAAATATGCGTCGGTGCTTTAGGCGAAATATCACGGAAGGCCGTGACCAGCTCGTCCTGGTAAACCACATCAGCGGGGATTTCGCGGCGGATAATTTTACTAAAAATAGTTTCTTCAGCCATGGTGCAATTCCTTTAGCCTGAGTCGTAATCAATCAGTATGCGGGAGAAATTTGTTTTCTTTCAACCTCAGTACCACTTTTCTTGCATTGTTCGCGTGCCTTTGCAGCACCCCCTCACTCCCCTGCCTGAAACCCCAGTATGAATACCCATAAAGCAGCCGCCATCACATAAAAATGAAACGCTGTTTTATAAATTAGAATTATGCCCCCCTTTTCTTTGCCTGATTGCCACTTCAACGCTTTTGGTTGCCAGATTGCGAAGGTTTAACCGCCGCGTCAGCTCTACTTTGCTAATCAGTCCGGGGGAGATGTCTGGCGTCACCCGGTCAAATTGCCCCATAACATTAAGGAGCCTCACACATGCGCTCACGTAAAATTGGTCCTGGCCACTATCTGGCCTATGGATCTGGCGATTTTCTCGGAGCAGGCACAACGGCGCTGACTGCCGCCTGGTTACTCTATTTTTACACGACCTTTTGTGGATTAACCCCCATTCAGGCCACGCTGATTTTCGCCGCCGCTCGCGTGCTGGACGCCGTGGTCAGCCCGCTGATGGGCTTCCTTACCGACAACTTCGGTTCAACCTGGCTGGGCAAACGTTTTGGCCGCCGGAAATTCTTTATCCTGCTCGGCATACCCTGTGTCTTCAGTTATAGCCTGATGTGGGTTAGCGACATGAGTTTCTGGTGGTATCTCTGCACTTACCTGCTGTTTGATATCGTCTACACCATGATTCTGGTGCCTTATGAAACGCTGGTGCCGGAAATGACCGACGACTTTAAACAGAAGACCCGCTTTTCCGGGGCGCGAATTGGTCTGGCACAATTATCAGCGATACTGGCCGCATTCTTACCCGGTATTTTGCTGAGCATGCTGGGCAAAGAAAATCCCCTCTCCTTTTTCTATGCCAGCCTGGTGTTCTCAGTAATTTGCGCGCTGGTACTGACGCTGGTGTGGTGCTTTACCTGGGAACGTCACCCCGATGACTTTTCTGCCGAATCACGCCGTGCGGAGCAGGAAAAGCAGCAGCTGACGCTGATGCAGAGTCTTAAACGGCTCTATGTCGAACTGGCCTCAACCTTACGTATCCGTATCTTCCGGCAACACCTTGGCATGTATCTCGGCGGCTATATTGCTCAGGATGTGTTTAACGCCGTCTTTACATGGTACGTGGTGTTTGTGCTGATGCAGAGTGCACAGGTTGCCTCCAGCCTGATGGGCACAATGGCAGTCTTGCAGTTTATTGCTGTGATGGTGATGATCCCGCTCTGTATCCGTATGGGACCGGCCCCTGCCTATCGTCTGGTCGCCATACTCTTTGGCCTCGCCGCGCTCTCCTATGCCGGTCTTTGGTATACCGGAATGAACGACAACATGTCTCTGCTGCTGGTGATCTCTGCCGTCGCAGGCCTGGGGCGTGGCGGCATCAACTATGTGCCGTGGAACACCTACACCTATATCGCCGATGTGGATGAGGTGATCACCGGTCAGCGCCGTGAAGGGATATTTGCCGGCATCATGACCCTGACGCGTAAAGCGTCCCAGGCGGGTGCCGTCATGCTGGTGGGCATCGTGCTGCAGCTCTCCGGCTTTGTATCTGGCCAGGCCACGCAGGCGCCGGGCGTCAGCCACACTATTCTGGCGATTCTCAGCATCGGCACGGTGGCCGTGCTGACCTGCGGCTTTATTGTCTCACTGCGTTTTAAACTGAATTTGCAGACGCACACCGTGCTGCGCCAGGAGACGCTGAAGATGCGCGAGGCAGGCCGTATCGTGCCGGAAAGTCTCACCCCGGAAGCACGGAGCATTGTCGAAACGCTGGCAGGCATGCCTTACGAGAATCTGTGGGGTAATAACAACATTGGCTTCCTTAATCGCAACAAGCCCGCGCCGCAAAAACTTACCGCACATCCCGTATTAACCCCTTCTTTAAACACCACCTTAAAACGACAGGAATAGACCATGACTGTATTTCCCGTTAAACACAGCAACTTATTGTGCCAGCCTGAGTATCTGCTGCCACGCAGCGAACTGGTTCAGCTGATTCAGAAACTGACTCAGAATCTGGTCAATATCACGGATGAAACAGGCGAATTTTTATTACGGCTGGACGATGGCCGGGTGATTGATACTAAAGGCTGGGCGGGTTGGGAATGGACACACGGCATCGGCCTGTACGGCATGCTGCACTACTATCAGCAGACCGGTGACGCGCAGACGCTGGCCATCATTGACAGATGGTTTACGCAGCGTCTGGCGGAAGGCACGCCGACCAAAAACGTGAATACCGTGTGCCCCTTTCTGACGCTGGCTTATCGTTATGAAGAGACCAGAAACCTGGCCTGGGTGCCGGTGCTGGAGCGCTGGGCAGAATGGGTCATGTATGAAATGCCGCGTACTGAACAGGGCGGCTTGCAGCATATTGTCTATAACAATGAGAACACCCAGCAGCTCTGGGACGATACGCTGATGATGAGCGTAATGGCGCTGGCTAAAATTGGTCAGTTGCTGAAGCGCGATGAGTGGGTTGAAGAAGCGAGCTATCAGTTTCTGCTGCATACCCAGTATCTGATGGATCGCGAAACCGGCTTATGGTTTCACGGCTGGAACTTTGATGGCCGCCATAACTTCGCCAATGCGCGCTGGGCGCGCGGCAACAGCTGGGTGACGATTGTCATTCCCGACTTCCTGGAGATGATGAACTGGCCTGAACATCACGCGACCCGTCGCTTTCTGCAGCAGGTGCTGGAGAGCCAGGTCAACGCGTTGAAGGCCTGTCAGCACAGCAGCGGATTGTGGCACACCCTGCTCGATGATCCGCACAGCTATCCGGAAGCGTCTGCCACCGCCGGGTTTGCCTATGGCATCCTGAAAGCGGTGCGCAAGCGTTATCTGCCCGCTGCGTATCGAGAGGTGGCAGAAAAAGCGCTGCACGGAGTAATTGCCAATATTGATGAAGATGGCGAGCTGAAGCAGGTCTCTTTTGGTACTGCAATGGGCAGTGACCTGGACTACTACCGCACGGTTCCCCTGACCTCCATGCCGTACGGTCAGGCGATGGCCCTGCTCTGTCTGACTGAGTATCTGCGTGTTTACCTCTGAGTCCTGGCCAAAAAAAAGCCCCGCTTAGCGGGGCTTTTTCATCTCTTAATGATTACATGCTGCGGATGTAATCATCCATATCGGTTTTCAGGTTATCGGATTTGGTTCCGAAAATTGCCTGTACACCGGAACCCGCAACCACCACGCCACGAGCGCCGAGGTTTTTCAGCTCAGACTGATCCACTTTCGCTACATCAGCAACGCTGACACGTAAACGGGTGATACAGGCATCCAGGTTGGTGATGTTCTCTTTACCACCAAACGCAGCTACCAGTTTGCCCGCCATCTCCGTTCCGGTCGCGGTAGACTGCTCGCTGCTGCTGCTCTCTTCACGGCCAGGCGTTTTCAGATCCAGTTTCGCAATCAGGACGCGGAATACGGTGTAGTAAACCAGGCCGTAGATGATGCCGATAATCGGGAACAACCAGATTTTGCTGCTGTTGCCGCTCAGCACGATGAAGTCGATCAGACCGTGTGAGAAGCTGGTGCCATCACGCATTCCGAGCAGGATACAGATTGGGAAGGCCAGACCTGCCAGCAGCGCATGGATCACATACAGAATCGGCGCCACGAACATGAATGAGAATTCAATCGGTTCGGTGATACCGGTCAGGAATGAGGTCAGCGCAGCAGAGATCATGATGCCGCCAACTTTGGCACGGTTTTCAGGTTTCGCTGAATGCCAGATAGCAATCGCGGCTGCTGGCAGACCGTACATTTTGAACAGGAAGCCACCTGAGAGTTTACCTGCGGTCGGGTCACCTGCCATGTAACGTGGGATGTCGCCGTGGAATACCTGACCTGCCGCATTGGTATATTCACCAATCTGCATCTGGAAAGGTACGTTCCAGATGTGATGCAGACCAAATGGCACCAGCGCGCGCTCAACAACGCCGTAGATACCAAAGGCAACAACCGGGTTCTGATAGGCCGCCCACTGTGAGAACTCCTGAATCGCAGCACCGACGGGTGGCCAGATAAAGGAGAGCAGCACACCCAGCACAATCGCCGCCAGGCCAGAGATAATCGGCACAAAGCGTTTACCGGCAAAGAAGCCCAGATATTCTGGCAGCTTGATGCGGTAGAAGCGGTTGAACATGTAAGCGGCGATGGAACCGGCGATGATACCGCCCAGCACCCCGGTATCGGCGAGGTGTTTCGCCTCGATCTCTGCCGCTGGCAGATGCAGCACCAGCGGTGCAACGACCGCCATGGTTTTCACCATGATGCCATACGCGACAACGGCGGCCAGTGCCGAAACGCCGTCGTTGTTAGTAAAGCCCAGCGCCACGCCGATAGCAAAAATCAGTGGCATGTTGGCGAACACCGATCCACCCGCTTCTGCCATTACATGGGAAACCACTGCTGGTAACCAGCTGAAATTGGCTGAACCGACCCCTAACAAAATACCGGCAATCGGCAGAACCGATACCGGCAGCATCAGCGATTTACCGACCTTTTGAAGGTTGGCAAAAGCATTTTTGAACATAGCGTGAAGCTCCTGAGTATGAGTGCATATTTGCGCAGAGCGCGTGGCAAAGAGGGAGGATTCTTTGCCGGGCTGGCGGTGACCGCCTTTTGATTTATTACGAAGGGTAAAATAAATCCCGAATTGTTACTTTGACGGCTATCACGTTTCGACAAACAGAGCCGCGCACTTTACGAAATTTCTGACTGATCCGCACGAGTAATCGACGATAAAAAGCTGACCCTGGCTGAATAGACAGGGTCATATAAGCAGGTTGCAGATTAATTACAGAGAGTGAAATAAAAGACGGTTAGCCGCCCAGCTTACTCATGGGGATATGAAACAGCGTTGAAAAGTTTTGAGTGGTGGCAGCGGCCAGCGTTTCCATATCCACGCCTTTTAATACGGCCAGATATTCGGCAACATCGCGCGTATAAGCGGGCTGATTCTCTTTACCGCGATACGGCACGGGTGCCAGATAAGGTGAATCCGTTTCCACCAGCATCCTGTCCAGCGGCACATAACGCGCAGCTTCGCGTAACTGTTCAGCATTGCGGAAGGTGACAATACCGGAAAATGAGATGTAAAAGCCCATATTCAGCAACTTTGCGGCGGTGGGCTGATCCTCGGTGAAGCAATGCAGCACGCCGCCACAACGCTCGACCTGCTCTTCACGCAAAATCGCCAGCGTATCTTCGCGTGCATCCCGGGTATGAACAATAATCGGTTTATTCAGCGCGATGCCGGTACGGATATGTTCCCGGAATGAGCGCTGCTGCTGATCTTTGGTCTCTGGCTGATAGTGATAATCCAGCCCGGTTTCACCCAGTGCCACGACCTGAGGATCGGCAGAGAGCCGGCGAAACTCCTCCACGTCATAGGCCTCTTCCTGATTCAGCGGATGCACGCCGCAGGAGAGCGCAATGTTTTTTCGATCGCCAACCAGACTTTTCAGGGTGTGAAAACCCGGCAGCGTGGTGGCAATAGCCAGCATAAATTTCACATCACGCGCTGCTGCTTTAGCGATCACATCATCAAGGTCACGGTGGTGCTTTTCATAATCCAGGCCATCAAGATGGCAATGGGAATCAACAATAAACATAATTACTCTCAGGTAGGTTTAGCCGACCAGCGCGGGCTTCTGTAGGTCCGCCCAGCTCAGGAGCTGATCGGTCAGCAATAATTCGCGATTGACTGACGCCACATGCAGTAACTGCTCACGACAGCGCATCCATGCCTGGGTGCTGCTGTTGAGCGCACTAGCGGAAAAGTAACCGGCCAGGAGCTGCACCACATCCTGGCGATCAATATTACTCAGCCATTGTCCCGCATTTTGCTGCCATTTCATGGCATCCAGCAATAACGAGAGCAGCCAGCCGATACGTGCGGCCGCGTCGTCCGCGTTCAGTGCAGGCAGCAGTTGCAGGATGTCCTGCTGTAACGCAGCGGGCAGCGCGTCACAGAGCTTCTGACGGGCTTGCCACGGTCCGGTTTCCAGCAGGCTCAGTGCCGCTCCGGGTGCGCCCGCGCCCAGGCGCAACGCTGCCAGCAGCATCTGTTCATCGTGGGAGGATTGCTTCTTCAGCCAAAGCAGACTTTGTCCTTCGTCCGGCGGTGTCAGATGAAGCGTCATGCAGCGGCTGCGCAGCGTGGCCAAAAGGCGTGAGGGGTCACGGCTGCTGAGGAAGAACCAGCTGTTGGCAGGCGGCTCTTCAAGGGTTTTCAGCAGTGCGTTAGCTGCGGCTTCCGAAAGCTGCGCAGCATCTGGCAGCCAGACCACTTTCGCGCCGCCCTGCTGACCAAAGTGATACATCTTTTCCGTCACCTGACGCACCGCATCAATGCCCAGGGTACTTTTGCCCTTCTCTGCCTCAAGCCGATACCAGTCAGGATGGGTGTTGGCCTGCATCAGCTGACAACCGTGGCACTCTCCGCAACTTTTCAGGCCATCCCGCTGCTGGCACATCAGCCAGCGGCTCATTCCCCAGACCAGTGCCTCATCGCCCATGCCCGCCATCGCCTGGATCATCAGCGCATGGTGCGCGCGATTTTCCTGGTGCTGACTGATCACCTGACGGTAAGGCTGATTCAGCCACGGATACCAGTTCATCACGCCTGCTCCGCCAGCCAGCTATCCAGCGTCGCTTTAAGTGACGCGGTCACTTCTTCCAGCGACTGAGTGGCATCAATGGTAAGAATGGTGGGATCGTCTGCTGCCAGCGTCAGATAGCGCGCGCGGGTGCGCTCAAAGAAGCGCAATGACTCCTGCTCAATACGATCCAGCTCGCCACGTGCACGGGCACGCTGGAGACCAATATCAGGTGTCACATCCAGATAGAGCGTCAGGTCGGGACGGAAATCGCCTAAGACAGCATCACGCAGCGTCTGCATCAGTTCACTGTCGAGTCCCCGACCGCCGCCCTGGTAAGCCTGAGAAGAGAGATCGTGTCGATCGCCAATCACCCAGGCACCGCGAGCCAGCGCAGGTTTGATGACGGTCTCCACCAGCTGAACGCGCGCTGCATAGAGCATCAGCAGCTCTGCTTTATCCGTAACCTGCTCACCCTCAATCCCCTGCTTGACCAGTGTCCGCAGCTGTTCTGCCAGCGGCGTGCCGCCCGGTTCACGGGTAAAGACCAGATCGTTGATGCCCCGGGCGCGCAGCGTGGCAACAATAGCATCACGCGCAGTGGTCTTTCCGGCACCTTCCAGGCCTTCAATGACGATAAACTTACTGTTCATTTTTTTCCTTCAGTGTCTGCCGGTAAATCTGCACCGCTTTGTTATGGCTGGCAAGGTTGGTGGTGAACGTATGTCCACCCTTCCCGTCTGCAACGAAGTAGAGATAGTTCGTTTTTTCAGGATGCGCTGCTGCCTGAAGTGACGCTTTGCCCGGCATGGCAATCGGGCCAGGCGGCAGCCCGTTAATCGTGTAAGTATTGTACGCGCTGGCGGTTTCAAGATCTTTGCGGGTCAGCGTGCCGTTATAACTGTCGCCCATGCCATAGATGACGGTGGGATCGGTCTGCAACCGCATTCCCGTGCGCAGGCGATTAATAAACACCGAGGCGACACGTGCGCGCTCTTCGCTGACACCGGTCTCTTTCTCAATGATGGAGGCCATCGTCACCATATCCTGTGGCGTTTTATAGGGCAGATTGTCCGCCCGTCCCTGCCACACCGCATCAATGGTCTTTTTCATCCGATCATGCGCCCGCTGCAACAGCGCCATATCGGTGGTGTTCGCCGTGTAGAGATAGGTATCCGGGAAGAAGTTGCCTTCCAGTTGTTCAGGCTCCACCTTGAGTGCGCTGGCCAGGGTGGCGAACTGATCGTCTTTCAGGGTGTGCCGGATGTAGGGCGCTTTACGCAGTTCACTCAGCCACTCTTTGAGCCGCTGACCTTCGACGAACCGCACCGGGAATTGCGCCTCTTTGCCGCTGGCCAGCAGCTGTAACAGCGAGCGTACGGTCATGGTTGGCTCAAGGCGATAAGTGCCCGCCTTAAAGGTCGCCAGTTCTGGCTCCAGACGCAGCAGCGCACCAAACCAGATACTGTGGGGAATAATTTTCTGCTCTTCCAGCTGCGCTTCAAGCGCAACCCGCCCCGTGCCGGCAGGCAGCGTATAAATCGTTTCCTGTTTCAGCGTCAATGGGGTGGCAGCAAACTGCTTAACCTGCCAGTAACTCAGCACCGCTGCGAGAACGACGATTGCCAGCAGGCTGACGAGAATCTTTTTACTTCGAATCATGATGCATCCATTATTTGTTCACAGCTTGCCAGCAGCTGCTTAAACAGCAACCGCTCAGTAAACTGCACCGCTTCTATCTGTCGGACCGGCAGAACCGGCATCAGCGCGTTACATATCACCACTTCATCGGCGGCCAGCAGTTGCGCCGGTTCGCTTTTCACTATCTGGCAAGCCTGACCTGCGGCAGCAAGTTGCGCCATAAGACTCCGCCGCATAATGCCATCGACACCCGATGCCGAGAGATCGGGCGTGAAAATCTGCGTGCCCTGACGCCAGAATAAATTGGCCGCACAGCATTCCACCACCCAACCTTCAGTGTCAAGCACCAGCGCCTCGTCGGCGTCTGTCTGGTCAAGATGAGCCCGGATCATCACCTGCTCCACGCGGTTCAGGTGCTTGATACCGGCAAATTGCGGGTTTCGCGCCAGACGAATCGGACTAAGCCGGAGTCGGGCACCACGCTGCTGTATATCGGTGTAGTGTTGTGGCCAGGCGGCCAGAGAGACGATTCGCACAGGTTCGCCACAGCCGCGACGGCTGTAACCCCGCCCGCCGCTGCCCGCGCTGATAATCACTTTCAGCACCGCCTGGGTTTGTTCATAAGCGGCCTGCTTCATCTCGGTCTCAAGCTGATGCCAGTCGACGCCAGCGATCCATAACCGCTCACAGCAATCTTTAAGGCGCTGAATATGGCTTTCCAGCATCACAATTTTACCCTGACGCACGGCGGCGGTAGTAAAACAGCCATCGCCGAACTGCAGTGCGCGGTCGCTGGCGGCCACTGTCGATTGTCTGAACCCGTTAATCCACATCGTTCTCTCCTGAGCGTGACCTCTGATTTCACCGCATTTTGCAGGATAAAAAAAGGCCCGCATCGCGGGCCTTTTTAGCAATCAGCAACGATTACACTTTACGGAAAATCAATGAACCGTTGGTTCCGCCGAATCCGAAAGAGTTACACAGCGTGTATTCCAGACCAGAAACCTGACGCGCGGTGTGAGGTACGAAGTCAAGATCGCAGCCCTCATCCGGATTGTCGAGATTGATAGTCGGAGGAACAGCCTGGTCGCGCAGTGCCAGAATCGAGTAAATCGCTTCAACAGCGCCTGCGGCACCCAGCAAGTGCCCGGTCATTGATTTGGTTGAGCTGACCATCACACTGCTGGCCGCTGCCCCGAAGACCGATTTCACCGCCTGCGCTTCCGCTTTATCACCCGCTGGCGTGGACGTACCGTGCGCGTTGACATAGCCAATCTGCTCTGGCGTCATTTGGGCATCGCGCAGCGCATTGATCATGGCCGCCGCGGCACCTGAACCATCTTCTGGTGGTGAAGTCATGTGGTAGGCATCGCTGCTCATACCAAAACCTACGATTTCAGCGTAGATTTTTGCGCCACGCTTCTTCGCATGCTCGTACTCTTCGAGAACCACAATGCCGGCACCGTCACCCAGCACAAAACCGTCGCGATCTTTATCCCACGGGCGGCTGGCCGCTTGCGGGTTTTCGTTTCGGGTTGAGAGGGCACGTGCTGCACCAAAACCACCCACGCCTAATGGCGTACTGGCTTTCTCTGCGCCACCCGCCAGCATCACGTCAGCATCGTTATAAGCGATGATACGTGCAGCATGACCGATGTTGTGCACACCAGAGGTACAGGCTGTCGCGATAGAGATGCTTGGACCTTTCAGGCCATACATGATGCTGAGATGCCCCGCCACCATGTTAACGATGGTTGAAGGCACAAAGAATGGGCTGATTTTGCGCGGACCGCCGTTGACCAGTGAAGTATGATTCTCTTCAATCAGACCTAAACCACCGATGCCGGAGCCAATTGCCGCGCCAACACGGCCTGCATTTTCGTCGGTGACAACCAGACCACTGTCCTGCATGGCCTGCATACCGGCTACAATGCCGTACTGGATGAAGGCATCCATCTTGCGCTGATCTTTGCGCGAGATGTAGTCATCACAATTAAAACCTCTTACCAGACCTGCAAAACGCGTTGCATAAGCACTGGTATCAAAATGGTCGATCAGGGTAATGCCGCTCTGACCGGCAAGGAGAGCACTCCAGGTAGACTCTACGGTATTGCCGACAGGAGACAACATGCCAAGACCAGTCACAACTACACGACGCTTAGACACGTTCGTCCTCCAGGGAGGGGAAATAGGGAACTATGTGGGACAAACAAAAAAATCAGGCGGTCGAGCGACCGCCTGAAGATATTCATTAGCCTTTATGGCTATTGATATAGTCGATCGCTGCCTGAACGGTAGTGATTTTCTCAGCTTCTTCGTCTGGAATCTCAGTGTCAAACTCTTCTTCCAGAGCCATCACCAGCTCAACGGTATCAAGAGAATCGGCACCCAGGTCTTCTACGAAAGATGCAGAGTTGGTGACTTCTTCCTCTTTCACACCCAGCTGCTCACTGATGATTTTCTTAACGCGTTGTTCGATATCGCTCATACTATTTAATTTCCTATCAAAACTCGCTTTCGCGATGGTTTTCGTAGTGTATAAAATGGTGAAAAAGATGCAACAAAATCCCGGCTGGTCGAACCACGATTTTGCGTTATTTTGCGGTTTTAACCGCAAATAAAGCAAATGATTTCGTGATTTATCAGACCATGTACATTCCGCCATTGACGTGCAGCGTTTCACCTGTGATGTAGGCTGCTTCGTCAGAGGCTAAAAATGCGACAGCATTGGCGATTTCCTGTGCATCGCCTAAGCGACCCGCAGGGACTTCCGCCAAAATACCGGAACGTTGATCTTCGTTCAGTGCCCGCGTCATGTCAGTCTCAATAAAGCCTGGAGCCACGACGTTGACGGTAATGCCACGTGACGCGATTTCGCGCGCCAGTGATTTGCTAAAACCAATCAAACCCGCTTTAGCTGCCGCGTAGTTTGCCTGGCCCGCATTACCCATGGTTCCAACAACGGAACCAATGGTGATGATACGGCCCACGCGCTTTTTCATCATGGCACGCAGGACCGCCTTAGAAAGGCGGAATACCGATGTGAGGTTAGTATCTAAGATATCCTCCCACTCATCGTCCTTCATGCGCATGAGGAGATTATCACGCGTAATGCCTGCATTATTGACTAAAATATCCACTTCGCCAAATTCCGCGCGAATATTCTCTAAAACGCTGCTGATGGAGTCAGCATCTGTCACATTCAGTAACAGGCCTTTACCCTTGTCGCCAAGGTAAGCACTGATGGCGTCGGCGCCATTCTGGCTGGTTGCAGTACCCACAACTTTAGCACCACGTGCCGCCAGGGTTTCTGCAATCGCACGACCAATGCCGCGACTCGCGCCGGTAACCAGCGCAACTTTACCTTCAAAGCTCATGATTTTCCTCTTATTCCTTACCGAGTGCAGCTGTCAGGGATGCTGTATCGTTAACGGCAGCCGCTGTCAGACTATCGACAATACGTTTCGTCAGACCGGTCAGGACTTTACCTGGACCCATCTCCAGGAGTTGCGTAACGCCCTGTTCTGCCATCGCTTCCACACTCTCAGTCCAGCGAACCGGGCTGTAAAGCTGACGAACCAGCGCATGCCGGATTGCCGCAGCATCGGTTTCTGCTTTCACATCGACGTTATTAATCACTGGCACCGCAGGCGCAGAAAACGTAATGTTTTCCAGCGCGACCGCCAGTTTATCCGCTGCGGGCTTCATCAGTGCGCAGTGGGAAGGCACGCTGACGGGCAGTGGCAGGGCACGTTTAGCGCCCGCGGCTTTACAGGCAGCACCTGCACGCTCAACGGCTTCTTTGTTACCCGCAATGACCACCTGGCCCGGCGAATTGAAGTTAACCGGTGAAACCACCTGTCCCTGCGCGCTCTCCTCGCAGGCTTTGCGAATAGCTGCGTCATCCAGGCCAATAATCGCCTGCATCGCGCCAGTGCCTTCTGGCACGGCTTCCTGCATCAGTTTGCCGCGCAGCTCAACCAGCTTCACGGCATCAGCAAAGCTGAGCACACCGGCGCAAACCAGCGCAGAGTATTCACCCAGGCTGTGACCGGCCATCAGGACTGGCTGTTGACCGCCCTGCTGCTGCCAGACACGATAGATAGCCACCGAGGCGGCAAGCAATGCAGGCTGAGTCTGCCAGGTTTTATTCAGCTCTTCAGCCGGACCCTGACTCACTAACTGCCACAGATCATATCCCAGCGCGTCCGAGGCTTCACGAAAGGTCTCTTCAACCAGCGGATAAGTCGCGGCTAATTCAGTCAGCATGCCCACGGTCTGTGAACCCTGACCTGGAAAAACAAATGCAATTTGCGTCATCTTTCGTTCCTGTCAATCAAAAGCGAACCAGCGCAGAACCCCAGGTGAATCCACCACCAAAGGCTTCCAGCAAAATAAGGTGTCCGGGTTTGATGCGGCCATCACGAACCGCTTCATCCAGTGCGCTTGGCACCGATGCGGCAGAGGTATTGCCGTGACGATCCAGTGTAACGACCACTTTATCCATGGTCATACCGAGTTTTTTCGCGGTGGCACTGATGATGCGCAGATTAGCCTGATGCGGCACCAGCCAGTCCAGCATTTCGCGATCGAGATTATTGGCCTGAAGCGTTTCGTCAACGATGTGAGCCAGCTCGGTAACCGCGACTTTGAAGACTTCGTTGCCTGCCATGGTGACATAAGCAGGCTGATCCTGATGAGCGCGATCCTGATAAGGCAGCGTCAGCAACTGGGCATAGCGACCATCAGCATGAAGATGAGTTGAGATAATCCCCTGCTCTTCGCTCTGACCCAGCACGACCGCACCGGCACCATCACCGAACAGGATGATGGTACCGCGATCTTCAGGATCCAGCGCGCGCGCCAGGACATCAGCACCAATCACCAGAGCGTGTTTAACCGCGCCATTTTTAATGTATTGATCGGCTACGCTCAGCGCATAGGTAAAACCTGCACAGGCGGCAGCAAGGTCAAACGCCGCACAGTCTTTGATCTCCAGCATTTGCTGGATCATGCAGGCGGAGCTTGGGAAGGCGTGGCTGGAAGAGGTTGTGGCGACAATAATCAGCCCAATCTCGTTCGCGTCAACGCCGGCCATTTCAAGGGCGCGTTGCGCCGCACTGAATCCCATGGTGGCGACGGTTTCGTCAGGCGCAGCAATGCGGCGCTCACGGATGCCCGTACGGGTCACAATCCACTCGTCCGACGTCTCCACCATTTTTTCCAGATCGGCATTGGTGCGAACCTGGCTGGGCAGATAACTGCCCGTACCGATAATTTTGGTATACATCTAGGCTTTGTCACTCCTGGCTAATACAGCATCAAGGCGCGCAGCAATTCGCTCGGGAATTTGCTGCCTCACCGCCTGCTCTGCCTGTTCTATCGCCACGGCGAAAGCGTGTTGATTTGCTGCGCCGTGACTTTTGATCACTGTTCCGCGCAATCCTAACAGACAAGCGCCATTGTACTGGTCAGGGTTGAGTTGCCCGAAGCGCTTCGCCAGGCGTTTCTGGATTAAGCGTCCCAGCAACGTCAGCCACCATGACCGTTTTTTACCTTCCCCTGATGACTTCAGCAGAGAAAGAAACATTCTTACCACGCCTTCCATTGTCTTCAGCGTGACGTTTCCGACAAAACCGTCACAGACCATCACATCCGTTTTACCGGTAAGCAGGTCATTGCCTTCGAGGTAACCAATATAGTTGATTTGCGGTGATTCTCGCAGTACTACTGCGGCATCGCGAATAGTTTCCAGCCCTTTAGTCTCTTCATGACCAATATTGAGCAACGCGACACGGGGCCGTGAAATACCAAGCACATGCTCAGCCATTACCGACCCCATCACAGCAAACTGCACCAGCATGGCACTGTCTGAGTCAACATTCGCGCCCAAATCCAGTACCACCGTTTTACCCTGCTGCTGGTGCGGTAAAACGGACATCAGCGCCGGGCGTTTGATACCGTCCAGCGGTTTTAATAAGAGTGTTGATAGCCCCATCAGTGCACCGGTATTACCGGCGCTGATACAGGCCTGTGCACGTCCCTCTTTGACCATCTCCAGCGCGACACGCATTGAACTGCCGCGACTGTTCCGGATGGCCTGAGCAGGCCGCGCATCACTTGCAATAACCGATTCGGCAGGGATAACCTGCAAACGCCCCGTCAGGGAGGAATCCGCTTTGGCAAGCAATGGCATGAGGGTGTCGGGATTGCCGACCAGAAGAAGGAAAAGTTCCGAATGAGAGGCCAGTGCCTGCAATGCTGCAGGCACTGTCACGCAGGGACCGAAGTCCCCGCCCATGGCATCAATCGCCAGGGTCAAACGTGTCAAGGTATCGCCTTGCTAAGCAAGAAACTTACTTAACGATAACCTTGCGACCGCGGTAGTAACCATCCGCAGTGATGTGGTGACGCAGATGAGTTTCGCCAGAAACTTTATCTACTGACAGAGCAGCAGTGGTCAGCGCATCGTGCGAACGACGCATACCACGCTTAGAACGGGTGGGTTTATTCTGTTGTACGGCCATGGACCTTACTCCTATTACTTACGCTTTAAACTGGCTAATACGGCAAATGGATTTGGTTTCTCCGCCTCTGCAGGCAGTTTACCAAAGACCATGTCCGCCTCGGACACTTCACAGTGTTCAGAATCGTGCACCGGAACGACCGGCAGCGCGAGAATCAGTTCATCCTCGACAACCGCCAGCAAATCGATCTCACCAAACTCGTTGACATCGACCGGCTCGTACGCTTCCGGTAATGCTTCGGCCTGCTCTTCAGAAGAGACAGGGCTGAAGCAGTAACTCACTTTTACGTGATGGGGAAAGGTCTGGTTGCAGCGCTGACAACGCAACGTCACCTGTACTTCAGCAGTACCCGTCAGTACCGCCAGACGCTGGTTATCAACCGCAAACGACATGGCACAATCCACATCACTGTCCACACTAACGACCGACTCGGCCACACGCTCCACCTGTAAAGATGTGTAGACACCCTGATAATCAAGGCGCTTCTGAGCGGTGCGGACAGGGTCCAGCGTTAGGGGTAATTTTACCTTTTGCATAGGGCGCGCATATTAACTTTGTAATGTCATAGAGTCAAAGAAAAAGGCCGTTAAACAGCATCTTTCAACCACTATTCGCATCCAGTGCGGCGCACAGTTTAAAATGACTGCCACCAATTCGCTATCACTATTGAAAAAAAATGACACCATCGATTCTTTTAGCTTCAACGTCGCCCTTCCGGCAGGCTTTACTGCATAAGCTTGGCTTGCCATTTATGATCGCCGCGCCGGAGGTTGATGAGTCCCCCGTGCCAGGTGAAACCGCCGAAGCGCTGGTAACACGCCTGGCCGTGGCAAAAGCGCAGGCGCTGGCAAAAACCTGGCCCAGCCACTGGATCATCGGCTCGGATCAGGTCTGCGTGCTGGATGGCACGATCGCCGGAAAGCCTCACACGGCGGAGAATGCATGCGCGCAACTGCGTGCCGCCAGCGGTAAAGCCATTACCTTTTACACCGGTCTGGCCCTTTTTCATCCGGCCAGTGGCAGACTGCTGCAGTGCTGTGAGCCTTTTGTGGTGCATTTCCGCACCTTAACCGACGCCGAAATCGCTGGCTATGTGGAAAAAGAACAGCCGCTGCAGTGTGCCGGCAGTTTTAAAAGTGAAGGGCTGGGAATTTGTCTGTTTGATCGACTGGAGGGCCGCGATCCCAATACGCTGATTGGGCTGCCGCTGATTGCGCTGAATGAGATGTTGCAGCAGGCCGGTATCAATCCTTTAACGGACTGATACCGGAGAGCCGTTACGCCTTCATCTGACGCAGTTTATTCAGGCATTGCTTCAGTCCGTCATCGAGTGGCGCTTCGACCCGCATTACTTCGCCCGTGCCAGGATGGGTAAAGGTCAGCGCCGCTGCGTGCAGGAACAGCCGTTTTAATCCGGTTGAGGCCAGCTGACTGTCAAAGTCACGTTCGCCGTAACGATCGTCAAAGGCGATGGGATGCCCGGCATGCAGTGTATGAACGCGAATCTGGTGTGTGCGTCCGGTGACCGGACTTGCTTTTACCAGGGTGGCAAAGTCGAACCGCTCTTCCACTTTAAAGCGGGTTTCCGACGCCTTGCCTTCACTGCTGACGCGTACAACACGCTCTCCGCTCTGCAGGATGTTTTTCAGCAGCGGTGCCTGAACCACCTTCAGATGTGAGGGCCAGTTACCGCGCACCAGAGCCAGGTAATCTTTCTGCATGCCCTTTTCACGCAGTTGCTCATGCAGAGAACGCAGCGCCGAGCGCTTTTTAGCAACCAGCAGAATACCTGAGGTATCGCGATCGAGGCGATGAACTAATTCCAGAAAGCGCGCTTCAGGTCGCAGGGCGCGTAACCCTTCAATGACGCCAAAGCTAAGTCCGCTGCCCCCATGCACGGCGGTACCGGAAGGCTTATTCATTACCAGCAGCGACTCATCCTCAAACAGGATGGCATCAGCCAGTGAGGCAACCTTCGCCAGTTTAGGGGAAACAGCGTCTTCATCGCGTTCCGCTACCCGAACAGGCGGAATGCGTACCTCATCGCCCTCCTCCAGCTTGTACTCTGGCTTAACGCGCTTTTTATTCACCCGCACCTCGCCTTTGCGTACGATGCGATAAATCATGCTCTTTGGCACACCCTTAAGCTGGGTGCGCAAAAAGTTATCAATGCGTTGTCCGGCATTTTCAGCCGTGATGGCGACAAAATGTACGCCGGGATTCTCTGTTTTCATGGCGGCGATTCTAAATAGTGTCCCCTGATAGCGCCACCCCTTTTTCTGTGCTTAACTCAGGAGTTGGTGTGACGACAAGTCGCCTCTCTGCTGGCTTTTTCAGCAAAGCGCTGCATTGTCGGACACATTAACGCGTTAAATGTAAAGAAACTTCACAAGCTGGCTAAAGTCGCCTTGCTATATGAAGGTTAGCAATGGAATAATGCCTGAGTTTCCTAACTGATGCATTTCAGGGCAGAAACCGAGCGAAATTGTCATTTTGCCGGATTGAGCAGACACGCAGCAATGGCGTAAGACGTAATGCGAAATCAGGCACTTAGCGGGCTGCGGGTTGCGGCCTGGACAGCAGTATGGGATGCACGGGTTTTCTTTATTCTCTCAGGCATTTCCACTATCTGGTGCTGTTTTCCCTTATGAAAAACAGGCCACCGACGTTATTTGCGCCCCTCGCGCGGTCGACAGCCGTGAGGTTGACGACATTGCACTAAGTCACGGGGCCATCGGTTGATACTCGTCCAGGGTAATTATGCCCGCAGCTGTAATCACTCATGAAAGAATAACGAGTAAGTCACGATGAAAAGAATGTTAATAAACGCAACTCAGCAGGAGGAGTTGCGCGTTGCCCTGGTTGACGGTCAGCGTCTGTACGATCTGGATATTGAAAGTCCTGGACACGAACAGAAAAAAGCCAACATCTACAAAGGTAAAATCACGCGCATTGAACCCAGCCTTGAAGCTGCGTTTGTCGATTACGGCGCAGAGCGTCACGGTTTCCTCCCGTTAAAAGAAATCTCCCGCGAATACTTCCCCTCCAGCTATAACGCGCATGGTCGTCCGAATATTAAAGACGTACTGCGTGAAGGCCAGGAAGTTATTGTTCAGATTGATAAAGAAGAACGCGGCAACAAAGGCGCTGCGCTGACCACCTTTATCTCTCTGGCGGGCAGCTACCTGGTCCTGATGCCGAATAACCCACGTGCAGGCGGTATCTCTCGCCGCATCGAAGGTGACGACCGTACCGAATTAAAAGAAGCGCTGTCGGCGCTTGACCTGCCGGAAGGCATGGGACTGATTGTCCGCACCGCCGGCGTAGGCAAATCGGCCGAATCGCTGCAGTGGGATTTAAGCTTCCGTCTTAAGCATTGGGAAGCGATCAAGAAAGCCGCTGAAAACCGTCCTGCTCCGTTCCTGATTCATCAGGAGAGTAACGTGATTGTCCGCGCTTTCCGCGACTATCTGCGTCAGGACATCGGTGAAATTCTTATCGATAATCCAAAGGTTCTGGAACTGGCGCGTCAGCATATTGCTGCGCTGGGCCGTCCGGACTTCAGCAGCAAAATTAAGCTCTACACCGGTGAAATCCCGCTGTTCAGCCATTATCAGATTGAGTCGCAAATCGAATCCGCTTTCCAGCGTGAAGTCCGCCTGCCTTCCGGTGGCTCGATTGTCATCGACAGCACTGAAGCGCTGACCGCGATCGATATCAACTCAGCACGCGCAACGCGCGGCGGTGACATCGAAGAGACGGCGTTCAACACTAACCTTGAAGCCGCTGACGAGATCGCCCGTCAGCTGCGCCTGCGTGACCTGGGCGGCCTGATCGTTATCGACTATATCGATATGACGCCGGTACGCCATCAGCGCGCAGTTGAAAACCGTCTTCGCGAAGCTGTTCGTCAGGACCGCGCCCGTATTCAGATCAGCCACATTTCGCGTTTCGGCCTGCTGGAGATGTCCCGTCAGCGCCTGAGCCCATCATTAGGTGAATCCAGTCATCACGTTTGCCCACGCTGTAGCGGCACCGGCACCATCCGTGATAACGAGTCACTTGCTTTGTCGATTCTGCGTCTGATTGAAGAAGAAGCACTGAAAGACAACACCAAAGAAGTTCACGCTATTGTTCCGGTTCAGGTTGCCTCCTACCTGCTGAACGAAAAACGTGAAGCGGTCAACGCGATTGAAAAACGCCAGGGCGGCGTGCGGGCAATCATCGTTCCTGATGACAAGATGCAGACCCCGCACTACTCCGTGCTGCGCGTACGTAAAGGCGAAGAGACCCAGACCCTGAGTTATCATCTGCCGAAGCTGCACGAAGCCGAAATGGCGATGCCGTCGGAAGAAGAGTATGCAGAGCGTCGTCGTCCTGAGCAGCCTGCTCTGGCCGCGTTTGTGATGCCTGATGCACCGCCGGCTCCGGTAGAAGTTGAGCCGGAAGCGCAGCGTGCTGAAGCTCAGCCAGCGGCAAAAGCTAAACCTGCGGTGGCTGCACCTGCGACGGCCAGCACCGGTTTCTTCGGGCGTCTGCTTGGCGGCCTGAAAAAAATGTTTGCCAGCGAAGAAGCGCCTGCTGCTAAACCTGTGACCGCTGAGGTTGCTGAACCGCAAAAAGCGCCTGAAGGTGAGCAGGAAAACAACAACGGTCGTGGCGAACGACGCAGCAACAATAACAACCGTCGCAATAACAATCGTCGTGAGCGTACGCCGCGTAACGGGGATAACGCACAGTCGCGTGAGGGCCGTGAGCCTCGCGAAAGTCGTGAACCGCGTGAGAGCCGTGAACCGCGCGAAAGCCGCGAGCCACGTGAAAATCGTGAGCCGCGCGAGGGCAATAATAACAACCGTCGCAACAAGCGTGAGTCTCAGTCAGGTGAAGTACGCGAAGAGCGTCCGGCACTGAGCGAAGAAGCGCGCCAGCAGCGTGATGAGCAGCAGCAACAGCGCCGTGAACAGCGCGCTGAACGTCAGCGTCGTCGTCAGGAAGAGAAACGCGCCGGTGAAGAAGCCGCCAAAGTAGCTGAGCAGCCAGCAGTGGTCGCAGAAGCCCCGGACGCGACCGAGGTGCAGGATGATGAGCGCGTACAGGTTATGCCGCGTCGTAAGCCGCGTCAGCTGAACCAGAAGGTGCGTGTTGATGATAATCGTCAACCTATGCCAGCCGAAGCCAGCGACTTTGTCCAGCCTGCCGAAGTGCGTCAGCCTCAGCCAGCTGAAGTTGCACAGCCGCAGCCTGAGTTCCAGGCCCAGCAGAGTGACGAACAGGATGACAGCGACAACCGTGATAACGCCAATATGCCACGTCGCTCACGTCGTTCGCCACGCCATCTGCGTGTGAGCGGACAGCGTCGTCGTCGTTACCGTGATGAGCGTTACCCGACGCAGTCAGCCATGCCTCTGGCCGCAGCAGCAGCGTCTCCCGAGATGGCCTCTGGTAAAGTCTGGATTCGCTATCCGGTGAGCCAGGCCAGCGAAGAGCAGGTGCAGAATGTGACACACCAGACACCCGCGTACAGCGCGGAAGAAACAGCAGTGGCTACCCATGCCCTGCCCGTGGCTGCCGCTGTGGAATCGGGTGTGCAGGACGCGCCAGTGCAGCATGCTGAGCCGCAGGCAGAAACGCCAGTGCCGGTCGTCAACACTGATGATACCCGTGCTATTGACGCCCCGGTTGACGAACAGCCTTCTGTGGTTCCAGCTGCCGATGAAGTGAAAGCAGACGCTGTCGCGGCTGAAGCCGTGCCTGCTGAACCCGTCACTGAAGCGCCGGTTATGACACCTGCTGTTGAGACGGTACAGCCTGCAGAGGTTGCACAATCATCAGAGGTTGAACAGCCTGCGGACGTTACTGAGCAGTCAGCCACTGATGTCAGTGAAGAGATCGCAGCCGAGGTTGAAGAAGTGCTGAATGCGCCAGTCGCAGCAGAGGCTGAAACAGCACCGGTTCGTGAACCTCATGCTCCGGTTGCTGCACGTGATATCGCGCCGGCGGAACCTGTGAAGGCGACCGAACCTGCAGTGTCATTGCCTGCCGACGCATCTGTGCCAGCAGCTGCAGCTGTACCGAACGACGGTACACGCTGGAAGCATTTTGCTTCTGCGCCAATGACCAAAGCGCCTGCGCCAGTCTGGCAGTCAGAACCGGCTCCGCACAGTGATTGGGTGCGTGCACCGTATGAGTTCGACGGTCGCGGTTCTGCAGGAGCGCATAGCGCCACCCATCAGGCCACTGCACCGGCAACCAAGCCGTAACGCATAAGCTGTTGTGAACCGAACCCCGGCCTTAAAGCCGGGGTTTTTTTATGGCTGCAATTCTGCCCGCCAGCCGGATTACGGATAAACAGTCTCTGCAGGGGTCTCTTCAGGCAACAACGAAGGTTTACTCCGGCATTTCGGCAGGTAGGCTGTTGGGCTATTGGGCTATTGGGCTGTGGTGGGTGATTCCGGAGTCCGTGCGGTGAATACGTGAAAGCAGGATAACCATGCGAATTATTTTCCGCTGTCACAGAACCTGGTTTAAAAGCTAATGTTCCCGCCCGCCATCAACCGAATCGCAGGCAAAAAAAATCCCACCCTCCTTTAACGGGAGAGTGGGGAAAAGTAAGCGCATCCGGTTAAAGTACGCCTAAAATTTCAGGTCAGACTACGAATTCATCTGGAACAGTGACATCTTGGACATATCAGTAAAGGTCTTGTACGACGCCTGAAGGGCTGTCTGCTTCATGGTATAGCTGGACGCCGCCTCGGTTAAATCTACGTTAACCAGGTCACTCATCTGCGAGTTATAGATCACACTGCGGTCATCGCCCTGTGCATTCAGTGTATCGAGCTCTGAAAGCTGAGTACCAATCTCAGAACGTACCGTTAAAACATTATTCAGCGAGTTACCCAGGCCACGGTTGGTTTTATCCATCGCATCCTGGAAGGTCTGTTTGGTTGCAGCGTCTGCATCATCCTGCGGCACTTTCAATGCAGCAATGGCACTGTCCAGCATCGTAAACACATTGGTTTCGCTGGCGCTGCCATCCGGCTCTTTTTTAGCGTTACCGGAAATCGACATAAAGATATTGTCACCGGTATGCCCTACGGTCATGGTTCGGCTGGTGTCGACCTTCTGGGTGATTGCCTCGGTACCGCCTGTGTAGCTGACGCCGGTGCCTGCCGTGTCAACAAACGGCGCGCTGTCGGTTTTATAACCGGCAAAAATATAGCGGCCATTGGCATCCTGGCTGTTTGCCTGGTTCAGTAACTGAGCGCGAATGCCCTCCAGCTGAGTGGCAATCGATCCGCGGTCACTGTCGCTCAGGGTACCGGTTGAACCGTTAACGATCAGCCCCTGCGCCGCAATGATCCCATCGGTGACACCTTTCAGCGTATTCTCTTCCAGAGACAGGCCCTGATCGGCAAAGGTGCGCGCCAGCGCATATTGCTTGCCCTGCTGCTGGGTTTGTGACAACACCACAGCACGTGACGCCGCAATGGGATCGTCCGAAGGATTATTCACACGGCGGCCGCTGGAGAGCTCCTCGCCTGATTTCAGCCAGGAGGCCTGTGAGTCAGTGATGCCACGCACCTGCTGCTCAAAAATCATATTTGTACTGATTCGCATGTTATCTCCTGCCCTTAGCGAATATTGATCAATGCATTAAACACGGTGCTGGCGGTCTGCAGCACCTGCGCATTAGCCATGTAATATTGCTGATATTTAGTCAGGTTAGCGTACTCCTCATCAAGGTTTACGCCTGAGACCGATTGCTGACGTTGGGTCAGCTGACTGACCACGCTTTTCTGTGTATCGCTGGTGGTCTGCAGTGAACTGGTTTTGTTACCCACGGTACTGACGATAGCCGCGTAAGCCTGCGACAGCGTGGCGTTGCCACCGACCAGCTTCGCATCCTGCAGACTCAGCAGTTTTTGCGCATTGCGGTTATCACTCTCACCGCCAACGGCACCGGCAGCAGCGACCTGAGATTCATTGGTGATCGCGACGGACATGTCGTTGATCACGTTCTGGACCGGCTTCACCAGAAAACTGTCTTTAGCAGCCGGTGCAGGCGTGCCGGGAACGGTCAGCTTCAAACCATCAAAGCTCAGCGTGGTGTTGCCGCTGGCGTCTTTAACCTGTGCAATGGTCACAGCGGTGCTGTCAGAGGCACGGGTGGCGCTCCAGTTAGTACCGTCAAAGCTGACGTTATAGTTGGTCGCTTTCAGCGCGCTGGTATCGGTCCACTCAGCGGTAACGGAGGCGGCGGTGCTGTTTTTACTGTTGCTTACCACCAGCGGGCTGCCGATATTAAAGAAATCAACGCCCTGATCGCCGTTGCTGTCGAAGCCCTGCTTGTGAACATCGTTAAAGCTGGTAGTAAACGTAGCCGCTAACTGACCCAGCTGGTTCTGCGCCAGATCCAAATCCTGACTACGGAATGCCAGCAGACCGCCCAGCGAGCCGGTGGTGATCAGCTTTTCCGGAATCTCGACGTTGCCCGCCTGTTTATCGACATAGCCGATAGTAGTGCGTGTCGGATCGCTGCTGGAAGGCATCGCCACCAGATCGTGAGATTTGTCGCCGTTTACCAGCGTCAGGCCATTCGCCATGGAGACCGTGTAGCCGCCATCCTGCTGCGACACTGTGACGCCAACTACGTTATTCAGGGTATTCACCAGCTGATCACGCTTATCAAGCAGATCGTTAGGAGCGGCACCGTTAGCGGTACTCAGTTTGCCAATCTGCTTGTTAAGATCGGCGATCTGGCTGGTAATGGTGTTGACCTGCTTGATGCTGGAACCGACGTCTGCATTGACGCTGTTCTGCATATTGTTCAGGTATTGCGCCGAGGTCTGGAACTGGCTGACCAGACCCTGCGCGTTGCTGAGCATTGACTGACGTGCTGACGGATCGTTGGCATTGCTGACCACGTTCTGCAGGTTGGTAAAGAAGCCCTGCAGCGAGGTTGACAGGCTGGTCGTCGCGGTCGAGAGCAGATCGTCAATGTTTGAAATCTGGCTGTGCTGGGTGCTTACTGCGCTGTAGCTCGCGCTGGAACCGCGTAACTGCGTGGCAATAAATGCATCATATTCACGTTGTACACCGGTGATATTCACGCCGTTACCATAATAGCTGTTGCCCTGCAGGGTACTGTTTGCCTGCGCCAGCACCGTGGTCTGACGAGAATAGCCCGCCACGGTGTAATTGGAAATGTTGTTACTGGTGGTGCTCAGAGCGGCCTGCGCGGCACTCAGTCCGCTCATCGCGGAGTTAATTATGCTGGACATCTCGGTTCCTTACGTTCCCCCGTTAACCGGGCTGGCAGACATCAAAGTGGGCGCCAGCAGGCGAAAACGCATCTGGCTATAGGGATGTTATCGGCTTGCTTAAGTGAAACTTGAGGCGCAATGATCAGAACAGGTCACCCATATCCTGGCTGTACGCTTTGACGACTTTGTCACCCATACTTTTGAATTGCTGAATCATTCCCACCAGCTTTTGCGCATATTTCGGATCGGTGGCATACCCTGCCGCCTGCAATGCCTGCGCGCCCTGCTCCGCGGATGTGGCGTTGGTCACCGCCGCATAGCGTGGGTTTTTGGTGAGGAGTTTGACGTAGTCAGTCAGCGCCTCGAAATAAGAGTTGTAGACACGGAAGCTGGCACGGACTTTCTTCGCTTCACCCTGCTCATATTCGGTAGTCATGATATCGGTGGTGTCGCCTTTCCAGTCGCCGCTGGCTTTAATCCCGAACACGTTGTAGCTCGGTTTGCCGTCGCGGGTCAGGATCTGACGCTGGCCCCAGCCCGACTCCAGCGCAGCCTGCGCCAGAATCAGGTGATGCGGAATGCCACTCTGCTGACTGGCAGCCTGCGCCGGTTGCGTCAGCTGAGCGATGAACTCGCGGCTGTCGCTGGGCAGGCCTGTGGGTGACGCAACCGGCGGCAGACGCGGCATCGCCTTACGCACAATCTGCTCCAGCTGCTCCGCGGCCATGGGTTTTGCCCCGCTAGTGCTGAGAATAAAGCTGTTATCCAGCTTCATCGGCACCGTACCGGCTTTTTCATCCGGCGCGGTGGCAGGCTGCATCTGTTTGACGATGGTTTCCGCCAGGCCAAGGCCGCGCTTACCCATCTCCTGTGCAATCTGCTGATCATACATTGAGGTGAAAAGTTTGGTCTGTTCGTTGCCCATAATCCCGTCCTGCGGCAACGCCTCGCGCATACTCTTCAGCATCATTTGTACAAACATCCCTTCGACCTGACGCGCGACCTGCAACGCATGTGCTTTCGGATCGTTGCTGGCCTGGCGTTTCAGTTCATTCAGGGAGCGGCTGTCAAAAGCCGAACTTGTCAGAGATTGCATGTCAGCCATCAGATAATTTCCAGTTTGGCACGCAGACAGCCGGCACTCTGCATCGACTGCAGAATCGACATCAGTTCGATTGGTGACGCACCCAGCGCATTCAGTGCACGCACCACGTTATTCAGGTTGGCGCTGGCGTTAACACGTTGCAGCGCACCGCCGGTCTGGCGCAGATCGATCTGCGTCTGCGTCGTCGCGACCGTCTGACCACCGGCCAACGGTGTATCAGGCTGACTCACGTTCTGCTGCTGGTTAACCGTCACCGACAGGTTGCCCTGGGCTACCGCACACTGATTCAGCGTCACTTCACGGTTCATAACGACTGAGCCGGTACGGGAGTTGATGATCACTTTGGCATCTTCTACCGGAATCGACACATTAATGTTCTGGATCTCAGCCAGCAGGCGCACCTGCGCACCATTATTAGGTGACACGCGGATCTGCACAGTACGGGCATCCAGCGGCTGTGCCGCGCCGTAACCGCCACGGGCGTTGATTGCATCAGCAATACGCTGTGCCATTGAGAAATCTTCGCTGTTAAGCTGCAGGTTGATGGTGTTCTGCGTACCAAAGTTGCTCTGCAGTTCACGCTCTACGGTTGCCCCGCCGGTGATACGTCCACCGTTCAGCTGGTTAACCTGAACACTGCTGCCGCCTGCTGATGCACCGGCACCGCCGACCAGAATATTACCCTGCGCCAGCGCGTAAACCTGGTTATCAACCCCTTTCATCGGCGTCATTAACAGCGTGCCACCACGCAGGCTTTTGGCGTTACCCAGCGAGGAGACCACCACATCCAGCGTCTGTCCCTGACGGGCAAACGAAGGCAGTTTGGCGGTGACCATGACGGCCGCCACGTTTTTCAGCTGCATGTTGGTGCCGGCAGGCACGGTAATACCCAGCTGTGACAGCATGTTGCTCACTGTCTGCGTAGTAAATGGCGTCTGGGTGGTCTGGTCACCCGTGCCATCCAGACCCACCACCAGGCCGTAGCCCAGCAGCTGGTTGTCACGCACGCCCTGTACCGTGGTTAAATCACGAATCAAATCGGCTTTGGCCAGCAGGCTGACGCCCAGCAGCAGCGCCAGCCCGGCGCGTAACAGCGTTAACTTTTTCATTGAAACCTCTTACATCGGCGAGATGTTCAGGAAGAAACGCTGGAACCAGCCCATGGTCTGCGCCTCATTGATATAACCATTTCCGACGTACTCAATACGTGCATCGGCGACAGCGGTAGATAACACGGCGTTACTGGCGCTGATGGTGCGCGGATTGACCACGCCCGAGAAGCGAATGAACTCCGTGCCCTGATTAATGGCGATCTGTTTTTCGCCCACCACGTGCAGGTTGCCGTTTGACAATACCTGGTCCACGGTGACGGTAATGGTGCCGGTAAAGGTATTATTGGCAGATGCGCCGCCTTTACCTGCGAAATCGTTTTTGCCTTCGGCGCTGAGATTGGCTTTTTCGCCACCTGCACCGACCAGACCGGCCAGACCAGTCGGCACCCCGGTTATACCCAGGCTGTTGCTGCCATCGCGGCTGGCACTGGCCGAGGAGCTTTTGCTGGCGCTGACGTTTTCCTGCAGCGTAATGGTCAGGGTATCGCCGATGTTGCGCGGACGACGATCTTCAAACAGCGGCTGATAGCCGTAGTTAAGCGGCGCGACGCCCTGGAATATGGAGCCGTTGACCACCGGTGGCGCGGACGGCATAGGTTGCGCTGTGGTTGCACCTTCGACCAGCGGGGTACGCGGGACCAGAGCACATCCGTTAAGAGTTAGCAGCAACGAGGCGACTAACCAATGTCCAGGCTTGAGAATCTGTTGCTTCGCCACGGTGTCACGACCTTATTAATGTCTGTCATTCAGGCCAGCACGGGCTGGCCCTGTTCGGGTTTAAAGCTGCGTTAATTTCGCCAGCATCTGATCGGAAGTGCTGATCGCCTTGCTGTTGATTTCGTAGGCACGCTGCGTCTGGATCATGGTGACCAGCTCTTCCGCTACGTTAACGTTTGAGGTTTCGGTGTAGCCCTGATAGAGCAGACCCGCGCCGTTCTGGCCTGGGGTGCTGTCTGTCGGTGCGCCCGATGCCTGTGTTTCTTTGTAGAGGTTTTCACCCACGCTATCGAGACCGGCATCATTCATAAAGGTGCTCAGGGTTAACTGACCAACCTGCGCGGCCTGAGCCTGACCCTGCTGCGTCACGCTGACCACACCGTCACGCGACACCGTAATGCTGGTGGCGTTAGCGGGAATGGTAATGCCTGGCTGCACCGGGAAGCCGGAGTTGGTCACCAGCTGGCCGTTCTGATCAACCTGAAACGCGCCGTCACGGGTATAAGCCGAGGTGCCATCCGGCATCTGAATCTGGAAATAACCCTGGCCATTAATGGCGATATCTTTCGAGTTGCTGGTCTGCGACAGGTTGCCCTGAGTATGCAGACGCTCCGTCGTCACCGGACGGACACCGGTACCAATCTGCAAACCCGATGGCAGCGTCGTCTGTTCTGATGACTGGGTGCCCGGCTGGCGCATGGTCTGGTACATCAGGTCTTCGAACACGGCACGTGAACGCTTAAAGCCGTTGGTGCTGACGTTTGCCAGGTTGTTGGCAATGACGTCCATGTTCATCTGCTGCGCATCAAGACCGGTCTTAGCGATCCATAAAGAACGAATCATGTTGTTATCCTCGTGCCTCAGCCCATGCTCAGGAGCTGGTTGGCTTTTTGTTCATTTTCGTCGACGTTGGTGATGACTTTCATCTGCATCTCAAAACGTCGGGCGTTGGCGATCATATCGACCATGGTTTCTACCGGTTTGACGTTGCTGCCTTCCAGTACGCCAGGCATAACCTGCATGGTGGGATCCGCCTGTAACGCGGCTCCGCGGGTCGCCTGCGTCGACGCAGTAGGACGGAACATGCCGTCATCACTGCGCTGCAGCTCCTGCCCGGTTGCCCTGACCAGCTTCAGCTTGCCCAGCTGGACCGTGGCGTTCGGGGAATCACCGGCATTCAGCCCGGTGATCGAACCGTCAGCAGCAATGGTGATTTCCGTACCCTGCGGGATCACAATCGGACCGCCATCGCCCATCACAGGATTGCCCTGAACCGTCAGCGTACCGGTCGGACTGATTTGCATATTGCCGTTACGCGTGTAGGCTTCGCTGCCGTCAGCGGTGCGTACCGCCAGCCAGCCATCCTGCTGCACCGCCACATCGAGCGGACGCTCGGTGTAATCCATCGCGCCCTGACTCATGTCGGCGCCGGGTGTAGAGGCGGCGACCAGCGTACGGGTCGGCAGCGACCAGCCACTCACCGGCACTGCGCGCAGCGCATTCAGCTGCGCACGAAAACCCGGTGTAGAGGCGTTGGCGAGGTTGCTGGCGGTCACCGCCTGCTGATCCAGCGTCTGGCTGGCCGCGCCCATCGCGGTATATATCGCGTGATCCATATGGCAATCCTGTTAGCGAATTAACGTAAGTTAACCAGCGTGTTGAGAATCTGGTCCTGAGTTTTGATGGTCTGCGCATTCGCCTGATAGTTACGCTGCGCCACGATCATGTTCACCAGCTCTTTACTCATGTCGACGTTGGAAGATTCCAGTGCGCCGGCGGTCAGTGAACCAAAGGTGCCGGTGTTAGCCAGACCAATGGCTGCCTGACCGGATGCGCTTGACGCCTGCCAGACGTTATCGCCTTTCGACTGCAGACCTTCCGGGTTCGAGAAGCTCGACAGGACGATCTGACCCAGCAACTGGGTTTTCTGGTTTGAGTAGCTGCCAGTGATGGTGCCATCATTATTAATCGCGTAGCTGGTCAGATCGCCAGGGGCATAACCATCCTGGGTCGGGCTGCCAAAGTTGGTGGCGCCAGTGTTCTGCTGCAGGCTGCCCAGCATGCTCATAGTGATGGGCTGATTGGCGACCGCGCCATTGGCACCGCCCACGTTCAACGTCAGGCCAACAGTGCCATCGGTGGTGGTGCTCGCTACCGTACCGTTTGCATTCAGTTTAGAGACGCTGGTCAGCTTACCGCTGGTGTCAAACGCCATTCTGAAATCGCCCGCTGAAAGGCCGGTATTGGCATCAATGGTGCGCACGGTCCAGCTGTTGCTGGCGGTGTCTTTCGCGAAATACATGTCGAGCGCGTGGTCATTACCCTGCGAGTCAAACACGGTGGCCGTGGTTTTCTTGTTGTAGCTGTCCGCGTTCGCCGTCGAGAAGGTAGGCACGGATGGCGTGGTATCCGTTGAGTTCAGGTTGGCAACCAGACCGGCAGTGGTAGTCGCACGGGCGGGCATCTGCTCAGTAGGAATACGCAGTGCAACCGGGTTAGCACCTGCCTGGATGGTAGCCGGTGAACCGCTGGCCGGATAGCCGGTCACGTTCAGACCCTGGGTGTTGACCAGGTTACGGTTGGCATCCAGCGTTAACTGGCCATTACGTGAATAGAAGACGCCGCCGCTGCTGTCGGTCATACGGAAGAAACCGTTACCGCTCAGCGCAACGTCCAGGCCACGGCTGGTGGTGGTGGTCGCGCCATCGTTAAAGTTCTGGATTACCGCAGCGACTTTGGTGCCGAGGCCAACGTTAGAACCGGCAAACATATCGGCAAACGCGATGGTGCTCGATTTAAAGCCCGCAGTGGCGGAGTTAGCAATGTTGTTACCGATGACATCAAGGTTACTTGAAGCAGCACCAAGGCCGCTGACCGCTTGGGAAAATGACATGTGTTTGTTTCCTGTCTACAGGTTAATCAGAGAATCTGACGTACGTCGTCAAGGGTGGCGGAGCCCATGGTGCCGAGATCCAGTTTTGTGGTGTTGTTCGCTGTACTCACCCCATTGACGTAGGCGTAGTTAAGCGGTTGTGCCACCAGTTGTGTGTTGCCATTGCTTGCGGCAATCGCAACGCTGTATTTACCATCTGGCGCGACAGAGCCATCGGTGAGCTTGCCGTCCCACGAGAAGGTGTGCACACCCGCGCTCAGCGCGCCCAGATCGACGGTGTTGATTACCGAGCCATTGGCATCTGTAATGGTGGCGGTTGCGCCGGTTGAGGCAGAGGCCAGTTCAACGCCAAATGGCGTCGTGGTGCCTTTGCCAACCAGAATCTGTCCGCCATTGACCATTACGCCATGCCCAATCAGCGTGGAGCTCTGCAGTGACTGGCTGGTGTTGATCTGGCCGGAGATCGATCCCAGCGTGGTATTCAGTTTTTCAATGCCGCTCAGGGTATTGATCTGTGCCAGCTGCGTGGTGAGCTGGCTGTTATCCATAGGATTCGTAGGATCCTGGTTCTTTAACTGCGTCACCAGCATGGTCAGGAACTGGTTCTGCAGATCCTGTGCATTGTTGCCCGTGCCACTGGTGTTAGAAGAGCTAAGAACCGTGGGGTCCAGCTTGTCGTTAACGCCTACCGCGATAGCCATAAATTTTCTCCGTTATTGCCCAAGGGTCAGGGTTTTCATCATCATCGACTTCACGGTGTTGAGCACTTCAACGTTGGCCTGGTAACTGCGTGACGCCGACATGGTGTTGACGCTTTCAGAAACCACATCCACGTTCGGCATCTTCACGTAGCCTTTGGCATCAGCCATGGGATTGCCCGGGTCATACACCAGCTTCGCGGGTGTGGGATCATCCACGACCTTTGCCACTTTCACACCGCCGGTGGCGGAGCCGGGTGCCGCATCGGTCTGGAAGACCACCTGCTTAGCCACGTAAGGCTTACCATCAGGGCCGGTGACGCTGTCGGCGTTCGCCAGGTTACTGGCACTGACGTTTAATCGCTGTGATTGCGCGGTCATCGCTGAGCCGGCAATGTCAAAAATATTCAGCAAGGCCATAATTATTGCCCTTGTAACACGCTCATCATGCCTTTGATCTGGCTGCTGATGAGGGTGAGGTCGGTTTGATATTTCAGGCTGTTATCCGCGAACTGCGTACGCTCACGGTCCATATCTACGGTGTTGCCGTCGGCAGAAGGCTGATCGGGAATGCGATAAAGCATATCCATCGATGGTGCGCCGTTTGTCTGTGCTTCAATGTGCCGGGCTGACGTGACTTTTAGCGCCATGCTGCTGCCTTCCGCACGACCATTGGACATCACCCGACTCAGCTCGCTTGCAAAGTCGATATCCCGGGCCTGATATCCAGGGGTATCGGCGTTGGCAATATTTGACGCCAGGATCTCCTGACGTTGAGCACGCAGGTTGAGGGCCTCCGTACCAAATTTCAGCGCCGCATCCAGTTTGTCGAGCATGTTTCCTCCGCGTATGAGAATTTCGAGCTCGCAGCTTAATTTGAAAAAGCAAGACGTCATCGTCTGAATAGCGACTTAAATGGCCGCTATTTTGACAATTGAGGATTTTTCTTAAAGGTTACACTCGTCGCCATCATCAGTGAGGAAATGCACAATGCGTCGATATCTGACCCTGCTGACCAGTCTGCTGGTCGTGATTGCCCTGCCAGCTTCTGCCGGGGATCTCAATGCACAACTGAATCAATTTTTTAAAGCGCGTGACGCCCAGCATGCTGCTGGCATGGTCGTAGTGGTTCGCACGCCGAAAGAACAGTGGCCAGCCTGTGAGGCGCCACAGTTCACGCTGCCCGGCAACAGCCGGTTGTGGGGCAATATGAGCGTGGCGGCAAATTGCGGTGAGAATCGCCGTTATATCCAGGTACAGGTCCAGGTCACCGGCTCTTATCTGGTGGCGAACCGGCTGCTGAGTCAGGGCAGTAGCGTTAGCGAGAGTGATTTCACGCTGCAGACCGGCCGCCTGGACACCCTGCCCGCCCGCGCCCTGCTGAATGCGGACTCGGTCGCCGATGCTGTGGTGCTGCGCGATATCCAGCCCGGACAGCCGATTAATCCGTCCACGCTGCGTCAGCCGTGGCGGGTTAAGGCGGGTCAGAATGTGATGGTGATTGCCAGCGGTGATGGATTTGACGCCAGCGGTGAGGGCAAGGCGCTGAACAATGCCGCCCGTTCGCAGTCGGTCCGTGTCCGGATGGGAAATGGCCAGGTTGTCAGCGGTAAGGTCCGGGAGGATGGGAATATTCTTATAACGCTGTAAAGTGTTAAAGAAGCCCTAAGTGCTGCCGATAGAAGAATCAACAAAGCGATAACGCTATTATGATTCAGGTGGCAGACTTCCCCCTGACCGTACAGGAGCCCGAATATGAGCATTGACAGAACGCAACCGCTGAAACCCGCCAGCACCGTACAGAGCCGCGATAGCAGTGAGTCCGGTAACAGCAAAGTGCGCCAGAGCGCCAGCCCGGTGGCAGCCGCCACGACCCCTGCAGCAGCCCAGGTCAGCCTGAGCAGCGCGCAGGCGCAATTGATGCAGCCGAGCAGCAAAGATATTAACGTCGAGCGCGTTGAACAACTGAAAACCGCCATTCGTAATGGCGAACTGAAGATGGATACCGGCAAAATCGCCGATGCGCTGATTGCCGACACCAAGGCGTATTTAGAGGGTAACTAATTCCCATGAGTAATTTGCAGACCACATTAGATAAGATGCAGGACGTGCTGGCATCGCTGTCAGCCGTGCTGGAAGAAGAGCAGCAGCAGCTGGCAGCGGGCAGCATTAACAGCAACCTGCTGCAGCGTATCACCGAAGATAAAAGCGCGCTGCTCAGTACGCTCAACTATCTGGATGAGATGCGTCGCGCCGCTGAACAGAGTCAGGCGACATCAGCACCTTATCGTGGTCAGAACGACATGGCTCGCCGCTGGGATACGATCCAGCAGCATTCCCGTCGTCTGCAGGATGCCAATGTCCACAATGGCCTGCTGCTGCAACATCAGATTCGTTACACCGAAAATGCACTTGAAGTGCTGAAGCCGCATCAGACGCAGGCCTTTTATGGCCCGGATGGGATGGGTAAAGGCCAGGCGACGTTAAGCCGTAAAGCCTGAGTCGAAAAGTAGCGTAAAAAATCCCGCCAGGTGCGGGATTTTTTTATTGGTGCGTTATTTTCTTTATCACGATTCGCTTTGAGATTGTGCCTGTACAGGGAACCGGGTCAGATCGGAAAGACGCAAAAGCTGTCATCCATGACACGCTCGGCCCACGCGATTACGCACCTCATCCCTGAGGTGCGCCCGTTGCCGGGCCAACGCTTCGCGTTGTTCAAAAACGCTCCCGGCGTTTTTGTCCATGGCGTGGGACGCTTTCCTCCTATGCCCCCGTTCCCTGCACATTGAATTTCTCATGGCTGCAAACCTTACACAGCCGTGCGCCGAGCATAGTCGCGCAACCGGAAGCCCAGCAGCCCCAGCGCCAGGAAATAGGCCCCGCCGCCAACTGCACAGACCGCCGCCAGACGCAGCAGTCGCCACAGCATCGGGCCCTGCTCCCATGCGGGCATCCACTGCAGCATGGCGAACAGTGCACCAGCCATGACCACCACCGCGACCAGCAGGCGGATCAGGAAGCTGCTCCAGCCTGGCTGCGGGTTAAAGATATTCTTCTTACGCAACTGCCAGTAAAGCAGCGACGCATTGAGACAGGCTGCCAGACCAATCGACAGTGACAGACCGGCATGTTTCAGCGGACCAATAAACGCCAGGTTCATTACCTGCGTCATGATCAGAGTAATAATCGCGATTTTAACCGGCGTTTTGATGTCCTGACGGGAATAGAAGCCCGGTGCCAGCACTTTAACCACAATCAGTCCCATCAGGCCGACAGAGTAAGCAATCAGGGCACGCTGCGTCATCAATGCATCAAAAGCGGTAAATTTACCGTACTGAAACAGTGCCACGGTCAGCGGGCCGGAGAGCATACCCAGGGCTACGGCGCTGGGCAGGGCCAGCAGGAAGCACAGGCGCAGACCCCAGTCCATTAGTCGGGAATATTCATCATGGTTGCCACTGGCAAAACTTTTAGCCAGCGATGGCAGCAGAATAGTGCCCAACGCCACGCCGAGCACACCAGAGGGAAACTCCATCAGACGGTCAGCATAGTACATCCAGGAGACTGAACCTGAGACCAGGAACGAGGCGAAAATGGTATTGATGATCAGGGAAATCTGGCTGACAGAAACGCCCAGAATGGCAGGCCCCATTTGACGCATAACCCGCCAGACACCCGCATCACGCAGATTCAGGCGGGGAAGCACCAGCATCCCCAGCTTCTTCAGGTGCGGCAGCTGATAGCCAAGTTGCAGTACGCCGCCAGCCACCACGGCCCAGGCCAGCGCCATCACCGGTGGATGGAAGTGCGGCGCAGCAAACAGCGCAAAACCAATCATACTCACGTTCAGCAGAGTCGGCGCAAAGGCTGGCACCGAGAAACGGTTCCAGGTGTTGAGTACCGCACCCGCCAGCGACGCCAGCGAAATCAGCATAATGTAGGGGAAGGTTACCCGCAGCAGCGAGCTGGTCAGCGCGAACTTATCGGGACTGTCAGCAAAGCCGGGCGCCGTGACCATGATGACCCAGGGCGCAGCGATCATGCCCGCCACGGTGACCAGCGCCAGCGCCAGCGTCAGCAGGCCCGAGACGTAAGCCAGGAAGAGTCTGGTCGCCTCTTCGCCCTGCTTACTTTTGTATTCAGCCAGAATCGGCACGAAAGCCTGAGAAAATGCACCTTCAGCAAAAATACGCCGCAGCAGATTGGGCAGTTTAAACGCAACAAAGAACGCATCGGTCGCCATTCCGGCGCCAAACACCCGCGCCACAATGGCATCACGGGCAAAGCCCAGTACGCGGGAAAACAGGGTCATAGAACTGACCGCTGCCAGCGATTTCAACAAATTCATAATTGACGGCGCATCCTGAAAAGAATCAGCAAAAAAGGAGAATTAGCGCGGGCACCTGAGGATGCCCGGCGACAGTCTACTGCCACAGAGGGAAATGACCAGCACGGAGTGTTACAAGGCGTTATTCGCGGGTGGCCTCGCGCCACAGTTTTTCCACGACACGCTGCGCCATCAGCGCCTGTTCACCGCTGGTTTCAGGCTTCGTCTGATTTTGTACACAGTCAATGAAATGGTGCGCCGCGCCGCTGAAACCGCGCTGAGCAAGATGGCTCTGCCAGGCGGGTGGCTGCGTAATTATCAGGCCATCACTCTGCTCTTCGTGCCAGTCGCGCATCTCGCTGATGTCGATGCACTTACCGTCACATACCGCACTGACCCGCTCGCGCTGACTGCCTGCGCGGCGGTGCATGCTGGTGGAGATCGTTAATCCTTCAACACTGAAATGGTGCTCAGCATAGAGCATCTGTCCCTGTTCGTTGGTGTCGATACGTCCCTGAACCTGGCGAAACGGTTTGCCGCCCAGCCAGAGTGCGGTGTCCACCACATGCAGGTAATCGTCGAGCAGGGTAAAGCGAAGATCCTGTGGCCCGACGCTATCGCTGCGATGCTTTTCAATCCGCAGAGAGGCAGCGTCGGTCATCTTCGCCCGCAGCTGCTGATAGCGCGGCGCGAATCGACGGTTAAACGCCACCATCAGTTTACGCTGACGTTTTTCCGCCAGCGCCACCAGCGACTCAGCCTGCTCCAGAGTTTCAGCCAGCGGCTTGTCCACACAGACATCTTTTCCGGCCAGCAGCAGTGCCCTGACCACGTCGTAATGCGTAGCGGTGCTGCTGTGGACAAAGACCGCGTCGCAGGCAGCCGCTAAATCATTTAACGAACCAAAATTTGAGATGCGATAACTGTCGCAGATTGGGCGGGCTTTGGCCTGATTCGGGGAGAATGCGCCCACCAGCGTCCAGTCTGTTGCTGCAGAAAGCACAGGCAACCAGGCTTTCTGCGCGATACCGCCTAATCCCACCACACCAATACGTAGTGTCATTTCAGCGCTCCGTTTGCAGCAGTTGGGTGAGTTGGGCCTGAAGCGCCGCGACCTGCTGCTCCAGCAGGGTAATGCGCGTCGCCAGGTCGCCCTGCTCTTCCGGCGCGTCAGCGGCCTGCGGCTGATCGCTCTCATCACTCAGCAGATGCATAAAGCGGCTTTCACGCTTACCCGGCTCTCGCGCCAGGCGCATCACCTGTGCACTGTCGTCACGCTGCATCAGGCCTTCCAGCGTCTGCTCGACCTCGCTGACGTCACTGAACTCATGCAGACGACCGCTGCGGGTACGCAGTTCGCCAGGTGTTTGTGGCCCGCGCAGCAGCAGCAGCGTCAGCAGGGCGACTTCCGCGCTGTTGAGCTTCAGCGCACCAAACGCAGAGTTACAGAAACGCTGCTCATATTTCACTACCCGTTGCCCGGCGGCGCTGCTGGCGGTGATCAGATGCCGTTTTTCCAGCAGATCGAGCTGATTCTGAACCTCGCTTTCGCTTAGCTCCATGACCGGATCGCGATTCGATTTCTGATTACAGGCAACCACAACACCATTCAGTGACAGCGGATACTGCTCCGGCGTGGTGACCTGCTTCTCCAGCAGACAGCCCAGTACGCGCAACGCCTGCGCCGATAAAACCATCTTCATGCTCGCATCCTCATCATTATCCACGCCGGTCAGGCGTCCATTCCCGCAGAGTTAACGCTGTCAGCACGTGATCCTGCCAGCGCCCATCAATTAGCAGATAATCTTTCGCGTATCCCTCTTTCTCAAAACCCAGTCGCGCCAGAAGATCGCCGCTGCGCTGGTTGTGCGGCATGTAGTTCGCCATGATGCGATGAATATGCTGCTGGCGCTGCATATAGCGGATAGCCGCCTGCAACGCCTCAAACATCAGCCCTTGTCCCTGCCACTTTTCACCCAGTGAATAGCCAAGGTAACAGGCGTGAAACGATCCGCGCAGCACGTTGCTGAAATTCGCCACGCCCCGCACCTCGGTTTCATCGCTGTCCATGAGAATAAAATAGAAGGCGGAACCCTGCTTATGCATGTCCGAAATCAGTCCGAGCCTTGCCTGCCACCCTGAGGGATAGCAGTGGCTGTCATCGCGCACCGGTTCCCAGGGTTTTAAAAACTGGCGATTTTCCGAATAGTAATCTGCCATTCGCCAGGCATCACGTTCGTGAACCAGACGGACCACCAGTCTATCGGTGGTTAATCGCACCCTGGGCGCGGCAGAACGATAGCCAAACATCCTGACTCCTGAAATCAATGGCTGATGAAGATGAGCCGTCATTAACCGGCTTTCACTATAACCGTCGCCTGGGCTGCGGTAAAACGTTACAGCTTTTTCGCCATAAAGAGGTTGATTTTGCTCTGTTATCACCGCTTTCATTCATCAGAATGGCTGGTTTAAGCGGCGGTTCCTGTGATGCCTCTGCCAGGTGAGTTTGCCCTGTTGAGTAATCTCTTCCATACTTTTCACACGCCCGAAAACAGAAAGAATTGATTCGTTCTGTTTAACAATAACCCTCTGAAACCCGGGAGATCAGGATGAAGCTCTATATCTATGACCACTGTCCTTTCTGCGTTAAAGCGCGAATGATTTTTGGCCTGAAGAACAAACCGGTTGAGCTGGTGGTGATGCTAAACGACGACGAGGAGACGCCGAACCGGCTGATTGGGCAGAAAATGGCGCCGATTCTGCAGAAGCAGGATGGCAGCGCGATGCCTGAGAGTATGGATATTGTGCATTATGTCGATCAGCAGGATCGCGAGCCGCTGATTACCGGCGCGCTGAATCCGGCAATCGCTGACTGGCTGCGTCATATGAATAGCTATGTCAACAAACTGCTACTGCCGCGCATTGCTGAGTCGGCGTTTGCCGAATTCGCTACCCCGGAGGCGCGTGACTATTTCCGCACCAAAAAGCAGGCAAGCATCGGTGATTTTGACGCGCTGAAAAGTCACTCGGCCGGGCTGATTAAAAATGTCAGCCAGGATCTGCGCAAGCTGGACAAATTAATCGAACAGCCCAATGCGGTGAACGGCGAGCTGTCAGAAGATGATTTTAATCTCTTTCCACTGCTGCGCTCACTGACGCTGGTGGCGGGTATCGACTGGCCAGCACGGGTCGCTGACTACCGCGATAATATGGCTAAACAGACCCAGGTAAATCTTCTCTCTTCAATATCCCACTAACCCTGCCGCGATGAGAGACGCTGCGGCGTTTCTCATCCCTTTCCTGATGACACCCGCCCCGCATTCAGGCAGGCTATAGCCTGTTTACTGGCTCTGATATTCAGGATAAAGATCGATGAAAAAGGCATTTTTCGGGCTGACGGCCCTGTTGATTGCGCTGCTGGTGAGCGGATGTAATCAACTGACCCAATACACCATCAGCGAACAGGAAGTGAATCAGGCGCTGCAGAAGCATAACAACTATGAGAAAGACATTGGCGTATCCGGACTGGTTAACGCGCATATTGTGCTGAACAACCTGACCAGTCAGATTGGGCGCGAAGAGCCAGGAAAGGTGACACTTTCCGGCAATGCAAAAATTAACGTCACCTCACTGTTTGGTCCTCAGCAGGCCGATATGCAATTGAAGATGCGTGCTCAGCCGGTTTATGAGCCGCAGCAGGGCGCCATCTATCTTCGCGATCTGGAGATTGTCGATACGCAGGTTGCCCCGGAAAAAATGGCGTCAATTATGAAAACGCTGACGCCATACCTGAATCAGTCACTCAAAAGCTATTTTGATCAAAATCCTGCTTATGTACTGAGTGCTGACCGCAGTAAAGGCGAGTCGCTGGCGAAGAAATTTGCCAAAGGACTGGAAGTGAAACCGGGAGAACTGGTCATTCCGTTCACACAGTAATCCCGATCTCCGCGCCTTATGGCGCGGATTTTCTTTATCGACATAAAAAGCAGGTGCAAACGGTTGCCTGAATCCTTATGCTTAGACCCCGGCCAAAACATGCCTTTTGTTTCCCTTCTGCCGGAGCTTCACTGATGACAGCACAACCTCAGCAACTTACCCTGCGTCGCCCTGACGACTGGCATATTCATCTGCGTGATGATGAGATGCTCAACACGGTCCTGCCCTATACCAGCGCGGTGAATGGTCGTGCCATTGTCATGCCGAACCTGGTGCCGCCGGTAACCAGCGTGGCGGCAGGTGAAGCGTACCGCGATCGTATCCTGGCGGCGCTGCCCGCCGGGCACGCTTTTACGCCGCTGATGACCTGCTATCTGACCGACTCACTGGATCCTGATGAGCTGGAGCGCGGTTTTACCTCGGGGTTGTTCACCGCGGCCAAGCTCTATCCTGCGCACGCCACCACCAACTCCAGCCATGGCGTCACCAACATCGCGTCGATTGCCCGCGTGCTGGAGCGTATGCAGAAGCTCGGTATGCCGCTGCTGATCCACGGTGAAGTTACCGATGCACACGTTGATATTTTTGACCGTGAAGCCCGGTTTATCGAAACCGTAATGGTGCCGCTGCGCAGCCAGTTTCCGGCATTGAAGGTGGTGATGGAGCACATTACCACGCAGGACGCCGCTGACTATGTCGCCGCCGCCGATGAGACGCTGGGCGCAACCATTACCCCGCAGCATCTGATGTTTAACCGCAACCATATGCTGGTGGGCGGTATTCGTCCGCACCTCTACTGCCTGCCGATCCTTAAGCGCAACGTGCATCAGGAAGCGCTGCGTAAGGTGGTAGCAAGCGGAAACCCACGATTCTTCCTCGGCACTGACACTGCGCCGCATCTGCGCCATCTCAAAGAAGCCAGCTGCGGCTGCGCTGGCGTCTTTAATGCGCCAACGTCATTGCCCGCTTACGCCACCGTTTTCGAAGAGCTGAACGCGCTGGAACATTTCGAAGCGTTCTGTTCTGAGAATGGGCCGCGTTTCTACGGCCTGCCGCTGAATGAAGGAACGATTACGCTGGTGCGTGAGCCCTGGCAGGTGCCTGAATCAATCGCGCTCGGCAGCCACGCTCTGGTGCCGTTCCTGGCGGGTGAAACACTGAACTGGCGCATCGCATAATTTTACTTGCCTCCGGCCCGCAGATACTGTAAATATATACAGTATCTTAACCGGAGGCTATTATGCGCGTTGAAATTACCGTATCCAATACCCGACCTCTTCCTGCTGGCGCGATTGAAGCGTTAAGCGATGAATTATCGCGCCGCATTGATGAACAGTTCCCTGACTCGACCAATCACGTCAAGGTACGTTACGCCAGTGCCAATAATCTCAGCGTGCTGGGCGGTGGAAAAGAGACGCGCGACCAGATCAGCGAAATCCTGCAGCAGACGTGGGAAAGTGCTGATGACTGGTTCATTACTGATTAACCGCCACTGTGCTTTTTTTCCGGGTGTCGCCACCCGGTTTTTTTATCTTTTCTTCCCTCTCGCACTTCCCCCTCTCTGCATCTAGACTCTTAATGATCAATGCCCTATCCTTGCGCTCGTCACGCATAACAGGAGGTGCGCACCATGACTACTGATAAACCGGAAGAGGCGATGACCTTTGGTGAGTTGTTAGCACTGATTGGTGATCAACAGCGTCGTTTGACGGTGCTGGAAAATGCCTTTTCCAGTCTGATTTTCTGTCTTGACGATCGCGCCAGTCAGCTGCTGGTGCACAATCTGTCGCTGGAAGCCCAAAATCAAAACCATGATGAACAGCTTCAGCAGCACTTTGCCCGTCTGGCAGAAACACTACAGAAACGCGGCGGCGGCATCGTGCCAGAAAGCCCGACACTTTAAGCACGCTCACGTAGCTGAAGCCACTTTTTGCCTGCCCAATGAATAGTGATTAAAATGCCTGCCTGCCAGGCATTTTATTTTTTCCTCCGCGCCTTTCAAACGCAAATATTCTGTGAGAAGCTGACTCACGGCCTTTTTAAATTCATGATTCCCTGGTTTACTGTTATAATAGTTTCGCTATTGGAATAAAAAAGCCGCATTGAACCTCACCATGCACTTCGTTTAACGAGTAATAAGGAGGTTATAATGGACAGAAGAAAAGACGTTATTCAGACTCATCCGCTGGTGGGCTGGGATATCAGTACCGTTGATAGCTATGACGCCATGATGATCCGCCTGCACTCGCTGTCGTCGCAGGATCAAAAAGAAGAAGAAGCGGATGTTGGCCCTACTTACTGGCTGACAACGGATGTGGCAAGGCAGTTTATCTCGATACTCGAAGCGGGCATCGCCAAGATAGAATCAGCCGAGCAGATAGAACGACTCCTCAATAAGCATTAATCTCTGCCGCATCAAAGAGGCGCCCTCAGGGGTGCCTTTTTCGTTTCTGTTTCTGGTATTCTTTTGATTATCTTACTCTTAGAGCACAGTTATCATGATTTATGATCTTATCGTCGTCGGCAGCGGCTCAGTGGGCGCGGCGGCAGGCTACTATGCTACCCAGGCGGGTTTATCGGTGCTGATGATCGACAGTGCACATCCTCCCCACAATCAGGGCACGCATCACGGCGAAAGTCGATTGATCCGTCACGCTTATGGCGAAGGCGAACGCTACGTTCCCCTGGTCCTGCGAGCGCAGACGCTGTGGGATGAACTGGAACAGCGCGCCGGTGAGCGCATTATGCATCGCAGCGGCGTACTTAACCTTGCGCCAATTCAGTCACCTTTTATTCAGAACGTCATCGACAGCGCCGCTCGCTGGCAACTCAACATTGAGGTAATGCAGCCCGATGACGTGCGAAAGCGCTGGCCGCAAATTAACGTGCCTGAGGGTTATCTGGGCGTCTTTGAGCCGGACTCCGGCTATCTGAAGTGCGAACAGGCGGTTCGCAGCTGGATTCAGCTGGCGGAGCAGGCGGGCTGTGCACAGCTGTTTAACTGTCCGGTCACCGAGCTGGGACGTGATGGCGATCTGCAGCAGGTCACCACCCTGGACGGTATCTATCGGGGTCGCAAAATGCTGGTCAGTGCCGGCACCTGGGTCGGTAAATTAGTTCCTGACCTGCCAGTGGCCCCCACCCGAAAAGTGTTTGCCTGGTATCAGGCTGATGGTCGCTACAGCGAAAACAATAAGTTTCCCGGCTTTACGGTGGAAATGACGAATGGCAGCCAGTTCTATGGCTTCCCGGCGGATAACAACGCGTTGAAGGTGGGGCGTCATGATGGCGGGCAGCCGATGCAGCAACCAGAGGATCGTAAACCTTTTGGTGCGGTCGCGGCCGATGGCAGTGAAGCCTTTGGTTTCCTGCGTCAGTTTTTACCCGGCGTGGGTGTCTGTCTGCATGGTGAAGCCTGCAGCTACGATTTCAGCCCGGATGAGGACTTTATTATTGATACGCTGCCAGGTGAACCTGACCGTTTATTGATTACCGGACTCAGCGGACACGGGTTTAAATTTGCCAGTGTATTAGGTGAACTGGCTGCAGAATTTGCTCAGAAAAAACCGTTCTCATTTGATCTGACCCCTTTCCGCCTTTCGCGCTTCTGACGCTGAAAATGGGTGGCATAAAGTGGGCGCCACCCATTGACATTAACTGACGTAAACTGAATTTTGCTGACATAATGACACGGTTTTATTCCGCACTTTAGGTTAATTCGCTGCCTTATTCGTTGACGAGCCCTTTGCCACAAATAACTCATTCAGAAATATTGCGCATCTTCACCTCCTTTTATTCAGCCATTTCATATTAAAAAATAAAATTTATAGAAACGTAAGGGCAATTGCTTTTATATTTCATAATGTAGATTCTTATTTCATATTATTTCTTTTTTGAAACGACATCATGTTATTACGCAATTCATCTCATCAGTTTGGACTGATTGCCGTGCTGCTGCACTGGTGTATGGCGCTGGCGATTTATGCCATGTTTGCGCTGGGGTTATGGATGGTCGGCCTGGGCTACTACGATAGCTGGTATCACGACGCGCCGGAAATTCATAAAAGCATTGGCGTGATGCTACTGCTGGCGTTGATTGTTCGTCTGGTGTGGCGTGTTATTTCGCCGCCGCCAAAACCGCTGAGCAGTTATTCCCCGCTGGTGCGTATCAGTTCAATGGTTGCGCACCTTTTGCTGTACACCCTGCTGCTGACCATTTTAATCAGTGGCTATCTGATCTCAACCGCCGATGGCAAACCGATATCTGTATTTAGCTGGTTTACCCTGCCTGCGCTGTTCAGCGGTGCAGGCGCGCAGGCTGACCTGGCGGGCGACATTCACCTCTGGCTGGCCTGGACGGTTGTGATCCTCTCGGTACTGCATGGTCTGGCTGCGTTAAAACATCATTTTATCGATCGTGATATCACCCTAAAACGGATGTCAGGTTTACGCATCCCTTCTCCCTCTGAAAAGGATAAATAATATGTTCAAAAAGACTCTGCTGGCGATGACCGGTGCCAGCCTGCTGCTCAGTTCGATGACCGCCAATGCTGCAGACTATAAAATCGATAAAGAGGGCCAGCACGCGTTTATTCAGTTCCGTATTCAGCATCTGGGTTACAGCTGGCTCTACGGCACCTTTAAAGATTTCGATGGCAGCTTCACTTTTGATGAGAAGAACCCTGCAGCAGACAAAGTCGACGTCACGATTAACACCAGCAGCGTCGATACCAATCACGCTGAACGTGACAAGCACCTGCGCAGCGCTGACTTCCTGAACACCAGTAAAAACCCGCAGGCCACGTTTACATCCACAGAGGTAAAAAAAGAGGGTGATGAGCTGAAGATTACCGGCAATCTGATGCTGAATGGCGTGACGAAACCGGTGACGCTGGAGGCGAAAATGCTGGGTGAAGGTAAAGATCCGTGGGGCGGTTACCGCGCTGGCTTTGAGGCCGAAGGGGAAATTGCACTGAAAGATTTCAACATCACTAAAGATCTGGGGCCCGCTTCGCAGAAGGTGCAGCTGATGATCTCAGTTGAAGGTGTACGTCAGTAAAACAACACGCCGCCTGAAGCTCACTTCAGGCGGCCACGTTTATTTCTTCACTGGCGAAGGAATAGTCATATTTAACAGGCCACGTGACTTGTTAAAGATCTTATTGCCATTCTCACGTCCCGCCCGGCGAGCGCGCTGCTCTTCCGGAGAGAGTTTTGCTTCTTCCTGACAGATTGGGCTGCAGCAGTTCTCAAACTTCTCTGCGCAGCTTTTGCACTGAATAAACAGCAGATGACAGCCGTCATTGACGCAATTGACGTGGGTATCACAGGGTTCGCCGCACTGATGACAGTTCGACAGCACGTCGTCAGAAATACGTTCACCCATCCGCTCATCAAAGACAAAGTTTTTGCCTTTGAAGCGTACCGGTAACCCCTGCTCACGCGCGCGGCGGGCATACTCGATGATCCCGCCTTCAATGTGATAGACATCCTCAAAGCCGTTGTGCCGCATCCAGGCGCTGGCTTTTTCACAGCGGATCCCGCCGGTGCAGTACATTACGATCTTTTTGTCTTTCTGATCCTGCAGCATATCAACCGCCATCGGCAATTGATCGCGGAAGGTGTCAGCAGGCACTTCCAGCGCATTATCAAAACGCCCCACTTCATATTCGTAGTGGTTTCGCATATCCACGAACAGCGCGTCAGGATCGTCCAGCATTGCGTTAACGTCTGCTGCTTTAAGATACTGACCCACATTGCTGGCATCGAAACTGCTGTCTTCAATTCCGTCCGCGACAATGCGATCGCGCACTTTCAGACGCAGCACCCAGAACGATTTTCCATCATCGTCCAGGGCAATGTTCATGCGAAGATTATTCAGCGCCGGATCAAAGCTATAGAGCCACGCTTTCATCTTTTCATACTGACTGGCGGACACGCTGATTTGCGCATTAATCCCTTCGTGCGCCACATAGACGCGGCCAAACACCTTGAGTGCTGTCAGGCCAACGTAGAGCGCATCACGGAATGCTTTTGGATCGGCAATCTGGAAATATTTGTAAAAAGAGACAGTGGTGCGCGGCTCAGTTTCAGCCAGCATGCGCGCCTTCAGCTCTTTATTGGAAACGAGGTTATGTAACACTGGCATGGTGTTCTTTCCTGTTATCAATAGGAGAATTTTAGCGGGCACATGATACCTGATTTCAGCAGGATGCAAAGGCCAGTGTCATAACCGATCATCTATTGCTGTTTTTTCCGCCAATATCTGGAGAGTTTACATCCGCCTGCAGTAGCCTGTTCCGTCAGTGATATTTATACGCCCGATAAAAACTGGCACAATGGCAGAAATTAATGAGATATCAGCACCGCACGGTGCGCGACGCAGGAAAATTAACCTTCATATGACCCAGTTGCCTCAGTTTTCACGAGAACTGCTTCACCCGCGCTATTGGTTGACCTGGGTGGGTGTCGCTTTTCTTTATCTTTTGGTGCTACTTCCCTATCCCCTGCTTTATGTTCTCGGCTGCAATATTGGTCGTATCGGGATGCGTTTTATGAAGCACCGCGTCAGTGTCGCCCGACGTAATCTGGAATTATGTTTTCCGGAAATGCCGATCAATGAACGTGAAGCGATGGTAAAACACAATTTCGAATCGGTTGGCATGGGATTGATCGAGACCGGGATGGCATGGTTCTGGCCTGACTGGCGCATCAATAAATGGCATAAGCCTTCAGGTCTGGAGCATATTCAGCAGGCGCGGGATAGTCAGCGTGGTGTCCTGCTTATTGGCATGCACTTTCTGACACTGGAAATTGGGGCGCGCATGTTTGGTATCCATAATCCAGGCATTGGCGTCTATCGCCCTAATGACAACAAATTGATCGACTGGCTGCAGGTTAAAGGCCGGATGCGTTCAAATAAAAGTATGATTGACCGCAAAGATCTTAAAGGAATGATTCGCGCGCTGAAAAACGGCGACATTATCTGGTACGCACCCGACCATGATTATGGCCCACGCAGCAGCGTTTTTGCGCCCTTCTTTGCTGTGGAAAAAGCGGCAACCACGGTGGGCACCCATTTGCTGATTCGTACTGGTAAACCGGCGGTTATTCCCTTTGTGCCGCGTCGTCTGCCTGGTGGTCGTGGTTATGAACTGATGATACTGCCTGACATCAGCGACGAATTTACGCTGGAGAGCGATGTTGTCACCGCTGCCAGAATGAACAAAGTGGTTGAAGAAGGCGTGTTGCTGGCACCGGAACAGTATATGTGGCTTCATCGTCGCTTTAAAACCCGCCCCGAAGGCGAACCCTCCCGTTATTAATCCTTTCGCGCTAAATGTCTTTCTGGCATTTAGCGCTTTTCTTACTCTATGCTCTGCTGAATAAATCAGTCGCTCGTGGCGGGATCATCGTTTCATCGAATTTTCAGGACCGTTAATTAATCAACCATGAAGTTCAAAATAGTTTATTTATCTATTTAAAATTCGATTTTATAATCAAAAACCTTACTAACAGGCGCTATTCTGCCTGATTCTCTTTTTAGTCATTAATTTTCAGCGTACTGTATTTAATGTTATTTGGTGCTGATTAACTTTCAAACCAGGCCTAATCCTATTTAGCCAGGCTTAACGATGTATTCTGGCTAATGGATCGATTAAAATTAACTTATATTACAAGCTTTTGCCTTGTTAATTTGACCTATATTCCTTTTTACATTTTTTTAACAGCCTGATAGACCGTTATGGCATTTGAAGAAGTTAAAGCTAATCGGTAGTTTCTTTCGTGACAGTCAGATCTTTAACCGCTCTGACAAAAATTATAAAAAGACAACACAGCAAACCTCTATCGGGACATATTATATGAACAAAGGTCTCTACTATTACGTCACAATTGGTACCGATCAGGAAAATTATCATTTCCTTCATCGTAAAGGGTGTAAGCGAATGCCAGATAAAGATGAAATCATCTTCATTGGCACTTTATATAACCTGAGCCAGGCGCTTTCCATCGCCAGAATTAATTTTAAGAAAGTTAAGCCCTGTATAAAATGCTGTATCCGCTACTCAGCGCCGGTGATTCATGACTCTGTTCAACCCGTTCTGCACTTTCCACAAAAGATGATCTGACCCTGACTGGCGGGAAATGGTTTATTTCCCGCCAGTTGCACTGACCCGCCCTTTCCCTCCCCTGAATTTCGTCTATCCTTCACTGAAATCAAATGAATCTGCAGTTAATGAACCCGGTAAGGAGAAGATTGATGAGCATGTACAGTACGTTAGAGGAAGCGATTGATGCTGCACGTGAAGAGTACCTCGCTAACAATCCTGAGGTGGATGAAGAAGAAGCATCGATCAGTCAGTTTGGCCTGCAAAAGTATGTCATGCAGGATGGCGATATTATGTGGCAGGCTGAGTTCCTGACCGATGAAGGTGAAGCGGGCGAATGCCTGCCCTTCCGCAGCGGTGACGCCGCACAGGCCATCTTTGATGCTGACTTTGACGAAGTTGAACTGCGTCAGGAGTGGTTAGCAGAAAATACCCTGCACGAGTGGGATGACGGCGAATTCCAGCTTGAGCCGCCGCTGGACACCGAAGAGGGTGAAGCCGCCGCGCAAGAGTGGGAAGATGATAACAGCGACTCCGATCGCAGTTATTCGTAAGGACCGTGACTGGCATCCACCGGTAACAACAGGGTGTCAACCACCAGCGACAGTGGCAAATCGAGGATCGTTAAGACTCGCCAGCCGCTGTCGCGTACATCCCACTGTACGCCGGGATAATACTGATTGCCGTGTCCCTGCCCCGGCAGGGTGCGACTGATGATACTGCCACATCCGCTTAAGCAAAGCACCGCAGCTACAACAACGCCTGCCTTTAAAAATGCTTTCACCACTGATACCCGCTATGAACTGCCATTGAGAACGTCACGCGCTGCTCACGGTGACTGCCAGCAAACAATTTATCAGCGTATCGCTGTTTTAATCCCATAAAAAAAGCGGCATCGCTGCCGCTTTTCAGATTACGCGTTTTTTGCCAGCGCGTTAGGGTTGAGGTTAAGTTTCTGATAACTCTCTACCCACTGATGATACTTATCCGCATTTTCCCACAGTCGGGTATGAACACGGGCCAGTACCACCGGATCGCTGATTAACTGCAGTCGCTGCTCGCGGCCCAGTTTATCCGGTGCATCGCTCAGTGCCTGATCCACACGACGGTCACGTGCATAGTCCAGCAGCTGACTCTGCTTATGGCGCGATGTCGCCAGTGCCGTTGCGAGTGCGTTAAACGCAGGATGGAACAGGGCATGCATAAAGCCATTTTCCAGCGCACGTTCGCGGTTTAGCAGCACATAACGATCGGTATCCACCAGCTCCTGCGGCGGCGAGTACTCTTCCGGGATCAGGAACAATTTGGCTTTCTTGCTCTTAAGACCCAGTGTTGAGCGGCTCGACATCACAGAAACAAACGGAGACAGAATCAGCGAGAAGACAATCGGGGCCAGCCACCACAGGAAGTTAAGATCCAGCAGTCCCATACCCGTTGCCCACACCAGACCCAATGCCATCTGCGAACCGTGACGTTTAAATGCCTCGCTCCACGGCGTCGCATCGTCATCACGTTGCGGAGAGTTCCACACCACTTCCCAGCCGAGGAAGGCACTGACAACAAACACCGTATGGAACAGCATACGTACCGGCGCCAGCAGCACTGAGAACAGCGTTTCCAGCACCAGTGAAGCCAGCAGGCGCAGAGGACCTCCGTAGGCTTTTGACCCTTTGAACCAGATCAACACCACACTCAGCATCTTCGGCAGGAACAACAGCACCATGGTGGTCGAGAACAACGCTATTGCCAGCTCGGGACGCCACTGCGGCCAGACCGGGAACAGCTGCCGTGGCTGCAGGAAGTAGGTCGGTTCCATCAGCGTATGCACCACCTGCAAGGCAGTTGAAAGCGCCAGGAACATAAACCACAGCGGAGCAGACAGGTAGGACATCACACCGGTCAGGAATACCGCACGGTGTACCGGGTGCATCCCTTTTACCAGGAACAGGCGGAAGTTCATCAGGTTACCGTGACACCAGCGGCGGTCACGCTTCAGCTCATCCAGCAGGTTCGGTGGCAGCTCTTCATAGGATCCCGGCAGGTCATAGGCAATCCAGACGCCCCAGCCAGCACGACGCATCAGCGCAGCTTCCACAAAGTCATGGGACATGATCGACCCGGCAAAAGAGCCCTCACCCGGTAACGGAGCCAGTGCACAGTGCTCAATAAAGGGTTTTACGCGAATAATGGCGTTGTGACCCCAGTAGTGAGATTCGCCCAGTTGCCAGAAGTGAAGACCGGCCGTAAACAGCGGACCGTATACACGCGTGGCAAATTGCTGACAGCGCGCATACAGCGTATCCATACCCGATGCTTTCGGCGAGGACTGGATGATCCCGGCATTCGGGTTAGCATCCATCATGCGTACCAGACCGGTGAGACACTCACCGCTCATAACGCTATCCGCATCCAGCACGACCATGTAGCTATAGTTGCTGCCCCAGCGACGGCAGAAGTCATCGATGTTGCCGCTTTTACGCTTCACACGACGACGACGACGGCGATAGAAAATCTTGCCTGCACCGCCAACATCCCGCACCAGCTCCATCCAGGCTTTCTGCTCGGCAATGGCGATATCCGCATCGTAACTGTCGCTGAGGATGTAAACGTCAAAGTGTTCAGCGTTACCGGTGCGAACCACGGATTCCCATGTCGCACGCAGACCGGCGTAAACACGCTCAACGTCTTCATTACAGATCGGCATAATCAGCGCAGTACGATGTTCCGGATTTAGCGGCTCATCTCCGACCGTTGAATAAGAGATACTGTATTTGTCACGTCCAATCAGCAGCTGCAGGAAGCCCATCAGTGCTGTCCAGAAGCCAGCAGAGACCCAGCAGAAGAGTATGGCGAACAGGAACAGGATACCGGTCTGCAATAAGTAAGGCAGAATCTGCATCACTGACTGCTGCCAGTTCTGATTGATCATCTCCATCGGATCCAGAAGCGTCCAGCCCTGATAAGGCAGAATACTCTTCATGTACCAGGTGGCGACCACCGTCTGAAATATGGTCAGGATCAGCAGGATGTAGCGACGAATTGAACCGACATGACGCCACTTCTCTTCGGCACGACGCTCTTCCGCATTGGCATAACGCGGAACCGATTTGTGTCCACGCAGTGAGTCCCAGGCACGGGCGACCGGGTTGGTCCGCCACGCTTCCGGGAACATCAGTGAGCGTTTGACCTTCGGCATCGCTTTCAGCGTGGTGCGGTCGAGATAATCTTTGCCCAGCTGCTGACCGTCGGCCAATGAATCAGGCCAGGCCATTTCAACCCGCGATGAGACCGATTTTAACGGCGCATCATCCGGACGATCACTGGCTGCGACATCCCTTCCCAGCGTATCATGGATGAAGTGGAACTCGCCGGCATTCTGCAAGGAGACGCTCAGGCGTGCCTTCCCTGCCGCATCCAGCGGCAGAGATTCCACATAACGTTGAGGTGTAAAAGTCGATTTATTCATTGGCAGGTAACTGATAGCTCCAGGTTTCCGTCAATGTCTTGTCGCCGCTTACCAGGGCCGCACGCATTTCCGTGGACTGTTTGGCATCTTTCACACGCAGACGCAACACCAGACGCCAGCCTTTGGTGACCGGGTTATAACGTACGCTCTGCTCAACCACATCAGCATTTTTACCGACGCTGACCTGAGGTGCCACCTGACTGTTTTCCGCCATCTTACTCATGTCTTTACCCACGAAGTCGATGGTGAAAGCCACGGTGCCATCCGGCTGACGCACCAGATTAGATTGCTTCACGTCACCCGCTGAACGCAGGGTATTTTTGACCCAGGCGGTATCATCGGAGTGCAGCTGGTTTTCGTCGCGCGAGAAGTGCAGACGATATTTGAAGTTCATCTCTTTACCAGGCTCTGGCAGCGTCTCTGGCGTCCAGAAAGCAACGATGTTGTCGTTGGTTTCATCTGCCGTCGGGATTTCAACCAGTTCAACCCGGCCTTTACCCCAGTCGCCGATTGGCTCAACCCAGCCGCTTGGACGCAGGTCATAGCGGTCGTCCAGATCCTGGTAGTTGTCAAAGTCACGTCCACGTTGCAGCAGACCAAAACCTTTCGGATTCTCAATGGTGAACGTGCTCACCGCCAGATGACGCGGGTTATTCAGCGGACGCCAAATCCACTCTCCGTTGCCATTATGGATAGAGAGTCCATCAGAGTCGTGCAGTGCCGGACGGAAGTTGTTCACCGTCGACGGCTGGTTCTGACCAAACAGGAACATACTGGTCAGTGGTGCGATCCCCAGTTTGCCGACGTTATCACGCAGGTAAACTTTAGACTGCACATCAACCGTTGACGCTTCACCCGGATGCAGCACAAAGCGATACGCGCCCGCCGCACGCGGCGAATCAAGCAGTGCGTAGATCACCAGCTGCTTGTCCTGCGGTTTAGGACGCTGAATCCAGAATTCTTTGAAACGCGGGAACTCTTCACCGGATGGCAACGCCGTATCGATGGCAAGGCCACGCGCCGACAGGCCATAAACCTGGCCAGCACCGATCACACGGAAGTAGCTTGCACCCAGGAAGCTGGCGATCTCATCGTTTTTACCCTTGTTGTTGAGTGGGTAAAGCACTTTGAAACCCGCAAATCCGAGGTTTTTTACCGCTTCTGCGTCATGTTTTACGTTACCGAAATTAAAATAGTCGGGGTTGTATTTAATCTCGCGTACCGCGCTGCCCGTCACTTCGTTGATCTGCACCGGGGTATCGAAATACATGCCCTGATGATAGAACTCCAGCTTGAATGGCGTGCGCAGTTTGCCCCAATACGCTTTATCGTGGTTAAACTGGATCTGCTGATAATCAGCAAATTTCATTTCACGAAATTGAGAGGGTAAATTGCTTTTAGGCGCTTCAAAGCTTTTCCCTGCCAACGCTTTGGCTTGTTTGGCTACATCATCGATGTTAAACGCCCAACTGTTATTGGCGTACAACGCCAGCAGAACTGCAGTACCAATCCAGCGTACCTTCATCAGTCCGGCTTTATTTTTTTCTTTAGTCGGCACATCCCCCCCTTTCGTGTGCTTAAATCAAACCCGTTTATCTTAAAGGATTATTCGGTTTTCCGACAGCTTATGCGCAACATTGTTCCCGCATTTCGTCTGGGTTAACGCTACTTTTAGGACAATTAGACACTACGGATTCCACTGATAGTATACCTGGTTTATCCCAGGTAGACTTTTCACAGAACATAATCCGGTTTCAGGGTGAAACCGGCCATACGTACTAACGAACTGGAACTTTATGAGTACTGTAAAACCTGAACGTGAATACTTTCTTGATTCCATACGCGCGTATCTGATGTTACTGGGGGTACCTTTTCATGTTTCCCTCATTTACTCCGCGCAAAAATGGGCCGTCAACAGTCATGAGGCCTCGTTATGGCTGACGCTGCTGAATGACTTTATTCATGCATTTCGTATGCAGGTGTTTTTTGTCATTTCAGGATACTTCTCCTACATGTTGTATCTGCGCTATCAGCCACGTCGCTTCCTGAAAGTGCGTCTGGAGCGTGTGGGGATCCCGCTACTCACCGCCGTTCCGCTGCTCACGCTGCCGCAATTTTTCATGCTGAAGGCCTGGACAGATAAGCTGGCTGACTGGCCGCGATTCACGCCGTACCAGAAATTCAATAACCTGATGTGGGAGCTGATTTCACACCTGTGGTTCCTGGTGGTGCTGGTGATGCTGACCACGCTCGGCATGGTCACGTTCCGCTGGTTGCGCGATCAGCACCGCACCATTGATTATACGCGGGTGGGCTGGGGAGCGTTGACCGCGGGTGTACTGACATGGGCGCTGGTGTGGTGTGTGTTCCGCCGTCTGGTGTTTATATTCCAGCCAGCCTGGCTGATGGATGGCTTATTCAGCATTGTGGTTATGCAAACGCTTTTCTATCTGCCGTTCTTTATGCTGGGGGCGCTGGCATGGAAACATCCGCCGCTGAAGCAGTTGTTTGTGCGGTTTAATCCGGTGATGTGGATCGGCGCGGTGGTGATGTTTGTTGCCTACTGCACAAATCAGCGCCTCAGCAGCGGCGATGGCTGGTTATATGAGCTGGATGCGATTATCACCACGCTGATGGGTCTCTGCATGCTGAACGTCTGCTTCTGCTTTGGTCATAAGCTGCTGAATTCGCATTCGCCACGCATCATGTATCTGGTGAATGCGTCGCTGTTTATCTATCTGGTGCACCATCCGCTGACGCTCTTGTATGGTATTTATGTCACACCACGGATTGAAAACAACACGCTGGGCTTCTTTGTGGGCCTGCTGATGGTGTTTGGCATCGCGTTTCTGCTGTATGAGATTCACCTGCGCATCCCGCTGCTGCGCTTCCTGTTCTCGGGGAAATTTGAGCGTAAACAAACACAATGACAGGCGATCACTGATCTCAGGCCATCAGTGAGGTCAGGCTATAAATGATGTGTCTCACAGACAGCTTAAGCGTTTAAAGCGATGGGAGCATACACAAGTAGCAAAGCATAGCGGGCCAGGGACACAAACGTCGGGAGCGTTTTTGAACAACGCAACGCGTTGGCCCGGCAACGGGCGCACCTCAGAGATGAGGTGCGTAATCGCCCGCGCTGAGCGAGCCAGGGATGGCGGGTTTTGCGTCTTTGCGGAGGGCGTATGTTTCCTGAGCCAGCGCCTGAACCCAGGCAAGGTCCGGTTTACAGCAGCCACTCAATCGGCAGTCGCCACACCAGCCTTACCTGAAGACGTTGCCACCACGAGCAACCCGGTTCGTGTTTATGCACAATCTGCTGCGGCTCATCCGGATACTCCAGCCAGTTAACCCTTCCCCACTTATCCAGCCGCAGCGTCCATGCCCGATCGCGCATCGAGTGGCTGAAACGCTGATGCGTCTCTGCGGCCAGCGCCGCACTCTCAATGACCAGCCCCATCTCGGTATTCAACACGGCTGAACGCGGATCGAAGTTAAACGAACCGATAAACAGCGTCTGTTGATCCACCGAAAAGGTTTTGGCATGCAGGCTGGAGCCCGAGTTACCGGTTAATCCCCGGTCGTGCGGGGCATCAGGCACGCCCGCCTGTGGTTTAAGTTCATAGAGCGCGATGCCGTGACGCAGCAGTTTTTTGCGCCACTTAGCATAGCCGGCATGGACAATTGAGACATCGTTGGCCGCCAGCGAGTTGGTCAGAATGGCAATTTTTACCCCTTTGCGCTTCAGCGCCAGCAACTGAGCGACGCCAGCGCGTGTCGGCACAAAATAGGCAGAGATGATGTCGAACTGCTCCTGCGGCGTACCAATCACCTCCATCATCCGCTGCGGCAACAGGCTTCTGGCGCGTGCTTTACCCAGTCCTTTACGCGGATCATCACTGAGCAGTCGCGCTTTCGCCCAGGTCAGGTCCAGCGTGCCCTCTTCCAGCTCCTGTAGCAGTGACGAATTTTCCAGCCGCTGAAGGTAACGCTGTACCGGTTCACTGTGACGCCATTCTGCTGGCAGGCTCACACTGTCCTCTTCGGATTCCTCTTCATCCAGCACCTGCTGCAGCTTTGATACCGGCTTACTGCGCCAGTAACGCTCAAAATCCTCTGCGACTTCTTTCACCACCGGGCCTATCGCCATCACGTCCAGATCGGCAAACAACGGTTCATTGCCGGTGCCGAAATATTCGTCGCCGATATTACGCCCGCCGACCACAGTCGTGACACCGTCCACGGTAAAGCTCTTATTGTGCATGCGGCGATTCAGACGGGCAAAGTCAGTGAGATATCCCAGTGCGCGCAGGGTACGAAACGAGAAGGGATTAAACAGCCGCACTTCAATGTTGGGATGGCGATTAAGCTGGGCGAGCGTATCGTCCAGGCCCGGTGTATTGTTGTCATCCAGCAGCAGCCGCACTTTCACGCCACGACGGGCCGCCTCCAGCACCGCGCTGAACAGCAACCGTCCCGACAGATCGTTTTGCCAGATGTAGTACTGAATATCGAGTGAACGTTCCGCTTTTTGCATCAGCAGATAGCGTGCGGCAAAGGCATCCAGCCCGTCGCTCAGCTGATGGACACCACTCATTCCCGGATGGCGCTGACACTCTGGCTCCAGCTGCGTTTCCAGCCAGCTGGTACGTTCCGATGACTGGGAGAGCTCAAACGCTTCGGTCATGACAATTCCCTGTAAAATGCAGTTATTTTTTATTATTCCCCGGCCCGCCCTCTGACACCATACCTCTGTTCCGAATGCGTGGGCAGTTATGGGCGTTTTTTAGTCTAGACTTAACCGGACGATCTGTGACCGGCATTAACCCGGCAGGAGAGGAATATGTCTCATCAATCCCTTACAGATGCCCGCCAGCGCTACCATCCCAGCCTGTTTCGCAGCTTTTTTCAGGGCAGTTTTCCCTGCTCCACCGCCTGCCGTACACCGGGTAAACGGCTCGATATGGTTTTCAGCAGTGGCCACGATATGCTGCTGGAAAAAGATTATGCTGCCCTGACTGAACAGCATCTGCTCACCGCCCGTGACGGTGCACGCTGGCATCTGATTGAAAAGATCCCCGGCCAGTATGACTGGCAAAGTTTTCTGCCGATGATAGAAGCTTCACAGCGTCAGCAGATGGAGATCATCTGGGAGCTGGCGCACTTTGGTTATCCCGATCATCTTAATATCTGGAAAGCCGAATTCGTTGAGCATTTTAGTCGTTTCGCCCGTGCGATGGCACAACTGATGCGCGATCAGGGCATCGAACGCCCCTTCTTTACGCCGGTAAATCAAATTTCATTCTGGTCATGGGCTGGAGCCGATGTGGCCTGGTTCAATCCCCATGCCGCTAATCGCGGTAAAGAACTGAAGCGACAGCTGGTCCGTGCCTCGCTGGCAGCGATTCACGCCATTCGCGAAGTCTATCCGGAAGCACGTTTTGTGCTGACCGATCCGCTGGTACAGATTGCCCATCATCCCGATAATCCAGACAGCAAACCTTACGCGGATGCGCAGCATCAGGCGCAGTTCGAGGCCTGGGATATGCTGGCCGGTCGCGTTGATAAAGAGTTAGGCGGCAGTGAAGATTGCCTGGATATCCTGGGCCTGAACTACTATCCCGATAACCACTGGTTTTTCCCCGACCAGCCGATGTCACTGGAGGATCCGGCACGAACTCCACTGCACATTTTGCTGGCGCAGTGCTGGCAACGCTACCAGCGCCCGATGTTAATTGCCGAAACCGGCGCAGAGGGTGACGCGCGCGCCCCCTGGCTGCAGGAGATCAGTGAAAACGTGGCGGTAGCGCTGGATCACGGCATTGCAGTGGAGGGCATTTCGCTCTATCCGGTGGTGGAGTATCCCGCCTGGGCTGACGACCGGCGTTCACCCGGTCCGCTGCTGGGATTAGCTGATCCTAATGGCAACCGCAAGCTGCATGAAGCGCTGGCGCTGGTTCTGCGCAGTCAGCAGATTAAGTTCACCACTCGTAACGCATAATCAGGCATGCTGAGAAGGATGGTTCTTCGGGTAACAGGAGCGAACATCAAGAGAGGGATCGGCAGGATGACGAACGTCGGTCAGCCAGACCATGGTAAACAGGAAAGTGACCCCGATCAGGCAGGCCGCCAGCAAACCGATAATTGCGATTAATTTGTCATCTCCGGAGTCCATCGCCTTCTCCTTATGCCATCCGACGAATCCCTGGGCGTGTCAGCTCATCCAGAGCGTAACTATCAGGACAAAGATTATAAGCGTTACCGAGGTCACCGCAAGCACCACTATCGCAAAGTGCGCATCGTCAAGTGACTGGCGAATTGGCTCATCGTGATCGTCGGGTGGCAAGGGCAAAGACATAACTATCCTGTGGAAAATAGGGCCGCAGGGCGTAATGCGGTGAGTGACAGTGTAAATGAAAGGTTGTTTATCGTCCGGTTTTTTCGTTCGGAAAATAAACTGGCCCGTGTCAGTACCGCACGGACCGGATATCAGACGCCGCGCCAGCGTCTGAAGATCAGAGATGTGTTAATGCCACCAAAGGCAAAATTGTTGCTCTGGATATAGTCGGTTTCAATCTCTCGCGGCTCACCCATGATGTAATCCAGCTGACCGCCATCAGCGGCCGGTTGCGTCAGGTTAAGCGTGGGCGCAAACCACCCTTCCCGCATCATCTCAATGCTCATCCAGGCTTCCAGCGCCCCGCAGGCACCCAGCGTATGGCCAAAATAGGATTTCAGAGAGGAGATCGGCGTTGACTCGCCAAACACCGCTGCCGTCGCCAGACTTTCTGCCATATCACCCCGCTCAGTGGCCGTGCCGTGCGCATTCACATAACCGACTTCTGATGCGGTAATACCGGCGCTCTGCAATGCCCGCTCAATGCAGATCTGCATGGTTTCCCGCTGCGGCTGCGTGATATGGGCGGCATCGCAGTTGGTGTGGAAGCCCGTGATTTCAGCATAAATCGTGGCACCACGCGCCAGGGCATGATCCAGCGACTCCAGGATCAACGTGCCGGCCCCTTCGCCAATCACCAGGCCATCGCGTTGCTGATCAAAAGGCGCTGGCGTGGTGTGTGGCGCGTCATTGCGCTGGCTGGTTGCAAAGAGGGTATCGAACACCGCCGCTTCGGACGGACAGAGCTCCTCCGCACCACCCGCCACCATCACCGTCTGATATCCATGACGAATCGCCTCCCAGGCATAGCCAATAGCCTGGCTGCCTGACGTACAGGCGCTGGAGGTCGGGATCACCCGGCCGCGCAGGCCGAAAAAGAGCCCGGCATTCACGGCGGTGGTATGCGGCATCATCTGCACGTACGTCGTGCCGGTAATATTGTTGGTGTGCTTTTCGGTCAGCATGGTGGCGAACTCGCTGACCGGCCCGGTGCTGCCGGTAGAGGAGCCGTAGGCGATGCCCGTCTCTCCGCAGGTCAGCACCGGATGGTCAATCAGCCCTGCCTGGGTCAGCGCCAGTTCGGTGGCACGCGTTGCCAGCAGCGAAACGCGGCCCATGGCGCGGATACGCTTGCGGGTATAATGCGCAGGCAGTTCAAAGTTATCCACGGGCGCGCCGAGCAGGGTATGCAGTCCGTCATAGATCTGCCACTCCGGCATAAAGCGTACCGCGTTGCGCCCGGCACGAATACGCGCCGAAACCTCAGCCCAGGATTCACCAAAGGCCGTTACGCCGCCCATACCGGTTACGACTACCCGCTGGATCACAGCATGCCTCCATTAATTGAAATCACCTGACGCGTTACGTAACCGGCGATATCGGACATCAGATAGCTCGCCAGTCCGGCGACTTCGTCGGCCGTGCCCATGCGCTTCATCGGCACGATCTTCATCGCTTCTTCAATCACCTGAGGTTCGAGCCCCTCCATGCCGGTATCAATCAGACCGGGCGCGATGCAGTTAACGGTGATTTTGCGTTTAGCCAGTTCAATCGCCAGCGCCTTGGTGGCCCCGATAATGCCCGCTTTCGCCGCGCTGTAGTTGACCTGACCGCGATTGCCCATCATCCCGGAGACCGAAGAGAGGGTAATAATGCGACCACCGCGGCGCAGGCCGATCATCGGCATCACGCAGGGCTGGATAACGTTGTAAAAACTGTCGAGGTTGGTGTGGATGACACTGTCCCACTCCTCATCCGTCAGGGCGGGAAACGCTGCATCACGGGTGATACCGGCATTGCTCACCACGCCATAGTAGGCCCCGTGTTGCGCTATATCCGCTTCCAGCGCGGCACGGGTGGCTGCCCGGTCAGCCACATCAAATCCCAGCACACGACCACTGCCGCCTGCAGATTCGATCTGCTGCAGGCACTGCTCAGCCCCCGCGCGGTCGCGGTTAAAATGAACGATAACCTGATAGCCATCCTGGGCGAGACGCAGCGCAATCGCGCGGCCAATGCCTTTACTGGCGCCCGTGACTAATACCGACCTTGTCATGGCTGATTTCCTTGTGACATTAATTGCTTTAACTCTGTTTCATTGGGTTGCCAGGTGTTGAGACGACCGCTGGCAAGCCGTTGCGGGCCGTAACAAATATCGCCCTCAAAGCTGCCCATACGGTCATCGCGCATCAGCAACGTCATTCTGATATCCAGCGTGACGTTCGCGGGAAAGTACGGTTGATCTGCCCGCCAGCCGCGTCCACCCAGCAGCATGCCGGGCGGGACAAGGGTTGCGCCACCCTGCTTTGCATGCCAGCCCGACCAGACGCCTACGGTTTGAGCCATCATCTCGACGCCAAACCAGGCAGGCAGTTCGCCCTGTGGCGTCAGAAACGGCGCCAGTACGCCATCGGCACAGGTCGATACCTGACAGTGAACGTGCTCTTCATCAACGGCAATCAGCTGATCAAGCAGTAGCATCGGTGCAGCATGCGGCAGCCAGAGTGCCGCGGGAGAATTAATGTCCATCAAGGCGTCCCAGAATCAGGCAGGTGTTGTTGCCACCAAAGGCGAATGAATTAGAGGCGATGACCGGCCGTTGCAGCGCCTGTGGCTGTAACAGCAATCCGCAATCCGGCAGCGTCTCATCCTGCGCCGCCGCGCTAAAATCCTGCGCAGGCAGCGGCAGATTGTTTTGCAGGATCAATGCGCTGAGCGCAGCTTCGCACACGCCCGCCGCGCCGAGCGTATGGCCGGTCAGATGTTTGGTTGAGCTGCATGGCACCGCATTGCCAAACAAACGATGAATCACGGCGGCTTCCATCTGATCGTTCAGCGGCGTGGCTGTGCCATGCAGATTGATATAACCCACCTGCTGCGGCAACAGATTCGCCTGTTGCAGCGCCATTCGCATCGCCCGTTCAGCGCCTTCGCCCTGAGGATGGGGCGCAGACATGTGCCAGGCGTCGGAAGATTCACCCGCACCCAACAGCGCCAGCGGCTGCGGTTCCCGCGTCAGCAGCATCAGCGCGGCTCCTTCGCCAATCGAGATGCCGTCACGCTCGCGGCTGAACGGCGCGCAGCGACGCTCAGAGAGCGATTCCAGACTGTCGAAACCGTTGATCGGCATCCGACTCAGCGAGTCTGCACCGCCCACCAGCGCGACATCCGCCAGCCCTGCCGCGATCAGCCGCTCACCACTGATAATGGCGCGGGCGCTGGAAGAGCAGGCGGTAGAAATGGTATAGGCCGGGCCATCGAGCTGCAGGTAGTGCGCCAGAAAACGTGACGGATCGCCAAGCTCCTGCATCTGGTAGTGATAATCGGGCTGGCCGCCGCAAATCTGCTGATCCCCCTCATCCACCCCCGAGGTGCTGGTCCCCAGTACAATTGCCACTCTGCTGGCGCCATAGCGTGCAATCGCCGCGTCAAGCGTCGGACGGATTTGTATCAGCGCGGCCAGCAGCAGCTGGTTGTTTCGGGTGTTATGCGCGCTAAGGACAGCAGGAATCGCTGGCAGCTCACCTTCAACTCTGCCAAGCCAACAGGCGCGATCACCGCTCAGCCAGCCATGACGCAACTGCATACCGGGTGCCTCACCTTTTTTCAGGCTGGCCGCAATCTGCTGGCTGTCATTTCCCAGGGCATTCAGCATGCCGATAGCAGAGATATAAATCATGAGGCGTCCAGATGTTGAATGCGGATCTGATAGCCAAAGGCATGCTGCAGAATGCTGACTGGCTGGCGCTGATTATCCCGTTGCAGATAATCAATCTCCGTTACCAGCTGGTTATCGGCATCCATTAGCTGGCGCTTTAATCCCTTATCCTGCAGCTTCCAGCCTGGCGGCAGCTGTTTTTGCCAGGCATCCAGCGGCCAGTAGCTGAGCATGATGTCTGCCAGTACCTGACTCGCGGGCGGCATCTGCGGCAGCGGCATCAACTGCTGGGTATGAATACCGCTGGCATCATAGCGCAGACTGAAGAGTCGAATACCCACTGAAGAGAGCCCCGCCAGATCAATTTGCTGTTCATCAGCACTGAGCAGCACCAGCAGTGACTGACTCTGACCTTTAACCTGGCCGGTCAGCAACTGCTGCTGTTGAAAGGCGGGACGGATGCCTGGCGGCGGCAGCGTCACCTTCACGCCCGGTTTCAGCCAGGCGGTGGGACGTCTGCTGTCGGGTGCCGGTCCGGCACAGGCGCTGAGCAGCAGAGCCGTCAGCAGAATACAGGCGGCGCGGATCATCGTTTACTCCTTGATCGGGTGGGTCGCATCGCCAGCGGTGACAGCAGGAAAGCGCTGAAGATGCCGCTGCATAATACGGTGCCAAAACTGGCAATCGCGCTGGTGCTGCTGAATACCAGCATGCCCAGCGTCAGTAAGGTGGTGATCATCGCCAGCGATACCGCCAGCAACGAAGTCATTGGTGTACCCTGTGGGTTGCTGAAAAAGATCGTGTAGTTAATGCCGATCCCCAGCACCAGAATCAGCGCCAGCAGCGCAAACAGGTTCAGCGATGCGCCGATCCAGCCCAGCGTTGCCAGCGCCATCGCCAGCGACAGCACCGACGGCAGCGCGCTGCGTAAGCCCGCCTTTAATCCCAGCCGCAGTACAAAACTCAGTGTGATCAGCAGCAGCGCCAGTGCCAGTAATCCGCCGAGCAGGGTGCGCCAGAAGCTGAACAGCGCATCGTAACTCGCCTTGCGATCGATCCAGCTGACGCCAGGATGCTGCTTAGCCAGCTCTGCGAGTTTGGCGCTGTTTTTTACGCCGCTGGTGGGGATCAGAACACCGCTCTGCCCGTCCGGCAGCGTCAGCCACAGCAGACGCCAGCCCTCACTCAGCGGACCCGACAGCCAGGCACCGGGTGTTACCGGCATTGGCCTCAGGTCTGGCGCGGCAAGGGCAATTCCCGCCTGCTGCAGGCGGGCCGTAATCGTCGGAACGGCCTGTTTCAGCAGCTGCAGATCCTGCTGTTGCTGCGCCAGCGACTTCAGCGGCAGCAGACGATAATGTTGCAGCCAGCCCTGCTGCTGTGCCTGATGGAGATCCGATGCCAGTTTTTCCAGCCGCTGCAGCGTCTGCTGAGCATCATCGCCCCAGACCACAAACCAGGTCTGATCGGCACGCTGGCCGGTCAGAGTAGCGAGCTGGCGATCCTGTTCAAGCAGCTGTGCGGGGGCACTTTGCAGATGCGCGATGTCATCATCTACCTTTAACTGAGCGATTCCGGTCAGGGCGAAGATGGCCATCAATACAGGTAATCCGACACGCAACCCGCGCTGGCGACGCCAGGCGGCAAGCCAGCGCGCCAGCGGCACCATCAGCGGCACCGGACGCACCGGTAATCCACGTACCAGCCACGGCGTGATCAGAATTACCGTCAGACAGGATGCGGTTAATCCGCTGGCGGCAAACACCGCCAGCTGACGCAGTCCGGGGAAGGGCGCGAGCAGCATCAGCAGCCAGGCAATCGCGGTGGTCGCAAGCGCCAGTAGCAGCGTACCGCGGACTTTGCGCAGGCTCTGCCACGGTGACTGCTGTTCGCCGTGAACCATACGCTCAGTGAGATAATAGAGCGTGTAATCCGCCGAGATGCCGACAATACTCAGACTCATCACCAGCGTCATCAGATGCAGCTCACCGAAGCAAAGCAGCGTCACCACTGTGCCTGCCATCGCGCCTACCGCCACAGACGTCACCGTCAGCAGCAATGGACGCAGTGATCGGAAGACCAGCAGCACCAGCAGGACGACGCCACCCAGCGTTACACTCCCCAGGGTTTTAACATCGTGCTGCGCACGCTGGCTGGCGTTGTCGCTGAACAGGACAGTACCCCGCGTCAGCAGTTTCGCCTGCGGCCAGCGGCTTTTAAGCTGCTGCTCCAGCGCGCTAAGCCGGGTCACCAGCGCATGGCTCTGCTGCATACTGAAAGCATTGTTCGCCAGTTCGCCATGCAGAAAATACCACTGCTTACCCTGCTCGTCTTTTACGGTCAGCCAGCCATCATGCAGCGTCATACGTCCGGCATTCTGAGCCAGCGCCAGCTGTGAACCGCGCACCAGCATCAAAGGATCGCCCTGCAACTCTCTGCTGCTGACGCCCGAGAAGGCTGAAAAAAGCTGCGCCAGCAGCCAGTCTGCCTGCGCCTCACCCCCGTTCTGCAAGCGGCTGCGTGTCGACTCATCAAGCAGACCATTGCGGTGTTGCCAGGCGAAACGGCCCCACTGCTGCTGCTGCTGTGCATCAAGATCGCCCTGCACAAGCTTCAGGTCAGGCAGCACACGCAACTGCGCCAGCCACCAGGCAGCGACCTGCGGATCGTCCTGCTCACCGGGTGAAACCAGCCACACCATCTGGCGATCCAGCCGCTGCATAAAAGCCTGCTGTAGCGCAGGCGGTGCTCCGCCCAGATTCTGTTGCGGCAGCAAAGCCAGCACGCTGCTGTTGAGCTGGCTGCGCGGCAACAGAAAAGCGAGCGCCGCCGCCAGCAGCAGACAGATGGCCAGCCACAGGATCGCCAGCAGCCGATCGTTACGGCCCGGCAAAACGTGCCTGCTCCTCGTCGCTTAACTGCGGCGGTTCAATGCGGGTGTTACTGAGCTGAATCTCGGTTTTATCGCCCTGCTTATCATCCAGGTTGATGCTGTCCAGGAAGGTGTTACCCGCCAGCGAGATACGGTTGAAGATTTTGTTGAGCGGCGCAGCTTTGGGCGTCAGGTCCAGCGTCCAGGCGCCGTTGCCACGATCGCTGAAGGCCACGCTGAAATTTTCGTTAAGGACCTTCTGGTCAGCCTGGAACAGCGCCCGCAGCAAATGATTGAACTGGAACATCTGCGGATTGCTGTCAGCGGTGATCACCTGGGGCTTCTGGCCGTTAAGGCTTTGCACCATGCGCTTATCATCCAGCAGCAGTGTCATCACAAACGGCGTCTGCTGATGCCACCATAACCCCTGCTCACGGGCGATCAGCATTTGACCGTGCGACACCAGCGGCTGACGCATACCTGAAATGGTGCGCGTCTGGGTAAAGTCGGCCCGGATCACTGGCTGGCTGGCAAAACGCTGCTGCAGCTGATCCAGTGTGACTGCGCTGGCCGCACTGGCCCACAATAGCAGGCCGGTAAGCACTATTTTCAGCATCCTTTTACTCCTAAACGTTCCAGTAAAATATCGGGCGAAACAAAGCACAGCGCCTGACTCTCCTGCTCAACCGCAACCTGCAGCGTATGCGCTTTAGTGGTGATCTGATCGGCCGCGTTTCGCACCTCATAGTCGATGCGCAGGCGGTTCTCATATTCTGTAATTCGGGCACTGACGCGAATCGTCTCTTCACAGCGCAGGGGATGGCGATATTTAACCCGGGTATCGACCACCGGCCAGACGTAGCCACTGGCAGCCATCTCGGCATAACTGTAATTGATGCTGCGCAGCAGGGCTTCGCGTGCCACTTCGAAGAAGCGGAAATAGTTACCGTGCCAGACCACACCCATGGGATCACAGTCGTGGAACGAAACGGTCAGCACGACTTCAGCATGATGTTCAGTCATGGTCAGACTCCTTGTGGTGCGCCTGGTGATCAGGCAACGTCCAGAAATCGAAAAAGTTGAACCAGTCCAGCGGGGCCAGCAGCGCATAATGCGCCAGCCGTTGCGCATAGCGATCGACCGCCTGTTGCAGCGCCTGCTGACGTTGTGCACGGGGCAGCAGCAGCGGATCGGCAAACGGCTCACAGTGGATAAGCAGTTTACCCTGTTGCCGCAGGGCAAACATGAGCAGCACCGGACAGCGTAACGCAGCCGCCAGCACAAACGGCCCCTGTGGAAACGGTGCTGCCCGACCCAGAAAATCGCTCCAGATGACCCGACGCTCGCCGCCGCGTTGCGGATTGACCGCCGTACGATCCCCGACAATCGCCACCCATTCGCCCGCATCCAGCTTCTGTTGCAGCAGGATTGCTGTCTCCGGCCCGATATCACTGACCGGCATCAGATTGACCCCCGCCTGCGGGGCGATAGTTTCCAGTACCGCCCGAAAGCGCCGGGCATTGTCGGTAAACACCAGTGCATTAATCACCAGTCCGCTGACCTGCTGCGCCATCGCGCGACAGGCTTCAATGTCGCCAAGATGGGAGGCCAGGATCAGCTTGCCCTGGGGTGTGGGTGCGCGGATTATCGCTTCTGCGCCCGGCGCGAAATCGATATCCCGTCCCCAATGCAAATCCCCGCGCCAGCTGGCGACTTTATCCAGCATCGCCCCGGCGAAGCGCAGAAAATGGCGGTAGCTGTTAAGCCGCGGCGGTAATGCAACCTGCCGCTGCTGTGCGGCGACGGTAACCTGCGCCAGCCATTGCCGTGAAGCGCTTCGCGCGCGCTGACCGCTCAGCCAGTAGACCGCGACGACCGGCCAGAGTAGCAGCGTAAAGGGCAGCCGCCCGCCATAGCGATACACCGCCAGCATAAAACGTAATCCCCACTGTCCGCGCCGCTCCGTTTCCACAGACCAGTGTGCTGGCGCGTTACGCATCGCCAGCAGACGCGGGATCCGCGGCAGCATGCCGAAGAAGAGACGGGTATGCATCCAGGAGATGCGCAGATTGTCGTAGAGCGCATCGAAGTGCGACAGCCCGCTGGCGGGATAGGTGACGCGGGTCGGGATAAAGCGACTGCGTATGCCCTGCCAGTAGAGCCGCACCATGATCTCAGTATCGAAATCCATGCGCTGACCGATGGCACGGCGATCGCACAGCGCCAGCGTGGGGGCCAGCGGATAGACACGAAAGCCGCACATGCTGTCGCGGATCGACAGCGACAGCGTTTCAATCCAGACCCAGAAGTGTGTGATATAGCGACCGTAAAGACGTGATTTAGGGATCGAATCGTCATAAATCGGCTGTCCGGAGATCAGCGCGTCGGGATAGCGCTCAGCTTCCGCCAGCATCAGCGGCAGATCTTCTGCCTGATGCTGACCGTCCGCATCAAGCTGCACGGCATGGGTGAATCCGCGTGCCGCCGCAGCGCGCAGACCATGAATCACCGCCGCACCTTTACCCTGATTGCTGTCGAGTCGCAGCACAATGAGCTCTGCGGCGTACAGCGTCGCCAGCTGAAGCTGAGTCGCCGTGTCGCTGCCATCATCCACGACGATAACCGGCAGATTAAACGGTGCCAGCCGGGCCAGTACCGATGCCATCATCGCACCATGGTTGTAACACGGGATCACTACGCAAGGCGTAAACGGCAGGGTTAGCACAGCGTGATCTTCCCGATGCTGGCGCTCGGCTCGCCGTCGTGACTGAGCAGGCTGTAACGGAAACTCAGGCGCGACTTTTCAGCATCCCAGTCAAGACGCAGTTGCAGAAGTGAGTCAGGCAGCACCGGCTGCTGAAATTTGATGTTTTCAATGGCGGCAAACTGCTTACCCGGCGCGAGCAGTGACACGCCGTAGTGCATCACCCAGTCCAGTTGAGCCACGCCAGGCAGAATAGGCAGCGTCTGAAAGTGGCCCTGGAACCAGAACAGTCCGGCTTCAACCTGCAGAATCAGCGTGGCGCTGTCAGCCTGCAACTCCCGGCTTCGTTCAATCGGCAACATGAAAAAGTTCCTCTATTTGCGGCCAGGCGCGTTTACTTTGGGGGGTAACCGGAATGGTGGCAACAATCCGCCAGTAGCGCGGCATCGCCAGCGGTTCCAGCCAGCACTGCAGCTGGCGTTTCCATTGCTGTCTGTGCTGGTGCAGAGCCGCTTCATCCAGCGTGCTGGTGAGCGACAGCACGACGCCAATTGCCTGACGATCATGACGCGTGACCACCAGCGCCACGGCATCGTCAATTTCCGGCAGATCGGTCAGTCGGCGCTCTATCTCACTTAATGAGATGCGCTTGTCTCCAATTTTCACGATGCGATCGTGACGTCCTGCCAGCTGAAATCCGCCATCGGGCTGCATATTCAGGCGGTCGTCCAGCGCAAGGCCGTTATCACCCGCAATCAGCGGCGACCAGACCTGCCAGCGTTCGGGCGTCACCTGCTCAAGCCTGACGCCAGAAAAACTTCGCCACGGGGCATCGGCCCGATCGCACTGACGCCAGGCCAGAATGCCGGTTTCGGTGCTACCGTAGATTTCACTGACCGGGCAGCCAAAGCGCTGCCAGACCTGTTCTGCATCCGGCCCGCGCAGGGTGCCACCGGCAGAGACAATCAGTTCACAGCCGGGCGCGTCAAGCGTACTGTCCAGCCGCGATAAAAAAGCCGGGCTGCTGATAAAAGCATAGCGACAGTCGCGCGGGAGCTGGGCCAGTTGCTCGCCGTAGAACAGCGGCTGAGCGGAAAACGGCAGCCTGAGCGTCATTGGCAGGAAAAGTCGGAACGATAAACCGTAAAGATGCTGATGGCTGACGGAGGCAATCACCCGGCAGCCTTGCAGCTGTTCGCCCCATAGAGCGCTGAGCCAGCGGCTCTCCTGCTCCATCACCGTCAGTGACTTCATTACCTGACGCGGTGTGCCGGTGGACCCCGAGGTAAAGAGTATCAGCGCTGAGCTCGCAGGCAGTGGTGGCAGCTGGCCCTGGGCTTCTGCCTCATCCCACGTCAGCAGCGGCAGGCTGACCGCCAGCGGCATGTCGCACAGCACCCCATCAAGCTGCTCCTGCATCTCATTCAGTAGCGCGGCGCGGCTATGACCCGGCATCACCGGCGTTTTACTGGCATACCAGCAGGCCAGCAGCGCCACACAGAAACGATAACTGTCGTCAAAACAGAGCCCCCAGTGCGTGCCCGGCTGTGCCGCTAAGCGCAGGCTAAGTGCCTGCACCTGACGACGCATCGCGCCGAGCATCAAGGGTTGATCGCCTCGCCAGGCGACTTCACGATCGGCGCCTGTCAGCCACTCGGCCACGCTCATGCTTTTCGCCTCACACGCTGACGAACCAGCCACTCAGCGCCCATCAGCACGCCGATCAACAGGTAGCTGATGCCACCGTTCCACAGCGTCCAGAGCCGCAGATCGCCCTGCAGACAGGTATAGAACGCCATGCTGCCATTGCCGATAAAAAACAGGCACCAGATCTGCGTTACGCGACGGGTGTAAGGCACTGCGGCGGCAGGAAGTTCTGGCTCACGCAGCCGGGCAATACGCTCCACCAGCGGCATCGCGCTCCAGAGTGAAGCACCGAACACCAGCAGCATCGCCAGATTGACCGCCACCGGATACCACAGCAACAGATGCTGAACGCGTAACAGCTGGCTGCTGATACAGAGCAGCGCGCCGAGCAGCGCCAGCCAGCCCATGACCGCGCCCAGCGCGTTCTGCTGACGACGCAGTTGCAGCCAGCGCAGGCCAAACAGCAGCGCCAGCAGCCAGAAGAGTCCCTGCCAGCGCGGCTGGGTCAGTGCCAGCCAGACCAGCAAGGGCCAGGCCAGCAGCGTAAGCAGATTGAGCAGGCGAAGCGTAGCAGCAGGCACGACGGATCAGGCGTCTTCGCGCATCAGTTGTTCCACCGCATCCACGACATCCTGCACAGTTCGGACCGCGCGGAAGGTTTCCGGTTTGATTTTACGGCCGGTACGTTTTTGCAGGTGCACGACCATATCGACAGCATCAATGCTGTCGAGCTCGAGATCTTCATACAGACGCGCCTCGGGGTGGATATCCTCGGGCGCAATTTCAAACAGGCTGGTGAGCAGCGAAGTCACTTCCTGATAAATCTCTTCTTTGTTCATCATAAGATTGTCTCCGCTTTCAGCCGCGCTGTTGGTTGACGAACGCGGCCAGCGTCGCGACAGAGAAGAAGTGGGCACGCAGGGTTTCACTTTCCGCAGAGAGCGTCACGCCGTAGCGATTTTTCACTGCCAGGCCAAGTTCCAGTGCATCAATTGAGTCCAGCCCCAGCCCGTCGCCAAACAGGGCAGCGTCAGTCTCAATATCATCGGGGCTGAGATCTTCAAGGTTCAGCGTGTCGATAATCATCTGTTTGATATCGTTAATTAATGAATCCATACCGGTTTTCGTCTTACCTGTTCTGGGGGACCAGCGCCTGCTCTAAGTGGCGGGTCAGGCGACGCGCGGCCAGTGGCTGCGCATCGGGATTGCTTTCACAAAACGACTGACTGTCGATTCGTGACTTTACTCGCACGGTAAACAGCGGTTTAACCGGCGGAATCTGATACCAGCGGCTCTGTTTATCAAGCATACGCTGGCTGCAGGTGATGTGAACCACGCGCAGATCGCATCCGGCGCGCACCGCAATATTGGCGGCTCCGCGCTGCAGAGTCTGCGGCTGACCGTAACGGGTACGGGTGCCTTCCGGAAAAATCAGGATATTGTCGCCGCGCGCCAGTCTCTGCTGACTGTCCGGCAGCAGCGTCTCCGCTTCACTGTTGATCAGATAATCGGCGGCGCGAATCACCCCACGTAAAAAGGGATTTTTTTGCAGATCGGCCTTTACCAGACAATCCATCTCTGGCAGTACCGACGCGATCATCACGTAGTCGATCAGTGACGGATGATTAGCGACAATCAGGCATCCGCGATCCTGTTGCAACAGCTCTGCGCCTTCAATGCGGTAGTCGTAAACGCCGGTCATCCGGCAGAAACGCAGAAAGCAGCGGAAGCTAAAGGCGATAGCGCGTCGGGCCAGCAGCCGGCGGCGCAGAGAATCGCGCTGGATCAGGAGTAGCAGGTTGAAGCCAATCAGTGACAGCAGCAGTCCGCCCAGCCCAAACAGCGTAAAATTGACGGCCGTCATCACCAGTCGCCAGCAGTAGTTAAGGCGGCTGCCTGAGTGCTGAGCAGGTTGTGAGCAATCAGCCATGACTTCTCTCCCAGTGCCATGTCAGGCGTTCGCCTGCCAGGCTGAAGGTGGGCGAAGCCGCCAGCCATTGCTGCAGAAAACGCAGGCTCTGCGGTAACAGCGTTTCTGCCCTCTTCTCTTCGCCTTTACAGCCAGTGCAATACAGTTGTTCGCCCGCACGCAGCAGCAGTGCCACCGCATAAGGAAAATTCACGCGCTGATCCGCCAGCCACGGCAGATAATAGTCCGGCACGATGCCGTCGAAGTCGACCAGCAGCACCTGCTGATAACCCGCCTGATGCAGAGCGCTGACTTCAATCAATCCCTGCTGAAAAGAGTCCATGCCTGCCGCAATGGAGGTCGAAACCAGCGGCGCTTTTGCCGCAATGGTCAGGCTGCCAACAGCCGAATTGTGAACTGACATGGCAAAGTCTGTAGGTGACATTGACTGTTGATCTGCAAGGGTATTAAGAATACGCAGATTACGCTCCAGTTCACCGTGACGGCTGGTAAACACGATAGCGTCTGCCTTCTGCCGTGCCAGAAGCGCCAGCCCACACTCTACCGCCGCACGGCTGCCGCCGCTCAGACGACGCGACGTCATCATCGGTAAGTATTGCGGCTTTGCCATCGCCGCTAAGGGGTCGATGGCCCTGCTCTGTTGCGCCCAGTCCTGCCAGGCTTCTGGCGCGCTTAAACCCGGAGCCATTGCCTGCCAGTCGACCAGTGAGTAAGCGAGTTTCATCTCAACACTCTTTTCATCATACGTGTGGAGTCGGCGTTCATTGGATCGTCACTCCTGCCTTCTGCAAAAAAAGTGCGTACCGGAAAACCTGCCGAACCCTAATCAGGTTCTCACGGTAGAGGTTTACTCAAGGATTCATCAATAGCAGCTCATCTGATTTGTCGGCCGGCTGCCGCAGAACTTTATGCTTAGCGAGTCTGTCGACCCATTATTGCAACAGCACGCCGATCACCGGGCGGCCAGGGCCGACAGCCGCAACTGAATATCCTGATCGAGATTGGCCATCCAGTCGTTGTCGTTATTGAGGATCACACCCTGTCCCGCTCTCAGGTTTTCACTGCCGACAGACTCAATGCGGTAATTCTGTCTGGTGTAAGTAATGCGGATGGTCGCCACAACATCACGCTGGGCCAGACGACCATTGATTACACCAGGCGAAACGGGTGTCATCAGCTGTTTCCGGCCAATACCCGCCTCAATGATCGCCAGTTTCATCTGATTATCACTGTCATGCTGAGTGAGGGCCTGATTAACGTTATGAATCGGCGGCGTGCATGCGCAGCCGGTTAATCATGCAGCGACCACAGCCAGCGCAAAAATTGTTTTTTTGATCATAACGAGTCCCTTCTTTGATCTTTTTTATCAGTGAGTTAAACGTAAAAATCATCCAACACCAGCTTAACATTACGTGCATTTTTCCGGCTGGCTGGTTCAAAACCCGCGCATGATACCATCGAATGTAAAGACAGGTAAGCAGAAGTATGTATAGGTTTTGGGTGGTTATTTGAGGGATTAACGCGAGGTAAAATGCGCAGTCGCGGCGTCTGCGCAGAGGCCGATCCCGGCCGCAGAAACTCTTACTGCGGCTGGATCGGCCCGGACAGTCATTGTGTGGAGGCGGGTGCCCAGCCACCGCCCAGTGCGCGATAGAGATCGATCTGCGCCAGCAACAGATTATTTTTAACGGCCACCCGATTCAGCTGAGTTGAAAACAGGGTTCGCTGCGCATCCAGTTCATCCAGATAGGAAGCGTAGCCATTTTGATAGCGGTTGCGGGCAATGCGCAGCGCCTCGGTTACGTAAGTTTCCTGCTTTTGCAGTTCCTGAAGCTGTGCCTCACGCTGTCGGATAGCGTCCAGGGCATCATTGACTTCCGAGAAGGCGTTGCGCACCACTTTTTCATAGCCGTACAGCGCCTGATTGCGCGTTGCCATTGAGACATCAACCTGTGCCGTCAGCGCTTCACGGTTCAGCAACGGTGCCAGAATGCTGCCGCCCACGCTCCAGAGCCGGAATGGATTGTCTGCGAGCTGGTGCAGCACCGAACTCTGCAGGGTGCCGGTGGCAGTGAGGTTCAGCCCTGGCAGCAGCTTAGCGCGCGATGAGGCAAGGCTGGCATCTGCGGCCAGTAACTGACGCTGCGCCTGCACAATATCCGGGCGGCGATTAAGCAGTTCGGACGGCAGCAGCGACGGCATCTGCTGCGGTAGAATCTGGTCAAACTGCTGACGACGGGCAATGCTACGCGGGTTCATGCCCACCAGGATGCTCAGCGCATTCTCCTGCTGCGCGATCTGATGCTGCAGCTGCGGTATCTGTGCTTTCGCCGACTGATATTCAGAAGCGGCCTGCATCCACTCCAGCCTTGAGGTGTAGCCGCTCTCAAACTGACGCTGGGCCAGCTTCAGTGAATTGTTGCGGGTCGCCAGCGTCGCCTCGGTGACCCGCAGCTGTTCATCCAGCGCGCACAGGTTGAGATAACCCGATGCCACTGAGCTGGCAATGGTCAGCTCTGCAGCAGACGCGGCGGCCTGCTGCGCCGCTAAGCTTGCCTGCGACGCCGAGACGCTATTGCTACGCGCTCCCCAGAGATCAACCTCGTAATTTGCCTGTAACAACCCCTGAAAAACATCGGTTTCATAGGGCTGGCCCGTCACTGACGAGAGCGTTCGCTCACGGGTCGCCGCTACGCCGGCGCTGAGGGTCGGAAATTCATCACCCTGCGTGGCGCGCAGCTGGGCGCGATACTGATCCACTCTGGAACGCGCGGTGAGAATATCAGGATTGTTGCGCAGCGCCTGTGTGACCAGCCGGTTGAGATACGCATCATGAAACGCGCGCCACCACTCCGCTTCCGGCGCAGCAGCAGGCCCGACACTGTTGCGCCAGGCGGCGGGGATCGGCAGAGAGGACGGTGCCTTTTCAACCTGCGTGGCGCAGCCGGTCAGCGCCAGCATCAGCGCACTTACCAGTAAGCCGCGACGCATCATTGTGCGCCCTCATCGGCGGCCTGGGCTGCGGTATCGATATCGACTTCAACCGACATGCCCGGGCGCAGCTGCTGCATATCCTGCTCGTTGATACGGATCCGAACCGGAATACGCTGCGCAATTTTAACGAAGTTACCCGTGGCATTGTCAGGTGAAATAGCGCTGAACTCTGAGCCGGCTGCCGGCGAGATAAATTCCACCTGCCCGTTAAAGCGTTTGCCATCCAGTGCATCGACCCGAATCGTCACCGGCAGGCCAGGCCGGATATGGGCCAGTTGAGTCTCTTTCAGGTTCGCGATGATCCATTTGTGATTGGGCACTACCGAGGTCAGGCGCGTACCGGCCGTGACATAGGCGCCGGTTCGCACTGACAGCTGACCGAGCTGACCATCATCAGGCGCGGTAATCCGGGTATTCGCCAGATCGATCTCCGCCAGCTCCAGCGCGGCGCGGGCGCTCTCGACATCCCCCTCCAGCGCGTCGCGATTAACGATAACGGTTTGCAGGTTCTGCTGCGCGACGGCGATCTGCGCGGCAGCCTGGCGGACCTGGGCCTGGGCCTGAGCGTTTGCTGCGCGGGCGGCGTCGCGCTCACGTACCGACAGCGATCCATCCGCCGCAAGATTCTCAACGCGTTTGAGATCAAAGCCGCTTTTCAGTGCCTGCGCTTTCGCGTTTTCCAGCGCCGCTTTATTGCTCTGGATGGTCGCTTCTGCGCTGCGCCGCTGCTGCAGATTGTTTTTCAGAGCCGCCTGCTTCATCGCCAGTTGCGCCTGCGCCTGATGCACCCGCTGACGATAGATACGATCATCAATCGTCATCAGCAACTGCCCTTTCTTCACCGGCTGCAGATCGATGACCTTTACCGAGGTGAGATAGCCATTCACCTGCGGACTGATAAAGGTCACCTGACCGCGCACATAGGCATTCTCGGTGCTTTGTATTGCGCTGGTAAAAGGCCAAAGCTGCCAGGCATACAGGATAACCAGTACGCCAATCACTACAATACCGCTGCCAGCGGCTATCGAAAGAATACGTCGACGGTTTGCACGTTCGCGTTCTGCCGCCTGAAGCTCATCCTGCTGACTCATTGTTTCTCCGTTGATTCCTGTAACGCAGCCAGCTGTTGCTGCTCACGCAGATTAAATTGTGCCTGACGCCAGTCAAGATAACGACGCCGGGTTAAACGCCAGATGACCCACATCAGAGTCACCAGAGCCAGCGCAGCGGTTAACAGATAGGTATCGTTGTAGGCGAGCACATTAGCCTGTAGCGTGGCGACCGTCTGTAACTGGGTGGTGCTCTGCGCACCGCGCAGAACGTCGTCACCCACCAGTGAATTAAATAGCGCGTTGTACTGGCTTAGCCGTTCGGTAACGTTAGGATCGAGCAGTGAGAGTTGATCGCCCAGCAGGCTGGAGTGATATTTTTCCCGCCAGACCTGAAAAGTGCCAAGGATCGCTGAGCCGATCAGTCCACCCAGGTTCTGACTCATGCCAAACAGCACCACAAAGCTCACCAGGTTTTTTGGCTGGGTCACCACGCTACCAATGCCCATCAGCATCGCCGGTGCCATGAAAAAGGCGCTGCTGAAGCCCAGCAAAAACTGGCTGAGATACATTTCGGGGCCACGGGTCAGCGGACTGGATTGCGCATCCATCAGCGAGGCGATAATCATCACCACCAGCGAGGCGACAATCGGCCAGTTGAGATGATTGGGTTTGATGGTGAGTGCGCTGGCGGCGATGCCCACGATAACCCCGGCCATGATCGCCAGTGCCAGACCGCGCATTTGATCGTTCTGCAAACCCATCTGCTGCAAAAAGCCGATCGCGCCGGTGTTCTGTTCCGCCAGTACGATACGGATCATGACCATGACAATGCCAAGCCGCACCATCATGCCGCTGCTCAGCCAGCGGGTGTTAATCAGGGGGTTACGCCGGTTATGCTCAATAACAATCGCCGCGACAATCAGCGTCAGGGCAATTGCAGTACAGATTCCCAACCACGGCGTGGTGAACCACCATTCAATGCGACCCAGCGTCAGCACGCCGCACAGCAGCGCCATGCCAGGCGCCAGCAGAACGAAGGTCAGGAAATCCATCTTTTCAAAGGTTTTAATGCGATCGCCTGGTGGCAGTTTCACCAGCAGCACCCCACCCAGCGCGATCAGTGCCAGACCGAGTTCAAACAGATAAAGGCCACGCCACTCGTTGAGCTGCAGTAATTCTGACGAAAATAAGCGGGCCAGCGGAATAGCCAGCTGAGAGACCGTCAGGCCAATCACCAGCGCTTTCAGGCGATGTTTTGCGGGCCAGGCCTGAACCTGATAGTAGATGCCCAGTGAGCTGAGCGCCGCCGCCACCATGCCATGGGCGGTGCGCACAATGATCGCCGAGCTCAGGTCGTTAGCGAATAAATGAAAGAATGCGACCAGTACATAAAGCACCAGAAAGGCTTCAGTAAAGACACGCAGGCCAAACTGCTGTCGGAATTTTACCAGCAGCAGATTTATAGAGATGTTGCCCATCACGTAGACCGCAGGTAACCACGCAATCTCATTCGACCAGGCTCCAAAGGTGCCCTGCAGATTAACCAGGTTCGCGGTGACCAGTGCGTTGCTTAACGCGCCGGTCAGCGAAATCAGTAAGCCGATCAGGCCAAATGCCAGACGCTTTGGCATGGGATGCAGCGGCGTCGAGGGCGAACCCGGCAACATCGGTTTTTCGTGCGGTAACCACTCGCGTGCTGCGTAGGGATTTCGCTTTGCCACTGCTACATGCTTCCCATTCGGCTCAGCAGTTGTTGCAGGACGCGCTCGGTGACGGCCAGATCCCCGGGATCAATATCAGCCAGCATTTCAGTACGGAGAGCATCAGCCTCGGTTTTCACTTTGGCGAAGGCTTCATTGCCTTTATCGGTCAGCACCAGGTGACGTTTACGGCGATCTTCTGGCGGTTGTACCCGCGTCAGCAGCGACTGTTTCACCAGCCGATCCACCAGCGGCACCATACTGGCATCTTCCAGCCCCAGCAGTTGCGCCAGTTCGGTCTGCGTCATGCGCTGCGGCTCACTGGCAATCAGCCCGATGGCCATCCAGCTGCTCATGCTTAAGCCGCTATCTTTAAGGTGACGATCAACCGCCAGGCGCCAGGCATGGGCGGTCAGATGCAGTAAGTGGGTAAAGGTACGCGTATGCTCAGACAAATGTTAGCAGCCTAATAGTAAGATATCTAATTGAGTGGAGGCGTTATTATACGCAAAGCGAAACGCGATTGAAAAGCGTCCGGTCTGTTAAAAATTAGTGGATCGCGTCAGAATGTCCAGAGGCCGCAATCAGGAGCCGGATAACATGAATCAGGCATCAGCAAACTGGATCGATTTGCGCCGTGACGCCGTTAGCGGTATTGAGGCATTGCGCGCCCATTTCACTGGCCACGCCTGGGATCCCCACTGGCACGACAGCTATCTTATTGGCGTGACCGAGCAAGGTGTACAGCAGTTTCATTCGCGGCGCAAACAGCATCAAAGCCGTCCCGGCACGGTTTTTATGCTGGAGCCTGAGGAGTTGCATGATGGCGATGCTATCAACCACAGCGGCTTCACCTATCGTATGCTCTATCTTTCACCGCAACAGATTGCGCAGCAGCTTACGCCTAATCAGGCTGATGACCCCTTGCCGCGTGAACTCCGCTTTGCAACCACACTGCGCGACGACCGCCCATTGGCTTATGCTGTCTGGCACGCGTTTGATGCACTGTGGTACAACCATCCCGCGATCATCAAAGAGGCGGCGATGGATCGGATGTTCAGTCAGCTCACCTCGCACCGGCAATGGTCACTGCCCGCTCAGCCCGTCGATAAAGATGCCAGGCTGGCTTTGCAGGCGCGTGACTGGCTGATTGCCCATGATGCGGAAATCCCGGCCTGCTGCAGATGGCGCAGCAGCTGCAGGTGGATCGCTTCCGGTTATCACGCCTGTTCCAGACTCACTGGGGTTTGCCGCCTCACGCCTGGCTGGTGCAATGGCGGCTGCTGGGCATTGCCATCGTCGGCGATAAAAAAAACCTGCGTAAGCTGAAGGCTAAACTGGTGTTGTTCAGCTAATTTGTTCCCGGGAAGCTGGCCACGGCTTCCCGGCTTTTTCCACCCGGTTCGCCAATCCCGCCATCTGTATAGGTTATTTGTACAACTTTTGTGTCGGAATAATCCTTATAACTCCTTGATAAGTTGTGAATGGCACATTTTGCTAAAGAATTCGATTTTACAGATAGTTATTCATTGTATAAGTTTACTGTCACGAGTTGTATGCGACTCTGTAACGAATGATGCATTTGCGTCGCCTCTGAAGGTGTCAGTGGATTTCCACCTTCAGAGGTTAATTTTTGTTTGCTCAATTTGTGGCACTGGTACCATCGCATCTGTCCATGCGGTGGTTTTTTTGATCGCTTTTGTCCTGACATCCGAACCGGAATCGGGCTGTTCTGAAGGGCTTACACATGCAATATATTATTCCCCGGACCAATCAGGAAATCGCTGATTATTTTAACCCTGCGGCCAACAAGCCAGCCAGCGAGATGGAAATGCTGGGTATCCTGATTGCAGAAATTTTGCAGTCAGGCATGCCAGTGAATAATAAAGCCATTATTTCCAAACTCATTCATCGGCTTGAACTGGAAAGTGACAGGGAAATGCTGGATAGCTACCGCCAGCTGCTCGACCTCGTGGTCCACAAGACCCCGGATGATTTTTCGCTGTAAGACTGACTCCATGGAGGGAGTTCCCCCCTTTTTCTGGCATCTTTGCCCGTCGCCCGGTACTATCTGCCCCTCACCATGAGCCTGATCTTCCCGCCCCTCGCGCGGGAGCAAAACAACTAAAGAGCCTGCAGACCTTTATGACTCAAACCAATGATGTTGCCGCAACCGACGTTGTGGCGGGCGATATCAGTGTGGGGCGCGTTCTGCGTTCGCCTGCGCTGCTGACCCGCGAATGCCTTGCCGGAGTAATTACCGCGCTGGCATTAATCCCTGAAGTGATCTCCTTTTCCGTTATTGCCGGTGTAGACCCTAAAGTCAGTCTCATCGCCTCGGTCGTGCTCTGCCTGACCCTGTCGATACTCGGCGGACGCCCGGCGATGGTTACGGCGGCTGCCGGTTCTGTCGCACTGGTAATCGGACCGATGGTTCATCTGCACGGTGTTGAATATATTCTGCCCGCGGTAGTCATGGGCGGCGTGATTCAGATTCTGTTTGGCGTGGCCGGTCTGGCACGCATGATGCGCTACATCCCCCGCTCGGTGATGCTGGGATTTGTGAATGCGCTGGGCGTGCTGATTTTCTTTGCTCAGGTGCCGCACGTCTGGGGCCAGTCATCTCTGGTGTGGATTTTCTTTGTCGCGACCCTGGCAATCGTGCTGTTGTTACCGCGTCTGTTAAAGAGTGTTCCTTCTCCGCTGGTTGCCATTGTAGTGGTGACGGGCGTCGCGCTATTAATGGGCTATCGCATGCCGAACGTGGGCGATGAAGGACCGATGAGTCCTGGCCTGCCCGGTTTTAACAGCCTGCTGGTACCGCTTAACCTGCAGACTCTGCAGATTATCTGGCCCACCGCACTGAGTATCGCCTTTGTCGGGCTGATGGAGTCGCTGCTGACCGCCAAACTGGTCGATGACCTGACCGATACCCCGTCCAGTAAGCGCCGCGAATCCTGGGGTCTGGGTGTGGCAAATATCCTTGCGGGATTTTATGGCGGTATCGCCGGATGCGCGATGATAGGTCAGACTATCGTCAACGTTGAGCTGGGCCGTGCGCGCAGCCGCGTTTCAACCGTGGCCGCGGGTCTGGTGCTGCTGCTGCTGGTGACCGGACTGAGCCGGATAATGGCGCAAATTCCGATGGTAGTATTGGCCGGTATCATGATGGTGGTGGCAGTGAAAACCGTTAACTGGCATAGCCTGCAGCCCAATACACTGAAACGTATGCCGTGGTCAGAGACGCTGATTATGGTGCTGACAGTGGCGGTAACGGTCTGGACAGGAAATCTGGCACTGGGCGTGCTCGCTGGAGTAATCCTGGCGATGCTGCTGTTTGCCCGCCGTATTGCACATGTCATTCATGCTGAACGTCAGCTGAGTGAAGATGGTGAGTCAGTACGCTATGAGGTACGTGGTCCGCTGTTCTTTGCCAGCAGCAACGATCTGTTTGAGCATTTTGATTATGCGCATGACCCGAAAAAAGTGACGATTGACTTAACGCACGCGCAGATCTGGGATGCATCCAGCGTCGCAGCGCTGGATGGTATTGAATATCGCTATCAGCGTTATGGTGCAGACGTGACGATTGAAGGGCTGGATCCGCGCAGCACTGATTTCCATCAGCGCCTTACCGGTAATTTCGGATAAATAGCTCCGTTCTGCTGCCTCTCCGGCAGCAGACTTTACTCTGCCTGTTGCCGCCGCGCCCGATAGCGGCCAACCATAGTAATCAGCGCCTGATAGATTAAACCAGCATAAAGACTTGTCAGAATCGCCAGGCCTGGCTCTTTACCCTGCTGATGCCATGACATAAACCACATGAATACGCCCCACAGTACAGAGAACACCAGCCATCCGCGGACGAACTTCATAATGCCATTCATAACGACTCCTCTTAAATAATGAACCACCTTAACCTGCTCCGGCCCAAAAAGCATCGCCCGTTTATTCGGGTTGAGAGACGTCTCATATAATCGCCACAAATTCTCTCTCTGGCTCGGACATGTTACCTCGTCCAGGTAATTTTACGGCGATTCTCTATACTCTACGTTCCGCTTACCTGATCAGGGAATTACGATGAAACGTATTGCTTACCTGTTATCGATGCTGGCTATACTTGCGACACTCACTGCCTGTGCACCACCACCGCCGGGCAGAGATGCACCACCGCCACCACCGCCAGGCAAAGAGGCCCCACCACCCCCTCCGGGCGGGCAGCAGCCGGTTGGCGCACCAGGCGGTGTTGGCCCGGCAGGACAACCGCAGGGATAGTCTGTTTCAGCCAGTCTGCGTTGCAGGCTGGCTAATGCCGAAAGGCGCAGCCGCAGGCTGACATTTCTCCTGGCGCAATTTTGCCAAAATGGGAGTGGCGCCGCGCTAATTGCCCCTGCACTTGACTGCTGACTGCGTGCTGCCCCAACCAGCGATCTAACGCGTTGCCCATAATTTGCCTGATATCAGGTGACCAGCTGGTAAGATGCCAGGTAGAGCTTCGGGCTTCCTCACTGTCTCCAAATCCCGCCACCGCAATGTGGGCACCCTGACCAAAATCGCGGATTGCCTGTATGGCACCAAAGGCCATCAGATCGCTTTCACAGAAGAGTGCCTGAATACGATCGGCGGCACGGGTCTTTTTCAAATAATCCATCATCGCCTGATACGCGCCGCCACGGTCATCTGCCTCTGAAGTCAGCACAGCATTCAGCACCCTGCCCGCCGCCTGTAGTGCCGTGCTATAGCCCTGCTTTTGCGCACTTTCAACAGGCTGGCTTTGCATAAAGCCAAACCGCTGATGCCCTTCCGCGAGCAGTAATTCCGATGTTACTTCCCCTGCCCGCCGCGCATCCGCTTGCAGTTCAGGCTCCGCGTCAATCTCAAGCACCGGTAAATTGCAGGTATCTGTAATGCGGTTGCCGGGTAGCAGTATCAACCCCCGCGTCGCAAGCGGTTTCGCCTGCCGGATGAGTGCTGTCAGAGCTTCTTCGCTATCGGCACTCAACAGCACGGTGATAGCACCGCGAACATTAAGTTGCTGCGTTACCTCGTCCAGCATTTTCTGTTGATACGGATTGAGCAACTGGCTGGCGACAATACCAATAACCGGCGGTAAAGCCGAAAGGGCTGAGTCATGTTTGAAAGGTCTGGTCATTGACGTTAACGTCTCTGCAACGGCAAATAATACCCACCACTTTACGATAAACTAACCTGTTTCAACAGGTTATGAAATTCGACTCAGGCCGCAAAAATGAATGAAATCAGATGTAATCAGGTTTGAATTGGCGTAGCAGTGACACCGATAATGAACGGTTATTCAGCACTGAGACGTGATGCCAGTTGAAAAGCATAAGGATGTGAGGTGCCAGCCATGCCAGATTCCGGGCACAAAAAAACCGCCTCTAAGGGGCGGCTTGACGACACTGCTTATCATTAATTTTATTGGTAAAGCGATATGGTGCCCGGGGCGGGACTTGAACCCGCACAGCCTTACAGCCGAGGGATTTTAAATCCCTTGTGTCTACCGATTTCACCACCCGGGCTGGGTGTAACTGGAGGCGCGTCCCGGAGTCGAACCGAGGTACACGGATTTGCAATCCGCTGCATAGCCACTCTGCCAACGCGCCTTAAACTATGATGCCGCCAGGCTAACCTGACATGCGAATCTGGAGCGGGAAACGAGACTCGAACTCGCGACCCCGACCTTGGCAAGGTCGTGCTCTACCAACTGAGCTATTCCCGCAATTTTCAGCAATCTTATCGAACCTGCTGATTTTGTTTATCTTCTGGCAGCCTGGCTGCCGTTCGATGCGATGCATTCTACTTAGATGACGCAATGAGTCAATAAAATTATCCTCACAGACCATCCGTTTGCTGCTTTTTAAATCGTATCGATCACGGTTCGAGCAAATCACCGCGCGCCGCGCTTAAATACTGGAACATCGACCAGAAAGTCAGCACTGCAGCAATGTATAACGCCACCACGCCAATCGCTACAACGGTGGCATCTGGGCGCCACAGCAGTGCGAAGAGAGACAACATTTGCGCAGTCGTTTTGACTTTACCAATCCAGGAGACAGAAACACTACTGCGCTTGCCAATCTCCGCCATCCATTCACGCAGCGCAGAGATAATGATCTCGCGGGCAATCATGGTTGCCGCTGGCAGAGTAATCCACCATGCGTGAAAATGTTCTGCCACCAGCACCAGCGCTATCGCGACCAGCACTTTATCAGCAACCGGATCGAGGAATGCGCCAAAGCGCGTCGTCTGCTTCCAGCGGCGCGCCAGAAAGCCATCAAACCAGTCGGTAACAGCAGCAAAAATAAAGATCAGTGCAGTAGCCAGCGGCGCCCAAATGAACGGCAGATAGAAAGCCAGCACAAAGAACGGGATGAGCACAACTCGAAACAGGGTGAGACACGTCGGGATGTTTAATTGCATATGCCGGTAACTGTCTGGATATAGGTAGAATTTAACCTATGTTCCTACATTGCCCCCCCCGTTTCAATGTTAGTGTTTCAAGGAATAGTATATTTTTTCTGCCAGCGCATGCGAGATGCCTGGTACATTTGCGATCTCCTCCACCGAGGCATTCATTAACGGTTGCAGGCCTCCCATGTACTTAAGCAGTTGCTGACGTCGTTTCGGCCCGACGCCTTCGATGCTTTCCAGTGCACTGGTGTTCTTCACTTTGGCCCGTTTTTTTCGGTGACCTGAAATTGCATGATTGTGAGCGTCATCACGAATGTGTTGAATCACATGCAGTGCAGGTGCATCAGGTGGCATCGAAACGCCCTCCCCTTCAGCCTCAAAGAACAGCGTTTCCAGACCGGCTTTACGGTCGCTGCCTTTAGCAACGCCGAGTAAAATGGGCTGGTTTTTATCCCAGGGCACATCCAGCTCGGCAAAGACCTGTATCGCCTGTGACAGCTGACCTTTACCGCCATCAATCAAAATCACGTCGGGGATCTTATCTTCTTCAATCGCTTTGCCATACCGGCGTCGCAACACCTGGTTCATGGCGGCGTAGTCATCTCCCGGCGTAATGCCGGTAATGTTGTAGCGACGATAGTCGGCACGCAGCGGACCATTCTGGTCAAACACCACGCAGGAGGCGATGGTCTGCTCACCCATGGTGTGACTGATATCAAAACACTCCATGCGTGTGATCTTGTCGAGCTCAAGAAACTCTGCCAGCGCATTCAGCCGCTGGTGGATGGTAGAGTGCTGAGACAGACGCGTGGTTAACGCTGTCGCGGCGTTGGTGCGCGCCAGCTTGAGATAGCGGGCGCGATCGCCGCGTGGCTTGCTTTGAATGTTAACCCGACGTCCCGCCAGTTCACTTAGGGACTCTGCCAGCAACTCGCGCTCTGGCAAGGTAAAGTCCAGCAGGATGTCGCCAGGCAGCGTACGTGCTTCACTGCCCTGCAGGTAGAACTGCCCGACGAAGGTCTGCACGACTTCGGCCAAATCAGTGTCCACAGGCACCTTCGGGAAGTAGCTGCGGCTGCCCAGCACTTTGCCCTGACGAATGAACAGCACGTGAAGACAGGCCATGCCCGCCTCATAAGCCACACCCATCACATCCAGGTCATCGCCCTGATTGGAGACAAACTGTTTTTCGGTGATGCGCCGCACGGCCTGAATCTGATCGCGCAGCCGGGCCGCTTCTTCGAAACGCAGGCCAATGCTCGCCTCTTCCATACGTTTAACCAGCTGGTTAAGCACCTGATCATCTTTACCGGCCAGGAACAGGCGCACATAGTCGGTCTGCTGCGCATACTCTTCCTCACTGACCAGCCCGGCAACACAGGGGCCGAGACAGCGACCAATCTGATATTGCAGACAGGGCCGGGAGCGATTGCGGTAGACGCTATTTTCGCACTGGCGAATGGGGAAAACTTTTTGCAACAGTCCCAGCGTTTCACGCACCGCATAGCCGTTCGGGAACGGGCCAAAATATTCGCCTTTGGCATGCTTTGCCCCACGGTGCATCGCCAGTCGCGGATGAGTATCGCTGCTGAGAAAGATGTAGGGATACGATTTATCGTCGCGCAGCAGAACGTTATAGCGCGGCTGGTAGAGCTTGATGTAGTTGTGTTCAAGCAGCAGCGCTTCGGTTTCGGTGTGGGTGACGGTGACATCGATGTGCTGGATATTGCTGACCAGCGCTTCGGTTTTTCGGCTGCCGACCTGAACGCGGAAGTAACTGGTCAGACGCTTCTTCAGGTCTTTGGCTTTGCCTACATAGATGACGGTGCCTGAGGCGTCATACATGCGGTAAACACCGGGCTTGCTGGTTACCGTACTCAAAAAGGCTTTGGAATCAAAAACGTCATTCACTACTGATTAACGGCTCCGCATTATAGAGGCCATGTCGAATGGCCAGATGCGTTAACTCTACATCGCCACTGATATTCAGCTTACTGAACATCCGATAGCGGTAACTGTTAACGGTTTTAGGACTGAGATTTAACTGCTCTGAAATTTCCGTCACCTTTTGTCCCCGGGTGATCATCAGCATAATCTGCAATTCCCTTTCCGACAAACAGCTAAAGGGGGATTCCGCTTTTTGCGGCTCAATCTGACTCAGGGCCATCTGCTGAGCGATGTCTGATGCGATATATCGCTGTCCGGCATTCACCGAGCGAATTGCATTGACCACTTCCTGGGGTGCTGCCCCTTTACTGAGGTAGCCTGCTGCCCCCGCCTGCATAACTTTAGCAGGCAGCGGACTTTCCGTATGAATAGTCAGCATAATGATTTTGATATCGGGATTGTAACGCACGATTTTGCGCGTCGCCTCCAGTCCGCCGATGCCAGGCATGTTCATGTCCATCAGGATCACATCAACCTGGTTAGCACGGCACCACTTAGCCGCATCCTCACCACAGTTGGCCTCTCCGACCACGGCCAGACCTTTAACATCCTCCAGGATGCGACGGATACCGGTACGGACAAGTTCATGGTCATCAACAAGAAGCACACTGATCAACGGGGAAACTCCAGAGGCTGAAAAAGAGGAAGCGACTAACGATTTCAAGCGATAATCATACCCGCTTTTACCTCAAAAGCACATCAACAAAGTAAAACAGTCCTGGCTTAGCCTGTTCACTTTTAGCCTGGCCCAGCCTGAGTTCTCAGACATTTACTGAAACAGAAAGCACCGTCAAACAATCCTTAAAGTCTCACTATTTCATGACATTAACAACTGGTACTACGGTTACCCGGCGCTGCAGTGACAGGTAATATCAGGTGGAAGGCTCTCGTTGATTACTTTCTGCGATTGATTAGTTGCACTGGACAAACCTGCTGTTTCAGACGAAACGAACCGGCTGCATCAGCAACATACTGACGCTGTGATATACTCACGCACTGCTGTTCGGACAGATTGCCGACACGTTGTCATTCACCAAGGAGATACACATGAGCGATGAAGATTTTGCAACTTCGCAGGAAGCCCGGAAATTAGCGGATGAAATCGCGGGGCTGAAGATGATGATCACCCTGATCCTGAAAGGTATGGGTCAGGCTGATGCTGGAAAAGTGATTATCAACATGGAACGCTATGTACAGACGCTGGGTGACAAGCCTCAGGCGGAAGTGTTCAGCAACACCATTAAGCAGATTAAAACTGCCTACCGTCAGTAATTCTTTTGCCCCCAGTGGCGGGGGCATATACGCTAACTGTGCGCCTGCCAGTTAACGGAAACGCCCAGCGTTGGCAGTACCTCTTCCGGACTGAAACGCCTTGTTCCCCGATACTTCTCTGCCAGCGCTGGCTGTTCCACCGGAATCCTGATCGCAAACAGATTATCTGCTGACAGAATAAGTCCCGGCGTAAGCGGTTCATACACCACCCCATGCTGTTCAAACATCTTTTCCAGCATCGGCGTTGCCGAACTAATGATGTACTCCATGCCATTGAGTTCTGCCATCTGCACCGCGTGCCAGAGAATATTCAGCGGCAGTTCGGCGTCGACCTCCAGCCGGGCCGAGAAGCGCGACATTTCCCACACTCTCTCATGGCTGAAAGGCAGCACAATGCCTTCGCTCTGCTCAGGTTCAAACCAGGGCATCAGACGTGCACAGCCGCTGATTCCTTCACGCGCATTCCATGCGATCAACCAGGTCACATCTGAACGATCATAGCGATCATATTCCTGTCCTGGCGTACTCAGACGGGGCGGTATTGACCACCCTTCGCCGCGCGCAAAGACGCTGTAACGGTAGCTGCCGAGTTCGGCAAGCAACGAGGATGGCATATCCTTTAATTGCGTTTGCACTATTTTCATCATGCGCCTCTGACATCCCCATTTTTACAATGATTTCTTTGCGCCAGCCTGACACAGTCCCGGCGCAGGGTAGACAACAGACCTGTACAAAGGAACTGCCAAATGTAGCAGTTGTTTTATGTTCAAATCAGTCCGATTGCTGCTGCGTAGCAGGCAATCTGCGTTTTATTGGAAACATTGAAACGCTTTTGCATATTTTTTTGGTGAAAATTAACGGTATGTTCAGAGATGGATAAAATAAGAGAAATTTCGACCGCCGTTTTTCCTTCACCCGTCCATTTCAGAATTTCCAGCTCACGCTGACTAAACTCTTTTTTCAGTACCATCATTGCATCATCGCTAAAGCGTTCCAGCGTATCCAGGCTTAGTTCCGCTAAAAGGTGCAGTTTTACTTCAAGCTCTTCGTGGCAGAGCTTGAGAGGAATGGGCTGTTGCGATGATATAGATAATATACCAAGCGCGCGATTTGGTGCCATTGCAGAGCAAGAAAATCCGCTCTGCAGCCCATACTCTCTTGCCTCACGCCACAGATTGCCGGCACCAGCGAACATTTCTTCTGTCCACATCAACCCTCTTCCCGGTCGCTGACACAGCGAGAGTACTGGATCGACAGCGTAATAATTCTGCTTCTCATAACGTTTAACCCATAATTTGGGATAGGTGCTATGCAGATGAATACGCGGCCGGCTAAAGGGCACCGGATGCTGAATCAAAAAAGCGAAATAATCGAAACCTAATGACTCAGTAAATTGTTGCAATAATGGCTTCAAATCAGAACATGCCATTAATGCCTGAAATTGTTGTTTCACCTCACTTCGCCAGGCGAAATAATTTTCAGTACTCATATTGCCTCAACGTTAATTTCACTCGCTCTTGCGGAAATATTCATTCGGATTCATCGGATAAATTAAATTAGCATAAGTCATTTAATTCATCGTCAGGGATGAACCCGTCGCCCTGCGGGGCCAATTAACCTTTCACCTTGTGAGCGGAGTGAAAAAGCTTGCTGGCAATGGTAATGTGAGGTCGATCACAGCAATTTCTATCACCCCATGAGAATAAGATTTTTCTGATAGGATTTCAATCCCCGTTGTCGGGCATCACTTTATCATTTGCCAGTAATTTCAGATAAAGATATTCAATAACGCGTCACATCGCTGAGTAAATAACGAGTAAACAATGTGTTAAATAGCGATTATAAGCGAGACGGCAGGCCTGGTTGACTGACATATTTTTCATCAGGAAATAAGCGCGGCTTAGTTATTGTCGCCTTAAGTCCAGGCACTGGCAGCCAGTTATGTGGCTGTTTTACTCATCTTCACGACAGACTCCCGGCTTCCGGCAGGTATTCAGCAGGTCATGATGGCACATCTACCTTCATTTTTTGCCTCTCTTCGTCAGGCCTGGCCATGCGCTGTTAATAAGAACATTCTGCTCATGCATTGCATGGCGATATTCTCTTCTGAACCCTTCCCATCACGGCAGGACTTTTCTGTTTATCTGCCCTCACTAAGCCCTGGCCGGGAAAATCAGCTTCACTCCTTTCCCGGTGTCAATAATGCTATAGCACAAAACACTATTTATAGCATCTGTACATCAATTACTGATTCTCTTTTAATCAATTAAATCACTTTATCGATAGCCATAAACCGGAACCACATAAAATAGATTTACTGAATAAAAATCGCCCATCACGCTTAAGACAAATTCATATTAATACGATTATTCTTACAAGTAAGATCGTGAAAAAATTTCATTATAACGTGGAGCCTGTTAGCACCATCGATGCTGAAAAATCGCGCAATCCATTAATCCCGCAGGCGTAGATTTATTTTAAATAATGGACCTGAAAAAGGCGCTTTTTCGGCACCCTAATCTGTCGTCAGGCTAAATCCCGTGTGATTCGGGTTCTGCGATGAAAACTGGGTGGGTTTTGCAAACGCTGTCAGAACATTCCTTAACCAAACACGGTATTAATCCCGTCTGATGATTTATCGGCAGTACCCTGCTCCTCGCATACCCAGATGAAAATGTGAGGCATGTGCGGCATTGTAATCCGGGCCGAGCGCATTGCCGAACACCTCACAGCCGCCACGCCACAACGTATGTAACATCGCCGCCTTTTCTTCTGGCTGTTGCCAGTGACGACTGACCTCAAGCCGCTGACCATCAGCCAGCTGAAAGCCTGTGACATCCCACGCATCGGCGGTGGCATGCTCGCTAAGCCGCCCTTGTGTGCGGTGATAGATGTTACGACAGGCATAGCTGCCGACATGCGTAATTCGTACCAGCGGACTGTGCATATCCCTGGCGGTCTGTTCACGACTGTGAAGCGCATACATCGTACTGGCGACCGCCATAGGGCAACTGGCGAGAAAACTGCTGCTGAGGCTGATCGGACCGAATTTCTGGATCCTCAGCGGATGAGTAAGCGGGCATTTACCTGTTACGGCCGGACGCTCAGTGAAACTGACCCAACCCGCCTGTTGAGCACGACGCATCACGTCCAGACATTCGTCCGGATCGCTGGCCAGCCTTTTCATCTTAATCTGCGTCATCCAGCCCGGCGGGTCGGTGACAGAGAGCGGTGTAAACGGATTGAACTGCGGCGGCAGATGCTGCTTAAGCCAGGGTAAGCTGCCCCACCCCAGCGCGATTAACAGCAGAAACAGGATAAGCGTACGCATAGTCCCCTGTGCAGCATGATGATAAGCAAAAAAAAAGTGTAGGGGCAAAAAACCCTTTACGCCGTCTGCCTGACATTACGTGATGAATCATTACTCAGACTGACGCAGTAATAACCAGAATGACCCGCTGCCACCGTCATTGCGCCTGACCGGTATCACATCAGGTAAAAAATTGTTACCGGCTTTGGGGTGACTTCCTCTATCTTATCCGACTTGCCCTCAGGCAGATGCCTTAACTAACAGCCAGCAGAGCTGACACAACATCAAGACAGGAAAGACAATTCTATGGTTGATCAATCTAAAGAAACCGCACGCACCCAGGATGCGCCTGATAAATTACAGCGCAACCTGCACAACCGTCACATCCAGCTAATCGCCATCGGTGGCGCTATCGGCACCGGCCTGTTTATGGGTTCCGGTAAAACCATCAGTCTGGCCGGTCCCTCGATCATTTTTGTCTACATGATTATCGGCTTTATGCTGTTCTTTGTGATGCGCGCCATGGGGGAGTTGCTGCTCTCCAACCTTGAGTACAAATCTTTTAGTGATTTTGCGGCTGACCTGCTTGGTCCGTGGGCGGGATATTTTACTGGCTGGACTTACTGGTTTTGTTGGGTGGTGACAGGCATCGCTGACGTGGTGGCCATCAGCGCCTATTTCCAGCTCTGGTTTCCGGGCTTCTCAATCTGGATGAGCGCTCTGCTCTGCGTAGTGGTTTTTCTGGCGCTGAACATTGCCACCGTCAAGCTGTTTGGCGAAATGGAGTTCTGGTTCGCAATCATTAAAATCGTCGCCATTGTGGCGCTGATCGTGACCGGGATTGTGCTGGTGTCTGTTCACTATCCTTCACCGGGTGGCGGCACGGCGGCACTGAGCAACATCTGGGATCACGGCGGGATGTTCCCGAAAGGTCTCAGCGGCTTCTTTGCCGGGTTTCAGATTGCGGTGTTTGCCTTCGTCGGTATTGAACTGGTGGGCACGGCAGCAGCTGAAACCCACGATCCGCATAAAGTCTTACCGCGTGCTATCAATGCGATTCCACTCAGGGTGATCATGTTCTACGTGCTGGCGCTGATGGTCATTATGGCGGTAACGCCGTGGACCCAGGTCATGGCCGATCGCAGTCCGTTTGTTGAGATGTTCGTCCTGATTGGTCTGCCCGCTGCGGCAAGTATCGTCAACTTTGTGGTGCTGACCTCTGCCGCCTCTTCAGCCAACAGCGGTATCTTCTCCACCAGCCGTATGCTCTATGGCCTGTCGCAGCAGGGTGTCGCCAGTCGCGCGTTTGGCCGGCTTTCCGCCCGCGCGGTCCCTACCACGGGTCTGTTTTTCTCCTGTCTCTGCCTGCTGATTGGCGTAGCGTTGATCTATTTGATCCCGGATGTCATGAAGGTCTTTACGCTGGTGACGACCGTCTCCGCCATCCTGTTTATGTTCGTCTGGACCATCATTCTGTGCAGCTACCTGGCCTACCGTAAAAAGCATCCGCAGCGCCATGCGGAGTCGGCCTTTAAGATGCCGCTCGGCAAATTCATGTGCTGGGTTTGCATGGCCTTCTTCGCCTTTGTGCTGGTGCTGCTGACGCTACAGGAAGATACGCGCCAGGCGCTGATGGTTACGCCACTCTGGTTTGCCCTGCTGGGTGTGGGCTGGATGCTGCGTAATCGTCGCAGCCGCTAATCGGTAACAGCATGGAAAAAGCCCGGTCATCTGACCGGGCTTTTTTACAGGCGCTCGCCAAGTGACGAGAAAATGGCGGATAAAGAGGGGCGTTCATAAGGTAAACGCTGTGGCCGTGCATCGGGATGCTGAGGCGAGCCCAGACCAAAGGTGAACGTATAGCTATCGCCTTCGCCCATACGAAGGTCGGCAATTGTCGTCTCTCCATCCTGTTCACGCAGGGCGTAAAAACCGTGGCTGAACCAGGCGACACGTTCTGCATACCAGCTGCCCCGAAAAGCGTCAAACAGCTCAGGATGCCGCGGATACCATGTCACCTGCAGGGGACGCGACGGCGAGAGCAGTGACCAGTAAGCTTCGCCGTAGCGTTCCGGCGTCATAATCACGCTGCGCCAGACCAGCGTATTAAACGCAGTGGGCGTTACCAGCACGTGATTAGCCGCAATCCCCTGTGTCGTCAGCGACGCCCGAATTTGCCAGCCTGCCACGCCCTGAATCACCACGCTCCAGACCAGATACAGTGTACTTAGCGTCAGTCCGACACGGTTACCGCGGATGCCTTTGTCACCGCGACGCCAGAGCGCAACGCCCAGCCCTGTCAGCAGTGGAAATGTATAAAGGGGATCAACGATATAAATACTGCCGATGGCATAGGGATAATCGGTGAGTGGCAGACCAAGCTGGGTACCATAAACCGTCATCAAATCAAGCAGCGGATGGGTAATCAGAGCCAGCCAGATCGCAGGCCACCATGCCAGCCACTTCACCCGCTGACGACACAGTGCTGCTACGAGCCAGGCAATCAGTGGCGATGCCAGCGTAAGCCAGAGCAACGCATGCGTTTCTGTGCGATGCAGCGTCATGTTGCGTATCGCATCGCCGTGGTCAATAAACACATCCAGATCGGGTAAGGTGCCGCAGACACCGCCCACCAGCGCGGCCTGCCAGATCGGCGCCCGTCGTCCCATCACGGCAACACTGACTGAGGCACCCAGTACGAACTGCGAAACAGAATCCATTAATTCACTCCGTTACCGAACGATGAATGTGGCCCGATTTAGCGTACGCGAATCCCTTCAATGATCATGCGCTGAACATTATCAACAGCCTGGTCGAAAAACGCCGGATCGCTGAGTGTCTGACCGGTGACAGCCTCAACCTGGGTAGCAAAATCGGCGTAATGCTGTGTGGTGGCCCATAGCATAAAGATCAGATGCTGCGGCTGAACGCCTGCCAGCCGTCCCTCATCAATCCAGCGTTCAATAATGGCCGCCTTGTCATCCACCAGTTGCTTGAGATCGCCCGCCAGCTCACCTTTCAGCAGCGGTGCGCCCTGCAGCATCTCCAGACAGAACAGCCGCGAAGCCTGAGGATGATCGCGCGACACTTCCAGCTTCAGCCGGATGTAGCGCCGAATAGCGACGAGCGGATCCTGATCGTGGGCCAGGGCACGCAACGGCGCCAGCCAGACATCCAGAATCTGCTTAAGCACCGCCACATAAAGCACTTCTTTTGAGGGAAAATAGTAGAGCAGATTGGTTTTAGAGACATCGGCCAGCTCAGCCACCTTATCAAGGCTGGTGCCGTGAATGCCAAACTGTGAAAAGAATGTTAACGCCGCTTCCAGTATAGCGGCCCGCTTCGCTGCAACCGCACGCGATCGACGCGTTGGTTTTTTTTCATCGGTATTCACAGGTTTACCTCATCCATCTGGTGTCAGCGCATCATAGCAAAGGGATTCATTGCTGCCCAATCCACGACCTGCACCTTTTTTGCCCAGGTTGCATGTAAAACGTGCAGCGAATTTTGACCAGATGGTCCGAAATGGACCAGTGACTCCACTTACCTCTTTCGGGTTAAATTTAACTCATTGTTATTTAAAACAATAAAAAATGTGGCACACAGTTTGCAGAATTGTGACTGAGCGCAGCCCACAAGGACGTAGCAGGATGCAGTGCAGCGCGTGAAATACCTTTCCCCCATCGCAACGAGGTTTCACATGAAGATAGGCGTCTTTATTCCGATTGGTAACAATGGCTGGCTGATTTCATCCAATGCGCCGCAGTACATGCCAACGTTTGAACTGAACAAAGCCATTGTGCTGAAAGCAGAGCATTACCATTTCGACTTTGCGCTCTCGATGATCAAACTGCGCGGCTTTGGCGGTAAAACAGAATTCTGGGATCATAACCTGGAGTCATTCACGCTGATGGCAGGCCTGGCTGCTGTCACGTCACGTATTGAGATCTATGCCACTGCGGCCACCCTGACGCTGCCTCCGGCCATTGTGGCGCGCATGGCGTCCACCATTGATTCCATTTCAGGCGGTCGTTTCGGTGTCAACCTGGTAACCGGCTGGCAGAAACCAGAATATGAACAAATGGGAATGTGGCCTGGCGATGAGTACTTTGGCAGCCGTTATTCTTATCTGACCGAGTACGTTACCGTGCTGCGTGACCTGTGGGGCACCGGAAAATCGGACTTTAAAGGTGAGTTCTTCACCATGAACGACTGCCGCGTCAGTCCGCAGCCACAGCGCCCGATGAAAGTTATCTGCGCCGGACAGAGCGATGCCGGCATGGCCTTCTCTGCTCAGCACGCCGATTACAACTTCTGCTTCGGCAAAGGTGTGAACACCCCTTCTGCATTCAGCTCGACCTCGATTCGCATGAAGCAGGCCGCTGAAAAAGCGGGTCGCGATGTCGGCTCCTATGTACTGTTTATGATCATTGCTGCCGAAACAGACGAAGAAGCGCGGGCTAAGTGGGAACACTACAAAGCGGGAGCGGATGAAGAGGCGCTTTCATGGCTTACCACCCAGAGTCAGCAGGACACCAAATCGGGCAGTGACACCAATGTACGTCAGATGGCGGATCCGACCTCAGCGGTCAATATCAATATGGGCACCCTGGTCGGTTCATACGCAAACGTAGCGCGGATGCTGGATGAAGTGGCGCAGGTAGAAGGCACGCACGGCGTGCTGCTGACCTTTGATGATTTCCTGGAAGGTATCGAAAACTTCGGTCAGCACATTCAGCCACTGATGACCTGTCGCAGCGCCCTGCTTGATGCACAGCAGGAGGTGGCATGATGAGTACCGTTTATTGCGCCCATACTCAGGCGCTTCATCAGGTCGAACTGCCTGCCCGTCCAGAGCCGATCGCCTTTCCGCCAGGTCAGACAGCACTGATTGTCGTAGATATGCAGAATGCCTACGCCACTGAAGGAGGCTACCTCGATCTGGCCGGATTCGATGTGTCTGCCACGAAACCGGTGATTGCGAAAATTCATCAGGCGGTGACCGCGGCCCGTGCCGCTGGCGTTCAAATCATCTGGTTCCAGAACGGCTGGGACAGTGACTATGTTGAAGCGGGTGATGCCGGTTCCCCTAACTTCCACAAATCGAATGCGCTAAAAACCATGCGCAAACGGCCTGAACTGCAGGGCACGCTGCTGTCGAAGGGCGGCTGGGATTACGCGCTGGTGGATGAACTGGTGCCGCAGCCGGGTGACATTGTGCTGCCAAAATCGCGCTACAGCGGTTTCTATAACACCTCACTGGACAGCACGCTGCGCAGTCGCGGGATCCGGCATCTGATTTTCACCGGCATCGCCACCAACGTCTGTGTCGAATCGACACTACGCGACGGCTTCTTCCTGGAATATTTCGGTGTGGTGCTGGAAGACGCCACCTACCAGGCGGGTCCGCCCTTTGCACAGCAGGCGGCCCTGTTCAATATCGAAACCTTTTTTGGCTGGGTATCGGATGTCGATACCTTCTGCGAAAGCCTGAATACCCGCTAATCAACTAAAAGGACGTCACTATGCCGAAAAGTATCATTGTTCCGCCAGGCACCACCACACCTATCGCCCCGTTTGTCCCCGGCACGCTGGCGGATGGCGTGGTCTATGTCTCAGGTACGTTGCCGTTTGATGGTGACAACAATGTCGTCCATGTGGGTGACGCCGCCGCGCAGACCCGCCACGTGCTGGACACGATTAAAAAGGTGATTGAGACCGCCGGTGGCAGCATGGCTGATGTGACTTTTAACTCGATCTTCATCACCGACTGGTCGAATTACGCCGCGGTGAATGAGGTTTACGCCGAATACTTCCCGGGTGAAAAACCGGCACGTTTCTGCATTCAGTGCGGACTGGTCAAGCCTGACGCGCTGATTGAAATCGCCAGCGTGGCGCACATCGGCAAACCGGAGGTCTGATGCAGCTGGATTTTCTGGGTCTGCAAAACCCTGAGGCACCGACGCTGGTGCTCTCTTCGGGTCTGGGCGGGGTGGCGGGTTTCTGGCAGCCACAGCTGGCGGCACTGACCGCACGCTATCGGGTCGTGCTCTATGACCAGCGCGGGACCGGTCGCAGCGCGGAGAGTTTACCGGAAGGTTACAGCATGGCGATGATGGCCGCAGAGCTGGCCGAGGCGCTGGCGCAGCACGGCATCCTGCGCTTCAGCCTGATCGGTCACGCGCTGGGCGGTCTGGTGGGGATGCAGCTGGCGCTGGATTATCCGGATCGGATTGAAAGGATCGTGGTAATTAACGGCTGGCTGACACTGCATCCGCATACCCGCCGCTGCTTCCAGGTACGGCAGGATCTGCTGCTCAATGTCGGCGTCGAGGCTTTTGTTCGTGCTCAGCCGCTGTTTCTCTATCCTGCGGAGTGGATGGCAGAGCATCAGACGCGGCTGGAGCAGGAGGATAGCCATCACATCACCCATTTTCAGGGGATGGAAAACCTGATGCGTCGGCTGCACGCCCTGATGAGCGCCGATTTCAGCGTACGGGCCGCCGCCATTCCGCAGCCGGTGCTGGTGATTGCCAGCCAGGACGATCTGCTGGTGCCGTGGAGCTGCTCAACCGAGCTGGCCGCGACGCTGCCGAATGCCACTGAACAGATGATGGCCTGGGGCGGCCACGCCATGAGCGTCACCGACCCTGAAAAATTTAATGCCCTGCTGCTGCAGTGGCTGGATCAGACTGATGACGTGCAGCCGCTGCAGCGCGTCGCAGGATAACCCTTTCGCGGAGAACACTATGAGCCTGGAAACCCTTACCCCAGCCGTTGAGAAAACTGAGTTTCGTAATGCGATGTCGCGGCTGGGTGCTGCGGTCAACATCATTACCACTGAAGGACCGGCTGGCCGCGCAGGCTTTACCGCTTCTGCTGTGTGCAGCGTCACTGATTCGCCACCGACGCTGCTGGTCTGCCTGAATCGCTCTGCCTCGGTTTACTCTGTATTCCGCGAAAACATGCAGCTCTGCGTCAACACGCTGGCTGCAGGACACGAAACGCTTTCCAATCTTTTCGGCGGAAAAACGCCAATGGCTGATCGTTTCATTGCGGCTGAGTGGTCAACGGCCGTGACCGGATCGCCGGTACTGAGCGGCGCGGTGGCCTCCTTTGACTGTCGTATCACGCAGATTGTCAGCGTCGGTACGCATGACACGCTGTTCTGTGAAGTCGTGGGCCTGGTTCGTAACGATGATACCCACGGCCTGGCATGGTTTGACCGGGGATATCATCCCCTGATGCGGCAGGATGCCTGTTAACACTTCCCTGTAACCCACCGGCATTCATCACGCTCTGGAGTAGACGATGGCACGATCCTGGTTTCCGCAATGGCAAAAGAAGTCGGCACTAACAGAAAACGGTATTATCGCCCCGGATGAGACACTCCCTCTGGGACAAACGCTGGTGCTGGGTTTACAGCATGCGGTGGCGATGTTTGGCGCAACGGTGCTGATGCCGCTGCTGATGGGGCTGGATCCCAATCTGGCGATTCTGGTCTCGGGTATTGGCACGCTGCTGTTCTTCTTTATTACCGGCGGTCGGGTACCCAGTTATCTTGGGTCAAGCGCCGCCTTTGTTGGCGTGGTGATTGCGGTAACCGGCTTCAGTGGTCAGGGACTGAATCCAAATCTCAGCGTGGCGCTGGGCGGTGTCATCGCCTGTGGCGTTCTTTACACGCTGATTGGGCTGGTGGTAATGAAGTCAGGCACGCGCTGGATCGAAAACCTGATGCCGCCGGTAGTGACAGGCGCGGTGGTGATGGCGATCGGGCTGAATCTGGCTCCAATCGCGGTTCACAGCGTCTCTGCCTCTTCATTCGACAGCTGGGTCGCGGTGATGACCGTGCTCTGTATCGGTCTGGTGGCGGTGTTTACCCACGGGATGATTCAGCGTCTGCTGATTCTGGTCGGCCTGATTCTGGCGTGGGCGATCTATGCGATTCTGACCAACGGTCTCGGACTGGGCAAACCGGTCGATTTTACGATGCTGTCACAGGCTGCCTGGTTTGGCCTGCCGCACACCACCGCACCCACTTTTGATCTGCAGGCGATGGTGCTGATTGCGCCGGTGGCGATCATTCTGGTGGCTGAAAACCTCGGGCATCTGAAAGCGGTGGCGGGCATGACCGGCCGTAACCTCGATCCTTACATGGGACGTGCTTTTGTCGGGGATGGACTGGCCACCATGCTCTCTGGTTCGATCGGCGGAAGTGGCGTGACGACCTATGCCGAGAATATTGGCGTGATGGCCGTGACTAAAGTCTACTCCACGCTGGCATTTGTTGCGGCGGCCATCATCGCTATCCTCGCCGGTTTCTCGCCGAAGTTTGGTGCGCTGATCCACACCATTCCGGCCCCGGTAATTGGCGGCGCATCCATTGTGGTGTTCGGACTGATTGCGGTGGCAGGCGCACGCATCTGGGTGCAGAACCATGTTGATTTAGGTCAGAACAGCAACCTGATTATGGTCGCTACCACGCTGGTTCTTGGTGCAGGGGATTTCGCGCTGAAAATCGGCTCTTTCACACTTGGTGGAATCGGTACCGCCACGTTTGGCGCGATTATCCTGAATGCCATTCTGCGACGCCGCAGTGGGGCATCGCAGGAAAAGCCGCTTGCGCGGCAGCAGGGTTAACTACTCCAGCGGTGTGGCTACAGGCTGCACCGCTTTTTTTCGTTTCAGCCGCAGTTCACTGACGATCACCCCGCAGACGATCAGCGCCCCACCCAGCAACGCCAGAGCAGGCAGACGCTCACCCGCAATACGTCCTACTACACCAGCCCATACTGGCTCTCCGGCATAAATTACCGTGGCACGGGTTGGCGAAACGCTGCGTTGCGCCCAGTTCATGGTGACCTGAATCAGCGCACTGGCCGCACCCAGTCCCAGAGCACTGAGCAGCAGTGGTGTTGATATTGCGGGCACCGTCTCGCCATTGGGGACCATCAAAACAAAGGCAGACACAGACGCCACCGCCAGCTGGATCAACGTCACGCGGCGCACATCGACCTTGCCGGCATAACGACTGATCAGAATGATCTCGGCGGCAATTGCCAGCGTGCTGAGCAGCGTCGCTATTTCACCGGCATTCAGGCTAATACGGCCATCCTGCGGCCCGGCCACCAGCAGTAATCCGGTAAACGCCAGCACAATCCCCAGCCATGACATGATGCCCGGCGGACGGCGTAAAAACAGCCACTGTAGCAACGGCACCACCGGAACATAAAGTGCGGTAAGGAAAGCAGATTGACTGCTGGAGATGGTCTGCATTCCCCAGGTCTGCAGGCCATAGCCACCGGCGATCGACAGGCCTATCAGCGTGCCCGCTTTCACCTCCAGCCAGGTCATGCCCACCAGATACCGCCGGAAAAAAAAGGCCAGCAGTAGCGCGGCGGTGGCAAAACGCAGGCCAACAAAGAAGAATGGACCAGAGTGCTGCATCGCCCGATGCACCACCAGAAAGGTGCCGCCCCAGATCATGGTGATAAAAAGTAATACCAGCTCCTGCCGCGTCAGGCGCAGGGTTAAACCGCGGGGTGTGTCCGACATAATTCACCTGATGATGTGTCCGGACGATATTGTGGGGAGAGCGAGGAGGAAAAGCAACGACGTTCACCGCCGGTAAGCGCCGGCGGTGAACGTCAGGTTATGCGTCCGCTTTTTTAGGGCTGCTGCGTCCCCCTTTCTCACCGGCGCGTGCTGCGCGCTGCGGATCATTTTTAAAATTACCGCCGCTGTTTTTTCCGCCTTTACGTCCCGCTTCAGCGGCACGCTCACGGTTTTCAGCAAAATTTCCTGAACCTCCACGATGTGCTGTCATGATTTGCTCCTTTCGCGTAGTGCGATTAATAAAGAACTAAAAGCAGAAGGCTGAATTCCGAAACCAGCCCATGCTTAAATAATAGCCAGACTCTGCATAAACTCATCCAGCAGTCACATTTCGCAACAGAGTAATCACCAGTAATTTGCTTAAAGAACGAACATTACGCCGGTTTATCACCGATTATCTGCAGGATTATTGCCCGATTCATTCGCCACGATGTCTGTATCGCCTGCGTAAAACAAAAGCTCTTCTATACTTTTTCTGGACGTCAAAACCACCTGGAGAGATTTATGGCCAAGATTCTGGTGCTCTACTACTCGATGTACGGACATATTGAAACAATGGCGAACGCAGTTGCAGAAGGCGCTCGTCGGGTTCCCGGCGCGGAAGTGGATATCCTGCGGGTACCAGAAACAATGGAGGCCGATCGCTTTGCACAGGTGGGCGGCAAAACCAATCAGCAGGCTGCAGAAGCTTCGCCTGAGATGCTGCCGCACTATGACGCAATTATCGTCGGTACCCCGACCCGCTTTGGCAACATGGCCGGGCAGATGCGGACGTTCTGGGATCGCACTGGCGGTCTCTGGGCATCGGGTGCACTGTTTGGCAAGGTTGCCAGTGTCTTTACCTCAACCGGTACTGGCGGCGGTCAGGAACAGACTATTACGTCAGTCTGGACCACTCTGGCCCATCACGGCATGGTCATCGTTCCTATCGGCTACGGAACCAAAGAGCTGTTTGATATTTCTCAGGTTCGTGGTGGCACACCCTATGGTGCGACCACGCTGGCGGGCGGCGATGGCTCGCGTCAGCCTACAGAGGCGGAACTCAATATTGCCCGTTTTCAGGGTGAACATGTTGCCGGACTGACTGTGAAACTGCAGGACTGATTTAATCAAGGAGAAAAGTATGTCTACTGAACAATCGAAAGCACATCACGTTGGCGAATGGGCAAGTTTGCGTCATACCTCCCCTGAAATTGCCGAGGCCATTTTCGAAGTGGCGAATTACGATGAAAGACTGGCAGAAGAGATCTGGCGTCAGCAAGGCAGCGACGATGTGCTCATTCGCGCCTTTGAAAAGACCGATAAAGATCTCCTGACCTGGGATGATAAGCCCGTAGAACGTAAGAACGTCTGATTCAGGGGCGGGAATTTCCCGCCCTCACTTTTTTAGCTCACCAAGGAGTACGTTATGTCTTCCTATCAAAGCATTAATCCCGCAAACAATGAATTGATGAAAAGCTGGCCTTCACATGATGAATCGGCTGTCAGCCATGCGCTGGACGTGGCCGATCGTCTTTTCCACTCGTCATGGAGCAAAGGTGAAATTCAGCCACGTCTGCAGGTATTGAAAAAACTGGCTGACCTGATTGATAGCCGCGCGGAAGAGCTGGCGACCATCGCCAGTAAAGAGATGGGTAAACTGATTGGCCAGAGTCGTGGCGAAGTGAAAATCTGTTCACAGATTGCCCGCTACTACGCAGAGCATGCCGAACGTATTCTGCAGCCGCAGGCCTATCCCAGCGAACTGGGCGAGGCCTGGGTTGAGTATCATCCGATTGGCGTGTTAGTTGCCGTCGAGCCTTGGAACTTCCCTTACTATCAGCTGATGCGCGTACTGGCACCTAATCTGGCGCTGGGCAACCCTGTGCTGGCGAAACATGCCAATATTGTGCCGCATTGTGCCGATGTGTTTGAAAAACTGGTTCGTGAAGCAGGTGCACCTGAAGGGGCCTGGACTAACCTGTTTATATCAAACGAGCAGGTTGCCGATCTGATTGCTGACGATCGCGTGCAGGGTGTTGCCCTGACCGGTTCAGAGCGCGCAGGCAGCGCCGTTGCTGAGCAGGCTGGTAAGTATCTTAAGAAATCGACGCTGGAACTGGGCGGCAATGATGTGTTTGTAGTGCTGGATGATGCGGATCTTGACGAAGCCGTGCGTCAGGGCGTGCAGGCACGTCTCAGCAATTGCGGTCAGGTCTGTACCGCCGCAAAACGCTTTATTTTACATGAGAAAATTGCCGATCGCTTTATCAGCCAGTTCAGTGCTGCGCTGAGTTCTGCAACGCTGGGCGATCCGCTGGATGAGAAAACCACACTTGGCCCGCTCTCTTCTGCTGATGCACGTGACCGCCTGGTGAAACAGGTCGATGAAGCGGTCGCTAATGGCGCAACACTGGTGACAGGCGGTAAAGCGGCAGAGGGCGCGGGTTGCTTCTATCAGCCAACCATTCTCACTGGCATCACCCCGGATAATCCTGCTTATTATCAGGAGTTCTTCGGTCCTGTGGCGCAGGTTTATGTCGTCGGCGACGATAATGCAGCTGTGGCGCTGGCAAACGACTCGCACTACGGTCTGGGTGGCTCAGTCTGGACGCGGGATACGGCTCGCGGTCGTAAACTGGCTTCCGCCATTGAAACCGGGATGGTGTTTATCAACTCGCAGAGCGACACCTCAGCGGAACTGCCTTTTGGTGGTGTGAAACGTTCAGGCTATGGCCGTGAACTCTCTGATCTGGGTATCAAAGAGTTTGCTAACCAGAAACTGGTCGTTGTGGCGGGTTAATCGCCCTGCAGCCATAAAAAAACCCCGTTTCGACGGGGTTTTTTATTATGGGTCGCTACAGCGCAATTACTGCGTTGCCGCTGACTTTGATTCGTCGTTGTGCACTGTGGCAGGCTTATTCGCAGCGTTAGCCTGGTCAGCTTTCGCGTCACTGGCTGAGGCTGCTTTGTCTTCCTTCGCTTTCTCAGCAGCGGCTTTATCCGCTTTTGCCTTTTCAGCAGCGGCTTTTTCCGCTGCCGCTTTATCCGCTTTAGCCTTCTCAGATGCTTCTTTATCCGCTTTTGCTTTCTCAGCAGCCGCTTTATCTGCTTCAGACTTCTCAGCGGCAGCTTTGTCGGCTTCAGCTTTCGCTTTGGCTGCGGTCGCTTTATCCGCTTCAGCTTTATCAGCAGCAGCGTCATTCGTCGCTGCGGCTTTTGCGCTGTCGTCGTCAGACTGTGCTGCCGGTTGTGGTACCGCCGCAGGTTGCATTGGCGTGCCCTGCAGCGCAGCATTCAGCGCCTGAGCGAACTGATCCCAGCTGCAATAGCCGTTTGCATCCGTCTCACAACCCGCCAGTTGCAGCGTAACGCGCTTCGGTGGGTTTTTCAGATTCAGCACGTCAGCGTTGCGCAGCTGATCGGCCGTCTGATAGACATACTCGACTTTGAGCAGGTCTTTATCCGTTTTCGCATCATGCCAGCGTTCGAAAACAACCTGGCCGCCAATCGGCGTTTTTTCGTAAGTATCAGGCAGCTCATAAGGTTTGACCTGCAACGCGCTCAGCAGCGAGGCGATATTCGAGTCATGACCCACCATCAGCGTGATTTTCGGCGCGTTGGCTTTGTCCTGATCCACTAACTGACTGCGGATGTAATCCACCAGTGGGGCCGCCACTTCACGGGAAACGTCCGGGCTGGTGAACAGGGCGTCCTGATAACCATTTTTAATGGCTGACAGCTCTTTCCACTGTTCAGGCGTCTTGATCTGGCCCCATGCAACCTGATCCAGCGGGAATCCTTCATAATACTGCAGCGTAAACGCATCCATCAGGGAGTTACCCACTTTCAGCGGGCCACTGACAGTCGGCTCTTTACCGTTTTCAGCGCTGAAGGTGTTCTGGCCGCTGCTGAGATCGCACTGCTTTTTATTGTTGCAGGCAGGCGATGCTTTATAGTCGACAATCTTTTCCAGGCGCTGGAAAGCAGGTTTCAGCGACAGTTTTTCATTTGCTGCGGTCATCGCGGCCAGTGCTTTCTTATTGAAAGCATCGCTGCCATCGGTGATGACCGGATTAAAGATAGGATCCATGGAGCCCATTTCATCCTGGTGTGTGACCGCGACGTCACAGCCTGGGAAGGCACCATTAACAAAGAACTGAGCCGTCGCAACGGTGCGTTGCAGGCTGTTAGCGTAGACAAAGACGTTATTACTGTCAGGACAGCTGCCGTTCTTCACCAGGCCCTGCTGTGCCAGCCACTGACGGGTGTAATTACCCATGTAAACTTCCAGCACGCCACCTTTGGTGGTCAGCTGTCCGCCAGGAACATCCCACTGCGGCCAGCTTTTTTTGGTGGACTGTTCCAGCACGCTGCCATTATCGGCCAGTGGCGCACGCAGATTGTGACGACTCAACATCAGCACCTGTTGCAGCTGCATGTCACCCTCAGCAGCAAATGCTACCGTTCCGACCGGCAATGCAGCGAGCACTGACAATGCGCAAAGACTCAGTTTCTTGATCATTGTGCCTATTCCATTTATTCAGTAAAGAAACACTCTGGCTATCAACCGATTAGCTCGCCTCAGAGCGAAGTAATCAACAGTGTAACTCAGCTCGCCTCGGAAAAGCGCCAGATGTTTGCAAAAACAGTGAGTGGACTATAGCAGAGATGCATCGAACAGATGAATGCGCAGCCGCGCGTCAGCAGCAGAGACGTGGTTTTTCGGACTGGAGGAAGAAGCTGGAAAGTCAGAAACGAAACAGGCCAGCACGGAGTGCTGGCCTGTAAAATGTGGCGGAGGAGGAGAGATTCGAACTCTCGGATGGTTTCCCATCGGCGGTTTTCAAGACCGCTGCCTTAAGCCGCTCGGCCACCCCTCCGTTTTGAAACTGTACTGCATCGGCAAAACTATTGATTTTTACCGCTTTATTGCCCGTGGCAGATAAAGTGGCGGAGGAGGAGAGATTCGAACTCTCGGATGGTTTCCCATCGGCGGTTTTCAAGACCGCTGCCTTAAGCCGCTCGGCCACCCCTCCGCAATGACGCGCACTATAAACACCCCGTTTAGGGATGTAAAGCATCTATCTGTTTATTCGCCTGAAAAACAGCCAGATTGTGATTTTTTGGTGTCAAAATCGCCACTCTGCTCAAACAATTAGCAGATTAGCGCGTAAAGAAGGGTAAAACGCCTTTTCCCTCTTTAATGGGCTGCGTATTCTCGGCACATATTTAACGATCTGCTTATTAGTGTTCTGCTTAAAGGAGCGCAACATGGAAAGAATTGTCACCTCATCGCAGTCGTCACTGCTTTCAACGCACAGAGTTCTGCGCAATACCTATTTTCTGCTTGGGCTGACTCTGGCCTTTTCGGCGGTTACAGCTACCGCCAGCACCCTGCTTGCCTTGCCTGCGCCGGGCCTGATCCTGATGCTGGTCGGCTTCTATGGTTTGATGTTTTTAACCTACCGCCTGGCTAACAGCCCGATGGGTATTCTTGCCGCGTTTGCGTTTACCGGCTTCCTGGGATACTGCCTGGGCCCTATTCTGAGCTCCTTCTTAACCGCAGGCATGGGCGACGTGATCGCACTGGCGCTGGGCGGTACGGCGCTGGTGTTCTTCTGCTGTTCTGCCTACGTGCTGACAACCCGTCGTGATATGTCCTTCCTGGGTGGCATGATGATGGCAGGTTTTGTGGTACTGCTGGTTGCGGTGGTCGCCAACATCTTCCTGCAGTTGCCTGCCTTGCATCTGGCTATCAGCGCCCTGTTTATTCTGTTTTCAGCCGGTGCGATTTTGTGGGAAACCAGCAACATCATTCATGGTGGCGAAACCAACTACATCCGCGCGACGGTCAGCCTCTATGTTTCGTTGTATAACATCTTCGTCAGCCTGCTTAGCCTGCTGGGTTTCGCCCGCAGCAACTAACCGGCAATGACAGTCGGCCTGTAAAACCCCGCTTCGGCGGGGTTTTTGCTTTTACTGCCTGCCAGGTTTGCTAAACTGCGCCGTCATTTACAGAGAGGAGATCACGTGAATTTTAACGGTAACGAAATCGCCGTCGATGCCGAAGGCTATCTGAAGAGTACCGACGACTGGAGTGAAGCGCTGGCGGCACACATTGCTGAGCGGGAAGGCCTCACCATGACCGAAGCACACTGGGAAGTGGTCCATTTTGTGCGCGCGTTTTATCTGGAATTTAATACCTCACCCGCCGTGCGGATGCTGGTAAAGGCAATGGCGAAGAAATACGGGGAAGAGAAAGGCAACAGCCGCTACCTCTTCCGCCTGTTTCCTGAAGGGCCGGCTAAACAGGCAACGAAAATTGCCGGCCTGCCTAAACCGGCAAAGTGTCTGTGATTAACCGGTTGTAAAATCGCGGGGTGGCTCTGCGGGCTGGTGCGGTTCCACCAGCACCTTATCAACGCGCGCACTGCGGGGCCCGCCCGCTTTAAGCCAGGCGATTAGCGCTTCGACCTTCTCCGCGTCGCCCCAGGCCAGCACCTCGACGCTGCCGTCATCCAGATTCCGCGCGTAGCCCAGCACGCCCAGCGTCCTGGCTTCTGCCTGCGTACTGTAACGAAACCCGACGCCCTGGACGCGGCCATGAACCCATGCTTTAAAACAGGCTGCTGACATTATTCTCTCCTGCTGCTGTTCGTTGCAATTTCCCGTTATCCACCGGACAATGGCGCCTCATTTTTTCAGGTAAGCATAGCAAACTATGACAGTCAGATTGATTCTCGCAAAGGGACGTGAAAAGTCCCTGCTCCGTCGCCATCCATGGGTCTTTTCAGGTGCCGTTGCACGTCTGGAAGGTAAAGCACAACGGGGTGAAACCCTTGACGTTTGTGACAGCAACGGCAAATGGCTGGCTCGCGCCGCATATTCACCCGAGTCGCAGATTCGCGCCCGCGTCTGGAGCTGGCAGGCCGATGAATCCATCGATATCGCTTTCTTTGTCCGCCGTTTCGAACAGGCGCAGCAGTGGCGTAAATGGCTGGCGGCCCGTGATGGTCTGGACAGTTATCGCCTGATTGCCGGTGAGTCTGATAATTTGCCCGGCGTCACTATTGATCGTTTTGGCAACTTTTTAGTAATGCAGCTGCTCTCGGCTGGCGCGGAATATCAGCGTGCGGCGATTATCACCGCCCTCCAGCAGTGTTTCCCTGGCTGCGCCATCTATGACCGTTCTGACGTCGCCGTACGCAAGAAAGAAGGTCTGGAGCTGACACAAGGCCCCGTCACCGGTGAACTGCCACCGCCCCTGCTGCCGATCACAGAACATGGCATGAAGCTGCTGGTTGATATCCAGGGCGGCCATAAAACGGGCTATTACCTTGATCAGCGTGACAGTCGTCTTGCTACGCGTCGTTATGCACAGGATGCACGTGTACTGAACTGCTTCTCTTACACAGGCGGATTCGCTGTTTCTGCGCTGATGGGTGGGTGTAAAGAAGTCATCAGTGTGGATACCTCTCAGGAAGCGCTGGACGTAGCCCGTCAGAACGTTGAACTGAATGAGCTGGATCTTTCTCGCGCCCGTTTTGAGCGTGATGATGTGTTCAAACTGCTGCGCCGCTATCGTGACAGTGGCGAGAAATTTGATCTGATCATTATGGATCCGCCCAAATTCGTCGAAAACAAAAGCCAGTTAATGGGTGCCTGTCGCGGCTATAAAGATATTAATATGCTTGCCATTCAGTTACTGAATCCGGGCGGGGTCCTGATGACCTTCTCCTGCTCCGGTCTGATGGCTACCGAACTGTTCCAGAAGATTATTGCCGATGCCGCGCTGGATGCGGGACGCGAAGTGCAGTTTATCGAACAGTTCCGTCAGGCAGCGGATCATCCGGTCATCGCCAGCTATCCGGAAGGCCTCTATCTGAAAGGTTTTGCCTGCCGCGTGATGTGACTTGAAAAATGGGCTCCTGACCCCATATTGGTAAGAGAGCTTTTTTTCGGAGGTCACTATGATTGCCAGTAAAATGATTGCCAGTAAATTTGGTATTGGTCAGCAGGTTCGTCATCGTTTGTCCGGCGTACTGGGCGTTATCGTTGATGTCGATCCTGAGTACTCGTTAGACGAGCCTAAAATTGAAGATGTTGGCGCAGAAGAAAAGATGCGTACCGCACCCTGGTATCATGTGGTGATGGAAGATGAGGAAGGCGATCAGGTTCATACCTATGTCGCAGAGATTCAGCTTTCAGGTGAAACCAGCATTGAACATCCTGAGCAACCTTCAATGGATGAGCTCGCTGCATCCGTACGTCAGCAATTGCAGGCACCTCATTTGCGACACTAATCTGTGGCGGCACGCTCTGCCGCCACCCCTGATTTAGCGCGTAATCCCCAGACGTGGAATTTCAATCTTCGGGCAACGATCCATAATGACTGTCATGCCTGCATCCTGAGCCAGCACAGCCGCCTGTTCATTAATCACGCCGAGTTGCAGCCATAATGTCTTTGCCCCGACGGCTATAGCCTCCTGGGCGACACCCCATGCGGCTTCAGAATTGCGGAAGACATCCACCATATCAATCCCGCCGGGTACATCCGCCAGACTGGCATAACCCTGTTGCCCCAGCACTGTTTTCCCTGCAAGTTTCGGGCTGACCGGGATCACGTCATAGCCCTGATCAAGCAGATACTTCATCACACCGTAACTGGGACGTTCGGGGCGATCACTTGCTCCAACTAAGGCGATACGTTGGGTTCGCGTCAGCACGTCACGAATTGTCTGGTCGTTCATGTTTCTCTCCTTTCAGGCCAGCGTAGAGTGTAGATGGGTGCGCTCGTTAACGGGTAAGTCCTGAGCACAATTAATTGAACCCGCGCACGAATAAATATGTTTAAATGTAAATTAACTGCCATAATGTAAGAATTTGCTACACATCCCCTTTCGTGTCATCAGTTACCGGAGTTGAAATGAAGCTGTCGCTGGCTGTAACGGGGTTACTTACACTCCTCGTTTCGGCGTCCTGTTCTGCCATCACATTAAAGCTTGATCCGCAAATCGAGCTACTGGTGCTGGATGGTCGAAAAATTTCAGGCTCGCTCCTCAAAGGAGCTGACAGCCTGGAGCTGGATCGCGGTCAGCATCAGTTTCTGTTCCGGGTAGAGCATCAGCGCAAAGGGCTGAAAGAGAATGTCATTGCCTATCAGTCTCTGCCGATGATTGTCACGTTCACTGCTGTAGCCAAAACCATTACTATTCGGCTGCCCGCGCTGGAGACAAAACGCGAGCGTTATCATTTTGACCGCAGCCTTAACTTCCAGCTGGTGGATGAAAAAGGCACGGAGATTACCAGCGTGCGTGACCACCTGCCGGCCATCACAACCGCCGACATGGAAAAAGCGATGCTGAATTATAACCGCACCCGCCAGATCGCCTCTGTGCCCCGGTTTGCAAATTCCGCTTCTGCTCCCCCCTCTTCCGTCAGGCTTACCGCCGACCTGGACTGGACTTCACAGGCCGAACTGCCCTCGCTGCACCGCTGGTTTCATCGTTTCGATGAAGCGACGCGCCAGCAATTTATGACACTGGTCAAAATGCTACGTACGAGTTGATAGCGTTAATGGGCCAGAGGTAAACTCAGGATCCCTCTCATTGCGCATGAGCCTTATCAGGACGCCTCTATGGAACAGACTGTTCGCACCCTTGGCACCATAAAACATATCGCGCTGGTCGCCCATGACCACTGCAAAGCCGCACTGCTTGACTGGGTTAAACAGAATCAGCCCGCGCTGGAACAACACATCCTCTATGCGACCGGGACGACCGGAAATCTGATTAATCGTGATACCGGCCTGAACGTGACAGCCATGCTGAGCGGCCCGATGGGTGGTGATCAGCAGGTGGGTGCGCTGATTTCAGAAGGAAAAATTGATGCACTGATTTTTTTCTGGGATCCGCTTAACGCCGTGCCACACGATCCGGATGTCAAAGCGCTGCTGCGTCTGGCAACCGTCTGGAATATTCCGGTTGCCACAAATCGCTCCACAGCGGACTTTATTATTCAGTCGCCGCTGTTTGCGCAAAGCCTGGAGATTATGATTCCCGATTATCAGCGCTATCTGGCCGATCGCCTGAAATAACTCAGGCTTTACGCAGTACTGGCACACCGAGCTCGCGGAAGTCATCGACAAACGGTGACGGCGCTGCTTTATCGAACAGCAAAAAGACCTGCTGACGCGCTCGCGTCAGTGCCACATAGGCCAGACGGCGCTCCTCCGCATGCGGGAAAGGTTCGGGCTGCGGTAGTAAGCCCTGTTCAATAACTGACTCGCGGACTTCCGCCGGGAACCCCTCTTTGCCCTGTTGTAATCCCAGCAGAATGACATAATCCGCCTGCTGGCCTTTGCTGGCGTGGATCGTCATAAAGTCCAGATTGAGTTTCGGCCAGCGGGTTCGGGCTTTATCCAGTATGTCTGGCCGCAGATAGTGATAGCGCGCCAGCAGCAGAATACGCTCATCCGGTTGCGCATAACCACTGAGCTTGTTCAGCAGGGCGTCCAGCTGATCCTCTGCCAGCAATGCAATCGATTTCTTATTGCCTTTGGTGACGCTATTCAGTGGTTTTGCCAGCTGTTGAGGATTCTGCTGGATAAAACGATTAGCAATATCGCCAATGCGATCGTTAAAGCGGTAGGTGGTGTCGAGCACGCAACGATCACCCTCACCAAAATAGTGATGGAATGCGGTCGTCAGCGTCATCTCTGCGCCGCTGAAGCGATAGATAGCCTGCCAGTCATCGCCAACCGCAAACAGGGCGGTGCGCTTATTCTGCTGGCGGAGTGCGCTGAGCAAGGCGGCACGCTGAGGTGAAATATCCTGGAACTCATCCACCAGTATGTGTTTCCACGGACTGATAAACCGCCCTTTTTCCAGAACGGCTATTGCCTGATGAATCAGACCCGAAAAGTCGACCGCGCCCTCCTCTTTCAACGCACTCTTCCACGCTTTCAACAACGGTGCCATCAGTTTGATGCGTTTACTGAAGAGATCACGGACCTCTTCCGGCACATCCGCGATCATAGCTGCCTGTGCACCTCCGTGCATGCGCATCAGGCCGAGCCAGCGCTCCAGTCGTGACGCCAGCCGCTTTGCCAGCCTGTCGTCCTCCCAGAAAGGCCCCTCCGGTAATTCCCAATGCAGTTCGTCACGCAGCCACTGACGCCAGCCGTTTGCCATCGCTTTCTTCTCATGGCACTGCTGCTGCCATTCCCGGATCAATAACGCGCGACGCGCATCCGCATCACTCTCCAGCTTGCTGATAACCGGCTGCTTATTGCTGCCTTCACGAATAATATGCAGCGCCAGAGAATGGAAGGTTCGCGCCTGGATGTCATCCGCGGAGAGCCGTGACTGGATACGCTCGTTCATCTCTTTGGCAGCCTCGCGGCCAAATGCCAGTAACAGGATTTGATCGGCGCTGGCCAGCTTGCGCTGCATTAACCAGCCTGCCCGGGCCACCAGCACTGACGTTTTACCGCTACCGGCGCCAGCCAGCACCAGCAATGAATTTTCGCCGTTGACCACCGCCTCACACTGCGACTGATTCAGTGGCGTGCTCTCGACGCTGGCAAAGAATGCCTGATAACGGCTTAACATAGCGGCCGTCCAGTCGCGGTTTCGCTGCTGCAAGGCCGCGTCACCCTGATCCAGCCAGCGCTGACAAAACGCCCAGTTCTCGCGGCAGTCAGCAAACTCTTTTAAGCGGATAAGAGGCATTGGCAACGCATCGAACTGTTTGAGAATTTTTGTTTTCAGCCCCTGCAGTTCGTGGCGGTTGAGCCAGCGATCCTGCGCGCCAAAGGTCTCGATTTCATCATGCAGCGTCTGGAGTACCTCACGGCAGACTGCGCTCATCTCCAGACTCCAGCTCTGCCAGGCCTGCATCAGATAGTGGTGAAAGCGCTGCGTCTCCTGCCATTCCGTTCCGTGCAGCCGAACCACTTTTTCATCGGCCAGCAAAAATTCCAGTTCGCCCCATACCAGCCCACGCTTGCAGGCAATATCCAGTAACTGGTTAAAGGGGATCAGATACTCGTGCTTATCGCCACTGACTTCGACGCCCGCCGCCATCAGGCGGACACGATTATAAGGATGCTGGGCAAGTCGTTTGCCCATCGAGGTTGCTTTCAGTTCCACGCCGACACCAACGTCAGATAACAGGATTAAGGGGAGTTTACCTGTCAGACCCTTAGCGCTCCAGCCTTAAAACAAGCTAAACTTGGCGTCACATCTTGCGGAATGCAAAAGGAAAAGACGATCATGCGCACCGTTTTAAATATTCTTAATTTTGTCCTGGGTGGCTTTTTCACCACGCTGAGCTGGCTGTTTGCCACGTTAATCAGTGTCGTGCTGATTTTTACCCTGCCACTGACCCGCTCCTGCTGGGAAATTACAAAGCTCTCGCTGCTGCCGTTTGGCAACGAGGCGGTGCATGTCGATGTGCTTCGTCCTGAAAGTAAGAGTCATATTCTGAATACCGGCGGAACTTTCCTGAATATTTTCTGGCTGATTTTCTTTGGCTGGTGGCTCTGCCTTTCACATATCTCGGTGGGGATTGTGCAATGCATCAGCATCATCGGTATTCCAACAGGGATTGCGAACTTTAAGATTGCCGCTATCGCCCTCTGGCCGGTTGGACGCCGCGTGGTGTCCGTGGAAGAGGCGCGCGCCGCGCGCGAAGCCAATGCCCGCCGCTATTAATATGATGTCGGATGCAGTGCCTGGCTGGCGAAAATATCTGTTTAATAGTACGTGGCGCTATCTGCTGCGGATTTTGTTTGCGCTGAGTGGCTGCGCTGCCATCCCCTGGTGGCTGCATCAGATTGAGTGGACGATTCCCTTAACGCTGGGGGTGGTCGCGGCTGCGCTGGCCGATCTTGATGATCGCCTGGCCGGTCGTCTGAAGAATCTGCTGATTACCCTGCTTTGCTTCTGCATCGCCTCCGTTTCAGTAGAACTCCTGTTTCCCTATCCGTTCGCCTTTATTGTCGGGCTGGCGATCTCGACATGGGGCTTTATTCTGCTGGGTGCCCTGGGCCAGCGCTACGCCACTATCGCGTTTGGTGCGCTGCTGATTGCGGTCTATACCATGCTCGGCATCGGGCTGTTCAGTCAGTGGTATATGCAGCCGATGCTGCTGCTGGTCGGCGCGCTGTGGTACAACCTGCTGACGCTGCTGGGTCATCTGATGTTTCCGGTCCGGCCGGTGCAGGAACAGCTGGCTGGCAGCTTTTCACAACTGGCGCGTTACCTTGATGCCAAAGGGAATCTCTTCGATCCGGATGCTGGCGAGCAGGATGACGCCGCGTTTATCGATGCGGCGATGGTCAACAGCCAGTTAGTGGCGCAGCTCAACCTGACCAAAACTACGCTGCAGAGTCGACTGCGTGGCGATCGCGGATCACGCGGTACCCGCCGTAGTCTGCACTACTATTTTGTGGCGCAGGACATTCATGAACGGGCCAGCTCGTCCCATTTGCAATATCATCTGCTGCGCGGTGACTGGCGCTATAACGAAATTCTGTTTCGCTTCCAGCGTCTTCTTAACATGCAGGCACAAGCCTGTCGCCAGCTGGCACACTGCATTCTGATGCGTGAAAGATGGGTGCATGACAGTCGATTTGAGCGCGCGTTTGAACGATTACAAAAAGCAATTGAACGTCTGGAGCAGCGCGAGCCTGAGGCCGAGCATACCCGTGCCCTTTTCTGGCTGCTGCGCAATCTGCGCGCCATTGATGCCCACCTTGCCTCCATCGAATCTGAACAGACGCTGGCCGGTGAAGATCCTCAGCACAGCGATAATCTGCTGTCACGCGAAGGATTAAGTGGCTGGAGTGACATCAGGCTGCGCTTTAGCCGTCATCTCTCTCCCTCATCGGCGCTATTCCGGCATGCAGTTCGCATGTCAGTCGTGCTCTGTATCGGCTATGGCTTCATTAAGATCACCGGACTCGAGCGGGGATACTGGATTTTGCTGACCAGCCTGTTTGTCTGCCAGCCCAACTACAACGCAACGCAGCGGCGACTGGCCTTACGTATCGGCGGAACACTGGCGGGCATTGCTATTGGTCTGCCCGTTTTATGGCTGGTGCCCTCAATTGAAGGGCAGTTAATCCTGATTGTGATTTCCGGCGTGCTGTTCTTCGCTTTCAGGCAGGTACAGTATGCGCAGGCCACGCTGTTTATCACATTGCTGGTTCTGCTCTGCTTTAACCTGTTAGGGGAAGGCTTTGAGGTCGCCCTGCCACGCGTAGTGGACACCTTACTCGGCTGTGGCCTGGCCTGGCTGGCTGTGGCGTTTATCTGGCCAGACTGGCGCTTTCGTCAGTTGCCGGCGGTGGCTGAACGAACCCTGAAAGCGAACTGCCGCTATCTGGATGCGATCATGGAACAGTATCATCAGGGCAAGGATAACCGTCTCGCCTATCGCATTGCCCGCCGTGACGCACACAATGCAGATGCCGAGCTGGCATCCGTGGTTTCAAACATGAGCAGTGAAAGTCGCACCAGTCAGAAACTGCGCGAATCGGCTTTTCAGCTGCTTTGCTCAAACCACTCGTTTCTGAGTTACATTTCTGCACTCGGCGCGCACCGTGACAAAATTACGGCACCAGAACTGCTGACCTTGCTGGATGATACAGTTTGTTATGTTGAGGATGTGCTTCAGACGGACGTAGTCAGCGATGAGCATGTTGAAACAATGCGCCATCAACTGGCTCATCGCATCAGCCAGTTGGCCGCAGATGCGGATGTGCGTGCGCCGCTGGTGCTTCAGCAACTCGGACTGCTGGTAGCCTTAATGCCTGATGTGGCTCGCCTGCGCCGCACGCTTATTGCTGATTAGCCTTCTTCGCCTCTGAAGTCTGGTTTCGATAAAAGCGTGCGTTGAAACCATGCATTCAGCTCGGCACGGGTGGCCAGTGGCAGTGCGGCCGCATGGTGGCCCGTAATCGCACCCTGCAGCGCCAGTAGTGTCTGAAATCCAACGTGCTGGTTGATCGCTTTTAACTTCAGCCAGCACTGTTTGGCTCCCATCTGGTAAAGATGATTGACACTCATCACGCCCGCCTCGTACAACATGACTTCCATGCGTACACTGAGATTAGGCAGATCTTTCAAACGCGGAGAGGCTTGTCTGTGCTGCAACTCGCGCTGTGCCGTTTCTAAAGAGGCCGCGGAGAGCGTCAGAAGATGGTCAGGATCCCGCCATAAGGCTTCATCGACCTGAAAGTAATCAAGCTTCACTGACTTGCCCCGTTTGCGAAAAATCAGGGGCTGGAGCGGACGGTCGGTAATGTAATCCCGCAAGGGTTCACTGGCCCGCAGGTAGAGTTCATCTTTATTAATTAACGCGAAAACCACGCTTTCGACAGCCAGTGCATAGCCACCAAACTGGGTCCGGGACTCAATTGTTCCCAACGGGCCCAGGTGCGCTCTGGAGCGCTCGACAACCGGATTAATCTTTTTCATTGCACCACCTCCATGTAAGAAATATCTGGTAAATTACGTTGTGTATCAGGTAATTAGAAGATAAAAAAAAGTGGCAGCGTGTTCAATGAATAAATAGTGCTTCAACTAATCTTGTCGCGTTTTTGCGAGGCGTTTTCAGAAATTTGGGTTGATCTTTATCCAGGATGACAGTACTGTATATTCATACAGTCCACTGCTGGTGATTAACTTATGCGAACACAACATCCTAATAATGCACGCTATGCTCATCATTATGCGTCCTCTTCTGTTCCGTCCACGCAGGGTGGTGGAATTACTGAGTTACGTTACAGCGAGCAGCCCGGTATGATGCAGATGATGCTGTTGCCGTTATTACAGCAACTGAGTCAGCAGTCACGCTGGCAGTTGTGGTTAACACCCGCACATAAACTGAACCGCACCTGGTTGCAGGAATCAGGCTTACCATTAGATAAAAGTATGCATATCGCCGATTCTGAACGTCTGAATGCGGTTGAGGCGATGGTTAAAGCGTTGCGTACGGGAAATTACAGCGTTGTTCTGGCATGGATTCCGTACGATCTTGATGAAAATGAGCGTCGTCAACTTGAAAATGCGGCAGCTGAGGGTGAAGCGCTGGGTTTGATTTTGCGGGCCAGTGGGACAACGGAAGCGCCTCTGAGACCGCAAAGTGCGATAAAAATTCAGTCGGATTTGTTTCATTAAGTAAAAATAAGAAGTTTCCCAGGCTATTATTCTTATCAGTTGTCGCTAAACCACTGATTCTGTTAGTTCGAGCTGTGACAATGGGTTAGCAGGTTTTTTGGGCTTTTTGCTGCGACGTTACGACCATCCTAATTGTTAGAAATTGTGTATAAACCGCTGTTTTTTTACAGTAGCGCCTCACATCATACTTGTAAGTTTCCAATCTCGTTGTAGACTTTAGCTCGCCAGGGTGCTCAATAACCTCCGTTTTTTGCGGTAGAGTCATAAGCGAGCGTTTTGACCCGGCGAAGGATTTAAACCAAGAGCAACCTTTTTGCTCATTGCCTATTTGGATGATAACGAGGCGCAAAATGAAAAAGACAGCTATCGCAATTGCAGTGGCACTGGCTGGCTTCGCTACCGTAGCGCAGGCCGCTCCGAAAGATAACACCTGGTACACCGGTGCTAAACTGGGCTGGTCTCAGTATCACGACACTGGCTACTACGGTCACGGTTACGAGAACAATGACGGTCCAACTCATGAAAGCCAGCTGGGCGCAGGTGCGTTCGTTGGTTATCAGGCAAACCCATACCTGGGCTTCGAGATGGGCTATGACTGGCTGGGTCGCATGCCTAATAAAGGCAATGTGACTAACGGCGCATTCAAAGCACAGGGCGTTCAGCTGGCTGCTAAACTGAGCTACCCAATTAATGACGATCTGGACGTGTATACTCGTCTGGGCGGCATGGTATGGCGTGCGGATGCAACGCAGACTAACTCAACTACTGGCCGCATCAGCGACCACGACACCGGCGTATCTCCGCTGGCTGCAGTTGGTGTTGAATATGCGCTGACTCAGAACTGGGCTACCCGTCTGGATTACCAGTGGGTTAACAACATCGGTGATGCACAGACCGTTGGTGCTCGTCCAGACAATGGCATGCTGAGCGTAGGCGTTTCATACCGCTTCGGTCAGGATGACGTCGCTGCTCCGGCACCAGCTCCGGCTCCAGCACCAGCGCCAGTTGTTGAAACCAAGCGTTTCACTCTGAAGTCTGACGTTCTGTTCACCTTCAACAAATCTACCCTGAAGCCAGAAGGCCAGCAGGCTCTGGATCAGCTGTACAGCCAGCTGAGCTCAATGGATCCTAAAGATGGTTCCGTTGTCGTACTGGGCTTCACCGACCGCATCGGTTCAGAGCAGTACAACCAGAAACTGTCTGAGAAACGTGCTCAGTCAGTCGTAGATTACCTGGTCTCTAAAGGTATCCCTTCTAACAAGATCTCTGCACGTGGCATGGGTAAATCTAACCCAGTTACCGGCAATACCTGTGACAGCGTGAAAGGCCGTAATGCCCTGATCGATTGCCTGTCTCCGGATCGTCGCGTAGAAATCGATGTTAAAGGCATCAAAGACGTTGTAACTCAGCCACAGGCTTAAGTTTACATGTCATAAAAAACCCCGCCAAGGCGGGGTTTTTTTATGCCAGTAATAAAGCTGGCATCAGGCGTTCAGGGATGACATTGCTCCCGTTACGTTACTCGCTTTCAGAGCCTGAATTACCCAGGATCGCCTGCAAATCCTGTTTCAGGCTGGACATCTGAGTGGCATATTTCTCTTTACGTTCTGCATCTTCTATCAACTGAACAATTGTTTCAGAAAGCGTGCAGCCGCGCCGCTGTGCCAGTCCCGCCAGTCGTTGCCAGACCAGATATTCAAGGTCGATGGATTTTTTACGGGTGTGCTGATGTTCAGCATTGAAATGGCGTTTTCGCCGGGCACGGATAGTCTGTTTCAGCCGATTATCCAGATCAGAATGGATATGTTCCGCGATCCATTCATTCACCGTGACCGGATTATTTTCCATCGCCAGAAGCTTATCGACTGCAGCCTGCGCCGCACTTAATTCAAGGTGACGCGTGATCAGTTCACCTTCCCGATGTTTTTTCACCAGGTATTTCCACTTCCATCCACATTCAAGATTTTCGAGTTGCTGGTATTTCATCGGAATCTCATCGTGATCACGTAACGAACTAAGAATAACAGCTTTTTTCCCGGATGCAGCAACGAAAAACATGCTGTCATCATCACATCTTCAACAGGAAGTCTGCAGTGCTTAACAAGGGTGATTCCTGTATAATCTCGCTTTTCTTAATACAGACAAATGCGATTATTTTGACCAGCACCCAACTTACGTGGCAGACCTTACAGCCGGATAGCGCGCAATACCAATCCGTTTTCTCCCGAATTGCTGATGAAGAAACTGATGCTCTGGCAACGGTACAGCCCCGTTTGCTGAATGCACTTGCGCATTTACACCATCAGACGCAAGGGTTCCCATTACTGCTGGTTCGTAGCCAGGAGAATCGCGATTATCTGGCATTCATTGCCCAGGCCGCACAACGGGTTATGGCCGACAGTACCACGCTGTATGGTGGTGATTACCATATCATGGCAGATAATGTCACGCTCCAGCCTCCCTCCGATCCGCAACGCCCGTTCACCAGTCAGGGTGGTATTCACTTTGCTGAGTGGATTGAGATGGAACAGTTGTTTGGCTGCGTGCGCCAGTATAAAGATCGCATCCAGCTCGAGCCGGGCCTGATACATCGCGCTAACGGCGGCACGCTGGTGCTCTCCTTGCAAAGCCTGATGACGCAGCCCATTCTCTGGTTGCGCCTGAAAAAGTGTATTGAACAGGGCTATGTCGAGTGGACATCCCAGGACGAACGCCAGCCGCTGCCGGTTTCTATTCCGCCTCTGCCACTCAGCCTCAATCTGGTCCTGTGTGGCGAACGTGAAACGCTGGCAGATTTTCAGGAGCTCGACCCTGAAGCACACGAAATGGCCATCTATACTGAGTTTGAAGAGAATATTCAGATTCTGGATGAGGATGACATGCTTGCCTGGTGTCGCTGGAACGCAGAACTGGCACAGCAGGCGGGGCTGCCCCTGCCGGAAGAGGACTTCTGGCCCGAGCTGATTAAAGAAGGCGCTCGCTATAGCGGCGATCAGGATACCCTGCCACTTTGTCCCCGCTGGCTCCAGCGTCAGATGCGCGAGTCAGCCCTGATGGGCGATGAACAACTCAATGCTGAAGCGCTACGTGATGCGTTGGAAGCGCGCTTATGGCGCGAGAATTATCTCAATGAACGGATGCGTGATGAGATCCTGCTGCGGCAGATTCTGATTGAAACTGAAGGTGAAGTTGTCGGTCAGATTAATGGTCTGTCAGTGGTGGAATTTCCTGGCCACCCGCGCGCCTGGGGCGATACTTCTCGCATTACCTGCGTAGTCCATCCTGGTGATGGTGAGTTCATGGATATCGAACGCAAAGCGGAGCTGGGCGGGAATATCCATGCCAAAGGTATGATGATTATGCAGGCTTACCTCACTGCCGAGCTGGAACTTGATCAGCAACTGCCCTTCTCGGCCTCAATGGTGTTTGAACAATCTTATTCCGAAGTGGATGGTGACAGCGCCTCGCTGGCTGAACTCTGTGCCTTAATAAGCGCATTGGCAAATCAGCCCATCAATCAGCAAATTGCTGTCACCGGCTCGGTCGATCAATTCGGCAACGTGCAACCTGTGGGCGGGCTGAATGAGAAGATCGAAGGCTTCTTTGATATTTGCCATCAGCGAGAACTGACGGGCCAGCAGGGAGTGATTATTCCTGCCTGCAATGTGCGTCATCTTAGTCTGAATCAGGCTGTTGTCACGGCGGTTGAGCAGGGTCGCTTCCACATCTGGGCCATTGACCAGGCCGAGGAAGCACTGCCGCTGCTGACGGGGAAAATCTGGAGTACCGAGGATGGTCTGGGTGATTGCCTGCTGAATACCATCCAGGAACGCATTAGCCTGTTCAACCAGCCGGACGGTCCGCAACGTCCCTGGGCGCTGCGCTGGCTTAACTGGTTTAACCACCGTTAATCCGATTTGCTCAGCGTACAACTGTTCGCTAATATTCGTGATTCACTAAAACAAGGCTTATTGAAAACATGGTAGATAAACGCGAATCCTATACCAAAGAAGATCTGATTCTGTCAGGTCGTGGTGAACTGTTTGGCGAAAATGGTCCGCCGCTTCCATCCGGCAACATGCTGATGATGGACCGCGTGGTCAAAATGACCGAAGACGGCGGCAAATATGACAAAGGCTTTGTTGAAGCGGAGCTGGATATCAATCCCGATCTCTGGTTCTTCGGTTGCCACTTCATTGGCGATCCGGTGATGCCGGGCTGCCTGGGCCTGGATGCCATGTGGCAGCTGGTTGGTTTCTATCTGGGCTGGCTGGGCGGCGAAGGTAAAGGCCGTGCACTGGGCGTGGGTGAAGTGAAATTCACCGGTCAGGTGTTGCCAGAAGCGAAGAAAGTTACTTACCGCATTCACTTCAAACGCGTGATCAACCGTAAACTGGTGATGGGCGTGGCAGATGGTGAAGTGCTGGTTGACGGTAATCTGATCTATACCGCCAGCGATCTGAAAGTCGGCCTGTTTAAAGATACCGCCGCTTTCTAAGCGTTTCCTCCGGAAACAAAAACCTCCGCGCATGGCGGAGGTTATATTCCCTTTTCAGTGACATCCGGTTATGCAGCTACCGACCTGTCCTCCATGGCTTGTCGCCAACCTCCCAACCAGTGAGACTTAGCGTCAATCAACTGATACGGACACATCTCTTTTGAGCGTCCAGTAATGCCTGCCTGATAACCACGTGAATGGGCGCGTTCGAGGCGGTCTCGTTTCTGTCTCTTCATACTCCGTGTCCCTCATGTAAGGTCTGTGGAATCTGGTGGAAAGAAAAGTGGTGATTTAATGTTCAACCACCCTTATGTTCTACCTCCTGCGAATCCAAAGATCAATGCTCAATCTTCATGCCAGTGTCATAAATGTGACCTTAATCGGTAAAAATAACGGCGTTTTGTGATGCACACATCAACACCATCTCTCTGATTAAGCTAATAAAAAAGCCCCTGGCCGGCGTCGAAAAATCACGACAACCGGACAGGGGCTTAGCTTATTTATTCACATTAATCTTAATTTAACGCAACCACACTGTTGGCAATCTTCTGCGCAGTCAGTTGCCAGCCCGCCGCCAGCGTACGGACCATAGCATCATAGCCATCTTCGGTTTGCGGCAGAACCAGATTAAACGCCTGCTTAGTCAGACGGCCCTGATGTTCCAGCGTCCATTCACCACTGACGATCGCTTTGCCATCGTAACGTCCCTGGAAGCCGGTGACCGTCACGTTAAGCGTATCGTGTTGCGCACCTAACGGTGAACCGGCCACCAGCCGGCCTGGCAACGCCTTGCTCAGGTTAGTGATCAGCGTCTGCTGCAACTGCTGATCGAGCGGACTGGCCCAGAGATTATTTGTGGCGATGACATATTTGACATCGCTGGTCTGATAAACCAGTCCATTGCCTGCCAGATAATCCGGCACCGTCACCTGCTGCACCCACAGCATCGGCTGCGCTTCATTCAGCTGGCTGCTGCTGACCTGCATGGATGCCGCCCCGGAGGGCAGCTGATACCAGGTATTGTCAACGCTGCTACTGCACGCACTTAACACCAGCGCGGCACAAAGTATCAATCCTTTCTTCACTGTTTCGCCCTCTTCGGCTGGGGATCCTGTCCCGGTTTCGCCTCAAATACCAGCGCATTGCTCTTATTGTTGAGCGTTCTCAGTACCGGCTGAAGTTCACGCAGTACCTGATCCAGTCGCTGCATATCGCCTACCACTTTGGTGTAAGCTGGCGAACCTGGCTGCAGGCCCTTCATGCTGCGGTTCAGCTCGCGCAATGTCTGCTGCAGATCTTCCGGCAGCGTTTTCATCGCCGGACTGCCAGTGACTTTGTTGATGTTGTCGATGGTGCGCTGCAGATCACGCATCGTTTTCTGGCTCTCTTTCAGTGTACCTGTGGCTTCGTTAACCATGCCGTTCAGTGGAAGACTGTTGATTTTATCCAGTGCCGCCATCAGCTTCTGCTGAATCTGGCTCAGGCCACCACTGACCGTTGGGATCACTTCATAGCCAGAGACTTTCTGTGGTCCTTTATAGGCTGGCGCATTGTCATAGAAGTCGAGATCGACATAGAGTGCGCCCGACAGCAGGTTGCCCGTTTTCAGCGTGGCACGCAGACCGCGTTTCTTACCATCCTGCAGATGCTGTTCAAGATCGAAATTTTCACCCAGCCGGCTGATAAAGCGATCCGGCTCAATACGAATCAGTACCGGTACGCGGTAATCATTATTCAGCGCCTGATCCAGGCCTGCTTTCATCAATGGCGCTTCAGAAACGGTACCCAGACGAATACCCCGGAACTCAACCGGCGCGCCTGCCTGAAGACCACGAATCGAGTCGGTGAAGAACATCAGGTAATCAATATGGTTGGTATAAAGTGAGTCCTGAATACTGCGCTGATCGTCAAACAGATGATAATCAGATTTGTTCTGCGCAGGCTCACCCAGTTCCCAGCCATCCGGCACATCAAAACTGACGCCACCACTGAAGAGCGTCGTGAGCGAACCCATTTCTACGCGCATGCCAGAGGCAGACATATCCACGGCGATACCGCTGTCCTTCCAGAAACGCACGTTGGTCGTCACCAGGCGGTCGTAAGGCGCAGCGACAAACAGCTGATAGGTCATCATACGTTTATCAGTATCAAAAACGCTGGTCTCAACCGTACCGACGCGATAGCCGCGGAACAGCACCGGATCGCCCGGATTAAGCTGACCCGCTTTTTTGCTGTCGAGAATAATGCGGATACCTTTCGCATCTGGCGGCGCTAAAGGAGGGGCATCGAGCAGGTTAAACTGTTCTGGCGCTTCACTTTTGGTGCCGGGCTGTAATTCAATGTAGGCACCTGACAGCAGCGTTCCCAGCCCGCTGATGCCTTCACGTCCTATTTGCGGTTTCACTACCCAGAAAACACTGTCTTTATGCAGCAGTTTTCCCATACCCGCATTAAGACGGGCCTTAATTTCTACATGGTGGAGATCGTCGCTTAACACCGCGCTCTCCACGATACCGACATCCACGCTGCGACTTTTAATTGTGGTTTTACCCGCAACAATGCCTTCGGCGTTTTCGGTGATTAAGGTGACTTCAGGCCCCTGATGGCTGAAATGGTAGAACAGGATCCACCCGCCAATTAACAGCGTAACGATGGGGACAATCCAGACCGGCGACCAGCGCTTAATCTGTTCCACCTTTGCATGGCCGTGGTTAGTTTCCGTCAAGGCGCGACTCCTTCATATTGTTTTCGCGTACACGATCCCAGGTTAATCGCGGGTCAAAGGTCATGGCAGCAATCATGGTGATAATCACCACCATCGCAAACAGTACTGCCCCCCACGCGGGATAAACATTCATTAATTGCCCCATACGCACCAGCGCAGAGAGCACGGCAATCACAAACACGTCAATCATTGACCAGCGGCCAACAAATTCAACCACTTCATAAATTTTGTGCATCCTGTGGCTGTCACGCCGTCCGCGCCCGCTGGCATCCCAGCAGAGCCAGCCAATCGCCAGCATTTTTAGCGTAGGCACCATAATGCTGGCGATAAAAATCACCAGCGCTACCGGATAAGAACCGTCATCCCACAGCACAATCACCCCCGCCATAATATTAGAGGGATACGCTGTGCCGAGGGTTTCCGTCACCATGATCGGCAACAGGTTGGCGGGGATATAAAGCAGTATGGAGGTAAACAACAGCGCCAGCGTCCACTGCAGGCTGTGCTTTCGTCGCGCCTGCGCCGTTACGCCGCAGCGCGGACAGGTATGCTCAGCTTCAGGCAGAATGGCCGTACAGCATGGGCAGGAACGCAGGCCCTGCTCTAAACCACTGATGCCCACTTCGGGCAGATGAGGTAGCGCGGGTCGGGGGGAGAGACTCTCCCACAACTCGCGCCGGTCAACGCACTGAAAGGCCCGAAGTTGTAACAGACAAAACAGCACCCACGGCCAGAAACTGGTCTCCAGGCCAATCTCACCGTAGGCCATCAGTTTGACGAAGCTGACCAGCACGCCCGCCATAAAAATTTCTGCCATGCCCCAGTTACGCAGCTGAAACAGGATGCGTGCCAGACCAATTTTAAGTCGGGTTGGAAAAGGAACCGGATTGACCAGCAGTATAATGGTGATCATGCAGAAAGCCGGGACCGCCTGCACAAAGAGCAGGAACAGCGTCGCCAGGCTGCTGTAATCTTCCGTCACCATGACCTTGGGGATCTGCGAAAGTGTAATCTGGCTGGTCAGCCCCGCAACTTTCATTGAGACAAAAGGAAACAGATTCGCCAGCAGCAGCATAAACAGTGCTGCCAGCGCATAGCCCGTCGGTCGTTTGCGCGGCTCGTGCCAGTTGGCCGTCAGGGAGGTGTGGCAGCGCGGGCATGATGCACGGCTGCCAACGGGAATGTCCGGCAGCTTAATCATTAAATCGCATTGTGGACAAAGTATCCACGCGTTACTTTTCACTGCTGAACACATCCGTTAGCCCTGCCCTACGCGCCGTTTTTCAGTGACTCAAGCTCTTCCCAGCGCGCAAAAGCGGTTTCCAGCTCCTGCTCAGCCTGCGCCAGATTATCCAGCACCGGCTGTGTCTGATCGTGTGCCTGACTGAAGAAGTCCGGGTGACTCATCTTCGCCTGCAGTTCGCCGATGCGCGCCTCCAGCTGCTCCAGTTTTTGCGGCAACTGTTCCAGCTCTCGCGCCAGGTTGTAGCTGAGTTTATTTACGTTACGCTTCGCATCACTCTTCTCTGCGGCAGGCTTAGCGGTATTAGCCGTCGCTTTTGCGGGTGTGGCAGCTCTGTGCTGACGGTAGGCGGCGCGCTGCTGCTGAGCATCGTGATAACCGCCTACAAAGGTGCCGATTTCGCCGTTACCTTCAAAAATCCAGCACTCAGTGACGGTATTGTCGACGAACTGACGATCGTGACTGACCAGTAAGACAGTGCCCTGATAACCATCAATCAGCTCCTCCAGCAGCTCCAGCGTTTCGACGTCGAGGTCGTTGGTTGGTTCATCCAGAATCATCAGGTTGCTGGGACGCAGGAACAGACGCGCCAGCAACAGGCGGTTACGTTCACCACCCGAAAGTGCGCGCACCGGCGTCATGGCACGTTTAGGATGGAACAGGAAGTCCTGCAGATAGCCCAGCACGTGGCGCGGTTTGCCGTTAACCAGCACTTCCTGCTTGCCTTCGGCCAGGTTGTCCATCACGGTGCGATCCGGATCCAGTTCAGCGCGATGCTGGTCAAAGTAGGCCACTTCCAGCTTGGTGCCGGAATGCACGCGGCCATGATCCGCTTTTAATTGCTGCAGCATCAGACGCAGTAAGGTGGTTTTACCGCAACCGTTCGGTCCAATCAGCGCAATTTTGTCGCCACGCTGAACCTGGGTTGAGAAATCCTTCACCAGCACTTTGCCGTCGACCGCGTAGTCGACATTTTCCAGCTCAAACACAATTTTGCCGGAGCGGGACGCTTCGCCCACCTGCATGTTGGCTTTGCCCATGACTTCGCGACGTTCCGAATGCTCACGACGCAGCGCTTTCAGCGCACGCACACGGCCTTCGTTACGTGTACGACGGGCTTTGATGCCCTGACGGATCCACACCTCTTCCTGCGCAAGCTTGCGGTCGAATTCTGCGTTCTGCATCTCTTCAACGCGCAAGGCTTCTTCTTTGCCTTCCAGATAGAGATCGTAGTTGCCCGGCCAGGAGACCAGCTTGCCGCGGTCGAGATCGACGATACGTGTCGCCATGTTGCGGATAAACGAACGGTCATGCGAAATAAAGATGATGCTGCCGGTGAAGTTCTTCAGGAACGTTTCCAGCCAGTCGATGGTTTTAATATCGAGGTGGTTGGTTGGCTCATCCAGCATCAGCACGCGCGGGTTACTGACCAGCGCACGGCCCAGCGCCGCTTTACGCAGCCAGCCGCCAGAGAGCGACGACAGTTCGGTATCGGGCTGCAGACCAATCTGCTCCAGCACGTCATGGATGCGACTTTCCAGCTGCCACAAATTCTGATGGTCGAGAATAGTCTGCAGACGCGCCATCTCATTGAGGTTTTTATCGCTTGGATCGTCCATCACCACATGGGAAATGGCGTGATAGGCTTTCAGATGCTCAGCCTGCTCTTCAACGCCCTCAGCCACGAAGTCATAGACCGAACCGGTGATGTTACGCGGTGGATCCTGTTGCAGACGCGCAACCACCAGATCGGTTTCATAAATAATGCGGCCATCATCCAGCGGCTGTTCGCCGTTGATGATTTTCATCAGTGTGGATTTACCTGCACCGTTACGGCCCACCAGACAGACGCGTTCGTTCTCTTCAATGTGCAGTTCGGTGTTGTCTAGCAGCGGCGCATCGCTGAAGGAGAGATAAGCGCCGTGGATACTGATTAATGACATGTAATCTTATTCCTTACCGGCGTGAGTGATCAGCCAGCAGTTGTGAATTTGACGGTTACGCGCGAAGTCCTGCGACTGTGTTTTCTGGGTAATATCCTGCGCCTGCAGGCCCAGTGCTTTCAGGCCATCCATGTCCATTTTGAAACCGCGTTTGTTATTGGAGAACATGATGGTGCCGCCGCGTCGCAGCAGGCGCTTCAGGTTACGCATCAGCATCATATGATCGCGCTGAACGTCAAAGCTCTCTTCCATACGTTTTGAGTTGGAGAAGGTTGGCGGATCGATAAAGATCAGGTCAAAATTCTCGTCACTCTCATTCAGCCAGCTCAGGCAGTCTGCCTGCATCAGGCGGTGCTGACGCCCGGTCAGTCCGTTAAGACGCAGGTTGCGCTCCGCCCACTCCAGATAGGTCCGCGACATATCGACCGTGGTGGTTGAACGCGCCCCACCCAGACCGGCATGCACACTGGCGGTGCCGGTATAGGCAAACAGGTTCAGGAAATCTTTGCCCTGGCTCATCTGGCCGAGCATTTTACGGGCAATGCGGTGATCGAGGAACAGGCCGGTATCGAGATAGTCGGTCAGATTCACCCAGAAATGCGCATTAAACTCTTTAACTTCGAAATAGTCGCCCTTTTCGCTGAGCTTCTGATACTGCGCTTTGCCTTTCTGACGCTCACGCGTTTTCATAATCAGACGGTCGGCAGGCAGTTCCAGTACGCTCAGGGTCGCGCTGATCACATCGAACAGGCGCTGACGCGCTTTGTTCGGATCGATCGTTTTCGGTGGCGCGTATTCCTGGATAATCACCCAGTCGCCATAGCGATCGACAGCGACGTTGTAGTCTGGCAGATCGGCGTCATAAATGCGGTAGCATTCAATGCCTTCCTGACGCGCCCACTTCTCCAGCTTTTTCACATTTTTACGCAGACGGTTCGCGTAATCTTCCGCAATCTGACCGGCGCTTTCATGGCTGTTGACCGCCAGCTGATAATTTTTCTGAACGCAATCCAGCGGACCGTTTTTCGCTTTGAACTGGCGGTCGGCACGCAGTTGCAGGCAGCTCAGCAGTTCAGGCGAGGCGCTGAACAGCGACAAATTCCAGCCGCCAAAATGCTGCTTCATCAGACGTCCAAGCTGGCTGTGCAGCGCAATGAGGGCGGGTTCGCTCTCCAGACGTTCACCGTAAGGCGGATTGCTCAGCACCGTGCCATGCACAGCCGGATCGACCGGATTGGTCAGCTTCAGCAGGTCCTGTTGAGCAAAGGTAAAGAGTTCATAAACGCCTGCGCGACGGGCATTCGCCTGCGCCCACTCCAGCACGCGGCCATTATTATCATAGCCAAAGAAGCGCGCCTGGGTGGCGGCGGTGCCCGCACGGGCACGCGCCTGCGCCTCGGCTTTCACGTCCTGCCACAGAGCCGCATTAAACTGGCTCCAGGCGGTGAAGCCCCAGTGCTTGCGCAGCAGGCCTGGTGCGCGATCGCAGGCGATCAGTGCGGCTTCAATCAGCAGCGTACCGGAACCACACATCGGATCGATCAGCGGCGTGGTCGGCTCCCAGCCAGAACGCAGCACAATCGCTGCGGCCAGCGTCTCTTTCAACGGTGCCTGACCGGTTTGCTGCCGATAGCCGCGCTGATGCAGCGAACTGCCGCTGAGATCCAGCGCAATACTGGCACGATCGTCATTCAGCCAGACGTTGACACGGATATCCGCCTGCTCACGATCGACATTCGGCCGCTCGAGGTTTTGACGGGTAAAGCTGTCCACGATGGCATCTTTCACTTTCAGCGCGCCAAACTGGCTATTACGAATCGAGTCGTTGGTGCCGCTGAAATGCACGACAAACGTTTTGTCGCTGCCGAACATCGTCGGCCAGTCCACGCTCTGTACACCCAGATAGAGATCAAGATCGCTGTAGACGCCAAACTCTCCCAGCGGCAACAGGATGCGTGATGCTAAACGACTCCACATCAGACTTTGGTACATGGCGCGATCGTCGGCTTCGTAGTGAACGCCTCCCTGCACCACTTGCAAATCCTGCGCGCCCAGCGCGTCCAGCTCACTTTTTAACAGCTCTTCGAGCCCACGCGCCGTGCTGGCAAACAGAGAATTCATATCGTCACTTTTTAACTCTTGAGAAAATTGTCGCGCATTATAGCGAATCGGAGACCTATGTCATAAAGTTAGCTTCTTTTGTGTCGCGCGTCGGGTTCAAGGAGAACACCATGATCACGCTTTCCCGCTTATTTATTCATCCTGTGAAGTCGATGCGGGGATTAGCGTTATCACACGCGCTGGTCACTGACAGCGGACTGGCGTTTGATCGTCTGTTTATGGTGACCGAACCTGATGGCACCTTTATTACCGCCCGCCAGCACCCGGAGATGGTGCGCTTTACGCCCGCGATTCTGCCGGATGGCCTGCTGTTGGCGGCGCCAGATGGGAGTCAGTCCCTGATCCGCTTCAGCGATTTCGATGAGCAGGATCATCCCACCGAAGTCTGGGGTAATCATTTTACCGCGCGCATAGCGCCCCTTGCGATAAATCAGTGGCTGAGCCAGTTCTTCCCGCGCGACGTTCAGTTGCGCTGGGTCGGGCCACAACCCAGCCGCCGGGTCAAAAAGTTTGATCATATTCCGCTTAGCTTTGCCGATGGCTTTCCGTTTTTGCTGATCAACAACGCGTCGCTGCATGATCTGCAACAACGCTGCCCGGCCAGCGTCCGAGCCGAACAGTTTCGTCCGAATCTGGTCGTCAGCGGTGCTGCCGCATGGGATGAAGATAGCTGGGCAGAAATTCAGATTGGCGACGTGATATTCGAGGTGCCAAAGCCCTGCAGTCGCTGTGTGCTCACCACGGTCAGCACCGAGACCGGCGTTAAGCATCCCACCGGTCATCCGCTGGCGACGTTGCAGACTTTTCGTACCGCTCAGGATGGCAGTGGTGACATCGATTTCGGCCTGAACTTAGTGGCGCGTAGCAGCGGCGTGGTGCGTGCGGGTGATGAAATGATTGTCCTGAAACGTCATGCATCGCGCAGGTATGGGGCGGGTGAAGTGGTTGAAACGTTGAAACCAGAAAAACAGGCGCCTGAAACCGTGAACATTACTTATCAGGGTCAGACATTCACCGGGGATAATCAGCAGGTGTTACTGGATCAACTGGAGATGCAGGGCTTTCGCATACCCTATTCCTGTCGTGCAGGTCTCTGTGGCAGTTGCAAGCTGAATCTGGTCGCAGGTGAGGTGAAGGCGCTGAAACAGAGTGCCCTGCGTCAGGACGGCACACTGTTAAGCTGTAGCTGTATTCCGGCGGGCGATGTTGAACTGAGATGATCAGACAGCGCGGGCGAAAGGTGCAGCAACGTCCTCATGCCAGGGCTGCAGGCGATCGTTCATCACTTTGATGGCATCGCCGAGCACCATGTTTTTTCCCGCCAGCGTGAGACCTTGCTGCGCCAGCAGACAGAGCGCCGCATTATCACCACTTTCAACCACCAGCAGACGTGCCTGTGTTCCCTCTTCAGCCAGCGTAACCTGTACCATTTCGCCAGGACGAGGCTGCATGGCCGGGGCATATGAGGTGAAATGCCAGCTTTTAGGCATCAGGGGTTTGAGAAAGCGGGCAGCGACCAGTGCGTTTAACACCAACTCAGCACGGTGACTGCCACTGAGTTTGCAATGACGGCAGGTCTCTTCAAACGTGTAATAAAGAGCAGCGTCATCGACACAAAAGCCCGATTCAGCGAAAGCGTCCGGCGTGAGCATTTTGCGGGAATAGCGGGAACGAAACAGCATACCGTCGGCCAGGTCGAGCATCATTCGATCGTGGCTGCTGTCAAAATACCAACGCCAGTTATCATCGGGTTTAATTTTCATCGTGTGCCCTGTATTTACCGCTGCGCCAAAAATCACGCAGAATTCAGCGAAAAAGAAACATAAGGAAAAGCTGAAAAAGCGTGCAACAGGACAAAATATAAACGAGCCGAGGGGATAAATAAAGCCCCCGGCCCGTCATTGTGAGAATTGTCTTAGATATTGGTAACGATATCTTTAATTAAGCCCGGTCCCTGATAAATAAAACCTGAATAAATCTGAACTAATGTTGCCCCGGCGGCGATTTTTTCACGTGCGGCCGTTAAAGAATCAATGCCACCAACGCCAATAATCGGCAGGCGTCCCTGCAGTTCCTGAGAGAGGCGCTGGATAACCGCTGTGCTCCGGGACTGAACTGGCCGGCCACTTAATCCGCCTGCTTCCTCAGCATATTTGAGTCCACTAACCAGCGAACGATCGAGGGTGGTATTGCAGGCAATAACACCATCAATCTGATGACGAATTAAACTGTCTGCGACCTGAATTAACTCCTCTTCCGAGAGATCGGGCGCAATTTTCACGGCCAGCGGAACATATTTAAGGTGACGCTGTTCCAGCTCTTTTTGTTTTTGTTTGATTGAGGAGAGCAGATCATCCAGCGCCTCGCCATATTGCAGCGAACGCAAACCTGGCGTGTTAGGGGAGGAAATATTGATGGCGATATAACCGGCGTGGGCATAGACCTTCTCCATGCAGATCAGATAATCATCTTTGCCCTGCTCGACTGGCGTATCTTTATTTTTACCGATATTGATTCCCAGCACGCCGTTAAAACGCGCTTTTTTCACGTTTTCAACCAGATGATCGACACCCAGATTATTAAATCCCATCCGATTGATAATTCCGCCTGCTTCCACCAGCCGAAACATGCGTGGCTTATCATTACCCGCCTGAGGGCGCGGCGTGACGGTACCGACTTCAACAAAACCAAAGCCCATCGCGGCAAACGCATCAATACACTCTGCGTTCTTATCCAGCCCGGCGGCCAGGCCCAGGGCGTTCTTAAAGGTCAGTCCCATACAGGTAACCGGACGCGACGGCAGAGTCTGGCGATAGAACATCTCAAGTGGCGTGCCGCTCATAAAGCGTAGTTGCTGAAAGGTGAGTTCGTGTGCGCGTTCGGGGTCGAGTTTAAACAGCGCCGGTCGGACGATAGGATAAAACATGCACTCTCCTGAAGGACGGAAGCGATCGTGGAAGTCGGTGCACGGGAAAATGTGCGCCAGAATGGTAAAGTGCTCTGGCGCAAAAGTAAATCGAACTGCGGGGTGGTGGGAAGTTAACTGAAAATCCCTTGATCTTACGCAGCGGAATCGTTTACGGGGTGATTTTCCACCTGCGAGGGGAACAGATATTCCCGCAGGATCCCGTGACGCTGCATGATGCCAAAAATACCGATGCAGACGAACGCTTCTGCCCCGACCATCGACCATGCGGCCCCGATCGCACCAAACTTCCACGCCAGGAAACAGCACAGCGGCACGTTAATCACACCCGCGGCCATCATCACCCACATACGCTGACGCGCTAAACCATGTGGAATCAGAATCTGTAATCCGGCCGGATAAGCAATGTTGCCAAACAGGAAGCAGAGCACAAAGACACGCAGCACATCCGCCGACGGAATAAAGTCCTTACCCAGTAAGATTGAAACCACCAGGTCAGCAAAGAACCAGGTAAAGATCACAATCGACAGACTCAGGGAAAACGACAGCAGCAGGCTTTTGCGCGTCGCTGCAATGGCAGCCCGTTTATCCCGGCCAAACAGATGACTGACGCGCGGGAAGAAGGCGCTGCCAATCTGCTCTGGCACAGAGTTAGCGGCTTTACGCAGACGATCCGCACCGTTATAGATACCCACCATATAGGTGGAGGTAAAGGAAGCGAGAATCACGACGTTGACGCTGTTGAACAGATTGGCACCGGCAATGGCGATAAAGACATCCATGCTGTCGGTGATGCGCTGTTTGATTTCACGGGGCTCAAAGCGATAACGGCCAATGACCTTCATCTCCAGCACAAACTTCAGCGTAATCGCTGCACTGATGATCGAGACAGTGCCAGGGATCAGGGCAGCCAGCCAGGTATCCTGCGGGGATTTCACCAGTAAAAACGTTAGCGGAATCGCACAGAAGTTCCCGAAGGTAGCGATCATTGCCGTCTTACCCAACTTCTCAAAGCCCTGCATCAGCCAGCCAAATGAAAACAACGAGCCTATCAGCGTGGTGCAGTTCGCCAGGATGATAAAGAACAACGGATGCCAGGCAGGATTGAACCAGGTCGCGGTCAGCAGCGTGCCGCTGGTCACCACCAGCAGCATCAGCTTGGCGTTAAATGTTGACCAGAAAAGCTGAGTGACGCGTTCTTTGTCATCACGATGGTGAGCAATATCTTTGGTGGTAAAGACATTGAATCCCCAGTCAGAGATGGTACTGCAATAGAGCACACAGGCGATCGCCAGTGCCAGCGTACCCATCTGCTCTACACCCAGAACACGGGCAAGATAGGGCAGCGTCGCCAGCGGAAAAAGAAACGACGCACCACGATAGGCCAGCAGGGAGAAAATATTAATAATCAGACTTTTATCAAGAACTTTTGCCATGACGCAACAACCTTATACACATTGCATGTCTCACCTTCTCATTTCGCTAAGGCATAAACAATATCGCTTCACATTTTTCAGAATCAGGCTGTTTTTTGTGATCAGGCCGCGTTTTTCAACTCTTTTTTGACTTTGTAATGCTGCAGCGCAATAAACAGTTCAGGACGATTAAACAATAACCGCTCTTTAAAGCTCTCTGCTTTTACATTACGTCCCAAAAAGCGAATAGCATTCAGCACATATTCAGGAACAGGTGTTCGATTGTAGAGTGATAAATAGATCATCAGACGAAACGAGTGAACTAAATAGGCTTTTTCCAGGGTGTCACGCCATGCTGATTTAACCATCGATCCGGTTAACGTGTTGTAGGCATGCATAAAAGCGTCATAGCGCTGATGGAAAAACTCATTGCTTTTAGTACTGTTGGTCAGTGAACCGTTGCGAATACGCTGTTTATAATAGACCTGATGACTGACCCAGGCCTGCTGACTTTTCATAAAACAGGAAAGGGTAAAATTGTGGTCTTCATGAACACGTTTAACAAAGCGCAATTTATGCTGCTCAATAACGCGTTTGCTGATGACATAACTCCAGGCCGCCGAGGTATAGCTGCCATTACGCAGCAGCGCCAGCAGGACCTCCTGTGGCTTTTGCTGGCCAAAGAGTTCGTGCCTCACTTTTGGTGAAGTGATGTCAATCTGACCATCGCGGAATACACACGATTTAAAACAGAACAGGTCCGTTTCACGATGCGTTTCCGCCACCCTGGCCAGCTCGGCCACCAGGCCGTCCGCCACGACGTCGTCCGGATCACAGAAAAAGAGAAACTGTCCCTTCGCCTGTGCAATGCCCACATCCCGGGCCTGACCGGCGCCTCCATTTTCAGTGGTAATTATTTTCACCTGAGGAAGATGCGCATAATTCTGTTCAAGTAAGGCTAATGTTCCATCGGTGGAACCATCATTCACAATGAGTATTTCATTGGGCGCTTTAACCTGACGTAATAATGAATCGACGCACTCCACAATATATTTTTCAACATTGTAAGTTGGAATAATTACAGATAATAGAGTGTCAGACATAGGCAATTCTCTGCTGTTAGAAAAAAGACAATACGCGTCACCTGCCAGATGCAGGTCCTGACCAGAGGCGAAACGTCGAAAAGAGTAATGCGCTATTATTATGATAGCTTTCATTTGGCCTGATTATCTTAAACCGGTAATGCGAATAAAGACCAGTCGTAAAAATTATCTTAACGTTTCCTGTGAAAATCACTGTTAATGAAAGTGCATCTATAGTCCGCGTAAATGTTAAAACCGTTGATGATCGATTTAAAATAGCCCGGCAAAGCAGACGTAACCATGTTCAGGAATGTGTAAGAGAACATCTGTAATAGTGAATAACTTCACCATTACTTCATTTTCATTGCAGTTTTCTTTCTGCGATTAATCTTAGCTTCAGGCAGGGGCTTCCGCAGACAGGCAGATTCTGTGCCGCTCAGAGGGGCTGTTATGCTCACCGCTTCGCTTTAACGCTGTATGACTCTCAGGAAGATTGATTAAGCAATCAGACGAAAACGATTTTTTTCAGCACCCTCCCCCGTTTTGACCATCTCGTATCACACTCCTTAATCAATTCACCGCCTGCCGGAACCTAAATTAAGAATTATCGGAAGCTTATGCGTTCCCTTCTGCAGCGGCGTCTTCTATTTGCATTTTTCACCCTTACTTTGCCGGATAAATCATTTAAGCCCACTCCGTAGCTCTGACAGTATGAAGCCATTAGTTCTCAACTTTAGATAATCAATAACTTTTAGTTATAAGGAGTGATGATGCGCGTTATTACGCTGGCTGGCAGCCCACGATTTCCTTCCCGCTCGACTTCATTACTGACGCTGTGTCAGCACAAGCTGGAAGCGCGTGGCATTGAAGTCATTCCCTGGAATATTCACAACTTTCAGCCTGACGATCTGATCAATGCACGTTTTGATGCACCCGCACTCCTGGCCCTCCGTAAAGACCTCGCGTCTGCTGATGGCCTGATTGTGGCGACACCTGTTTATAAGGCGTCCTTTTCAGGCGCGCTGAAAACCCTGCTCGATTTGCTACCTGAACGTGCACTCGAGCACAAGGTTGTGTTGCCGCTGGCCAGCGGCGGCAGTGTCGGCCACATGCTGGCGCTGGATTACGCCCTGAAACCGGTTCTTAACGCCTTAAAGGCGCAGGAGATCCTGCACGGTGTTTATGCCGAGGACAGCCAGATTACCCACTACGATCGTCAGCCGGTTTTACAGGATTCACTGTCACAGCGTCTGGATGAAGCCGTCACTGCGTTCTGGCTGGCGCTGACCCGTCACCACCACCCCGTTGCACAAGCGGTATAAGGAAGAGTTCGATGAAGCAAATAGTTGGAAAGTGGCTGGTGGCAGGCCTTTTACTCATCGCCCCTCTGGTTCAGGCCGCCGAATCCGATCCGGCTGAGATTCGTATCGGCTATCAGAAAGGTTCAGTCAGCATGGTGCTGGCAAAATCACATCAGTTACTGGAGAAGCGTTTTCCCCATACTCAGATTAAGTGGATCGAGTTCCCGGCGGGTCCACAAATGCTGGAAGCGCTGAACATCAACAGTATTGACCTCGGCAGCACCGGTGACCTTCCGCCACTGTTTGCCCAGGCCGCTGGCGCGGATCTGCTTTATGTCGGCTCTGAGCCGCCAAAGCCCAAAGCAGAAGTGATTCTGGTCCCAAAAGAGAGTCCTCTGAAACAGGTCGCAGATCTGAAAGGGAAAAAGGTCGCGTTCCAGAAAGGCTCCAGCTCGCACAATTTACTGCTTCGCGCCTTACAGCAGGCGGGCCTGAGTTTTAAAGATATTACACCGGTTTATCTGACACCCGCCGATGCGCGCGCCGCCTTCCAGCAGGGAGATGTTGATGCCTGGGCAATCTGGGACCCCTACTACTCCTCGGTGCTGTTGCAGGGTCATTCGCGTCTGCTGACTGATGGCAGCGCACTTAATCTGACTGGCTCATTCTATTTAGCGACCCGCAGCTATGCCGAAGCCCATGGCGCCTTTATCCAGCAGGTTCTCGATACCTTTAGCGCGGCCGATGCGCTGACAATCAGCCAGCGTCAGCAGAGCACCACACTGCTGGCGCAGGCAATGGGTCTGCCTGCGCCGGTTATCGCCAGCTATCTCAGCCATCGGCCACCAACCCGGATTTCACCGGTGAGCGCTGAAACCGCTGCGGCTCAGCAGCGCACCGCTGACCTGTTCTATGCCAATCATCTGTTGCCCGTAAAAGTGACGATTCAGGATCGCATCTGGCAACCGCATACCGTAACGCAATAAGGAGCAACAATAATGAGCGTATCCATTTTCTGGTTTCTGCCAACGCATGGCGACGGCCACTATCTTGGTACTGCCGAAGGGGCGCGACCGGTTGATCACGCCTATCTGCAACAGGTGGCACAGGCCGCCGACCGCCTCGGCTTCGGTGGCGTATTAATCCCGACCGGCCGTTCATGCGAAGATGCCTGGCTGGTTGCCGCCTCGCTGATTCCGGTCACTCAGCGTCTGCGCTTCCTGGTGGCGCTGCGCCCCGGCGTGATTTCACCGACTCAGGCGGCGCGTCAGGCTGCCACTCTGGATCGGCTCTCCAATGGCCGCGCGCTGTTCAATCTGGTGACCGGCGGCGATCCGGAAGAGCTGGCGGGCGACGGTGTGTTCCTGGATCACCGTGAGCGTTACGCAGAGTCTGCCGAGTTTACCCGTGTCTGGCGTCGGGTGCTGGAAGGCGAAACCGTCGATTATGAAGGCAGGCACGTGAAGGTTCGCGGCGCGCGTCTGATGTTTAAACCGGTGCAGCAGCCTCGTCCGCCACTCTGGTTCGGTGGCTCTTCTGAACCGGCCCAGGAGCTGGCGGCCGAACAGGTCGATGTTTATCTCACCTGGGGTGAGCCGCCTGCACAGGTCAAAGAGAAGATTGACCAGGTGCGTGCAAAAGCCGCTGCTCAGGGACGCACCGTACGCTTCGGCATCCGTCTGCATGTGATTGTGCGTGAAACAAATGAAGAAGCCTGGCAGGCCGCTGACCGGCTGATTGCCAATGTCGATGACGCCACTATCGCGAAAGCACAGGCAGCGTTCCAGCGGGCAGATTCTGTGGGTCAGCGCCGGATGGCCGCCCTGCACGGCGGTCGACGCGACAAGCTCGAAATCAGCCCGAACCTGTGGGCCGGCGTGGGCCTGGTGCGCAGCGGAGCCGGTACGGCGCTGGTCGGCGATGGTCCGACGGTTGCCGCACGTATCAGGGAGTATGAAGCGCTGGGCATCGAGACCTTTATCCTGTCGGGGTATCCGCATCTGGAAGAGGCGTATCGCGTTGGCGAACTGCTGTTCCCGCATCTGGATCTGCAGGTTCCCCTGGTGCCTCAGCCGCGGGTGGTTCAGGCGCACGGTGAAGCGGTCGCCAACGATTTTACCCCTGAGAAAAAAGTCGCCCGGGGCTGAGGAGAGCATGATGGCCAGAACCCGAAAACGCCTTGCTGATACATTGCTACCCTGGCTCCTGCCAACGCTGCTGGTCGTGGTGTGGCAGCTAGCCTCACAGACCGGCTGGTTATCAAACCGCATTCTGCCGGCACCGGAGAAGATCGTGACCACCTTCTGGCAGCTGACCGCCAGCGGTGAACTCTGGCAGCACCTGGCGATCAGCAGTTGGCGGGCGCTGATCGGCTTCAGCATCGGTGGATCTCTCGGCCTGCTGCTGGGCTTAATCACGGGCACCTCAAAAACCGGTGAGCGGTTGCTGGATACCTCGCTGCAGATGCTGCGTAATGTGCCGCATCTGGCACTGATCCCGCTGGTGATCCTCTGGTTCGGCATTGATGAATCCGCCAAAATCTTTCTGGTGGCGCTGGGCACGCTGTTTCCGATCTACCTGAATACTTATCATGGCATCCGCAACCTTGATCGCGGGCTGGTTGAGATGGCCCGCAGCTATGGCCTCTCCGGCTGGAGCCTGTTTATTCAGGTGATCCTGCCCGGTGCGCTGCCCAATATTATGGTCGGCGTACGGTTCGCGCTGGGTCTGATGTGGCTGACGCTGATTGTCGCCGAGACTATCTCCGCCAGTTCTGGCATCGGCTATCTGGCAATGAATGCGCGTGAATTCCTGCAGACCGATGTGGTGGTGGTGGCCATTATTCTCTACGCCCTGCTCGGCAAACTGGCGGATGTCGCCGCGTTGTTACTGGAACGTGTCTGGCTGCGCTGGCATCCCGCTTACCAACTGAAGGAGGAGAATGCATGAGCCAGACTTTCTCACCGGCCCGCCTCAACACCGGTACGCCGGTTGGCGTCAACGGCGTCAGCAAACAGTATGGCAGTCGCACCATACTCAATAAGATCGACCTGCATATTCCTTCAGGTCAGTTTGTGGCGGTAGTGGGTCGCAGCGGCTGTGGCAAAAGCACTCTGCTGCGTCTGCTGGCGGGACTTGAACAGAGTTCCAGCGGTGAACTGCTGGCGGGCAATGCGCCGCTGCAGTCAGCGCGAGAAGATACCCGCCTGATGTTTCAGGATGCGCGACTGCTGCCGTGGAAAAAAGTGATCGATAACGTCGGTCTGGGCCTGCGCGGACGCGAATGGCGCAGCGCGGCAATGGATGCCCTGGCGGCGGTAGGACTGGCCGATCGGGCCAGTGAGTGGCCGGCTGCACTCTCTGGCGGTCAGAAACAGCGCGTGGCACTGGCCAGGGCGCTGATCCATCGACCGGGTTTGCTGCTGCTGGATGAACCGCTGGGCGCACTGGATGCCCTGACGCGCATTGAAATGCAGGGATTGATTGAGTCACTGTGGCAACAGCATCATTTTACTGTGTTGCTGGTCACACATGATGTCAGTGAAGCGGTGGCAATGGCGGATCGCGTGCTGTTGATTGAAGAGGGCGAGATCGGTCTGGATCTGCTGGTGGACCTGCCCCGTCCGCGGCGTCGTGGATCTGCGCGGCTGGCCGAACTGGAAGCGGAGGTACTGGATCGGGTGATGCAGCGCACGGAACGCCCGCAGCCCGTCCGTTACGCGCAACAGCGCTGAAATAAAAAACGCCTGATGCAGTGCATCAGGCGTTTTAACAGCATAGCGTGTCAACCTATGCCAGGACGGGTCATCAGGCGTTCAGTGCCCGGGTAATTTTCTCGTAAAGATCGCCAGAGAGCTTATCCAGCTGCAGCAACTGCTCAAGCGCCTGGCGCATCATCGCCTGACGGTCTTCGTCATAACGTTTCAGACGAATCAGCGGTTCTACCATTCGCGCCGCGACCTGCGGATTACGGGTGTTCAGGTCGGTAAGCATCTCCACCAGGAACTTATAACCGCTGCCATCTTTCGCATGGAACGCGGCCGGGTTAGCCGAGGCAAAGGCCCCCACCAGCGAGCGAACGCGGTTCGGGTTACTCATGGTAAAGGAGCGATGAGTCAGAAGCTGACGCACATTGCGCATCACGTTGGCAGCCGGACTGGTGGCCTGCAGAACAAACCATTTGTCCATCACCAGACCATCCTGATGCCAGCGCTCATCGTAGGCCGCCAGCAGCGCATCACGGCACGGCAACTGAGCCGCCACAGCCGCGGAAAGCGCCGCCAGCGCATCCGTCATGTTGGTCGCCTGGTGGTACTGCGTCTGTACCAGCTTGTCTGCCAGCTGCGCATCGCTAAAGGCAAGATAGGTCAGGCAGGTATTTTTCAGGCTGCGCTGACCAATCGCATCATGCTCCACGCGGTATTCAGGCTGCTGATTGGCGTTGTAGATGGCAAAAAACTCATCGGCCAGTTCGCGGGCCAGCGTGCGTTGCAGAGCGTCACGCACCAGCGCAATCGCCTGCGGATCGATGGTATCGAACAGCTCGGCAATCTCATTTTCCGACGGCAGGGTCAGGATCAGCGCCGTCAGGGCCGGATCGCAGTCGGTATCCAGTAATACTGCACGGAAGGCGTCGGCGACATGCAGCGGCAGCGACAGATGCTGACCCTGCTGATAGCGTGCAACGTTCAGACGGATGTAGGTCGCCAGCAGGCTCTGCGCCGCATCCCAGCGGGAGAAGTCGTTGCGGGCATGGCGCATCAGGAAGGTGAGCTGCGCATCACTCCATTTATAATCGAGTTTCACTGGCGCAGAGAATTCGCGCAGCAGTGACGGCACCGGCTGGAAGTAGACGTTATCGAAAATAAAGGTCTGGAACTCCTCGGTGACATTCAGCACATGGTGCACCGGATGACCGTTGTTCTGCAGCGGGATCACCTTGCCTTCACCGTCATAAAGTTCAATATCCAGCGGGATATGCAGGGGCAGCTTCTCTTTCTGATCGGCGGTCGCTGGCGTGTGCTGCGTGACGTGTAGGGTGTACTGCTCCAGTTCCGGATTGTAATCGTCGCGCACCGTCAGTACCGGCGTACCGGACTGGCTGTACCAGCGGCGGAACTGCGACAGATCGACGTTTGAGGCATCTTCCATCGCCTGGACAAAGTCATCACAGGTGGCGGCGCTGCCGTCATGACGATCAAAGTAGAGCTTCATGCCTTTCTGGAAATTCTCTTCACCCAGCAGGGTATGCATCATACGGATCACTTCTGACCCTTTCTCATACACCGTCAGGGTGTAGAAGTTGTTCATCTCAATAACCTGATCCGGACGGATCGGGTGTGCCATTGGGCTGGCATCTTCGGCGAACTGTGCCCCACGCACGATACGCACATTATCGATGCGGTTCACGGCACGTGAACCCAGATCAGAGCTGAACTCCTGATCGCGGAACACGGTCAGTCCCTCTTTCAGGCTGAGCTGGAACCAGTCGCGGCAGGTCACGCGGTTGCCGGTCCAGTTGTGGAAATATTCGTGGCCGATAACGGCTTCAATACCGAGGTAATCTTTGTCGGTTGCCGTTTCCGCTTTCGCCAGTACATATTTGGCGTTGAAGACGTTCAGGCCTTTATTCTCCATCGCGCCCATGTTGAAGAAGTCCACCGCCACGATCATAAAGATGTCGAGGTCATACTCCAGGCCGAAACGCTCTTCATCCCACTTCATGCTGTTTTTCAGCGAGGTCATCGCCCAGTCAGCACGGTCGAGATTACCGCGATCGACGAAGATCTCCAGCGCCACATCACGGCCTGAACGGGTGGTAAAACTGTCACGCAACACATCGAAATCGCCTGCCACCAGCGCAAACAGGTAACACGGTTTCGGGAACGGATCTTCCCACTTCACCCAGCTGCGGCCCTGCTCATCCCGGCCGCTGTCAATGCGGTTACCGTTGGAGAGCAGGAATGGATAGCGTTCACCGTCGGCATAAATGGTGGTGGTAAAGCGCGCCAGGACATCCGGGCGATCGAGGTACCAGGTAATATGGCGGAAGCCTTCAGCTTCACATTGGGTGCAGAGCGCCTCGCCCGATTTGTACAACCCTTCCAGCGCGGTGTTCTGATCCGGATGAATATCATTGATGATTTTCAGGGTGAAGCTTTCCGGCAGCTGGCCGATCACCAGTGCGCCCTCTTCTTCACGGTAAGCCGTCCAGGGTTGCCCGTCGATCTCCAGCGCAATCAGCGTTAACGCTTCGCCGTCCAGTCGCAGCTCAGCCTGGCTGTCGCCCAGTCGTTTAACCTGGCTGATGGCCGTAACACGGGTGGTGGACGCATCCAGTTCAAAGGTTAAATCGATATCGGTGATGGTGTAATCAGGCGCACGATAATCGTGGCGATACTTGATTTGGGGCTGTTGCGTCATATTGCGTCTCGCGTTGTTATAAGTTTACCGGCAAAGTCTAAGCTTGTTACTACAAGCTTGCCACGCACAATGCACCTAAAAGGTGAAATGGCTACAGTTTGTTAACAAAGGCACAGATTGGCCTCGACCCACCCGACTGAAATATGCTGTGATCGGGTTCAGATAGTGAATTATACTTTCGCGTCTTTATGACTGTGTACAACACCGGGCTCTGCGCCACCGAACAGGATGCTGAAACGCGCCATGACAGGACATGCTTCCCCGATACTGACCTCGCTGCTGGATACGGACGCCTATAAGCTCCATATGCAGCAGGCCGTTTTCCACCGCTATCATGACGTAACGGTGGCGGCGGAGTTTCGCTGCCGCGGCGACGAACTGCTGGGTCTCTACGCTGACGAAATTCGTGACGCGATAACCGCTATGCAACACCTGGCGCTGACTGATGATGAAGCGACCTGGCTGTCTCACCTCCCCTTCTTCCAGCAGGATTACCTCAGCTGGTTACGCCAGTTCCGCTATAACCCGGATCAGGTTGAGGTGCGCAATCACCATGGCAAACTGGATATCCGTATTCAGGGGCCGTGGCGGGAAGTCATTATGTGGGAGGTGCCGCTGCTGGCGCTAATCAGCGAGATTGTGCATCGTCATCGCACACCGCAGGTCACCACCCAGCAGGCAATTGACCATTTACACCAGAAACTCGGCGACTTTAAGACGCAGGTAGCTGACCTGGATATGTCACGCTTCCGCCTGATGGATTTCGGCACCCGTCGTCGCTACTCGCAGGATGTGCAGCAGTCGATCGTCTCAACGCTGAAACAGGATTTCCCGTGGTTGATTGGCACCAGTAACTATGATCTGGCGCGCCGTCTGTCACTGACGCCGGTCGGGACGCAGGCACATGAGTGGTTCCAGGCCTTCCAGCAGATCAGCCCGGTCCTTGCTAATAGCCAGCGCGCGGCGCTGCAGGCGTGGCTCGATGAGTATGACGATCAACTGGGCATTGCGCTGACCGATTGTATTGCCATGGACGCCTTCCTGCGCGATTTCGGTCCGTTGTTTGCCCGTCGCTATCAGGGACTGCGCCATGACTCCGGCGATCCGGTTGAATGGGGCGAGAAAGCCCTTGCCCACTATCAGAGCCTGGGTATCGATCCGCAAAGCAAACACCTGGTCTTTTCTGACAACTTAAACCTCGACAAAGCCCTGGCGTTATACCGCCACTTTGGCCAGCGGACGAATGTCGTGTTCGGTATCGGTACCCGCCTGACCTGCGACATTCCGGGCGTAACGCCACTGAATATCGTTATCAAGCTGGTGCAGTGCAATGGTAAACCGGTGGCAAAACTCTCAGACAGCCCCGGCAAAACTATCTGTCAGGATAAAGCCTTTGTAAAAGCCCTGCGAAAAGCCTTTGATTTGCCGCTGGTGAAAAAAGCGAGTTAATCCTCTTCTTATCGGGGCGTTGATGCGCCCCGCCTCTGCTGTAATAAATCTGCATTCCCCCTGAATTTTGCTTGTTTCCTGAAGACTCGCAAGTAACATAGCAAAACCCCGGATGGGGCAACTTTTAACTCACTTCTTCTATATAGAGAGATATTTATGAGCGTAGTGCCTGTAGCGGACGTACTGCACGGTCGCGTCGCGGTTGACAGTGAAGTCACCGTACGTGGTTGGGTGCGTACCCGAAGAGATTCCAAAGCCGGTCTTTCCTTCATCGCTGTCTATGACGGCTCCTGCTTTAATCCCGTTCAGGCTGTCGTCAATAATTCTCTGAATAATTATCAGGATGAAGTGCTGCGTCTGACCACCGGCTGTTCCGTTATCGTCACCGGTAAAGTGGTGGCATCGCCGGGTCAGGGCCAGGCGTTTGAGATTCAGGCAACCAGCCTGGAAGTGGTGGGCTGGGTGGAAGATCCGGACAGCTATCCGATGGCGGCGAAACGTCACAGCATTGAGTATCTGCGTGAAGTGGCGCACCTGCGTCCACGCACCAACCTGATTGGTGCAGTGGCCCGCGTTCGCCATACCCTGGCGCAGGCACTGCATCGCTTCTTCCATGAAAATGGCTATTTCTGGGTCTCCACCCCGCTGATTACCGCCTCCGACACCGAAGGTGCAGGTGAAATGTTCCGTGTCTCTACGCTGGATATGGAAAACCTGCCGCGCAACGATCAGGGCAAAGTCGATTTCAGCGAAGATTTCTTTGGCAAAGAAGCTTTCCTGACCGTTTCCGGTCAGCTGAACGGTGAAACCTATGCCAGCGCCCTGTCGAAGATCTACACCTTTGGCCCGACGTTTCGCGCAGAGAACTCCAACACCAGCCGTCATCTGGCAGAATTCTGGATGCTGGAGCCGGAAATTGCGTTTGCGACACTGGATGATGCCGCCGCACTGGCCGAGTCAATGCTGAAGTATGTGTTCAATGCGGTGCTGGAAGAGCGCGCCGATGACATGGCCTTCTTCGCTGAGCGCGTCGATAAAGAAGCTGTAGAACGCCTCCAGCGTTTCATTACCACTGATTTTGCCCAGGTCGACTACACCGACGCGGTTGAAATCCTGATGAATTGCGGTCAGACCTTCGAAAACCCGGTTTCCTGGGGAATCGACCTCTCTTCTGAGCATGAGCGTTACCTGGCAGAGAAACATTTTAAAGCGCCAGTGGTGGTGAAAAACTATCCGAAAGACATTAAAGCGTTCTATATGCGTCTGAACGACGATGGCAAAACCGTGGCGGCAATGGATGTCCTGGCGCCTGGCATTGGTGAGATCATCGGTGGTTCACAGCGTGAAGAGCGTCTGGATGTGCTGGATGCACGACTCGAAGAGATGGGTCTGAATAAAGAAGATTACTGGTGGTATCGTGATCTGCGTCGCTACGGTACCGTGCCACATTCTGGATTTGGTTTGGGCTTTGAACGTTTAATCGCCTATGTCACTGGCGTACAAAATGTAAGGGATGTTATCCCCTTCCCGCGAACGCCACGCAACGCGAGTTTCTGATTTCGGCATTAAATATAAGAAATTCATATATATAACGAGGTCGGCACTGCCGGCCTTTTTTTATTTTTGTAAATTTTGAGTTCACTCACAAAGTTCCGTGTTTTTTACATTTTGTAATACATATTTTCCTGCTGAAACAAGATTACGAGTTTAGTAGCATTTAAGCGCTAGAATTACGGCGGGTGGGATGGAAAGATGCGTGCAGACACAGGAAGACACCAAACTTCGTTAAGGGTTCTGTAAAGATTTCCTGACGGCAGTGGCAGGTGTACAAATAACTCCAATGAGGGTAATGAATAATGATGAAGCGCAATATTCTTGCAGTGGTTATCCCTGCTCTGTTAGCCGCCGGCGCAGCAAATGCTGCAGAAATCTATAACAAAGACGGCAACAAACTGGACCTGTACGGTAAAGCTGTTGGCCTGCATTATTTTTCTGATAACGATGGCTCAGATGGCGACGGCAACAACGGCGACAAATCTTACGTTCGTTTCGGCTTTAAAGGCGAAACCCAGATTAATGACCAGCTGACCGGTTACGGCCAGTGGGAATACAACATTCAGGCGAATAACTCTGAAGGTTCTGACGCACAAAACGGCAACAAAACCCGTCTGGGCTTTGCCGGTCTGAAATTCGGCGACGCTGGCTCAATCGACTACGGCCGTAACTACGGTGTGGTTTATGATGCAATCGGCTGGACCGATATGCTGCCAGAGTTCGGTGGCGACTCAGGATACTCAGATAACTTCATGAACGGTCGTAGCACCGGCCTGCTGACCTACCGCAACACCAACTTCTTTGGTCTGGTAGATGGCTGGGACTTCGCACTTCAGTATCAGGGTAAAAACGAGCGTACCGACACGCGTCGTGCTAACGGCGACGGCTGGGGCGCATCAACCAGCTATACCTCACCAATCGGTGTTGGTGTTGTTGGCGCATACAGCAGCAGCGATCGCACAAACTCTCAGGCAGACGGCACTACCGATATCAATGGTAACGTTGTTGGCCAGGGCAAACGTGCTGAAAACTGGGCAACTGCTCTGAAATATGATGCAAATAATGTTTACCTGGCAGCGATGTACGGTGAAACCCGTAACTCTACACCAATCTCTGTTGTGACTGGTCTGAACAACACCACCAGCGCTGCTTCTGCTAACAAAGCACAGAACATTGAACTGGTTGCACAGTATCAGTTCGACTTCGGTCTGCGCCCATCCATTGCTTATGTTCAGTCTAAAGGCAAGGATATCGAAGGCGTTGGCGATGCTGACCTGATTAAATACATCGACGTTGGCGCGACTTACTACTTCAACAAAAACATGTCTACCTACGTGGATTATCAGATCAACCAGCTGGATGACAATAACGCGCTGGGTCTGAACACCGATGACACTGTAGCAGTAGGCCTGGTTTACCAGTTCTAATCCTGCTTCCGACGTGTTAAAAAACGGGGCTTAAGCCCCGTTTTTTTATGGCTGTCATTCCTGAAATCTGCCCGATACTCCGCTTTTTACTTCGCCTGAAATTCAGCTTCTCCTCGTCGTGAAATGAACACAGTAAAATTGATGATTTTGTCTCGCAAACGGTTGGCATTTCCCTGGCCTGACGTTAACCTGACAGCTCTTTCCGCTAACGTTCACGCTAATGGACCTGACACATGTTTGAATCGATCTCTGCTGCACCCGCCGATCCTATTCTTGGGCTGGCCGATCTGTTTCGTGCTGATGACCGACCTGAAAAAATCAATCTGGGTATCGGCGTCTACAAAGACGAAACCGGCAAGACCCCGGTGCTGACCAGTGTTAAAAAAGCTGAGCAATACCTGCTGGAAAACGAAACCACCAAAAACTATCTGAGCATTGATGGCCTGGCTGATTTCGCCCGCTGCACACAGGTCCTGCTGTTCGGTAATCAAAGCCCGCTGATCACGGCAGGCCGCGCCCGTACGGCGCAGACGCCAGGTGGCACAGGTGCGTTACGTGTGGCAGCAGATTTCCTCGCGACGCAGACCTCCGTGAAGCGGGTCTGGATCAGCAATCCGAGCTGGCCTAACCACAACAACGTGTTTAATGCGGCCGGTCTTGAAGTCTGTGAATACCACTATTATGACGCGGCAAACCATACGCTGGATTTTGAAGGCATGCTGACGTCGCTGCAGCAGGTTCAGCCAGGTGATGTGGTGCTGTTCCACGGCTGCTGCCATAACCCGACCGGTATTGACCCAACCGCTGAGCAGTGGCAACAGCTGGCGGAATTGTCACAGGCCAATGGGTGGCTGCCGTTGTTTGACTTCGCCTACCAGGGCTTTGCCCGTGGTCTGGATGAAGATGCAGAAGGCCTGCGCATTTTTGCCGCCTCGCATCAGGAACTGATCGTCGCCAGCTCCTACTCCAAGAACTTTGGTCTGTATAACGAGCGTGTCGGTGCCATCACCGTGGTGGCGGCTGAAGCCAGCGTGGCAGATACGGCGTTCAGTCAGGTGAAATACACCATCCGCGCTAACTACTCCAATCCGCCGGCGCATGGTGCCGCTATCGTCGCCACTATTCTGGGCAACGATACACTGCGAACCATCTGGGAGCAGGAGCTGTCAGATATGCGCCAGCGCATTCAGCGCATGCGTCAGCTGTTTGTGAACACCCTTGCAGAGAAAGGCGCTCAGCGTGACTTCAGCTTTATTATTAAGCAAAACGGTATGTTCTCGTTCAGTGGCTTAACCAAAGACCAGGTAATTCGCCTGCGTGAAGAGTTCGGTGTCTATGCCGTTAACTCAGGCCGGGTGAATGTGGCAGGCATGACGCCAGACAATATGTCGGCACTGTGCGAAGCGATTGTCGCGGTGCTGTAACGCTGACGACGAAACAAAAATGGGCCTGATGGCCCATTTTTTATTGCAGGAAAGATCGCTGATTTTTACTGCAGAAAAGGGTTACTCACGCGCTCATGTCCCAGCGTAGAAATCGGACCGTGACCGGGCAGAAACGTCACATCATCGCCCAGCGGCAGTAATTTTGTGCGGATAGCATTGATAAGCTGCTGATGATCGCCCTGCGGGAAGTCTGTGCGTCCCACCCCGCCATTAAAGATAACGTCGCCTGAAATCAGCAATCGTCCCTGACGGTCAAAGAAGACCACGTGGCCAGGTGAATGTCCCGGACAGTGCAGGACTTCGAGCGTGATCAACCCTACCTGAACGCTCTCCCCCTCTTCAAGCCAGCGATCGGGGGTAAAAGGTGCGCACTCGTCCAGGCCGAACATCCGGCTCTGGGTAGGTAGCGCTTCCAGCCAGAAAGCATCGCGCTTTTGCGGGCCGATAATCGGAATCTGCCAGAAGGCAGCCAGTTCAACGGCAGCCCCGACGTGATCAAGATGTCCATGCGTCAGCAGAATCTGAGCAGGTTTAAGTCCGAGTTGTTCCAGCGTTTGTTTGACAAGTTCGGCATCGCCGCCGGGATCGACCAGCGCGGCTTCGCGCGTGGAGTCGCACCAGATCACTGAGCAGTTCTGGGCAAACGCTGTAACAGGAATAATGTGGTAATTCATAACGCTCCATGACCGGCTCACGCAGCGTTGCCGGTGTCGTTACCAGTGCCTGATCGGCCCGGTATCAATATGTACAAAGTTACTGCGGGGATAATATCCTACACCACCTGCGCGCAGAGATAACGCCGCTTTGCGTACATTGGCGAGCGAAACGCCTTCGATATGAAAATCCATCGCCTGACCCTTGGTGTGGTAGCTGTGCTTTGCCACACCTGGACCACTCTCACGTAGCATGTTGTTGGTTGCCAGTGAGCGATAGCCGGACACCAGCTGAATCGGTTTACGCATACCCAGCAGCGCCTGCAGGCGAAAAATCTGATCAAACAGGTGCGGATCGATGCTTTTCACTTTATTGGCGCGATAGTCCCGGAAAAAGTGATTTAATCGTGACAACTCATCCTTGTCGTAACTCTTACCATTAAAAAACTCAGTTTTAAGGGTTTCACCGGTGTGAAGATTATTAAGCATCAATACACGCGGACGAGACGTAGAAAGCGAGGCCCTTGCGGAAGCAGGCAATAAAGCCAGTCCGGCGGCGGCACTACCACACAGCAGTAGTTTGCGACGAGAAGAATCAATAGTAGACATGTAACGATTTACCTGAGAATGAAGCCCGAGAAATGTGCAAAAAGCGCACAGGCCGAACCATAACTTTCTCTCAGAGAAGCGTCAACCCATCTGCCCATGGTTTGTGAGGCGATCCCCGGAAGGATCGCCATTTGAAAATATTAGTGTAAATGACCGGGACGCTGCTAACGATTTAAAATCAATCACTAGAGCAGTAACTGCTCAGCCCGACTGAGAGCCTGACTGCCCGAAAGGGCGGTGTCATCATAATTGTAAATATCTGTGCGGAACTGGGGTTTGCCATCATCAGCGACCCACGCCGTAAGATAATAGAGATTCACTGGAATGCGATGGCGAATCGGAACATAGCGGGTGTCGCCCTCTTTTAACGTGCTGGAAATACGCGCATCGTTCCAGCCCGCGTCCTGCAGTAATAATCCCGCCAGTTCAGATGCTTTATTCACCCGGACACAGCCGGAGCTGAGCGCGCGGATATCACGCTGGAACAGATTATGGTTTGGCGTGTCATGCAGGTAGATCGCATCTGAGCTTGGCATATTAAATTTATAACGGCCCAGCGCATTCGCCTCCCCCGGTGCCTGAATCAGGCGATAAGGGAATGATGAGGCGGTGACCATACGCCAGTCGATCATGCTGGGATCAATCACTTCAGCATCAGCACTCCAGCCCGACAGCAGGGTATAACCATGCTTATAAAGATAGGTCGGATCCAGCTTCACTTTTGGAATAATATCTTTTCGCACCAGTGTTGTTGGTACATTCCACGGCGGATTCAGCACCACATTATTGAGTGCGCTGCGCATCAACGGCGTTTTACGGTCCGGACGTCCGACGATGACGCGCGATGAGAGGATCTTATTGCCGTTGTTGTAATAAATCAGCGAGTAGTTGGCGATGTTCACCATGATGCCGTTATGCATATCGTCCGGCAGCAGGCGGAGACGCTGAATGTTCAGCGCGAGTAACGACGCACGCATCTGCGGAGAGACGTTAAGCCACTGACGGGTTCTGGCACCGATAGCCCCATCACCATCCAGTCCCTGCCACTGCTGGAAACGCTTCACCGCCGCCACCAGCGTCTCATCATAAATATTGGCGGTATTTCCTTCCAGCGTCTGACTCTGTACGTTACCCGGTGATTGTGGTGATGGGGTAAGCAGATTGCTGACTGGCGCGGCAGAAGGACTGACTGCAACAGGCTGATCGCTGTGCGTTACTGGCGAGGCGGCAACGGGTACCGCATCGTCATTGGGTGCCGGCGCGTTAACCTGCGCCGTTAACATGCCGCTGCGCTGCAAAATTTCGCGTAGCGCAGGCACGTCATCACTGACCTGGCCCGGACGCAGTGTTTCACTGCTTTTCAGCTGCGGCCAGGGCTGCTTATCGCTAAGCAGGGTGATAAGCGCAGCATGCATGGGCTGATACTGTGGATGCTGCGGCTGTAAGGAGGCAATAAATGCATTGTCAGAACCGGCATTGACCGCATTCTGCCACTGATTAACCACCGCCACGGAGGGCTGGGTCAGCCTGTAGGGAATATTGCTGTAGAGCCAGGTTTCACCCTGCGTCGGCACATTCGACACAAATTGCAGATAACCCAGCATCGCATCAGACAACGCAATATCCCGGGCAAAGCCGGTAATGGCGGGGTTGGTCAGACGCTCAATCCAGCGCGTGAACTGCGGCTGAACGCCAGACAGCGCCACTTCTGCCAGCTGCTGCTGAAATTTTTGCACCGCCTGAGGATCCTGCCAGAGCGGTTGCATATGACGGGATGCATAAAGCGTTGCCAGCGGTCCCAGATAAAATGGCTGGTCGGCGCTGGAGAACGCCTGCCGAATGCGCTGCTGACTGTCGGATACGGAGATGGCCGCCTGGCTAGTTCCAGACAAAGCGGCGATGACAGCAGCCTGCGGTAGCGTAAATGGAACAACGGATAGCGCCAGCGCCAGCAATGATACAACGCGATGATGATGTAATTTTTTTACCCGCAACATCCCTGCCTCCTTATTTTTCAACTTCGCAGCGTTCCCTGTATCCGCTGCGACCGCGCTGTGACTCATCATGTGAGTATACAAACAAAAACGGCATTTGCCTCATGCGACAAATGCCGTAACCAGATTAACGAATGGTTCAGTTTTTGACTACGTTTCCGCCTGTGATTTTTCAGCCGTTAAATCGGGCAATGCATCGGCTTCGCTTCCCGCACGCACCGGCGAAGGATCCGCAGCAAAACCACGCAGGCCAACCACATGCACATGCTCGGTGTTATTAAACACTTTACGCACCAGTTTGTAGGTCGTGCCTTTCTCAGGGCTGATGTTCTCTGGCGCGGCAATAACCAGTTGCATCTCCAGTCGTTCACACAGTTCAAACAGCGTGGCGATGGAGCGGGCATCCAGACGGGCCGCTTCATCAAGGAACAGCAGTCGGCATGGCGAAATGTCTTTGCCGCGCAGACGACGGGACTCCTCTTCCCAGCTCTGCACCACCATCACCAGAATGGACATACCAGTACCGATCGCTTCACCGGTTGAGAGCGCACCGCTCTCTGCGCGCAGCCAGCCATCAGAACCCCGGTTAACTTCCACTTCCATCTCCAGATAGTTGCGGTAGTCCAGCAGCTCCTCGCCGATGGTCTGCGGCGTACGCTGCCCCATGTCGATGTGCGGATTAAGACGCTGATAAAGCTTCGCCAGCGCTTCGGAGAAGGTCAGGCGATTACTGTTAAACAGATCCTGATGCTGCTCGTGCTCCTCCGACAGTGTGTCCAGCAGCATGGCATGCGTTTCACGCACATTCACGTTGAGCCGCACGCTGTGCACCTGACCAAAGCTGACGGTCTGCAAGCCCTGGTTGAGCTGACGGATGCGATTCTGTTCGCGCTGGATTGTTTTACGGATGATATTGGCCGCACTGCGCGAACTGATCGCCAGCATCTGCTCACGTGCCGTCAGCTCTTCGGTCAGACGGTTCAGTTCGATTTCCATCTGCTCAATCGCTTCGACCGGATCGTCAGTACGAATAATATCCTGACGGATACGCTCACGCAGATGCTGATAAACCGCAATAAAGAACTGAATCTTACGTTCCGGACGTTTTGGATCTTCCGACAACCGCAGCACGTCGCGCAGATGTTCGTTATCCGCTACCGCCAGACGCAGCGCACCCAATGCTTTATCCGACATCGAGCGCAGTTCATCGCCGCTCAGGTAGGCCAGTTCACGGCGATGCAGACGACGCTCAACGCCATTCTCTTTCACCAGACGCAGTACGGTACACCAGCCCGCTTTGGCGCTGACCACCTGCTCCCGCACCAGATGATATTGACGCTCCAGCTGACGCAGTCGCTTCTGCAGGTTATCCATCTCCGCTTCGCAGAAAGTGAGTTGTTTCTCCAGCTGATTGCGGCGGGCACGGTTGTGGCTGAGTGCTGTGTACAGTTCGTCACGGCGAACGCGCGCGCGCGCTTCTGCACTGCTGTCAGCCTGGACGCCAATGTCCTGCATTTCCTGCTGCAGCTCTTTCAGCATGTCGCGTTTCGCGTCATAGGCGCTTTTCAGCGAGGCGAGCACCTGCGAGTATTGTGTCAGCTGCGCCTGATGTTCACGCAGGCGATCACGACTGCGACTACGTTCACCTTCAGCCTGCTCCAGACGCTGACGCAGCTTATCGCTGAGGTCATTGTTGCCGTTGAGCATGCTGGCTGAGTCGTCATAGCTGAAGTGGGCGCGACGCTGCACCACTTCGGTCAGGGCAAAGGCCTGCTGACGCGCATTACGCTGTTGCTGCTGTGCCTGCTGATAATCCGCCTGCAGCTGCTCGTGCTGTTCCGGGTCGCTCTGCAACACGGCGATAATTGGCTCAAGTTTCGCCAGTTTCGCGCCGTGCTGATGCAGAAAGCGCGCCGCATCCTGCGCCGCATCGACCTGCTCACGAATCTCTTCGCAACGATCGCCCAGCGTATCATCCAGCAGCAGGTTAACGCGTGGCAGCAGTCGGTTTAGCTGTGACACGCCCTCTTTCGCCAGCTCATACTGCTGGCGCTGCTGCTGATTATTGCTCTCGTGCTGATTCAGCGCCCGTTCCAGTTCAGCCCGGCGTGCGCCCAGCTGACGGATCTGCGCTTCCGGGTCAGCGTCAAACGCCACGGCCAGATGACTGCCGATAAAACGGCTGAACGACTGATGCAGACGTTGCGTTTTCTGCACGTCAAACGACAGCGTCGCGTAGCGTTCGGCCAGCCTGTCACGTTCAAGATGCAGCAGCTCCAGCTGATTTTCACGCGCAGCACGGCCAAACAGCGGTATTTTCGGGAAGCGGGAGTAGCGCCACTGACGCTCAGCTACCTTCACAACCACCGCATTCTGCAGCTCATCCACGCTGAAGACGCTGTCATCGAACGACTGCGGATCACCTTCGATCAGATAGAGATCTTCCGGGCAATCCTCGAGCCCGTCCAGCAACTCACGAACACGTGACAGATCCGGCACCACGATCGCATGACGTGACGGACCATAGAGTGCGGAGAAGTACGGCGCATCGTCCAGTGTAACATCATCATAAATTTCAGACAGTAAGACGCCGCCAAAACGTTCCGCCAGCTGGGTCAGCCGCGCATCTTCCGCTCCGCCTGGCTGGCTGAGTCGTTCAATCTGCTGCTCGATATCGCGTTTTTGGGCGGCCACTTCGTCGCGCTCGACGGTGGTCTCACGCTCACGCTCCAGCAGCTGCTGCATATATTCGGTGACGTCCTGGCTGCTGTTCAGCGCCTGGCCAGTCTGTTCGCTGAGCTGCGTCAGAATCTCCTGCGCCGCCAGCCAGTGTGGCGCGCGGGCAGTCAGGCTGGTGATGCGTTCACGCAGCTGTTCCAGCTCCTGACGCATCATCATGCGCTGCTCACCAGCGTCCGAGACGCTGCTGTTCAGCTGTTCAATCTGTGCTTCCAGTTCCTGCTGCAGGCCAGCCAGCGCATCGGCTTCGTAATGCTGCCCCTGGCGCTTGCAGAACTCGGCCAGCAGACGCTCCGCCTCATGCTGTTCGCGCAGGCGCTGTTCCAGCTCATTGAGACGCAGACGCAGCGATGAGAGCTGTTCAGCGTGATGACGCTGATTGCTGGCATCACGCAGCAGTTCGCGACCGGTTTGCCAGGCATCCTGTCGGGACACATCACCGGCAATGCTGGTCACCAGCGCCAGCGCCTGTTCAAACTGACTGTGTGCCGCTTCCGCCACGCTCAGCTTCTGCTCCAGACGCAGCAGGCGTTCTGTCGCCTCTTCCTCTTTGGCCTGGAAACTTTCCTGCCATTCAGCGGCATTGTCGATGGTCAAATCGGGCAGTTGGCAAAGCGTACGGGCGCGTTCCAGCGCCTGCAAGGCCTGCTGATACTGGATGGCGCGGGTTTGCTGCACGTCGAGTGCCTGCTGGAAATCGGCCAGCTGACTTTTCAGCTCATCCACTTCCAGCTCAGCGGCTTCGGCACGCGCTTCATTCTCTTCCTGAATTTCACGGGCTTCGGCGACCACTTCAGTCTGCTCTTCCAGACGCAACGTCAGATCTTCGATATCGGCATCGTAACGCTCAATCTTCTCCTGCTGACGCATCGCCGTCTGCACCAGGTTCAGATGATCGCTGGCGGCCTGATAATCGACTTCGAGATCATTCTCTGCGCCACTGTGCTCAGCCAGTTCGCGCGCCATCTCAACATGACGATACTGCTCGGTGGCGAGCTGCTTGCGACTGCTGAACAGCTCACTGCGCAGTTGTAACGCACTGTCGAGATGCCCCCGACGCTCGTTGGCGTGGCGCATATAGTCAGCCGAAACGTAGCTGGTCGCCTCGGAGATCAGATGCTTAAAGAGATCGCGGTCAGACTGGGTAACGCGGATTGCCTCCAGCGTCATGCGGTTTTCGCGCAGCGCCGCTTCCATATCCTGAAACGCTTTACGCACGCCGCTGTTTTCAGGCAGCAGGTAATCACGCAGCGATCGGGTGATGGCGCTGGAGATACCGCCATACAGTGAGGCTTCAATCAGGCGATAAAACTTGCTGCGATCGCTGGCAGAGCGCAGACGTCGCGGCACCACGCCCAGATCAAACATCATGGCGTGATAATCGGTGATCGAGTTATAAGCGCGGAACTGTACGCCTTCCTGCGCCTCAACCCGCTCTTTCACCTCATTCAGCGGCAATACGCGTGCCTGACGGCTGTTAAGCACTTCCGTCAGCATATCGGTCGGGTTGGTATCGGTTGGCAGGCCATGGATACTGAAAGGTTTAATATCGACCTTTTTATCGCGTCCGGCGACCTGTTGCAGACGGACACCGACCACCACACGCTGATGGCGTGAATTCACGACATCCAGCATGGAGTAACAGACGCCAGCCCGCAGCTTCCCGTGCAGACCTTTGTCACGTGATCCCGACGTTGCGCCCGCTTCGGTGGTATTACGGAAGTGCAGCAATGTTAAATCGGGGATCAGCGCGGTCACAAATGCCGCCATGGTGGTGGACTTACCCGCACCGTTTCCGCCTGACAGCGTGGTCACTAATTCATCGAGATCAAAAGTACGGGCAAAAAAACCGTTCCAGTTGATCAGCGTAAGCGAACGAAACTTTCCGCGCTCAATCATGCCTGTTCTTCCTCTGCGTTCTCACTCGCGTCGCCTTCCTGACCGTCACCTTCGTCGGTGTCGACCGGTGCTGTCGCGTTTTCCAGTAGCATGGCTTCGCCATCACGAATCAGGCGAAGCTGCGCTTCACGGGCGTCATCACCGCTGCGCACGTCGGCACCAAAGCGAAACACGGATTCAGTGATGCGGAATTTGCTGCTGTCGTTACCGTAAAACCACACCATACCCAGACGGCGCAGACGGCTCAGAGAGGCGCGCACTTTCTCCTGCAGTTTGGTGCGATCCAGATCCGAACCGGTTGAACGCTGGTTAACCAGCTTCAGCAGGCGATTCTCGTCCGCCAGCGAGAGCAGCTCGTCGTAGAGCTCCTGCTGGGTAAAAATCCCTTCATTGGCAAGGCGTTCCGGACTGAGGTAGAGATAGCAAAGAATCTTCCCGACCATCATGTCCAGCTCAGAGAGCACGGAACGCGGAATCAACGTTGTTGAACGCGGACGCAGATAGAAAAAGCCTTCCGGCGCACGAATCAACTCAACGTGATAACGGCTGTAAAACTCTTCGAGAAACGACTGGTAGTCCATCAGAAACGCATGATTATCCAGCTCTTCGATACCGATATGACGTCCGGCGCGTAACTGGCTATCCAGCGCGGGAAAAATCGGGTTGGCCAGTGCCTGTGCCAGCTTAACCGGCATCACTTGTTCAATATTTGTCGATGACATGTGCCTGCACCTTGGCTCCGTAATCATTGATGGCTTGCCATTCCACAGGCAAACCGGCTAAATCAGCTTCTGCTACGCCAAGGCGCACCGCCTGATCCACCACAATGCGTGCCAGATCGAAATGGCGGGCGCGTGGATACTGGGCCAGGTAGTCGCGCATCACTGACGCGAGGTTGAGCGGTTTTTGTTGCGATTTATAGACCTGCAGCGCTTCTTCAATCATCGCTGCCAGCTGTTCGCGAATTTCGTTGATCTCTTCGTATTCCATCTCCGGCGGCAGTTCGCCCATCACTTCGTCATTCCGCAGCGTCAGCGCTTCATCACGCATGTCATACAGACGGTCAGCGTTGGCGTAGGTCAGCGCCCAGGGAGCGTCGAAGTAATTCTGCACTGATACCCGCAGGCGCTGCGCAAAGACGCGGTTCTTATCCATGTCGATGGCGGTACGGATGAATTTATGGACGTGGCGGTCATAGCCGATCCACAGGTCGATTGCCTGCTGGCCCCAGCTGGTAATCCGGTCGAGTTTGCTTTGCAGATCAAACACCAGCTTATCGACGAAGCCCAGGTCCGGGCTGTCCAGCGTGGCATCCTGAATCCGCAGCAGGTTTTCCTGAAGTTTGTCGCCCGCAGCTTCCAGCGTATCCTGCAGTTCACGCAACGTCCCTGACGTTTCGGAAAGCAGCATTTCACAGCTGGAGATAGCCGCGCGCCAGTCTTTGTTCAGCAGTTCAGCAATATCGTTTTTCACCGCCTGTTGCTGTTCATCCATCAGACGCTGGGTCATATCAATGCTGTCGAAGATCTCCGCCACCGAATATTTCAGCGGCGCAAAAACATTGCGATGCCAGTGGAACTCGTCGCCGTTTTCCTGCGCCGCATCGGCTGCTCGCTTAAGCTCATTGGCCACAATCGACAGCTGCATAGACAGGCGCAGCGTCGAAAATTCTCGCTGACGGATGTAATAGTCAGTGATGCCGATGGCCAGCGGCGTCAGGCGATAGATAGCATTGCCTTCGGTCAGTTCGCTGGTAAAGCGGTTGAGCAGGCGCTGTCGCACCATGTCATTGATGGCGTTGTTGGCGCGAACCAACACGGTTTCGTGGGTTTGTTCGAAAGCTTTACTGACGTGACGGAATGCATCAATCAGATCGCCTTCACTCATTTCGCCATCCATCCGCTCACCATTAAGGGTGGCGATAGCCAGCAAAAAGGCCAGACGTTCCACTGGCAGCGCAAGGGAAAAGTCATTTTTGCGCGCCCAGGAGACCAGTTCAGGTACCGTCTGGGAAAATTCACTCATAATTCGTCCTTCTGCCCGGGTTTACGCGCGGTCACGTGGATGTAACGCCCTAAGCTCAAAAAGGGTTCCTGACGGCAGTAACGCCGCTCCATCTCAATAATTTCGTCGTCGCTTTTTGGTTCGCCCTTCGGCGGCTTCATGTAATCACTGAATACCCGGATCCCGGCACGCTGTTCAATCACAAAACCACACGCCTCCAGCCAGCGATAAACCTGTTCAGGGTCGCGCGGATAATCAGGCGACAGCGTTCGCTTTTTGCGTTTGGTCAGATTGGTGCGCAGATAGCCGAAATTACCCAGCGTTAAGGTGCGCAGTGTCAGGCCGTGCAGATTGTAAAACATCAGCGACATGACGCCTCCTGGACGCAGCAGATCGAACAGCGCTTTCAGCACCGTCTCCGGTTCAGCGACCCATTCAAGCACAGCGTGGAACAATACCAGATCCACCGGCTTATCCAAATGTTCGCCCACCTGCTGAGCGCTAATTTGTCTGAATTGCATGTTATGGCTCACACCCTGCGACACCGCATTTTCCTCTGCCCGGCGTAGCATCTCACCAGAGAGATCGCACAGCAGAACCTGATGGCCCTGTGCCGCAAGCCCGCTGGAGACCTGGCCAATACCGCCGCCCGCGTCCAGCACCGACAGCGGGTGTGACGACAGATCGGGCAGAATCTTCTCCAGCTCGTCCCAAAGAATGGCCTGCCGTATTTTCCCTTTAGTGGTGCCGTAAATATTTTGCGAAAATTTATCCGCGAGATCGTCAAAGTTACGATCCTGCATGGCATGCGCTCCGGTATGCTGCGGTGAGACTTGTGCTATTTTGTCACAGGCACCAGAAGAATGAACCTTTCATCCCCATCTTCCCTTCCGGGTGCTCTATTTTCGGACAACAGGACGCATTTTTGATGTTATTTACCCTGAAAAAAGTCATTGGCGGGCTGCTTTTACCCCTGCCGTTTCTGCTTTTGTTGATGGCGCTTGGTATTTTACTGGTTTGGTTTACTGGCTGGCAGAAAAGCGGCAAAACCGTGATCTCGGTCAGCTGGCTGCTCCTTCTGTTGCTGAGTCTGCAGCCGCTGGCGGATCGTCTGCTGCTGCCACTGGACAGCCGCTATCCGACCTGGAAAGGCGCAGAGAAGGTGGACTATATTGTGGTACTGGGTGGAGGCTACACCTTTAATCCGGGATGGGCGCCCAGCTCGAACCTGTTGAATAACAGCCTGCCCCGCGTGGCAGAGGGTGTGCGCCAGTGGCGGCGTAATCCGCAGTCGACCCTGATTTTTACCGGTGCAGCGGGCGGCACCAATCCGAAGAGCAGCGCCTGGGTAGCGGCACAGGTGGCGGAAAGTCTGGGCGTTCCTCATGAACATATTCAGATCCTTGACCAGCCACGCGATACCGCAGACGAAGCGCAGGCAGTTAAAACTGTGGCAGGCAATCGCCCGCTAATGCTGGTGACCTCCGCGAATCATATGCCACGGGCAATACGCTTTTTCCACGCGGTCGGGTTGAAGCCCATTGCCGCGCCCGCCAATCAGCTTGCGATTACCTCACCGCTGAATGGCTGGGAACGGGCCATACCGTCATCGATCTGGCTAAGTCACAGCGAACGTGCCGTTTATGAAACGCTGGGCACGTTATTGCAACGGCTGAAAACCGAGGATGGCTCAGCCGAGCCAGGGAAGTAACTGTGCGCGAGCATGGTCAAAGCGCGGCCGATCAAAGGTGCCGGTCTGGATAAGCGTGTCGATGCAGTCCCACAGCTGATAAACCCACCGACGCCAGATAAAACCCTCTGAGACCGGCGCCCGTTGCAGGTAATGATGCAGTAGCGCCGTTTCGGCTGGCGATGCATCCAGATGGATCAGGTCATATTCACGCGGTGCCCAGAGAATCGTGCCGGGCTGTGTCATCGCGATTAACTGGTCACTGCGGCTGTTTTTCAGCATGCTCTGCAGCCGCACGTTGCCATGAACCATCACGCAGGGATCATCGAAGCCGCGAAACAGATGCGCCAGTCGCGCGCGGCAGCGGAACAGCACCTGGCGATCGTCCAGGGTAAAGGTGGGTGGACGCAGATAGCTCAGGGTCGCCCACAACACTTCAACCCGCTGTGCATACCAGGCGGGCCAGCGGTTCTGCTGCGTGCTGTCCACTGTGCCGACCAGGCCGTGGCTATCAAGCCGGTGCCAGGCCAGCAGTCCCTCGACGACCTGTTCGCAGAACTGTTGCCAGCGCTGAGCATCCCGCGCCGGTGCTTCCGCCGTCACACCATTCAGTCGCGCCATCAGAAGCATTTCATGCACTGGCGGCTGCTGGCTCAGCACCAGACCATAGACCGCGGGTACGGCGACCAGCCCGGCCTGCCCCAGCAACGCCAGTTTTCTGGCTTCCATCGCCGCCCTGCCCTGGTGACGAAAATATTTCGCCACCACTGGCATAGGAAGGCCGTCACGATTGTATAACGCATAGAGCCGGGTGGGTGGATGTTCACTGATCATTTCGAGGCGGCTGATGGTTTCACCCAGCGCCAGCGTGAGTTCTGATTTAAGCTGTTCCATGCGGCATCCTCCTCAGATGAATATCACCCTATCCTGAAGGAAGTGTTGGCCATAAGTTTAGCGGCGGATCAATAACGTGGTGCTGAAACGGGGAGACAGGCTCCCCGCTTGTCAGGCCTGCATGGCAATACGAACACGTTGCAAATCGTTTGGCGTATCCACACCCACGCTCGGGATGGTTTTCGCCACGGCGACATGAATTTTCTCGCCGTACCACAAAACGCGCAATTGCTCGAGCAGCTCAATCTGTTCCAGAGGGCAAGGCGCCCAGGCAACATAGCGGCGAATAAAACCGGCACGATAAGCATAGATGCCAATGTGGCGCAGTAGCGTGTCACCGATCTGCTCGCGCGAGGCGGCATAGCGTTCACGATCCCACGGAATGGTAGCCCGTGAGAAATAGAGCGCGTAGCCATTCACATCCATGACCACTTTCACCGCATTCGGATTAAAAGCTTCTTCCGCATCCGTAATTGGCACCGCCAGCGTCGCCATGCCCGCTGCTGACCCCGCCAGATTGGTCGCCACCTGACGCACAATCTCTGCCGGGATCATCGGCTCATCGCCCTGGACGTTGACGATGATTTCGTCATCGGCAAACTGATATTTTTCGATCACTTCCGCCAGCCGCTCCGTGCCGGACTGGTGATCGGCGCGCGTCATGCAGACTTCGCCGCCTGCCGCCTCGACGGCCTTTGCCACGTCAGGATGATCGGTAGCAACGATGACACGGCTGGCACCCGATTCACGGGCGCGCTCCATCACATGCACGACCATCGGTTTACCATGGATATCAAGCAGTGGCTTGCCCGGTAAGCGGGTTGACGCATAACGCGCAGGAATGATGGCCGTAAAACTCATGGATGAATCTCTTCGACGGAGAGCGTGCGGGCTTCCGTTTCCAGCAGCACCGGAATGCCGTCACGAACCGGGAAGGCCAGGCCATCAGGTTTGCAAATCAGCTCCTGCTGTGCATTGTTGAAGTAGAGTTTGCCATTGCACACCGGGCAGGCAACGATTTCGAGTAAACGGTGATCCATATGTCCTCCATCAGGGACCGAATGCGTAAGGGTTCAAGCATACCATAGCGCGGCGTATGCGGGATGGAGTAAAACACCATCCCACAGCGGCTGCCGAAAATTTGATTAATCCAGCGTCCACAGGGCTGGCCAGTGCGCTTTAAGCGCATCGGGTACCTGCAGGATGGCGACGCTTTCTGCGCCCTGCCAGGCTGCGAAGCGTTCAATCGCGCGCCGGATATCTGCTGCAAAACGCGCCGTGACACGGGTTTTCTCTTCCAGCCAGAGTTTTTTAATCTCCAGCTGTTTTGACTGACGCAGCATACGGGCATCAAGCCGGCCTTTTATTTGCCCGCGATGGAGGATGGGCAACACAAAATAGCCAAACTTGCGCTTCTCCTCGGGGGTATAGCACTCGATACGGTAGTCGAAGTTAAACAGCTCAAGCGCGCGTTTGCGATCCCAGACCACCGGATCAAACGGAGAAAGCACTGTGCTGTGCGTCGCCTGCAGCGGCGTCTCCAGCAACGGCAGCAGGTCACGATGCAGCCACATCTCGCCCAGACCCTCTGTATTGACGGCGACCAGATCGCCCGCAGCCTCGGCGTCAGCGATAAAGTCTTTTACGGGTGTCCGCTTCAGGCGATAGTAATCCGCCAGCCAGGCCGCGCGGAAAACCCCTAAGCTGCGGGCGCTGTTCATCAGCATCTGACGGGTCGCTTCGGCTTCGCTGATACCATGCAGTTCATCCTGCCAGTCAGGCATTACGCGGCTGCGCAGATCGTAGACGCGCTGAAAATTGCGGCGTTCTGCGACCATCAGCTCACCGGCGCTGAAGAGATTTTCCAGATGACGTTTGTGCGGTTTCCATGCCCACCAGCCTGACTTCGGGTTATCGGCGTGCGTAAAATCGGCGGCGCGCACCGGGCCATTTTCCCGGATCTGCTGCAATAGTTCAGCAATCGCCTGCTGGTGGTCAGCAACCCATTGCGCGTTGTATTTCCAGCCCAGACGTTCAGGCGACAACATGCGATGACGAAGCAGTCTGTAATCGGCGCGGGGAATAAAACAGGCTTCATGCGCCCAGTATTCAAAGAGTTCACCCTGCGCCAGCGCCTGCTCCAGCCATGCCTGAGGATAATTACCCAGGCGACTGAACAGCACCAGATAGGGACTGCGGGCCACCACATGAATGGTATCGATTTGGAGCAGCGACATGCGGGAGATGCAGTTGATCAGATCCTGATACACCGCGCGTTTTGCCGGCGCGCGCAGCAGGCCCTGCGCGGCGAGATGAAGGTGACGTGCTTGCTGTAACGAAAGTGAATGCGGGCTGTTCATCCTCTTCCTTATCAGGCATCACCTGAATGGGTGCGGGTATCAGAGCGTGCGGCGACAGAGTTGTTCAATATCAGCCAGTAATGGCGTGACGGATTTACCGGTCAGGTGAGCATCGACCGGCAGATACCACCAGTCAGGCTGAGCAAAGTCGCGGCATTTCACCGCGTCTTTTTCGGTCATCAACAGCTGCTGGCCTGTCTGGAGTAATCGGGTCAGCTCATCCTCGCTGTAGGCATGATGATCGGCAAAGGCGATCTCTGCAACTGGCGTGATGCCCTGCTTTTTCAGCGTGGTGAAAAAACGGGGAGGATGACCTATACCGGCCATCGCAACTACCGCACCCAGCTGCTCAGCTGGGCAGGTTTCCCCGGTCAGGAGATTAGTGGCCAGCCCCGGCTGAAGCTGCATGGCAATCTCGTCGGGCTGCGCGTCGCCACCGTTGATGATGACGGCATCAACCTGCCGCAGACGAGAAGCGCGTTCGCGCATCGGACCTGCGGGCAACCACCAGCCATTGCCAAAGCGGCGTACGCCATCCACCACCACGATCTCGCGATCGCGCTGCAGGGCGTAATGTTGCAGGCCGTCATCAGTGATGACCACATCCAGCGAACCCTGTTGCAGTAATGCCTCAATCGCCTGTCGCCTTCTGGGCGCCACCGCGACCGGCGCCCCGGTGCGCTGAGCGATTAAAACCGGCTCATCACCGGCCTGTTCCGTGCTGGTCTGTGCGGTGACCAGCAAGGGATAGTGATCCGCCTTGCCGCCATACCCTCTGGAGACCACGCCAGCACGCAGGCCGCGCTGCTGCAACGCCTCAACCAGCCAGATCACCACCGGCGTCTTTCCGTTGCCGCCGGCAGTGAGGTTACCCACCACCACGACCGGCAAAGGCGCGCGCCAGCTTTTACGCCAGCCACGCCTGTAACTGAAACGTATCAGGGCCGTGATCGCACCATACAGCAGGCTGAATGGCCATAGCAGTAGCCATAGCGGTGAGCGACCACTCCAGATACGTTCTATCATTGGCCGAATTGCATCTTGTGCAGTTGTGCATAGGCGCCGCGTTCTGCCAGCAACACCTGATGCGTACCGCGTTCTACAATCTGACCATCTTCAATGACCACGATTTCATCCGCTTTCTCAATGGTTGAGAGGCGGTGCGCAATCACCAGCGAGGTACGGTTCTTCTGCAACTCATCAAGTGCAGACTGAATGGCGCGTTCTGACTCAGTATCCAGCGCAGAGGTCGCTTCATCCAGGATCAGAATCGGACAATCACGCAGCAGTGCGCGGGCAATAGCGATACGCTGACGCTGACCGCCAGATAACAGCACGCCATTCTCGCCAATCACTGTATCCAGGCCTTTATCCATCTTATTGATAAAGTCCATGGCATGCGCCATGGTGGCTGCCTGCTCGATCTCTGCACGGCTATATTGCTCACTCCGCGCATAAGCGATGTTATTGGCAATGGTGTCGTTAAAGAGATGCACATTCTGCGACACCAGCGCGACCTGATTACGCAGCGAACGCAGGCTGTACTCTCTCAGGTCATGTCCGTCCAGCAGGATTTCGCCCTGCTGAATGTCATAAAAGCGGGTCAGCAGGCTCGCCATCGTCGACTTACCAGAACCTGAACGGCCCACCAGCGCCACCGTTTTTCCTGCTGGCAGTGACAGATTGATATTACGCAGTGCCGGAATATCACGGCCCGGATAGGTAAAGGTCACATCACGGAATTCGATATCGCCTTTCGCCCGGGTCATTTCGCGTGTGCCATTGTCCACTTCCTGCTCACTGTCCAGAATAGAGAACAGCGTCTGACAGGCCGCCATGCCACGCTGGAACTGAGCATTAACGTTGGTCAGCGACTTAAGCGGGCGCATCAGGGCAATCATCGAGGAGAAGACCACGGTAATCGTCCCGGCGGTCAGCGTATCCATGACGCTTGGGAAGCTCGCGGCATAAAGTACAAACGCCAGTGCCAGCGATGCGATGAGCTGAATAATGGGATCAGAAATGGAGGATGCTGATACCAGCTTCATTCCCTGCTGACGCATACGGTTACTGACGCGGGAAAAGCGCTCCGATTCGATTTCCTGACCGCCAAAAATCAGCACTTCTTTGTGACCTTTCAGCATCTGCTCAGCGCTGGTTGTCACCTGCCCCATGGTGTTCTGCATACTTTTGCTGATGGTGCGGAAACGCTTTGAAACAGTACGGATCGCAAATGAGACGATGGGTGCCAGAACAATCAGGATCAACGACAGCTGCCAGCTGTAGTAGAACATCATAACAAACAGGCCAATAATGGAAGCACCTTCACGCACCACCGTCACCAGCGCGCCGGAAGAAGAGGAGGCGACCTGCTCGGAATCGTAAGTAATGCGTGACAACAGGGTGCCGGTCGACTGCTGGTCAAAGAATGAAACCGGCATTCCCATCATATGGCTGAACAGCCGACGGCGGATATTCATCACGACATTGCCTGAGACCCAGGAGATGCAGTAGCTGGAGATATAACTGGTCACGCCGCGTACCAGCATCAGGCCAATGACCACTAACGGCAGCCATAGCATCACCGACCTGTCAGCTTTACCAAAACCATCATCCAGTAATGGTTTCAACAGTGAGAGCATTAAGGCGTCGCCCGCAGCATTGATAATCAGGGCGACTGAAGCCGCAATTAATCCCGCTTTATTAGGCGCGATCATCGGCCAGAGTCGGCGAAACGTCTGCCACGTAGAGAGATCTTTATCTTGATGCATTATTTATTCACGCTGTTGGAAATAGCCGGCCATTCTACCTGGATTCGCGTTTGACGCCAAACCACTGATGATACCAACGGGGCATTAATTGTTCCCGTAGGGTGTAAACCTGCACGCTGCCCTGCTCTACCCTGATACTGATTTGTCCTGACTGGCCCGTATCCAGCCATGTAAAACCGGCTGTTCGATAGTTTTCCAGAACACTTTTCGCGGGCATACGCCATGCATTGTAGCGTGCGAGCGAGGCAATCGCGGTATGTCCGCCGGTTTTGCGCAGCAGCAATGAGGTCGACGAGGTACGGCTGCCGTGATGCGGTACCTGCAGAATATCCACCTTTAGCCCCTGCTTTTCCAGCGCCACCAACTGACGTTCCGCTTTCGCTTCAATATCGCCGGTTAACATCAGCCGGACCTGACCATCATCAACGATCACCACACAGGAATCGTTATTTTCACCCGGCAAAGGTGCCGTTAGCGGCCAGACTACCTGAAAGTGGAGTTGCCGCCAGCGCCACTGCGTGCCGCGTACACAGGGTAAATGCGTTTTCTCTGCCAGCGCGCTTCTGACTTCTACCGCTGGCCAGCGTTGCATAATCGCCTCCAGTCCGCCGGTATGATCGAGATGTTTATGACTCAGGATGATCTGTTTTAACTGTAACTGTTTGCGCTCCAGCCATGGAATGATTATCCGACTCCCTGCGTTGTCGTTCTGCCAGCGCGGCCCTGTGTCATACATCACCGCCTCCTTGCCCTGACTGATCACCAGGCTCAATCCGTGCCCGATATCCAGCATATCGATGCGCCAGCCCGGCTCCTGATGGGGCTGGCGACTCCATATCATCGCCAGCGCCAACACACAGCTGCTCAATGGCAAAGAAAAGAAGAACTGCGCACGCCAGAGAATCAGACTTCCCCATACCATAATCGTAAACCAGGTTGTGCCACTCAGCGGCCACCATCCTGGCGGCAGTAAAGCCAGACAATGAAACAGTGCACGCACGGAGAGATCGGCCGCCCCCCAGAAGAAGTCCGATACAGGCGCCATCGGCAGCAGCAACGCGAACGTTATCAATGGCATGGTAATGAACGAGATGACCGGAATTGCCACCAGATTTGCCAGCAGTGCGGTCAGGCTGATCCCGTTGAATATCGCTACCTGCAACGGCACCATTAAAATCATCATGCCCACCTGCAAATGCAGCAGTTGTATTGGAATCCATCGCTTTTGATGACGGAATCGTGCAGGCAAGGGAAACCAGTGGTACCAGACCAGCAGCATGCCTACAGCCAGTACCGAGAGCCAGAAACTGTCAGACAAAACGGTCAGCGGATCCGTCACCAGCAGCAATGCAATACAGAAGGTCCAGACCTGCCAGCTATTGAGTTGTACACCTGCAAACCGTGTTATTGCCCACAGCGTCAGGGCCAGCAATGCACGCGCTGCTGGAGGCTGTGCTCCTGAGAGCCAGGTATAGGTTGCAGCAAATAGCCAGCTTACGATAAGCGGAAGAAGATAGCCGATACGCCGGGCTGGCAGGACAAATTGCACCCCACGCGTAATGATCCAGCCGGTGCTGGCGGCCAGGGCGATATGCATGCCCGATATCGCCATTAAATGCGCAGTACCGGTATCCCGAAGTAACTGGCGAGTCTGCTGGCTCATTTCATCCCTGATGCCAAAGGAGAGTGCCTCCAGCGTGGCACGTGCAGGCATGGCGTGGGTCCTGTCGCGATGCCATAAAATAAATCGCCAGCGTCCATTACACTGTTCGCTAACGGCAACCTGATTAAGGATCCTGCCCTGGAGCGGCGTATTATTAGCCAGAGCAAAACGCTGCGCATCGAAATCGCCCTCATTGAGACGAGCATGGACTGGTCTCAAACGAAGTCGCATCGTCCAGCGTTGTCCCGGACAATAAGTTTCCGGATCAGTATCGAAATAAAGCCAGGCATAGCGGGGAGGGAATATCATTCTGCCCTCTTCTTCCAGCAGCCGAACCCGGATTTGCTTCCGATCTTTTCGCAGTTCATCAATCTTAAGGGTGAAGGTGGCGGGCCGTGCGGAGAGCTGTTCGATATCCCGCACCATCAGACGCGCATCGTTAAAAGCCCATGCCAGCAACAGCAGCGTAATACCGGTCCAGCGAACGGATGGGTAATGGCAATGGAGCAGAGCGAGGCCCATCAGTACCAGCATCACCATCATCTTACCTGAGGGCAGTTGGGCCATCAGCAATAGCGGTAATGTTGCAACGATCACCAGTCGCGCCAGAACGGTCCATGTCAGCATAATCGTATCCATTGTTTCAGTTCGATTATTCTGGGCAATTGAGGTGAAACTAACAGGGAACAATCAGGCAGGCTGGAGCGCCCTCACAAACAGAATGCGGCCTTGCAGTGTTGACGACAGTAATCTGGATATCAGTGCTCAGCCTGAATAGCAGGCAAAAAAAAACGACATCCGGAGATGTCGTTTATTGGGTTCGGTATCGGCTTAGCCGTAGATGTTTGCGCGATCGCGCAGCTCTTTGCCTGGCTTAAAGTGGGGAACGTATTTACCTTCCAGATCCACTTTGTCACCCGTTTTCGGGTTACGTCCAGTACGCGGAGCGCGATAGTGCAAAGAAAAGCTGCCGAATCCCCGGATTTCGATGCGCTCGCCCTGTGCCAGCGTAGTGGCCATGTGCTCAAGCATCTCTTTGACTGCATCCTCAACGACTTTCGCCGGTATATGAGTATGCTGTCCCGCCAGTCTTTCGATCAGTTCTGACTTGGTCATGTAACCTCCGGTTTATCCCTACAGGAATGTATGACAGCTTTTACCGAAACCGGGTGGTTGCCCACCCGGTGCTTCAGGTCGATTACTCGCCTTTAGCCGCTTTGAACGCTTCAGCCATAGCGCTAGAGAAATTGCCTTCTTCCTGTTTGGTGTTAACAGTATTGATAGCTTCTTTCTCATCAGCCTGGTCTTTCGCACGGACAGACAGGCTTACGACACGGTTTTTACGATCAACGCCGGTGAACTTAGCTTCAACGTCGTCGCCAACGTTCAGAACCAGAGTTGCATCTTCAATGCGGTCCAGTGAAGCTTCAGAAGCGCGCAGGTAACCCTCAACGCCGTCTGCTAATTCAACTGTAGCACCTTTAGCATCAACTGCAGTCACTTTACCGGTGACGATGGCACCTTTCTTGTTCAAAGTGATGTAGTTGTTGAACGGATCTTCTGCCAGCTGTTTAACGCCCAGAGAGATACGCTCGCGCTCTGCATCAACCTGCAGTACAACGGCAGCGATTTCGTCGCCTTTTTTGTACTCACGAACGGCTTCTTCGCCAGTCGCGTTCCAGGAGATGTCAGACAGGTGAACCAGACCGTCGATGCCGCCATCCAGGCCGATGAAGATACCGAAGTCAGTGATTGACTTGATTTTACCTTCAACACGATCGCCTTTGTTGTGCGTCTCAGCGAACAGCTGCCATGGGTTAGATTTACACTGCTTCAGACCCAGGGAGATACGACGACGCTCTTCGTCAATGTCCAGAACCATAACTTCAACAACATCGCCTACGTTAACAACTTTAGACGGATGGATGTTTTTGTTAGTCCAGTCCATTTCAGACACGTGTACCAGACCTTCAACGCCTTCTTCGATTTCCACGAAGCAGCCGTAATCAGTCAGGTTGGTAACACGACCGGTCAGGCGGGTGCCTTCCGGATAGCGTTTAGCGATAGCAACCCATGGATCTTCGCCCAGCTGCTTCAGACCCAGAGAAACACGGGTACGCTCGCGGTCGAACTTCAGCACCTTAACGGTGATTTCGTCGCCCACGTTAACGATTTCGCTTGGATGCTTAACGCGTTTCCATGCCATGTCAGTGATGTGCAGCAGGCCATCAACGCCGCCCAGATCAACGAATGCACCGTAGTCAGTGAGGTTCTTAACGATACCTTTAACTTCCATGCCTTCCTGCAGGTTTTCCAGCAGCTGATCGCGCTCTGCGCTGTTTTCGGATTCGATAACCGCACGACGTGAAACCACGACGTTGTTGCGTTTCTGATCCAGCTTGATCACTTTGAATTCAAGCTCTTTGCCTTCCAGGTGCAGCGTATCGCGCACCGGACGCACATCTACCAGTGAACCTGGCAGGAACGCACGGATACCGTTGAGCTCAACTGTGAAGCCGCCTTTAACTTTGCCGTTGATAACACCGGTAACAGTTTCAGCGTCTTCGTAAGCTTTCTCCAGCGTGATCCATGCTTCATGGCGCTTCGCTTTCTCACGGGACAGCAGGGTTTCACCGAAGCCGTCTTCCACTGCATCCAGAGCAACATCAACTTCGTCGCCTACCTGGATTTCCAGTTCGCCGGCTGCGTTCTTGAACTGCTCTGCAGGAATTGCAGATTCAGATTTCAGACCCGCATCAACCAGAACGACATCTTTGTCGATAGAAACGACGATGCCACGAACGATAGAACCCGGGCGGGTTTCGATTGTTTTTAAGGATTCTTCAAATAGTTGAGCAAAAGATTCAGTCATATTGATAATCTTCAGGATTCTTCAATTTAACGTCCATCTGACTTCATGTCGGATGGGGTTGTTTCACATGCCCGGCACCTGATCCATGGTACAGGGTGATAAATTCAATTAAGCCGAAATACCCAGCTTCTCGCGGGCATAGTGTAGCGCTTTTTCGATGACTTGATCGATAGACATCTCGGTAGAGTCCAGAACCAGTGCATCGCCAGCGGCTACTAAAGGTGCGATTGCGCGGTTGCGATCGCGGTCGTCGCGTTCTTTTATCTCGGCTAAAAGGCGGTCAAAGTTAACATTAAAGCCATTGTCCTGCAACTGTAGCATACGGCGCTGAGCACGTTCTTCCGGACTGGCATCCAGGAAAATTTTCACTGGCGCCTCCGGGAAAACCACGGTGCCCATGTCTCGTCCATCAGCAATTAATCCCGGCAGCTCGCGGAAACCGCGCTGGCGGCGTAATAACGCTTCGCGCACCCGTGGAAACGCGGCAACACGTGACGCGGTGTTGCTGACCTCCTGAGTACGGATTTCACCGGTAACATCTTCACCTTCAAGGATGACCTGCATGTCACCATTTTGTGACACAAAGCGCACATCGAGGTGTGCAGCAATCGGCACAAGCGCTTCTTCAGATTCGATGTCGACCTGATGATGCAACGCGGCTAATGCCAGCACGCGATAAATAGCACCGGAGTCCAGCAGATGCCACTGCAGCGATTCTGCCATCGCTTTACACAGTGTTCCTTTTCCCGCTCCACTTGGCCCATCAATAGTTATGACCGGGGCAGTTACTGTCATTATTCCCTCCTGTTGCTGCGTGCTTCCTGACCTTTCGGTCACCATTAATGACTCGCATTATACGCTGCATAGCGCGGCTTGGTTACTGTTTCGCACTAACCGGGTTCGTAATTTTAGTTAATTCAGAGGATCGCTGGGCCGTTACAGCCAGATTAAATCCGGGGAGATCCGGTGCGGAACCGCACCGGAAGAGAGAGATATCAGGCGCTCTGGCTGATTTTAGCCAGCTGAACGAAGTAGTCCGGGAAGGTTTTAGCTGTACAGCCAGGATCAAGAATGGTCACTGGCGTATCTGACAGTGCTACCAGAGAAAAGCACATTGCCATACGGTGATCATTGTAGGTGCCAATATCAGCATGCTTTAGCGTCGCAGGTGGGGTAATACGGATGTAGTCATGACCCTCTTCGACTTCCGCGCCGACTTTACGCAGCTCTGTCGCCATTGCGCTCAATCGATCGGTCTCTTTTACCCGCCAGTTATAAATATTACGTAACTGGGTGGTGCCTTCTGCAAACAGCGCCGTGGTGGCAATGGTCATTGCAGCATCCGGGATATGGTTCATGTCCATATCAATGGCCTGCAGCTTTCCAGCCGTACAGGCAATGTAATCATCGCCCCATTCGATCGCAGCACCCATCTTTTCCAGCACGTCAGCAAACCGAATGTCACCCTGCATACTCTGGCGTCCGATACCGGTGACCCGGACCGTTCCGCCTTTTATGGCTGCAGCCGCCAGGAAATAAGAAGCGGAAGAGGCATCACCTTCCACCAGGTAATCGCCCGGTGACTGATACTGCTGCTGTCCCTTAATCAGGAAACGCTGATAGCTCTGATTCTCAACGTCGACGCCAAAGCACTGCATAAGATTGAGCGTAATGTCGATGTAAGGTTTGGAAACCAAATCACCTTTAATCGTGATGCAGGTATCCTGCTGCGCCAGCGGCGCGGTCATCAGCAGCGCCGTCAGGAACTGACTGGAAACACTGCCATCCACACTGACATCACCGCCGGTAAAACCACCGCGTAAACGCAGCGGCGGATAGTTTTCGTTTTCCAGGTACTCAATGGTTGCGCCACCCTGACGAAGCGCATCGACCAGATGCCCGATTGGACGCTCTTTCATGCGGGGTTCGCCGGTCAGTTCGATATCGTGCTCGCCCAGGCAAAGTGCTGCGGCCAATGGACGCATAGCGGTGCCGGCGTTGCCCAGAAACAGTGACAGCGGTTGAGATGCGTTCAGTGGTCCTGCATTCCCCGTGACTTCACACACGGTACGATCGTCTGAAAGCGTATAGCTTACGCCCAGCGCGGTCAGCGCATTCAGCATATGCTTTACATCGTCGCTGTCGAGCAGGTTGGTGAGACGGGTAGTGCCTTTAGCCAGCGCAGCCAGCAGCAATGCGCGATTAGAAACGCTCTTAGAACCTGGCAGGTTCACGGTGCCATCGACACGCGAAATAGGTTGGAGAGTCAGGGAGTCCTGCATGTGAAACGAAATCCTCAAAAATACAGAGACCTCGCCGTGTGACGAGGTCTGGCATCAGCATTAGTGCTGATATTTTAATAATCAGCCGTGGCGACGTTCAAAATCGACCATGAAATCGGTCAGCGCTTTCACACCTTCCAGCGGCATCGCATTATAGATAGAGGCGCGCATACCGCCTACTACACGATGTCCTTTAAGCGCATGCAATCCCGCCTTAAATGACTCTTCCAGGAACAGCGCATCCAGTGACGCATCCGCCAGCTGGAAAGGAATGTTCATGCGTGAACGGTTTTCTGTCGCCACATCATTACGGTAAAAACCACTGTGATCGATAACGCCATAAAGCAGGTCAGATTTTGCCTGATTAATACGATCAATTTCAGCGACACCGCCCTTCTCTTTCAGCCATTTAAATACCAGCCCCGACAGATACCATGCAAACGTCGGTGGGGTGTTAAACATCGAATCGTTATCGGCCAGTACTTTGTAATCGAGGATTGAAGGCACTGAGGCATGCGCCTGGCCCAGCAGATCTTCACGCACAACCACCAGCGTTAATCCGGCCGGGCCTACATTTTTCTGCGCACCCGCATAAATCACGCCATAACGACTCACATCGATCGGACGAGACAGAATGGTAGAGGAGAAATCAGCAACAACGGTTTTACTGCCGAAGTCAGGCTGTTCATCAATGGCGATGCCATCAATGGTTTCATTCGGGCAAAAATGCAGGTAAGCGGATGCCTCACTTACCGCCCATTCGCTCATCGGCAGGATAGCGCGTTTACCGTCGCGGGTTGTTTTGACATCCAGCGTGCGTGGGGAACAATACTTTTCCGCTTCTTTTATTGCGCTATGCGCCCAGTAGCCGCCATCAACATAGTCAGCAGTTGTCGCCTGACCCAGCAGATTACCGGGTACAGCAGCAAACTGCGCGCGTGCGCCGCCATGACAGAATAAAACTTTGTAATTGGCCGGTATTTTTAGCAGATCACGGAAGTCCTGCTCTGCTTCTTCAGCTACCTGAATAAACTCTTTACTGCGGTGACTGATCTCCATTACAGAGGTACCCAGACCGCGCCAGTTCGTCAGTTCCTGTTCTGCACGACGAAGGACTTCAACCGGTAGCATCGCCGGGCCAGAGCTAAAATTATAAACTTGCGTCATTTCCCCTCACCACTGTCATATCGAACGGTTATGAATAACCATTCGGTTTTATCACTGCATACTGATAGCTGCAATCATAAATCAGGGCGCGGTCACATTTTCTGAATATGCCTCGCCGGAGGTTATGTTACCAATGCAAACCAGCGCGGAATTTTGTGAGGCTTCATCCAGCACCATTAATCCACGTTTGGCCTGAGAGCCGATGTGATAAAAACTAAGCCCGTAAAAATGTCCCGCCCTGATAGCGGTCTGTAAGCAAAATCCGTATCATTGCGCGCTTTACGCACCCCATGACAACAGAGAGAGCGGCACTATGACGCAAACATTTATCCCGGGCAAAGATGCCGCACTGGAAGACTCCATTGCGCGTTTCCAGAACAAGCTGCAGGATCTCGGCTTTAACATTGAAGAAGCTTCCTGGCTGAATCCTGTTCCCCATGTCTGGTCAGTGCATATCCGCGACCGCGATTGCCCGCTCTGCTTTACCAACGGCAAGGGCGCCAGTAAAAAAGCTGCGCTGGCCTCTGCACTGGGCGAATATTTTGAGCGTCTCTCAACTAACTACTTTTTTGCTGACTTCTGGCTGGGCAAAAAGATCGCGAACGGCGACTTTGTTCACTATCCCAATGAAAAATGGTTCGCGTTACCTGAGGATGATTCCTTACCTGAAGGCATTCTGGATGCGCGCCTGAACGCGTTTTACGATCCCGACAATGCTCTGACGGCTTCCGGCCTGATTGATCTGCAGTCTGGCAATGCTGAGCGCGGTATCTGCGCCCTGCCGTTTACCCGCCAGTCGGATCAGCAAACTGTTTACATCCCGATGAATATCATCGGCAACCTCTATGTCTCAAATGGCATGTCCGCAGGTAACACCGCGAATGAAGCACGTGTTCAGGGCCTGTCCGAAGTGTTTGAGCGCTACATCAAGAACCGCATCATCGCGGAAGCAATCAGCCTGCCTGCGATTCCTGATGAGGTGATGCAGCGTTATCCGGAGGTGATCGAAGCGATTGCCCGCCTTGAAGCGGAAGGTTTCCCGATTTTCGCTTATGACGCCTCGCTGGGCGGTAAATATCCGGTGATTTGTGTGGTGCTGTTTAACCCGATCAACGGAACCTGTTTTGCCTCCTTTGGTGCCCATCCCGATTTTGGTGTGGCACTGGAACGAACTGTCACGGAGCTGCTGCAGGGCCGAAGCCTGAAAGATCTTGATGTGTTCACGCCACCGACTTTTGATGATGAAGAAGTCGCTGAACATGCCAATCTGGAGACCCATTTCATTGATTCAAGCGGTCTGATCTCATGGGATCTGTTTAAAGAAACAGCGGACTATCCCTTTGTTGACTGGTCATTTGCAGGCAGCACCGAGCAGGAATTCTCCACACTGATGGCCATCTTTGCCTCGGAAGATCAGGAAGTCTATATTGCTGACTACGAGCATCTGGGTGTCTATGCCTGCCGCATCATCGTACCGGGGATGTCTGATATCTACCCTGCCGAAGATCTCTTCCTGGCGAATAACAGCATGGGCGCTGGCATTCGTGAAACCCTGCTGGCCCTGCCTGAAAGCAACTGGAATCCGGAAGAGTATCTGGATCTGATTGGACAGCTTGATGATGAAGGTTTTGACGACTTCACTCGCGTTCGCGAACTGCTGGGTCTGGCAACCGGTAAAGACAACGGCTGGTACACACTGCGTGTTGGCGAATTAAAAGCGATGCTGGCGCTGGCGGGTGGCGATCTGGATCAGGCACTGATATGGACAGAGTGGACAATGGAGTTTAACAGCTCCATCTTTACGCCAGAGCGGGCTAACTACTATCGTTGTCTGCAGACTCTGCTGTTACTGGCAATGGAAGATGAGCGTGATCCGCTGCAGTATCATCACGCCTTCCTGCGTATGTACGGTGAAAGCGCGATGGAAGCAGCCTCAGCCGCCATCAGTGGTGAACATCCATTTAACGGTCTGCAGGCCGTTGATGATGAACTGCAGGCATTCCCGGCTCATCAGTCCCTGCTTGCTGCTTACGAAAAACTGCAGGCGGCTAAGCGTCTCTACTGGAAAAATGCGTAAGTTATAACGCGACTGACCCAAAAAGAGGATTAACATGGCACCGGAGTTTTCTGGTGCCATAATTTTCTGCCTTCCTTGTGGAACATTAGCTGTATTAAAATACATTCAATTACATCAAATCATTTTAATTAACATATCAGCCATTAATTATTCATCAGGCAGGCCCTTCAAAAAGGTAAGTCGTTTTAAATTAAAAAAATTTTGCATTTTTAAAATTTATTTAACCAAATAATTTCAAACAGTTAGAGATTTATTTGGCTTTTCCTCTGCGATTTACAGGCTGCCACGTCGGCAAACATGATCCATATCAATTCCTGACCTATACTCCTTTGTTAGTATTTTTCCAGACAACTTCTGGAGTAAGTTAGTGTGAAAACTGACAACCCTTTTAATCTTTTATTACCAGCCGCAATGGCGAAAGTGGCCGAAGACGCCGGTATCTATAAAGCAACCAAACATCCCTTCACCACCTTCTTTCTGGCGATAAACGCTGGCGTATTTATCTCCATCGCATTCGTTTTTTATATTACAGCGACCACCGGCAGCGGCACGATGCCCTATGGCATAGCCAAACTGATTGGCGGTGTCTGTTTCTCACTCGGCCTGATGCTGGTCGTCGTGTGTGGCGCTGACCTCTTTACTTCTACTGTCTTAATCGTCGTCGCCAAAGCCAGTGGCCGCATCAGCTGGGGACAGCTGGCCCGCAACTGGATTAACGTTTACGCCGGTAACCTTGCAGGTGCCCTCTTCTTTGTCGCCCTGATGTGGTTTGCCGGACAGCATATGGTCGCGAATGGCGCCTGGGGATTGAATGTCCTGGAAACCGCCGATCACAAAATGCATCACACATTCATCGAAGCGGTTTGTCTGGGTACGCTGGCGAATTTGCTGGTCTGCCTCGCCGTCTGGATGAGTTACTCCGGCCGTACCCTGACCGATAAGCTGGTGGTAATGATTTTGCCTGTTGGCATGTTTGTCGCCAGCGGTTTCGAGCACAGCATCGCCAATATGTTTCTGATTCCTTATGCCATTGTCATTCGCGACTTCGCGGCACCTGAATTCTGGCAGGCTGCTGGCACCACGGCGGCACAGTTTCACTCGCTTACCGTGAGCAACTTTATTCTCGACAACCTGATTCCTGTGACCATTGGCAACATCATTGGCGGCGGCATTCTGGTTGGGTTGACCTACTGGGTTATCTATCTCCGTAAAGGTGACCAGGTCCATTAAACACATTTTGACGGCACAGGACGTTGACTGTGCCCGACCGTAAAGTCTCTTCATATAAGGCAGGTATATTATGACCGAACTTAATGCAAAACTGGCTTCAGCATGGGAAGGATTTGCTGAAGGCGAATGGCAGAATAGCGTCAATGTGCGCGACTTCATTCAGAAAAACTACACCCCTTATGAAGGTGATGAGTCGTTCCTGGCGGGCGCAACTGAAGCGACCACTAAACTGTGGGAAAGCGTGCTGGAAGGCATCAAAATTGAAAACCGCACCCACGCGCCAGTTGACTTCGACACCGACCTCGCCTCAACGATTACCTCGCACGACGCAGGCTACATCAATAAGTCGCTGGAAAAAATCGTTGGTCTGCAGACTGAGGCACCATTAAAACGCGCGCTGATTCCTTTTGGCGGCATCAAAATGGTCGAAGGTTCATGCAAAGTCTATGGCCGTGAACTCGATCCTTCACTGAAAAAAATCTTCACCGAATACCGTAAAACGCATAATCAGGGCGTGTTCGACGTTTACACCCCGGACATCATGCGCTGCCGTAAATCAGGTATCCTGACCGGTTTACCCGATGCCTATGGACGTGGCCGCATCATCGGTGACTATCGTCGCGTGGCTCTCTACGGCATCGATTTCCTGATGGCGGATAAATTCTCCCAGTTCGCCTCTCTGCAGAACGATTTAGAGAATGGCGTGAATCTGGAAGCGACCATTCGTCTGCGTGAAGAGATCTCGGATCAGCATCGTGCGCTGGCGCAGATTAAAGAGATGGCCGCAAAATATGGCCACGACATTTCGGGCCCGGCAACCAATGCCGTTGAAGCCGTACAGTGGACTTATTACGGCTACCTTGCTGCCGTTAAATCACAAAACGGTGCTGCCATGTCCTTTGGCCGCGTCTCAACCTTCCTGGATGTTTACATCGAGCGTGACCTTAAAGCCGGTAAACTGACTGAAGAACAGGCACAGGAACTGATTGACCATCTGGTCATGAAACTGCGTATGGTTCGCTTCCTGCGTACTCCTGAATATGATGAGCTGTTCTCAGGTGACCCAATCTGGGCAACCGAATCACTGGCAGGTATGGGCGTTGATGGCCGTACTCTGGTTTCAAAAAGTACCTTCCGCTTCCTGAATACCCTGTACACCATGGGTCCTTCACCTGAGCCGAACATGACCATTCTGTGGTCAGAAAAACTGCCAATTAATTTCAAAAAATATGCCGCTAAAGTCTCAATCGACACCTCATCTCTGCAGTATGAGAACGATGACCTGATGCGTCCTGATTTCGACAATGATGACTATGCCATCGCCTGCTGCGTCAGCCCGATGATTGTCGGCAAACAAATGCAGTTCTTTGGTGCACGTGCCAACCTGGCGAAAACCCTGCTCTACGCAATCAACGGCGGCGTGGATGAAAAACTGAAAATGCAGGTTGGACCGAAAGGCGACAAAATCAACGATGATGTGCTGGACTTCGACACCGTCATGGAGCGTATGGATCACTTCATGGACTGGCTGGCAAAACAGTATGTGACTTCGCTGAACATCATTCACTACATGCATGATAAGTACAGCTACGAAGCCGCGCTGATGGCCCTGCATGACCGTGACGTCTATCGCACCATGGCGTGTGGTATCGCTGGTCTCTCCGTTGCTGCGGATTCACTGTCTGCGATTAAATATGCCAAAGTGAAACCGATTCGTGATGAAGATGGTCTGGCGATCGACTTCGACATCGAAGGTGAATATCCTCAGTTCGGTAACAACGACTCCCGCGTTGATGACCTGGCCTGCGATCTGGTTGAACGCTTCATGAAGAAAATTCAGCAGCTGACCACCTATCGTAATGCCGTGCCGACACAGTCTGTTCTGACCATCACCTCAAACGTGGTGTATGGTAAGAAAACCGGTAACACACCGGATGGACGTCGTGCTGGTGCACCGTTTGGACCCGGTGCTAACCCAATGCATGGCCGTGACCAGAAAGGTGCGGTGGCTTCACTGACTTCCGTCGCGAAACTGCCGTTTGCCTATGCGAAAGATGGCATCTCTTATACCTTCTCAATCGTGCCAAACGCGCTGGGTAAAGATGATAATGTGCGTAAAACTAACCTTGCCGGTCTGATGGATGGTTACTTCCATCATGAAGCGAGCATCGAAGGCGGTCAGCACCTTAACGTCAATGTCATGAACCGTGAAATGCTGCTGGACGCGATGGAGCATCCAGAGAAGTATCCGCAGCTGACCATCCGCGTTTCCGGTTATGCTGTGCGCTTTAACTCACTGACCAAAGAGCAGCAGCAGGATGTGATTACCCGTACCTTCACACAGTCACTGTAATCACGGCTCAACGCGATATAAAAAGGCTCCTCGCGGAGCCTTTTCCTTAAAAGTCTGTTTTGTTGGTCATCTTTATCAAGGTTCCCACCAGAATCGATTTCCTGCCCTGAGCGCAACAGAGATTGCGCCGTCTGTCCCGGCAGACTCACTGGAGAACACATCGCAATGTCAGTTAACGGTCGTATCCACTCATTTGAATCCTGCGGCACCGTCGATGGTCCCGGCATCCGTTTTATCACCTTCTTTCAGGGCTGCCTGATGCGCTGCCTCTACTGCCACAACCGCGACACCTGGGATACCCACGGCGGCAAAGAGATCAGCGTTGAAGCGCTGATGGCGGATGTGCTTTCCTATCGCCATTTTATGAACGCCTCTGGCGGCGGTGTTACGGCCTCTGGTGGTGAAGCGATTCTTCAGGCTGAATTTGTGCGCGACTGGTTTCGCGCCTGTAAAGCGGAAGGCATTCATACCTGTCTCGACACGAACGGTTTCGTACGCCGCTATGATCCGGTGATCGATGAACTGCTTGATGTTACTGACTTAGTGATGCTCGACCTGAAACAGATGAATGACGATGTGCATCAGATTCTGGTGGGGGTCTCTAATCACCGTACCCTGGACTTTGCCCGTTATCTGCAGAAAAAAGGCAAGAGAACCTGGATCCGTTTCGTTGTCGTACCGGGCTATTCCGATGACGATGACACCGCGCATCGCCTGGGCGAATTCACCCGTGATATGCAGAACGTTGAGAAGATTGAATTGCTGCCCTATCACGAACTGGGTAAGCATAAATGGATTGCGATGGGTGAAGAGTACAAGCTGGATGGCGTAAAGCCGCCGGGTAAAGAGACGATGGAGCGCGTGAAAAACATTCTCGCCAGTTACGGCCACGAAGTGATGTACTAACAATCGGCCACAAAAAAGGGAGCTTAATGCTCCCTTTTGGCCAAATGGCGATCAGGCATGTGCCACTGGCGTAGCCTGATGATTCGTTTTGCGCAGCAGCATAACCAGATAAATCAGCGCCACAGCCGCGATCATCACGAACAATAGCTGGTCAGAATAATTCTGCATCAGAACAGAGGTCATTGCCGGTCCAGCCAGACTGCCTACGGTATAACTCATCAGCAACGCCTGGTTCATTGCAACCAGCTCATGGTGGGCGACCGTCTCACAAGCCCAGGACATCGCCACCGGATAGAGTGTGAAGCCTGCCAGGCCCAGCACAAACAGCGCAGGCGCCATCGCGGCATTGGTCAACATGGCCATCGCGCCCAGGATAACGACAAAAACCTGAACCCGTAGCACCAGCATGCGACCAAAACGATCGGCCAGGCGGCCAACGGGCCACTGCCCCACAATACCTGCGCTGACCAGCAACGCCATCCAGTAACCGACATTTGCGTCACTCATTCCCTGATGTGACAGGTAAAGCGGCATCAGGCCATAAAGCGAGCCCAGAAGGATGCCAGAGATGATGCAGCCATTAATACCCAGGCGGGAACTACGACGACGCAGCATCGGCCAGATGCGGGCCGGAGCCGCCTCTGTCGCTTCACCATTACTGGAAACGCGGGTAAAGACCAGCGGCAGCACGGCGCAGAAGACCAGCGAGGTTACCCACGGGATCACGCTGAGTAATTCCGTAGAGAGTTTGCTGACCAGTAACTGGCCGGTCACAGTACCGATGTAATAGACAACCATGTAGGCCGCCAGCAGTTGTCCGCGATTACGCACCGTGCCGCTGCACAGAAGTGCGCTCTCAACCACCACCCACATCAGCGCACAGCCGACACCCGCGATGAATCGCATTGAACTCCAGGCCCAGAAGCCCGACATCATCGCCAGGCACAGGGTCGCGACGGCAAACATCACGGTAGCCAGGTAATAGCTGCGATTGAAGCCGTACTGTCTGATTAACCAGCCAGCCAGCAGCGTGCCTGCGAGATTACCGGTGTAATAAGAAGAACTTACTATACCCACCTGCCAGGTTGTCAGTAAGTCATGCGTCAGCCACAGTGGAACGAGCGTATTCAGCACGGCAATTGCGACAGTCATTAACATCAGGCCGCAAAGCAGCAGTATCACGGGGCGTGACCAGGTTGACATAGGGGATAGAAACCAAAGCAAATGAAGGAAATTGCGCGCAGTTTGCCATTAGCTTTTTTAAAGTCAATGGAAGGAATTTAACGGCAGCACATTTTGCTGCCCGACAATTTAATTTACTAATCTTCAGTGGGTTACAATCGTCTTAAGCGACATAGGGCTAAATGCTATCTCTATGAAAAATTAGGTTTTTAAGCACTCCAGCACATCTGTTATCGATAACGTTTATTTGTGATTAAATCAGCGAGATATAAATCCTATTTTTCAGATGCAGGACATAAAAAAACCCGGCCATGGCCGGGTCTTCAGATACCTGATTGCTTAGCCGATAATTTCGACGCCCTTCATGTAAGGGCGTAAAACTTCCGGTACGGCGATACGACCATCTTCCTGCTGATAGTTTTCCAGCACTGCCACCAGGGTACGGCCGACGGCCAGACCTGAACCATTCAGGGTATGAACCAGACGCGGCTTCTTATCCTGTTTGTTACGGCAACGCGCCTGCATACGACGCGCCTGGAAATCACCCATGTTGGAACAGGATGAAATCTCGCGGTAGGTGTTCTGCGCCGGTAACCAGACTTCCAGATCGTAGGTTTTAGTCGCTCCGAAGCCCATATCGCCGGTACAGAGTAAAACCTTGCGGTATGGCAGGTTCAGCAGTTGCAGAACTTTTTCAGCGTGGCCGGTCAGCTCTTCAAGCGCCTCCATAGACTGTTCCGGGGTAACGATCTGCACCATCTCAACTTTGTCGAACTGGTGCATACGGATCAGACCGCGTGTGTCACGACCGTAAGAACCCGCTTCGGAACGGAAGCACGGTGTATGTGCGGTGAGTTTAACCGGCAGGGTATCCTCTTCGAGGATCTCGTCACGCACCAGGTTGGTCAGCGGCACTTCCGCGGTAGGAATCAGTGCATAGTTGCTGCTGTCTGACTCCTCTTCCAGCGGACGGGTGTGGAACAGGTCTTCGCCAAACTTAGGCAACTGTCCGGTACCGTAAAGGGTTGCGTGGTTAACCAGGTAAGGCACGGAGGTTTCAAGGTAGCCATGCTGCTCAGTGTGCAGGTCAATCATAAACTGACTCAGTGCACGGTGCAGGCGGGCAATCTGCCCCTGCATGACAACAAAGCGCGAACCGGTCAGTTTCACGGCAGCCGCAAAATCCAGGCCTTTAGCCGCTTCACCCAGCTCAACGTGATCTTTAACCTGGAAACTGAACTCGCGCGGCGTACCCCAGCGGCTCACTTCCTGGTTTTCGCTGTCATCTTTGCCCAGCGGCACTTCGTCTGCCGGAATGTTCGGCATTGCCAGCGCGAAGTCACGAATTTGATTCTGCAGTTCGTCCAGTTCTGCTTTAGCGGCATCCAGGCGTTCGCCCAGCGCATTCACTTCCTGGCGCAGCGGCTCGATGTCTTCCCCACGTGCTTTGGCCTGACCGATGGATTTGGATCGGGAGTTACGCTCTGCCTGCAAATTTTCTGTTTCCACCTGCAGTACTTTGCGACGCTCTTCAAGCGAACGCAACGTTTCCACATCCAGTTTGTATCCCCGGCGTGCCAGTTTTTCTGCGACTGCGTCTGGCTCGTTACGCAGCAGATTGGGATCGAGCATGCTTATCCTGTGTATAAAAAGTTGGTTGAAAGAAGGGACGCATTCCTGTGGAATGCGTTGAAAACATTGCCCACATTACCGTAAGGTCTGTTTCAGCGGTAGCGTTTTGTCGGGCTATTTTGATCCTGCTCAGCCAGCCAGCTTAGCTTTTCACCAATCTTACCCTCAAGCCCGCGCTGGGTTGGCGTGTAATAGCGCGTGCTGGCCATTTCCCTGGGAAAATAGACTTCACCGGCAGCATAGGCGTTGGTTTCATCATGAGCATAACGGTACTCTTTGCCCAGCCCCATCTCTTTCATCAGCTTAGTCGGCGCGTTGCGCAGATGTTCCGGCACATCGTAATCAGGATTATCACGCGCATCACGCATCGCGGCTTTAAAGGCGTTATAGACCGCGTTACTTTTCGGCGCACAGGCCAGATAAACAATGGCCTGAGCGATGGCGCGCTCCCCTTCTGCCGGACCCACGCGCGTGAAGCAATCCCAGGCTGCAATCGCCACCTGCATACCGCGTGGATCGGCATTGCCGACATCTTCGGAGGCGATAGCCAGCAGCCGGCGAGCCACATAGAGCGGATCGCCGCCTGCGGTGATGATGCGCGCATACCAGTAGAGCGCTGCATCTGGCGCGGAGCCGCGAACCGATTTGTGCAGCGCCGAAATCAGATCGTAAAAACGATCGCCTTTGTTATCAAAACGCGCGGATCGCTCACCCGAGACTTCGTTAAGCAACTGAGGCGTCAGTTCACGCTGACCTGAGGCGGTGGTTTCGGCCATATCTGCCATCATTTCCAGCGTATTCAATGCCCGGCGTGCATCACCATTAACCAGTTCAGCAATCATCCTGCGGGTATTATCCGGCAGCACGATGTCACTCTCGCCATAACCTCGCGCTTTATCCTGCATCGCCTGATCCAGCACCTGCTCAATATCTTCGAGCGTCAGTGATTTCAGCAGGTAAACGCGGGCGCGTGACAGCAATGCGGAGTTAAGTTCGAAAGAGGGATTTTCGGTGGTGGCACCAATAAAGGTGATGGTGCCATCTTCAATATGGGGCAGAAAAGCATCCTGCTGGCTCTTGTTGAACCGATGGACCTCGTCCACAAACAGAATAGTGCGCCGTCCGGCATGTTTGTTCTGTCGGGCACGCTCAATCGCTTCACGGATCTCTTTTACGCCGGAGGTCACTGCAGAGATACGCTCCACATCGGCATTACCGTAATGCGCGATGATCTCAGCCAGCGTGGTTTTGCCGGTCCCGGGCGGTCCCCATAAGATCATTGAATGCAGATGCCCGGCTTCAATCGCACGCGGCAGCGGTTTACCCGCGCCCAGCAGATGCTGCTGACCAATGTACTGTTTCAACGTTTCTGGCCGCATACGTGCGGCCAGAGGTTTGAAATTCTCGGTGGAAAAATCCAGGGACAGGTTACTCACCGTGACCTCACTGACGTTGGTCGTCCACCGTCACGCCTTTTGGCGGTGTGAACGTGAATTTATCCGGGCTGATCGCGCCATTCTGCTGGCTTTTCAGCTGGTAATCGCTGCGCTGACCATCCTGCTCAATCGCGCTGAAGCGGTTAATGGTGCCGCTGGACGTCACCTGAATAGTGAACTGTTTCAGGTTGCCGTCGCTGTTTTTCGGCGTCAGTTCGAAATTGTCACCCTGCTGTTTGATGTTGTATTGCTTCCAGTCGTTTGACTGGTTACGGGCAATCAGCATAAACGGCGTGTTGCTGGTGGCATTCTGCAGCAGGCTGACAGTAGCCTGTTCAACAAACGGGTTGTAGAACCAAAGCGATTTGCCGTCGGAGATGATGATACTTTCGTCCGGTGCGGTCATGTGCCAGTTAAACAGGCTGGGACGTTTAACCCACAACTCGCCTTCGCCGTCCTGCACATTGGCGCCGCTGCTGTCGGTCACTTTTTGCGTGAAGCTGGCGTGGAAGCTGCTGACCTTATTCAGGCGCTGCTGCAGATCACTGGAAGCATCAGCCAATACGCTGGCTGAAGAAAAGGTGGCCAACAGGCCCAGAGCGATTACGCGTAATTTCATCTGCTTCAATTCCTTATTTAAACGTTCCCATCGATAACTGCATTAAGCCTGGTCGCCGTTCCGCCATCAGAACAGAAGAAAAAACCGAAAGCTGATTCAGATATGGGGCTTAACCGTATAAAAAACAATGAGCCAGTCGGAACTGGCTCAGTGAGTAGTGTTTCAAAACATTTAACTGCTACATGTCGTGTGGGGGCGGAGACAGGACTTCACGGTTACCATTGTGGCCTGGTGCAGAGACAATGCCCTGCGCTTCCATCTGCTCAATGATACGTGCCGCACGGTTATAACCAATGCGGAACTGACGCTGAACGCCTGAAATCGATGCTCGACGTTTATCAACCACAAAGCCGACTGCCTGGTCGAACAGCGGATCGAGCTCTTCATCACTGTCGATGCCACCGGCACTTTCGCTCTCTTCGCCCGCGGTAATGCTGTCGATATATTGCGGACGTCCACGCGCTTTCCAGTCCTGAACCACGGCATGCACTTCCTGGTCACGAACAAAGGCACCGTGCACACGAATAGGCAGGGAGGAGTTTGGCGGCATATAGAGCATGTCACCCATCCCCAGCAGTGACTCCGCGCCGCCCTGATCGAGAATGGTACGTGAGTCAATCTTGCTCGACACGGTAAAGGCGATACGCGTCGGGATGTTCGCTTTGATCAGGCCAGTAATCACATCCACGGATGGGCGCTGTGTTGCCAGCACCAGGTGGATACCTGCGGCTCGGGCTTTCTGTGCCAGACGCGCAATCAACTCTTCAACTTTTTTACCCACTGCCATGATCAGGTCGGCAAACTCATCGACCATTACCACGATGTAAGGCAGTTTTTCCAGGACCGGCGGCGTCATATCCATACTGTCGCCCGGCTTCCAGAACGGATCGGGAATCGGACGGCCCATCGCTTCAGCCTGTTCCACTTTCTCGTTGTAACCTGCCAGATTACGCACGCCCAGCGCCGACATCAGCTTATAGCGACGCTCCATTTCGCCAACACTCCAGCGCAGCGCATTGGCGGCATCTTTCATGTCTGTGACGACTTCGGTCAGCAGGTGTGGGATGCCTTCGTAGACCGACAGCTCCAGCATTTTCGGGTCGATCATGATGAAGCGAACTTCTTCCGGCGTCGCCTTATAAAGCATGCTGATAATCATGGCGTTCACACCCACAGATTTACCGGAACCGGTGGTACCGGCTACCAGTAAGTGCGGCATTTTCGCCAGATCGGCGACGACAGGCTGACCCGCAATATCTTTACCCAGCACAACAGCCAGCGGTGACGGATTGTCGCGGAATTTAGGGCAATCCAGTACTTCACGCAGATAGACTGTCTGACGATGCTTGTTAGGCAGTTCCAGACCCACGTAAGGCTTGCCTGGAATCACTTCCACCACACGAACCGCAACCGTGGACAGCGAACGTGCTAAATCACGCGACAGGTTTGAAATACGCGCCGCTTTCACGCCAGGTGCCAGGTCGAGTTCAAAACGGGTAATAACCGGGCCAGGCGAGATGCCAACCACTTCCGCTTTCACACGATAATCACCCAGGCGAGACTCAACCAGACGGGCGGTCTGCTCCAGCGAAAACATGTCCACCGGCTCTTCTTCTTCAGGTGGCGCAGTCAGCAGATCCAGTGAAGGCAGTGGTGTAGACGGTTTCTCCAGAGGCTGTTCATGGCGCATCAGGAACGGATGAATCAGGCTGTCATGCAGCGAAGGTTTCGCTTCTTCAACCGGCAGAGCCGGCACGGCGGCTGGCGAACCATAAGCGGGAGCAGAATAAGCCGGAGCCTGAGAAGCCACTGGCGCACCATAAGCGGGCGCAGAGGGTGCTGCAGGCGCTGCATACACAGGCTCAGACGAGGCTGCTGGCGTACTGTAATCTGATTCTGCCGGGATAAAGCGGTCAGGTGCAGGAACCTGAGCCGGAGCCTGAGGTTGTGAAACCTCACTCACCTGCTGCCACGGTTCGTGTGAAACCGCAGGAGCTTCCGGTTCTGGCGTCGCGGCAATCGTAAACAGCGGTTCAGACGGGCCGTCATCCACCAGATCTTTCATCGGTGAAAAATCAAACGCAGAGGCGGTATCAATATTAAATACCGGCTCTTTTTTCACTTCAGGTTCATAGCGCTGTTGCTGCTGCTCGGCGAACTGACGTGCCAGTGCATCCTGATGCTGAGCATCCTGCTCATCTTCCTCGTCCTGCTGCCAGCTGGTGCCATAACGCTGCTGCTGTTCAGACTGGAAGGCCTGACGCAGTTCAGCCTGCTGCAGCGCCTCTTCAGCATCAGGTGCAGCAGAAACTGATCCAGCCGGGGCCGTTTCGCTCTCTTCCGTTTTTGCTTTCTCTTCAGCCATGCGCTGAGAAGGCAATTTAATGCCATAAGAGGCCAGCTCACGACGGGTTGGCAGTTTTACCGGGTTAGGACGCGGTAGCGCCGGTCCGATGCCCTGCTTAACCTGCGGGTTGGGATTGGTTTCAGGGGCTAAATCGAAAACAGGGGCAGTACGCGTGGTCGCCTGGGCCGCAGTGGCAGCGACGGCGGCCGCAGCTGCAGGAGCCGCAGGCATTGCTGGTGTGTCGCGCCAGTTCCCCATTTTAGGTTCATCGTCGTCGTAAGCACTGAACGACGGCGCAGCCGGGGCCTCGTCCGGCATTTCAAAGTGATAAAGCGGTGGTGAGGTCGCAGGTGCAGAAGCACTCTGCGCCGGAGTCGGAGCCGTTGCTGCACCATAGGATGCTGGCGCGCTCTGCACGGCCGCAGGCGCGGGTTGTGCCGTCGGCGATGCTGGCATAGCTGCAGGCGCAGATGCCGCCGCAGAAGACGCTGCAACAGCGGCAGGCGTTACCGGAGCGGCCGGCGCGAGCGTCACCTCTGCGGCTTCCGCCGTTGCCGCTACCGCCGCGCTGGTTGCTGCTGCCGCTTTAGCCAGCAGAGGATCCGGCTGTGACGCCGCAGGCTGGGCGGCTGCACGTGGAGCAGAAAGCAGCACATCTTCATCTTCATCCTGATCGGCAGCATGCAGTTCAGGCACATCCGCGTATTCATGCGCGTCCTGCTCGTCATCCTCTTCCTGCCAGGGTTCATCGTGACGTGAACGGTTGCTGGCAAACGTCAGCACACCCATCACCACGCCACCAATTCTTTCTGCGATGGTGAGCCATGACCAGCCGGTGTAAAGGGTAATGCCCGCCGCCCAGACGCAAAGCAGCATAAGCGTGCCACCCGCTGGACTGAACCAGGGGGCAATCGCATTACTCACCAGGCTACCAATCACGCCGCCTGAGGCGAAGTACCAGATATCATCGGCATTTAGCGCCGCCATACCACAGGTCGTCACCACCAGTGCCAGGACGCCAATTAAGCGCAGCCCGACAGCAAAGTAGTCAAAGTAGTCCTGGCTGTCGCGCTGACGGAAAGCAATCCAGCACAGACCCAGGATGACGGGCGGAATGGCGTACGCCATCACACCAAAGATGAAGAGTAAGGTGTCAGCCAGCCAGGCACCGACGCTGCCGCCGATATTGTGGATAGGTTCATGCCAGGCCGTTTGCGACCAGCTCGGGTCGGAAGGGTTAAAACTGACTAAAGAAACCATCAGGTAGATGGCAAACAACGCCACCAGAATAAGCAACGCTTCCAGCAGACGACGTCCACTGCTCAGCGATTGTAACGAAACGTCTTTATCTTCTGTATATTCCTGGCTCAAGAGGACTCTCCAGGTGCCTGTAAAGTAAGAAGCAACAGCGCCGGGCGAGCCCGACGCTGATCCTGTATGAATTCACAGGAGTGTACCGAAATCTAACAGGTTTTGCACCTGCCCCGCATCAGCGGGTTTTGATCACCAGTCGATTGCTCTGTTTGACCTCTTCCATCACCACGTAAGTTCGCGTGTCGTTTACGCCGGGCAGGCGCAACAGGGTTTCACCCAGCAACTTACGGTAGGCAGACATATCAGGTACGCGCGTTTTCAGCAGGTAGTCGAAATCGCCGGAAACGAGGTGACACTCTTGAGTTTCCTCAAGTTTTTGCACAGCGGCGTTAAATTGCTCAAACACATCCGGCGCACCACGATTCAGAGTAATCTCAACGAATACCAGTAGCGATGCATCAAGGTAGTGCGGGTTCAACTGCGCGGTATAGCCAAGAATAAATCCCTGACGTTCAAGACGACGCACGCGTTCAAGACATGGCGTAGGCGATAAGCCTACGCGTTTGGAAAGCTCTACGTTTGAAATGCGACCATCTTTCTGAAGTTCATTCAGAATGTTCCTGTCAATTCTGTCGAGATCTTTTCCGGGGCGTTTCTTATTGTCTACCATTATTATTGTCTCTCTTAATTCCTTCCCTTTACCTGCCACGCCCTGAAAACGCTCATTGTTCGGGGCATTTCTGAAGTGAGCTAACAGAGCCTGTGTTCTGAAATCTATCGACATGACGCATATTGTCTGTCCACATCATGCGTCATTATCCATATCAGGCTGCTTTTATTCGGCGTTAAGTGCAAAACAGGCGAGGAAAACCTGTTTTGTTCCGATAAATGTTATTCGCTTCTGATAATGTTTTCGCAAAAGCGCAGGCGATTGTCAAAGTAAAATCACCAAATTCAGGACAAGATGCCAGACAGTTAGCTGGGTATCTGTTTTTAAATGAGTATTTTTGCACTTTTGCACCCATTCAGCCCGAGTTTTGCCCCCTTTTGGCGCATTCGCCAGGCAAAACTGCCGTTCATCGTCTACGCCATTTGCAGCTATCGTTAACAAAATTGGCTAAGCCTTGTCATTGTCGCCGGATATTCCCTACAATCGCAGGCTATGTCAGCCGAATGAAACTGAGGAACGCATGAGTACGGCCAAACACAGTAAGTTACTCATTCTGGGCTCTGGCCCAGCGGGTTATACCGCAGCCGTTTATGCTGCACGCGCCAACCTGAACCCCGTATTGATCACGGGTCTGGAAAAAGGCGGACAGCTGACCACGACCACTGAAGTGGAAAACTGGCCGGGCGACCCGCACGATCTGACAGGTCCATCGCTGATGGAGCGCATGCACGAGCATGCCGAAAAATTCAATACTGAGATCATTTTTGATCACATCCACACGGTGGATCTGCAGAATCGTCCGTTCCGCCTCACTGGCGATAGCGGCGAATACACAGCAGATGCGCTTATCATCGCAACGGGTGCGTCGGCACGTTATCTGGGCCTGCCATCTGAAGAGGCGTTCAAAGGCAAAGGCGTTTCTGCCTGCGCAACCTGTGACGGCTTTTTCTATCGCAATCAGAAAGTCGCGGTGATTGGCGGTGGCAACACGGCCGTTGAAGAAGCACTTTATCTGGCTAACATTGCGGCTGAAGTGCACCTGATTCACCGTCGTGACAGCTTCCGCGCTGAGAAGATCCTGATTGACCGCCTGATGGAAAAAGTGCGTAACGGCAATATCGTGCTGCACACTCATCGCACGCTTGAAGAAGTGGTAGGCGATCAGATGGGCGTGACAGGTCTGACGCTGCGTTCTACCCAGAACAGTGATGAGACGGAAGCACTGGAAGTGGCGGGTCTGTTTGTTGCTATCGGGCACAGCCCGAATACGGCCATCTTTGAAGGTCAGCTGGCGCTGGAGAACGGGTACATTAAAGTTCAGTCCGGTTTACACGGCAACGCCACCCAGACCAGCATCCCTGGCGTTTTTGCAGCAGGTGATGTGATGGACCATATCTATCGTCAGGCGATTACCTCTGCGGGCACTGGCTGCATGGCTGCGTTAGACGCCGAGCGTTTTCTTGACGGGTTAGTTAAAAACGATCAGTAAGTTGTTAACCCTCTGATCTCAAATGTTCCAGGCGACGGTTTTTCCGTCGCCTTTTTTATTGCTCTCATGCTAGATTCTTGCGCCTGAAGAGATGGAAATGTCTTTCCATTTTCCCCCATCATCGACATTTATCATGGTCTCGCATGGACAAATCGCGGCAGCAGCATCTTACCCGCTGGCTTCGTCAGCAACGTCGTTTCGCCGGTCGCTGGTTGCGACTCAACACGCTGCTCGGCACGGCGAGTGCACTGCTGATCATTGTCCAGGCCGGTTTACTGGCCTCGCTGCTTCAGGCACTGATTATTGATCAACAGCCGCGCGAAACGCTGTCGGTCAGCATCCTGCTATTACTGCTCTGCTTTGTGCTCCGTGCCCTGATTAACTATGCCCGCGAACTGACCGGTTACCGTGCCGGGCAGGCTATCCGCCAGGCTTTACGACAGCAGGTTCTTGACCGGTTATCTGATCTCGGCCCGGCGTGGATTCAGGGAAGGCCAGCCGGTAGCTGGGCAACGCTGTTGCTGGAACAGATCGAAGAGATGCAGGAGTATTACGCCCGTTATCTGCCGCAGATGACACTGGCAGTCGTGATCCCCTGCTGCATTCTGCTGACCATTTTCCCGTTGAACTGGACGGCAGGTCTGATTCTTTTTGCCACCGCGCCGTTGATACCGCTGTTTATGGCGCTGGCTGGAATGGGTGCTGCCGAGGCCAACCGCCGAAACTTTCTGGTACTGGCTCGCCTGAGCGGGAATTTTCTGGACCGCCTGCGCGGCAGAGAGACGCTGCGACTGTTTCATCGTGGTGAAGCAGAACAGCAGGCCGTTGCCGCCGCCACCACCGATTTTCGCCAGCGCACCATGGAAGTGCTGCGCCTCGCCTTTCTCTCCTCCGCCGTACTGGAGTTTTTTGCCTCGTTAGCGATTGCCGTGGTGGCCGTCTATTTTGGTTTCTCCTATCTGGGCGAATTGCATTTCGGTGCGTATGGCCAGGGCGTGACGCTGTTTGCCGGCTTCCTGGTGCTGATCCTCGCTCCGGAGTTTTTCAAGCCACTGCGCGATCTCGGTGCGTTCTATCACGCCAAAGCGCAGGCGGTGGGCGGTGCCGATGCGCTTGAAGCCTTTATGCAGGCGACGCCCGACGCCGCCCCGCAGAGAGGCCAGCGCCCTTTCACTACCGATCGCGCAATCGCGCTAAGCGCTGACGATCTCTGTGTCTGCGCACCTGATGGCCAGGTGCTGTGTGGCCCTCTAACTTTTACCATTGCTGCGGGTGAGCAGATTGCGCTGGTCGGTCAAAGCGGGGCGGGTAAAACGGCACTGATGAACGCTCTGCTCGGGTTTCTGCCCTATCAGGGCTCGCTGAAAGTCAATAGCGTCGAACTGCGCGATATACGCCGGAGCGACTGGCATCAGCAACTGAGTTGGGTAGGACAGAATCCTCAATTACCGGCCAGCACATTGCGCGACAACATCCTGATGAATGCCGCCTGGGACAGCGAGCGCTTTGCAGCACTGCTGGAAGCGTGCGGCATCAATGAGTTCCTGCCGCGTCTGCCCTTAGGCATTGAGACCCCGCCTGGCGATGGCGGTCATCAGCTGTCGGTGGGCCAGGCGCAACGGGTCGCGGTTGCACGTGCACTCTATAAAACCTCACATTTTTTGCTGCTTGATGAACCGGCAGCCAGCCTGGATGCACTCAGCGAACGCCATGTGATGCTGGCGCTGAACGAGGCGGCAGATCGGCAGACCACACTGATGATTACTCATCAGATCGATACGCTAAGCCGCTGGCAGACCCTCTGGGTGATGGAAGCGGGTAAGCTGGTCCAGCAGGGTAACTGGCAGCAGCTGTCACAACAGCCAGGTGCCTTTAGCGAGATGCTGAAGCATCGCCAACAGGAGATCCGCTGATGTCCGCCTTGCGTCCTTTTCTTCGTCTCTGGCTGCGCCACCCTTTTCGCCTGACGCTGGGCATCGTGCTGGCGATTGTTACCCTGCTGGCCAGCATTGGCCTGCTGACGCTCTCTGGCTGGTTTCTGGCCGCCTCCTCAGTGGCCGGTGTCGCGGGTCTCTATACCTTTAACTACATGCTGCCTGCGGCGGGCGTCCGTGGCGCAGCCATCATTCGCACCGCCGCACGCTATGCTGAACGGCTGGTCAGCCACGATGCAACGTTCAGGGTGCTTCAGCACCTGCGTGTCCACACGTTCAGCCGCCTGATGGCCCTTTCCCCTGGCCAGCTCTCGCGATTCCGGCAGGCGGACCTGCTCAACCGCTTTGTGGCTGATGTCGATACGCTGGATCATCTCTATCTGCGCGTCATCTCGCCACTGCTTGGCGCTTTTATCGTGAGTGTCGTGGTGACCTTCGGGATGAGTTTTATCAATTTTCATCTGGCACTGACGCTGGGCGGCATCATGTTGAGTACGCTGGTACTGATGCCAGCCCTGTTTTATCGTCTGGGATCGCCGGCAGGTGTTGCCATTGCCCAGGGTCGTGCCCACTGGCGCTTACAACTGATGCAGTGGCTGGCGGCCCAGGCTGAACTGACATTGTACGGTGCCTCGCAGGGATGGCGACAGCAGCTCGATGAAGATGAACAGCGCTGGCAGCAGGCACAAAGTCAACAACAACGCTTACAGGCCGCCGCACAGTGTCTGCTGCTGCTGATCAGCGGTGTAACGGTCACACTGCTGCTCTGGCTGAGTGCCGCCACCATCAGCGAACAGCAGTTACCCGGTTCGCTGATTGCGCTGGTAGTGTTTTGCGCCCTGGCCGCCTTTGAAGCGCTGGCACCGGTAGCAGGCGCCTTCCTGCCTATGTCACAGGTGATAAACGCCGCTCAGAGAGTCAATGACATTATCGACCAGTCTCCTGCGATCACTTTCCCGGCACATTCCGAGGCCCGACCGGGACCTCTTTCGATCGGGATCGATCAGCTCGACTTCAGCTATCCCGACCGTCCGGATAAGGTGCTAAACCGTTGTACTCTCTCGGTAGCAGCCGGTGAGCATATTGCGCTGCTGGGGCCGACCGGCTGCGGAAAATCAACATTGCTGGCGCTGTTAACCCGTGGCTGGGAGAGCCAGCACGGCGTTATCCGTTTAAATGATCGGCCCATTCGCGAATGGTCAGAACCCGCGTTGCGCCAGCGCATCAGCGTGGTAACGCAGCGGGTTCACCTCTTCAGCCAGAGCCTGCGCGATAATTTACTGCTGGCTTGCCCTGATGCCAGTGATGAGCAGTTAACTCGCGCACTCAACGACGTCGGCCTGCAGCGCCTGCTTGAAAATCAGGAAGGCCTGAACGCCTGGATGGGGGAAGGCGGTCGCCCGCTGTCAGGCGGCGAACTGCGCCGGCTGGCGCTGGCGCGCGCATTATTACACGATGGCGATCTCTGGCTGCTGGATGAACCTACTGAAGGGCTGGATGCCACTACCGAGCAGCATATTCTGACGCTGCTCCAGCAGTTGACCGCCGGGAAGACGATGATCATGGTCACGCATCGTCTCAGCGGCCTGGAGCTGATGGATCGCATCTGCGTAATGGATAATGGTGCCATTGTTGAACAGGGTAGCCATGCGGAATTAATCTCAAAAGCGGGCCGCTACTGGCGTTTCCGGCAGCGGATTGCGTTATAGTCATAGCGAAATGCTGATGAGTAACGCAACGCGATGAGACTGGTACAACTGTCACGGGAATCTCTGCAATTTCCCCCACCTGAAATGGCACTTCGTGAGCCAAATGGCTTACTGGCTATGGGTGGGGATCTCTCCCCTGCCCGGCTGCTAAATGCTTATCAGTGCGGCATTTTTCCATGGTTTTCCCCCGGCGATCCCATCCTCTGGTGGTCACCCGATCCCCGAGCAGTCCTGTTGCCCGAGCAGTTTCACCTGAGTCGTAGCATGAAACGCTTTCACAGCCGTTCACCTTATCGGGTAACGATGAACGAGTCATTCGACGAGGTGATCGAGGGCTGCGCTACCGGTCGCGAAGAAGGCACCTGGATTACTTTTGAAATGAAGCGCGCCTGGTTGCGATTGTATGAGCTGGGCCATGCCCACTCCATTGAAGTGTGGGATGAACATCAGCTGGTGGGTGGCATGTACGGGCTGGCGATGGGGCAAATCTTCTGCGGCGAATCGATGTTCAGCCGTCAGCAGAATGCCTCTAAAACCGCACTTTGGGTATTTTGTCAGCATTTTATCCGACATCAGGGCCGTCTGGTGGATTGCCAGGTGCTTAATCCCCACACCGCGTCATTAGGCGCGCAGGAAATCCCGCGCGCTGATTATCTGCAATATGTACAAAGCCTTGCCAGTCAGCCGGTCAGCGATGGATGCTGGCAGACACAAACGCTTTTTTAGTGCTACTGAGATGTTTTGCACACATAAAGGCGCATAAGTGGTATAATAGTCGAGTTTGGTATGTCGTCCGCGCTTCGCAATAACGAGCCGGAATTGCCAGGCTGGGAATCTCAACGCACTCTCGGAACTGTTTTCAATCGTGCGCGTGTTACCGGTTGATACAGATTCTTAGCCCGCTAATCCCCTGCAGACGCCACCATAAACACCCTAATTTTACCGGATGCACGTAACTGACGTGCACCCCGGCAAAGCGTTGGCAAAATCGCCGACGGTTCTTTACATAAATCGTTGAATTGGGCATTATCTTGCCGGTTCAACTGAAAGGTAGTACACCCAGAGGATTCGATGGCCAAAGAAGACAATATTGAAATGCAAGGTACCGTACTGGATACGTTACCTAACACCATGTTCCGCGTAGAACTTGAGAACGGACACGTGGTCACTGCTCACATCTCCGGTAAAATGCGCAAAAACTACATCCGCATCCTGACGGGTGACAAAGTGACCGTTGAGTTGACCCCGTACGACCTGAGCAAAGGCCGCATTGTCTTCCGTAGTCGCTAATTTGCAGTAACTTCATCGCTCTGCATGTTGAAGCGATAAAAAAGGCCGGATATCAATATCCGGCCTTTTTCACATCTGCAGCAAGTGATTAGTGCACAGTGCCTTCGGTTTTGCGTTTCTCAGCACTCAGGAAGTGATAGGTCAGTTCACCTTTCTCACGATCCAGCGCAACAGATACCGAGCCACCATCCACCAGCGAACCAAACAGCAGTTCATTGGCTAACGGTTTCTTCAGGCTGTCCTGCACGGTGCGCGCCATCGGACGTGCGCCCATCGCTTTGTCATAGCCCTTCTCAGCCAGCCAGTCGCGCGCTTCATCACTGACTTCCAGCGACACACCTTTCGCATCCAGCTGCGCCTGCAACTCGACAATAAATTTGTCGACCACCTGATGGATCACCGCTGGTGACAGGTGACTGAACCAGATGATGTTGTCGAGACGGTTACGGAACTCTGGCGTAAAGATCTTTTTGATCTCTTCCATCGCATCGGTGCTGTTGTCCTGATGAATCAGGCCAATCGACTTACGTTCCGTCTCACGCACACCGGCGTTGGTGGTCATCACCAGCACCACGTTGCGGAAGTCCGCTTTGCGACCGTTGTTATCTGTCAGCATGCCGTTATCCATCACCTGCAGCAGCAGGTTGAAGACATCCGGGTGCGCTTTCTCGATCTCATCCAGTAACACCACCGCATGTGGATGCTTGATCACCGCATCCGTCAGCAGCCCGCCCTGATCAAAACCGACGTACCCCGGAGGTGCACCAATCAGACGACTGACGGTGTGACGCTCCATGTACTCGGACATGTCAAAACGCAGCAGCTCAATACCCAGCGCTTTCGCCAGCTGCACAGTCACTTCCGTTTTACCCACACCGGTTGGCCCGGCAAACAGGAAGGAACCAACTGGCTTGCGATCCTGACCCAGACCGGCGCGGCTCATTTTGATCGCTTCCGTCAGCACCTCAATGGCTTTGTCCTGTCCAAACACCAGCATCTTGAGCCGTTCGCCCAGATTTCTCAGTGTATCGCGATCGGTTGCTGACACACTTTGTTCAGGAATACGGGCAATGCGGGCCACCACAGTTTCAATGTCAGAAACATTGATGGTTTTCTTACGTTTGCTGGCAGGCATCAGGCGCGCACGCGCACCCGCTTCATCAATCACGTCAATCGCCTTGTCAGGCAGATGACGGTCGTTGATATATTTCACTGCCAGTTCCACCGCTGCACGCACCGCTTTCGCGGTATACCGCACATCATGGTGGGCTTCATACTTGGTCTTCAGGCCGCTCAGGATCTGCACGGTTTCTTCAACAGAAGGCTCAGTGATATCGATCTTCTGGAAACGACGCGCCAGAGCACGATCTTTTTCGAAGATGTTGCTGAATTCCTGATACGTGGTAGACCCCATTACCCGAATCTTACCGCCAGAAAGTAACGGTTTAATCAGGTTCGCTGCGTCTACCTGGCCACCTGATGCCGCACCCGCACCAATGATGGTATGGATCTCATCAATAAACAGAATGCTGTGTTCGTCCTGCTCCAGCTGTTTCAGTAGCGCTTTGAAGCGTTTCTCAAAGTCACCACGATATTTGGTGCCTGCCAGCAGTGAACCAATATCCAGCGAGTAGATAGTGCAATCTTTCATCACTTCCGGTACATCGCCCTGCTCGATACGCCAGGCGAGACCTTCTGCGATAGCCGTTTTACCGACACCGGATTCCCCCACCAGCAGCGGGTTGTTTTTACGGCGACGGCACAGCACCTGAATAGTACGTTCCAGCTCTCTGTCGCGACCAATCAGTGGATCAATCCCACCGACGCGAGCAAGCTGATTAAGATTGGTGGTGAAGTTTTCCATACGATCCTCCCCGCCTGCTTGCTCTTCGTTAACCGGGTTTTCAGCGCCTGGCGCCTGGCCCGGTTCGTCTTTGCGCGTACCGTGAGAGATGAAATTCACCACATCAAGGCGGCTGACTTCATGTTTGCGTAACAGATAGGCCGCTTGCGACTCCTGCTCGCTGAAGATGGCGACCAGCACATTCGCCCCGGTGACTTCACTGCGACCGGATGACTGGACATGGAAAACCGCGCGCTGCAGAACGCGCTGGAAGCTGAGCGTTGGTTGAGTATCACGCTCCTCCTCACTGGCAGGCAGCACCGGTGTGGTTTGTTCGATGAAGGCTTCGAGTTCCTGCCGCAGAGCCACCATGTCCACCGTACAGGCTTCCAGTGCCTCTCTGGCCGACGGGTTACTGAGCAATGCCAGTAACAGATGCTCGACGGTCATAAACTCATGACGGTGCTCACGCGCTCTGGCGAAAGCCATATTTAAACTGAGTTCCAGTTCTTGATTGAGCATTAGGCACCTCCCCCAATTATCGCCCTTACCTGTTTCCTATATGGAGACGGGCTCAGGCTTTTTCCAGCGTACACAGCAACGGATGATGGTTTTCCCGCGCATAATTGTTCACCTGGGCCGCTTTTGTTTCGGCGACTTCTGCAGTAAATACACCACAGATCGCCTTGCCGTGATAGTGAACTTTCAACATCAGCTGCGTTGCACGTTCAACATCATAAGAAAAGAACTTTTGCACGACGTCAATAACAAATTCCATAGGTGTATAATCGTCATTATTCAGAATGACTTTATACATAGAAGGCGGCTTTAACCCTTCACGTACTTTGTCTTCGGCCCGATGTTCAAAGTTAAGCCAGTCGTTTGTGTTTGCCATAGTGTTCCGTTGAGATTTTGCTTTTAGCCTTTAAGTGGCTACATGTTGAGAGTTTAACATGCCTGTCAAGCTGCGGGCCGCTGCTGAAAATTTATTCAGAAATAACCTTGCGCGACCTGCATCACAAAATTTGCAATAGCGTTAACTGCCTCAAATTTTGATGATTTTTTCCCCATCCGGCCCGGTGGTTTGCTTGACGCCAGCGGCGCTTTCTCTACATTCTACCTGCACAGGCTGATTGAGTTTTAATCAAATCCGACTCACAGCTTCAAAGACCTCACCTACTTATAAAATGTCTTGCGAGGGAAGTAAAAGCATGGAGACGGGCACCGTTAAATGGTTCAATAATTCCAAAGGCTTTGGCTTTATCTGTCCGGTTGGTGGTGGCGAAGATATTTTTGCGCACTACTCCACCATTCAGATGGAAGGCTACCGAACGCTAAAGGCAGGCCAGCAGGTTCAGTTCGATGTGCATGAAGGTCCGAAAGGCAATCACGCCAGCCTCATCGTGCCGGTTGTTGAGGTACAGGCCGTGGCCTGATACTGAACCCACCTCTGTACAGAGCCCTAAAAATGCCAGCCAGTGCCGCTGGCATTTTTCATTTTTGACAGGCCATGTTTGACAGGCTTAGTCCGCCTGACCCTGCGCCAGCCCAATCACCCGGGCAAACATCTGCCGCATTAACGGCGGGATGGCTTCCGGCCCGCGTTCCGCCGCCGATGTCGCCACTGCGATCGCCAGTTCCGGCTTGGAGCTCTGGTGAATCGCTTTGGTAATAATACGCCTGGAACTCATCGGCGCGTTTAACGGCAGGTGCGCCATTTGATGATAAACATCCTGAAACCCCTGGTGATAGAGAAAGTTTTCCATATCCAGCGCGGGTAACTGCGTCAGAAAACGCGGCTCAGGATCACCCGGCTGTAACTGCGTGCGCGCCGTGCTGGCATATTTATTACCCGCCTGATCGCCATCTGTCAGCACGTGCCAGGCGATCCCCATGCGTCGGGCAAATTTCAGCAGCGGCTTCAGGCCCGATTGCGCAAACTCAATCACTTTCACCCCTTCCGCCGCGAAGTTGTAACCACACTGCTGCGCCAGCTCATTCATAATCCAGACCTCGGTTTCACCTTCGACCAGCAGCCAGCAACGGGCAAACAGGGCCGCTGGTCGATTGACGCGAATATGAAAGCCGATACGCCGACTCTCTTCGGCACTCAGACCTTCCGGACCGATGCGCCAGGCTACTACGCGTGAGGACTGACGCACCAGACGGCAGACGTTTTCTACCGGCACCTGCGACAGCAGTTCAGCTGAATTGGTCGTGACGATTTTCTGTAGCGGCAGCAGCTTCAGCAGGTTCCAGGCCACGGACAGCATAATCGGATGCAGGCGGGTTTCCGGATCTTCAATCAGCAGCAGCGGCCGCGCACCGGCAGCTAGCGGAACGTCGCCTCGTGCTTCGATCAACAGGGTAAACATCTGCAGCAAAATCAGCTGACGGCTGCGGGAGTCAGTTCCGGCAATCAGCTGATTCAGATGATCCAGCGCCCGCCATCCCTGCACCCCATCGCGCATCTGCGGATCCCGTGACCGGGCCTCACTGCCTGCGCCAGGCGGTTGCACCAGAAAATAGTGCTGCATCAATTGCTGCATCGTCTTGAGGCCCTGTCTCAGCACCTCATCGCTGAGTTGCTGAGGATGTTGCTCCAGATCGCGCGCCAGCGTCTCCATGCCCGCCAGCAGCTCAGGATGGGGACCGGTCACGGGCGCACGGTTCCGCGTTCGCTTGCTGAAACGCGCGTCGCGCAACCGCAATACCGGATAACGCGTCAGCAACAGGTCGATTGCGTCCGCACAGTTCTGCTCAGGCAACAGCTGGGCATTTACGTCAACGAAACGGCGACGGGTGTCGATGCCGCCGTCACGCCAGGTGGCGCTGACGCTGTAATAAAGCCGACGCTGGCCCTGCGCATCACGCTGCCAGAAGGTCGAGAGCACCGCGTCCGGATCGCTTCCGTCATCCCGAAAGTGGAACACCACTGAAATACGGCGCATCGGATCGGTCACATCACCCGGTGTAAAATGGAAATCCGCCTCAGTAAAAACATAGGCCGGTTCATGAGGAGAGAGCAGCAGGCTCATGACATCCAGCAGGCTGGATTTACCCCAGGCATTCTCACCAATCAGCAGAGTGGTGTGCGTTAAAGGCAGTGAGAGCTTATTGATACCGCGGAAGCCGCGAATGTCGATATGTTCCAGAATCATAGGCGTCCATCCTCAGTTTATAGACAGCATGGTTGTCGCCCGCGCGCCGGTCAAGCCGCTTTATCAGGGTTTACTCCGTTACGCTTTTTCGCTAGCGTGTGACCTCTTCTTCCAGGGATGGCAATGATATGTACTCCGGACTTCTGATTATTCTGCTGCCGCTAATCGCAGGCTGGCTGTTACCCTTCCGTAAAACCGCCACCCTGCGTCGGGTAAATCAACTGCTGGGCTGGATGGTTTACGTCATTCTGTTCTTTATGGGCATCAGCCTGGCCTTTCTCGACAACCTGAGCAGCAATCTGCTGGCCGTTTTTCATACGGCTCTGGTGGCGGCGTTCTGCATTCTGCTGTGCAATGTACTGGCGTTGCGCGGGCTGGAGAAATATGCACCGTGGCAGCATGCGCACCGGCAGGAGAAGCTTCCCTCGCGGCTGCATATGGCACTGGACTCGCTGAAGCTATGTGGCGTGGTTGTCATCGGTTTTCTGCTAGGTCTGACCCAGTGGTCACTGCTGCACCACGCCTCCACGGCCAGTGAATATGCGCTGATCTTCCTGCTGTTCCTCGTGGGGATTCAGCTGCGCGGCAGTGGAATGACTCTGCGTCAGATTATCCTGAACCGTCGCGGTCTGCTGGTTGCCAGTGTGGTGCTGGTCAGCGCGCTGGCAGGTGGCATGATCGCGGCATTACTGCTGGGTGTTCCGCTAAAAACCGGTCTGGCGCTAGCCAGCGGCTTTGGCTGGTACTCTCTCTCTGGCATATTGATGACCGAAGCTTTTGGCCCGGTCATTGGCAGCGCCGCCTTCTTCAACGATCTGGTGCGTGAACTGGTCGCAATCATGCTGATCCCCGCGCTGATTGGCCGTCATCGTTCCAGCGCGCTGGGGCTGTGCGGTGCCACCTCAATGGACTTTACCCTGCCGGTACTGCAGCGGGCGGGCGGCAACGAGATTGTCCCTGCCGCTATTGTGCACGGTTTTGTGATGAGCCTGCTGGCCCCGATTCTGATCGCCCTCTTCTCTGCCTGAATTCGGTCTGAGATGTGCTGAGCTCTGCCAGCGCATTTTTTCACGCCTGCTTTTCTGCCGTGTCGTCTACGCTTCTTTTTTCGATTCTGGTCACGTCACTCTTCATGGCGGGCCGACAAAGGAGAAGATCATGAAACAAACCGTGGCGGCGCTGGTCGCCAAAACGCTGGAAAGCGCGGGCGTAAAACGCATCTGGGGCGTCACCGGAGATTCCCTTAACGGCCTGAGCGATAGCCTGAATCGCATGGGCACTATTGAATGGATGCCGACACGCCATGAAGAGGTCGCCGCCTTTGCGGCGGGTGCGGAAGCGCACATCAGCGGCGAACTGGCGGTCTGCGCCGGCTCCTGCGGACCAGGCAACTTACACCTCATCAACGGCTTGTTCGACTGCCATCGTAACCGCGTCCCGGTGCTGGCGATTGCGGCACACATTCCCTCCAGCGAAATCGGCAGCGGTTATTTCCAGGAAACTCATCCCCAGGAGCTGTTCCGCGAATGCAGCCACTACTGTGAGCTGGTCTCGAATCCTGAGCAGTTACCGCAGGTGCTGGGCATTGCGATGCGCAAAGCCATTCTCAATCGCGGTGTCTCAGTCGTGGTGCTGCCGGGTGATATCGCCCTGAAACTGGCGCCAGAAAGCGCCCGCACTGAGTGGTATCCACCGCAGTTGCCGCAGGTCCTGCCTCAGCCAGCCGAACTGACCCGGCTGGCACAGACGCTCAACGACGCCTCTGACATCACGCTGCTGTGCGGCAGTGGCTGTGCCGGTGCGCATCAGGAGGTGGTGGCGCTGGCAGAAGCGCTTAAAGCGCCAATTGTTCATGCGCTGCGTGGCAAAGAACACATCGAATATGACAACCCTTATGATGTTGGCATGACCGGTCTGATCGGTTTCTCATCCGGCTTCCACGCCATGATGAATGCCGGGACGCTGATATTGCTGGGCACCCAGTTCCCCTATCGCGCATTCTATCCGGAAAACGCGAAGATCATTCAGATTGACATCAACCCGGGCAGCCTGGGATCGCATTGTCATGTCGATGAAGCGTATGTCGGCGATGTGAAAAGCACGCTGCAGGCGCTGCTACCGCAACTGACGACCAAAAGCGATCGCAAACATCTCGACAGTGCGGTTAAACACTATGGCGAGGCGCGCAAAAGTCTCGACGAACTGGCGCAGCCCAACGACAAACAGCCAATTCATCCGCAATATCTGGCACAGCAGATCAGTCACTACGCCAGCGATGACGCTATTTTTACCTGCGATGTCGGCACCCCAACCGTGTGGGCGGCGCGTTATCTGAAGATGAACGGCCGACGTCGCCTGCTGGGTTCGTTTAACCACGGCTCAATGGCGAACGCGATGCCACAGGCGCTGGGTGCGCAGTCGATCGATCGCAATCGTCAGGTTGTCGCGCTGTGCGGCGACGGCGGCTTCAGCATGCTGATGGGTGATTTTATCTCGCTGGCGCAGCTGAAAATGCCGGTGAAACTGGTGATTTTCAACAACAGCGTGCTGGGCTTTGTGGCGATGGAGATGAAAGCGGGCGGCTATCTTACCGACGGCACCGAGCTGGAAAATCCTGACTTTGCCGCTATCGCCCAGGCCTGTGGCATCCGGGGTATCCGGGTGGAAAAGGCCTCAGAACTCAATGGTGCGCTGGAGCAGGCATTTGCCCACGATGGCCCGGTTCTGGTGGATGTGATTACCGCCAAAGAGGAGCTGGCAATGCCGCCGCAGATCAAAATGGAGCAGGCCAAAGGCTTCAGTCTCTACATGCTGCGCGCCATCATGAATGGTCGTGGTGACGAGGTGGTAGAACTGGCGAAAACCAACTGGCTACGGTAAAACAGAGGTTCCATCCAGGCGGGCGCGATGCCCGCCTTTTTTTTCTCTTCCGCCACATCCAGGAGCATAAGGTGATCGATTTACGCAGTGATACCGTGACCCGGCCCAGCGCCGCCATGCTAAACGCGATGATGTCTGCCGAAACAGGCGATGATGTCTACCGTGACGATCCCACCGTCAATGCGCTGGAAGCAGAAGCCGCACGATTAAGCGGCAAAGCAGCAGCGCTGTTTTTCCCTACCGGCACTCAGGCAAATCTGGTGGCATTGCTCAGCCACTGCGAACGCGGCGATGAATATATCGTCGGTCAGCAGGCGCATAACTACAAGTATGAAGCAGGTGGCGCGGCTGTGCTGGGGAGCATTCAGCCGCAACCAGTGCTGGCCGCCGACGATGGCACTCTGCCGCTCGACGTGGTGGCGGCTGCCATCAAGCCGGATGATATTCACTTTGCCCGCACCCGCCTGCTGAGTCTGGAAAACACCCATCATGGTAAAGTCCTGCCGCTGGCGTATCTGGAACAGGCGTGGACTTTTACCCGTGAGCATAAGCTGGCGCTGCACATTGATGGCGCACGTATTTTCAATGCGGTGGTGGCGCAAAAAACCACGCTGGCTGCGATGGCCCGCTATTGCGACACCCTGACCATCTGTCTCTCAAAAGGCCTGGGCACGCCGGTGGGTTCACTGCTGTGTGGCGATACAGCGCTGATTGAGCGCGCCCGTCGCTGGCGTAAAATGACCGGTGGCGGCATGCGTCAGGCCGGTATTCTCGCGGCGGCGGGTCTCTACGCATTGGAACACAACGTGACGCGACTCCAGGAGGATCATGACAATGCTGCCTGGCTGGGACAGCAGCTGCATGAGCTGGGCGTCAGCGTTATCGATCAACAGACCAACATGCTGTTTGTGGCGGTGCCGGAAGCTCAGGTCAAACCATTAGGTGAGTGGATGAAAGCGCGCGGCGTGTTAATCAGCGTGGGGACACGTACCCGGCTGGTCACCCATCTGGATGCTGATCGTGCGGCACTGGAGCAGGTTGTCGCCCACTGGAAAGCGTTTCTGCAACAGTAATCGCTATTCCGCCGCGCCATACTTCTCCAGTAGCGCGGCCGCTATCGCGGCGGTTTCGGCATCGGGCTGACCGCGATAATCCGCAGGCCGGAAGTGCATCTGAAACGCGGCAATCACTTTCTGCTGCTCACGCGCACTCATCTCCGCCGTCGCCGCATAACCGAAGCGCTGCAGGTTTTCCATGAGTGGCTGCACCGGCACCTGTGCGTGTGGATCCTGACCCGCTAAATAAAACTGCACCCGTCCGGCATCAGGCCATGCGCCCAGTCCGCGCTGCGCCAGCTGTTGCCACGGAAAAAGTGGACCCGGATCCTGCTTGCGCTGCGGCGCGATATCGCTGTGACCGACAATGTTTTCCGGTGGGATGCCGTAGCGCTGTGCAATATCACGCACCAGGGCCTCCAGCGTGATGATCTGCGCGGCGGTAAAGGGCTGCCATTCAAGACCGGTCAGGGTGCGGCGATATCCCCGGTTCACCAGCTCAATGCCAATCGAGGTGTCGTTGATGCGACTGGCTCCGCGCCAGAAACTGGGCCCGGCATGCCAGGCAAGTTGCTGCTCCGGCACCAGCTGCCAGACAATGCCTTTGCCGGCGCGCTGAGGCGGCTGACGGGGGATCAGATAATGGACGCTGACCTCCCGATCGGTGAGGGTCGCCAGCGACGAAGAAAAATCTTCGGCGGTATAGTGGATGACAATCACCTTAACCCGCGGTCGCGCCCCCTGAGCGGGATGCCGCAGATCGGCCCAGTAGCCGTCACGGGATTCTATCCCGGAGTGGCAGCCCGCCAGCAGCAGTGCCAGTATCAGCAACAGCCCGCGTTTCAACGAATAATCACTGCCGTGCCGCTGACGCTGACCATCAGCATACTGCCATCTTTGCCGACCGTTTCGTAATCGATATCAATACCGACCACCGCGTTGGCACCCAGCGCTTTTGCCTGTTCTTCCAGCTCTTCAAACGCAATCTCGCGTGCTTTACGCAGCTCTTTCTCATACGCGCCGGAACGGCCGCCGACCACATCACGGATGCCCGCAAAAAAATCACGGAAAATGTTCGCACCAAGAATCGCTTCGCCAGTGACCACACCACAATATTCACTGATGCTGTGGCCTTCCAGCGTCGGGGTTGTTGAAAATTTCATCGCATTCTCCTTGTTGAAATCAGGCTAAGGCTCTTTCGACTAAAAAGCACAGCTATACTCTATGCTAAAAAGGGCACCTTGCCAGAGAACCATAAGGAAATCGAGATGAGAAACAACGCGTTTGCGCTAATGATCCCGGCGGCCCTGCTGCTTAGCGCCTGTACCACCGTTGAGCCAGTCATTAAGGATAATGGCCCGCGAACCGCCCCCTGCATTGAAGGCGGTCCTGATCAGGTTGCCCAACAGTTTTATGACCTGCGTGTTGAACAGCCCACGCAGGGTCTGCCTGACAGCAACACACTGGCAAAATATCGCCCTTACCTGAGTGATGCGCTTTACCACTCCCTGCAGGCGGCCAGCGGCAGCAATGCCGGCGCACAGTGGCGGAACGGTGATCTTTTCTCCAGCCTGTCACAGGGCCCGACAGCCGCCAGCGTCGCTGATGCATCCACTATTCCAAACCGTGATGCACGCAACATCCCGCTACGGGTAAAACTGAGCCGCGACGGAAAGGAGTGGCAGGATGAAGTGCTGATGATTCATCAGGGCACTTGCTGGGTCGTTGACGACGTGCGCTACATGGCTAACCCTGTGCATGCCGAGGGTGGAAGCCTGAGCCAGATGCTTGAAAAGTCAAAAAAATAACCTGATATTTTAGCGGTATGAAAAGCGCAGCCACCTCAGGTGACTGCGCTTTTTTATTGCCGCAGCCTGCCCCACGGCATCGGGCTGGCACCAGACACTGCATGATATTGTGCTAAGCTTTTGCTGTTTACCTGTTGTTTTACAAATTTTAACCCACCTTATTTGCATAACTATTCTGGTGACGTTAAAATCCGCGACACTAATAGCTATTCAAATCTGGCGCATGAGTATTCAACTAAACGCAATAAACTGCTTCTACGGTGCTCATCAGGCGCTGTTCGACATCAACCTTGAGTGTCCGCAAGGCGAAACCCTGGTACTGCTTGGCCCAAGCGGTGCGGGCAAGAGTTCGCTGCTGCGGGTACTTAACCTGCTGGAGCAGCCTCGTTCAGGTCAGTTGCAGATTGCCGGCAATCAGTTCGACTTCACTCAGAAACCCTCTGACGCCGCGATTCGCGAACTGCGTCAGAACGTCGGTATGGTGTTCCAGCAATATAATCTCTGGCCGCATCTCACCGTGCTGCAGAATCTGATTGAAGCGCCCTGCCGGGTGCTGGGCCTCAGCAAAAGTGAAGCGCGTGCCCGCGCCGACAAGCTGCTTGATCGTCTGCGCCTCACGCCTTACAGCGATCGCTTCCCGCTGCACCTCTCTGGTGGTCAGCAGCAGCGTGTGGCGATTGCCCGCGCCCTGATGATGGAACCGCAGGTGCTGCTGTTCGATGAGCCGACGGCCGCGCTGGACCCTGAAATTACCGCACAGATTGTCAGTATCATTCGCGAACTGGCGCAGACCCGCATTACCCAGGTGATTGTGACCCATGAAGTGGAAGTGGCACGTAAAACGGCCAGCCGCGTTGTTTACATGGAGAACGGTCGCATTGTGGAACAGGGCGACGCCAGCCGCTTTACACAGCCGCAAACCGACGCGTTTGCTCACTATCTTTCGCACTAAGTCAGGATGCTAAAAATGAAAAAAATGGTACTTGCTGCACTGCTTGCCGGTTTTAGCCTGAGCGCTACCGCGGCACAGACAATTCGTTTTGCGACCGAAGCCTCTTATCCTCCTTTTGAGTATGTGGATGCAGATAACAAGATTCAGGGCTTTGATGTTGATCTGGCTAACGCACTGTGTAAAGAGATCGACGCGACCTGCACCTTCACTAACCAGGCGTTCGACAGCCTGATCCCAAGCCTGAAATTCCGTCGCTTTGATGCGGTGATGGCGGGCATGGATATCACGCCGGATCGTGAAAAGCAGGTCCTGTTCACCAAGCCTTACTACGACAACTCGGCGCTGTTTGTGGCCCAGAAAGGTAAAGTCGCCAGTGTTGAAGCGCTAAAAGGCAAGCGCGTTGGCGTCCAGAACGGCACCACACATCAGAAATACCTGACGGATAAACACAGCGACATCACCATCGTTCCTTACGACAGCTATCAGAACGCGGTACTGGATCTGAAAAATGGCCGCATTGATGCCGTATTTGGTGACACCGCCGTGGTTAACGAGTGGCTGAAGCAGAATGCTGCGCTGGCTGCTGTCGGCGATAAAGTTACAGATAAAGCCTACTTTGGTACTGGCCTGGGTATTGCGGTTCGCACCGGTAACACCGAGCTGCAGACCAAATTCAATGGCGCGCTGGATAAAATCAAAGCGGATGGTACCTACAAGACCATCTACAGCAAATGGTTCCAGCAGTAATCTCCGATGAATGAAATGATGACCCTCGCAAGCGCCGCCGGGATGACCGTCGGCCTTGCTGTTTGTGCTCTCATCGCTGGCCTGGTGCTGGCGATGATTTTCGCTGGCTGGGAGTCACTGCGCCTGAGACCACTGGCGTGGATTGGCACCGGCCTGGTGACGCTGATCCGTGGCCTGCCGGAAATTCTGGTGGTGCTGTTTATCTATTTTGGCGCATCACAGCTGCTGCTCACTCTCTCTGATGGTTTCACGCTGAACTTCGGACTGTTTACGCTGCCGGTTCAGATGCAGATTGAGAACTTTGATGTCAGTCCTTTCCTGTGTGGTGTGATTGCGCTGGCGATGCTCTATGCCGCCTACGCCTCACAGACGCTGCGCGGCGCACTTAAAGCGGTGCCTGTCGGTCAGTGGGAATCGGGACAGGCGCTGGGCATGAAAAAATCGGCCATATTTTTGCGGCTGATTATGCCCCAGATGTGGCGTCACGCCCTGCCCGGTCTGGGCAATCAGTGGCTGGTGCTGCTAAAAGATACCGCACTGGTCTCGCTGATCAGCGTCAACGATCTGATGCTGCAAACCAAAAGTATTGCTACCCGAACGCAGGAGCCCTTTACCTGGTTCCTGGTGGCGGCCGCGATCTACCTGGTGATTACGCTGTTCAGCCAGGCGGTGTTACGCCGCATTGAACTGCGCACGACCCGCTTTGAACGGGGGAACAGCTGATGCTGGCCTATCTGCCTGAACTTCTGAAAGGGCTGCACACCAGCCTGACGCTGACGGCGGCCTCGCTGGTGGTGGCGCTGCTGCTTGCACTGATCTTCACCGTGGTGCTGTCGCTGAAAACGCCGGTGTTTAATCCGCTGGTGAAGGGCTTTATCACACTGTTTACCGGCACGCCGCTGCTGGTACAGATCTTCCTGATCTACTACGGTCCGGGACAGTTTCCGTCGATCCAGCAGATCCCCTGGCTGTGGCATCTCCTGTCGCAGCCGTGGCTGTGCGCGATGCTGGCGCTGTCGCTGAACAGCGCGGCTTACACCACGCAACTGTTTTACGGTGCGGTCCGGGCGATTCCTTCCGGACAGTGGCAATCGTGCGCGGCACTTGGCATGGGTCGCAAAGACACCCTGCGCATCCTGCTGCCCTATGCATTTAAACGCGCCCTCTCCTCTTACTCCAATGAAGTGGTACTGGTGTTTAAAGGCACCTCGCTGGCCTACACCATCACTCTGATGGAAGTCATGGGCCACGGCCAGTTGCTCTATGGCCGTACCTATGACATCACAGTCTATGCCGCGGCAGGTCTGATTTATCTCTGCGTTAACGGTTTACTGACGCTGATGATGCGACTGATCGAAAGACGCGCGCTGGCATTTGAGCGGCGTAACTGAATTCCGGGCGAGGCCTCTCGCCCTTTCCGCCTGAAAAATCACCATAATTGCATAAAAATTCATTTTATGGCAGGGTATTGCCCTCTCTGGCTGACCACATCACAGGAATCATAAAATGAAAAAATGGATTATTGCCGCTGCGCTGGCAACGCTTACGATCAACGCGCAGGCCGCGGAAAAGATCCGCTTCGCCGCCTCAGCAACCTATCCACCGTTTGAAACGCTGGATCGGGAAAATAATCTGGTGGGGTTTGATATCGATCTGGCCAAAGCGCTGTGTCAGCAGATGAAAGCAGAGTGCACTTTTACCAACAACGCCTTCGACAGCCTGATTCCGTCACTGAAGTTTCGCCGCTATGACGCGGTCATTTCCGGCATGGATATCACCGCTGAACGTAGCAAGCAGGTCGATTTTACCCAGCCTTATTACGCTAACTCCGCCATTGTGATCGCGCAGAAGGGCAAGTTCAGTAGCTTCAGCGATCTGAAAGACAAACGCATCGGCGTTGAAAACGGCACCACCCACCAGAAGTTCCTGCAGGATAAGCATCCGGAAGTGAAAGTAGTCGCGTATGACAGCTATCAGAATGCGATTCTGGATATGAAGAATGGCCGACTGGATGGCGTGTTTGGCGACAGCGCGGTGGTGAATCAGTGGCTGAAAACCAATCCCGATCTCGCTACGGTCGGTGAACATGTGACGGATGCAGACTACTTTGGCACCGGCCTCGGCATTGCGGTGCGGAAAGGCAATACCGCGCTGCGCGATCAGTTCAATCAGGCGCTGACCGAACTGAAAGCCAACGGCAGCTGGCAGCAGCTTAATCAGAAGTGGTTCCCGGAGTAACTCCGGGAATTTCACCGGACTCAGTGGTGACGGCGGGTTAACAGCGTCAGCACTTCAAAATGGGCGGTGTGAGGGAACATATCGAACAGCTGAACCTTCGTGACCTCATACGCGCTCAGCCGGGCAATGTCCTGCGCCATGGTCTGCGGATTACAGCTTGAATAGAGCAGATAATCCGGGGCCATCTGGCTGAGATAATCACACAACGCCTCTCCAATCCCACGACGCGGCGGATTCACCAGCACCAGCTGCGGTACGGCATCGCGTCCGGTCGCAAACGACGTAGAGTCCAGCGCCGCAAACTGCACTTTCTCCAGCCCCAGCATCTCAGCGGAACGTTGGGCGCATTTAATCGCCTCAGCGCTAATCTCAATGCCGGTCAGTTCCATCTCTGGTGTCGCGCAATGCAGGCCAAAACCGCCTACGCCACAGAAGAGATCCCACATACTGTTAACCGGCAGCGCACGCACCCAGTCGCGTGCGGTGGCATAGAGTGCACTGGCAACCTGCGGATTGGTCTGGAAGAAGCTCTGCGGGCGGATCCACAGCGGCACGCCGTTGAAGTTCTCTGCCAGCGACTGCGCGGGCGTCAGCGCAATCTCCTCATCCCCTTCCAGAATCGCCATATGCACCGGCTGAATATTGGCAGAGATCACCGCCAGCTGCGGCAACTGCTGTTGCAGCCAGGGCAATGCCGCACGCAGCTGTTCCAGTTTAGCGGTTGAGCGCAGGACAAAACGGAGCATGATGCCGCCCTGCTGACTTTCGGTTATCAGCAGGAATTTCAGTTCGCCGCGTTTACGTGCCACGTTATAAGGCGTCAGGCCGGCACGGGCAATAAAGGGTTTTAGCGCCGTAAACACCGGCTGGAAGCTGGCGGGATAGAGCGAACAGTCGCACAGATCGACAGCCTCGCCATCACGATGGATAAGACCCAGCACCGGACGCTCAACACTGCCGCTGACCACCATTTTGGCTTTGTTACGGAATGCCTGTTGTGGTGAGGTTACCGGCGGCAGCCAGGCTGTAACCGGCTGCTCAGCCAGTAACTGCTCAAGCATCGACTGCTTGTCGCTCAGCTGAATGGGATAGGGTTTTTCCAGCCACTGACAGGAGCGGCAACGATTAGCGTCATAAAGCGCGCAGTGCATGGTAAAGCCTTAACGATGGGGTCGGGCGGAGCGCGATTGTATCATCGCTTCCTGAAAAAAGCGCGGCTGCTGGCAGGCAGAAACAGCAGCATCAACACCAGCAGGTCGGGAATTTTCTGCGACAGCGTATGGTGGATTATCTGGACATTATTGTCGCCATCAATGCTGAAAATTTCCGGGTAGATTCCCCCCAGCGAAGCGAACAGCATATAGATCAGCACAACCCCCTGTGTCGCCACATAGCCCCAGCGTCCACGGTTACTGCCGCGCATCAGAATAAAGGCGCAGCGCAGTTCGAACAGGAAGATCAGCTGGCTGGCGATAAAGATGAGTGTCGAGTCCCAGGACTGGGCGCTGCGGTGCACAAAGTTGGCGAGTTCGCTGTAACCCAGCTCGTTTGCCAGCATCAGAACGCTCAGGCAGCGGGTCGCGATAATAGCAATGCCCGCAACCGTCACCGGAACCGGTGCGCCTGAGAGCGTAGCGCTGCTTTTGAAGATGTCTGACATAGTCCGTGACTCCACCTGATCGAAAAACGGGCCGGTTAAACCGGCCCGTTTATATAGTGGCAAAACTCAGGGATTTCAGCCACGTTTAGCTTTCTGAATATCGCTTAAACGCTGTTTTTCTTCGTGCGCCATAAATCGCCAAGCGATAAAACCGACTAAACCGACCACAAACAGGATCAATGAAGCCAGCGCATTGATTTCCGGGTTAACGCCGCGTCGTACGGTGGCGAAAATCGCCATCGGCAATGTCGTCGCGCCCGGTCCGGTCACGAAGCTGGCAATCACCAGATCGTCGAGCGACAGGGTAAACGCCAGCAGCCAGCCGGTGACAATCGCCGGCGCAATCATTGGCACGGTAATCACGAAAAAGACCTTCAGTGGCGTGGCACCTAAATCCATCGCAGCCTCTTCAATTGAGCGGTCCAGCTCACGCAGACGCGAGTTAATCACCACCGCCACATAGGCGGTACAGAAGGTGACGTGTGCCAGCCAGATGGTCAGCATGCCGCGTTCGCTCGGCCAGCCAAACGCGTTACCCATTGCGACGAACAGCAGCAGCAGTGACAGCCCGGTGATCACATCGGGCATCACCAGCGGCGCGGTCAGCATAAACGCAAAACCGTTGTGTCCCCGGAAGCGACCAAAGCGAACGATAATCACTGCAGCCAGCGTGCCCAACACCACCGCCATCGTGGCAGAAAGTCCGGCGATGCTCAGACTCAGCACCACTGCGTCGATCATCGCGCTGTCCTGGAACAGCACCCTGTACCAGTGGAACGAAAAGCTCTCCCATACCGTCACGAGCGGGGAGCGGTTGAAGGAGTAAACCACCAGCAGCAGCATCGGCGCATAAAGGAACAGGAAGCAGCAGGCCAGAATAGCGGTACGCCATGGCGAGCGAATAGTTGGCAAATTATTCATGCCTTCTCTCCCATTTCACGGTTTTGATGCTTATGGAACCAGATGATCGGCAGAATCAGGATCAGCAGAATGATCACCGCCAGCGCGGAAGCCACCGGCCAGTCACGGTTGTTAAAGAACTCCTGCCACAGGATACGGCCAATCATGATGCTGTCCGGGCCACCCAGCAGTTCAGGAATCACGTACTCCCCTACCGCCGGGATAAAGACCAGCATCGATCCGGCGATGATGCCGCCTTTAGTCAGCGGCACAATCACGCTGAAAAAGGTCTTCAGCGGACGCGCGCCCAGGTCCAGTGAGGCTTCCACCAGCGAGTAGTCGATACGGGTCAGCGCGGTGTAGATTGGCAGCACCATAAACGGCAGATAGCAGTAGACGATACCGATATAGACCGCGGTATTGGTGTAGAGGATCACCAGCGGATGATCGATTACGCCCAGCCACAGCAGGAAGCGGTTCAGAATGCCGTTGTTGTTCAGCAAGCCCATCCAGGCGTAGACGCGAACCAGAAACGAAGTCCACGACGGCAGAATGACCAGCAGCAACAGAATGGTGCGCATCGACGGCTTACTGTGCGCCACGGCCCAGGCGAGTGGATAGCCAATCAGCAGACAGATGACCGTGGAGATCGCCGCTACTTTCAATGACTGCAGATAGGCGTCGATGTAGAGCGGATCGTCAGTCAGCGTCAGATAGTTGCCGAAATTGAGCACAATGCTGAACTGGTCATCTGCCCAGCTCACCAGCTCAGTGTAAGGGGGAATCGCTCGCGCTATGTCTGCGAAGCTAATCTTCAGCACCGTCAGAAACGGCAGCAGGAATAACAGCACCAGCCAGACATAAGGCAGTGCGATCACCAGCTTGCGGCCATGCTGCATTTTTACCCGCGTGGCCCAGCGTTGCAGCGGCGTGCCGACCAGTCGTGCAGGCGCTTTGGCGCGTTGGAAAATCTGGCTCATAGCCGCTCCTTAAACCGTCAACACCACGCAGCTGTCGCTTTCCCAGCAGAGGCGGACTTCATCGCCCCAGGTTGGCAACCCTTTGCGGTAGCGATGCGCGTTTTGCAACTGTGCGCTAATCATCTGTCCACTGTGCAGACGGACATGGAAAATAGAGAGGTCGCCGAGATAAGCGATGTGAACCACTTCTCCCACCGCAAAGTTATAGCCATCGGCGGGTACTTCATCGCACAGCATGACTTTTTCAGGACGCAGCGCCACATGCACCGGCACGTTATCGACCACCGAGACATCGGAATCGACTTTCAGCGGATGCATCAGGCCGGGACTGTCGATCACCAGGCCATCCGCCTGACGTTCACGCAGTAACCCTTCGAAGACGTTAACCGAACCGATAAACTCCGCGCTGTAACGGCTGGTCGGATGCTCATAGATCTCTTCCGGCTCGCCAATCTGCACGAATTTACCGCGATTCATAATCGCAATGCGCCCCGCCATGGTCATCGCCTCTTCCTGGTCGTGCGTCACCATCACGCAGGTCGCGCCAACGCGCTCCAGAATATCAACCACTTCCAGCTGCATTCTGTCGCGCAGTTTCTTGTCCAGAGCGCCCATTGGCTCATCCAGCAGCAGCAGTTTTGGGCGTTTCGCCAGGCTGCGGGCCAGTGCCACGCGCTGACGCTGACCACCGGAGAGCTGATGCGGTTTGCGTTTCGCAAACTCCTGCATGTGCACCAGCGCCAGCATTTCGGCCACCCGACTGTTTATCTCCCCTTTCGGCAGCCGGTCCTGCTTCAGACCAAAGGCAATATTCTGCTCCACCGTCATGTGCGGAAACAGCGCGTAGGACTGGAACATCATGTTAATCGGGCGCTGATAGGGAGCAACGTGCGACAGATCCTGTCCATCCAGCACAATCTGGCCGCTGGTGGGCGGCTCGAAACCGGCCAGCATGCGCAGCAGCGTGGATTTGCCACAGCCCGATGCACCCAGCAGGGCAAAGATCTCACCTTTATAGATAGTCAGGCTGACATCATCCACGGCGTGCTGGCCGTCAAAGGATTTGGTCAGATTGCGAATTTCCAGCAGCGGCGTTAACGCTTTTGCGGTTTTATTTTGAGGACGGGGAATGGCATCGTTCACAAAGGGTTCTCTCCGGAGCCAGGCGGAACATTGCGGCAAAATTTGCCGCTAAAAATGGCACAACAGAGGCCGGTATTGCGCCTCTGTTGCTGATGCGTGACAGGTCAATCCGTTAAGGACGAACTACTTACCACTTTTTACTTTAGTCCATGCACGCGTACGCACACGATCCAGTTTCGGATCCTGGACTTTCAGCACGAACAATTTCGACATCGCTTCAGGTGTCGGGAAGATACCTGGATTGTTACGGACATCAGCATTGATCAGCGGCAGCGACGCTTTGTTGCCGTTGGCGTAGTTCATTTTGTTAGAGACATCGGCGATCACTTTCGGATCCATGATGTAGTTCAGCCAGGCGTAAGCACCGTCGAGGTTTTTCGCATCTTTCGGGATCGCCATCATATCGAAGAAGGCCAGTGCGCCCTCTTTCGGTACGCTGTAGCCCAGGTGCACCCCGTTTTTCGCGGCATCAGCACGGTTTTTCGCCTGCAGAATATCGCCCGACCAGCCGATGGCGACACAGATGTTACCGTTAGCCAGATCGTTGATGTACTGCGACGAGTGGAAGTAGCGGATATTCGGACGCAGTTTCAGCAGCAGGTCAGTGGCCGCGCCGGAATAGTCTTTAGCATCAGAGGAGTTCGGATCTTTGCCCAGATAGTTCAGTACCGTGGCGAAAATCTCTTCCGGTGCATCCAGGAAGGAAACGCCACAGCTTTTCAGTTTCTCCAGGTTTTCTGGCTTCAGCACCAGATCCCAGCTGTTGACTGGCGCATCGGCGCCCAGTGCGGCTTTAACTTTATCGATGTTATAGCCAATACCCGTGGTGCCCCACAGATATGGAATGGCATATTTGTTACCGGGATCGTGTTGCGCCACTTTTTCCATCAGTGCCGGATCGAGGTTTTTATAGTTAGGCAGTTTGCTCTTATCCAGCGGCTGGAATACCCCGGACTGCAGCTGACGCGCCAGGAAACTGGAAGATGGCACCACAACATCGTAGCCGGTACTGCCCGCCATCAGTTTGCCTTCCAGCACTTCGTTGGAGTCAAACACATCGTAGACCACTTTGATGCCGGACTGCTTTTCAAAGTTCGGCACGGTATCTGGCGAAATATAATCGGACCAGTTGTAGACGTGCAGCGTTTTATCTTCCGCCATGCTGCTGGCCGACGCGGCCATCAGCGCAGCAGCTACCACAGCTGACAGCCATTTCTGACGTGAGTTGAACATATTTTTCCATCCTCCTGAGCGGGTCATTACAACGCTGCAAATCAGAGATCCCTGCATTGCGTTCCGGACAAAACGTCAGTGACACAATGAATCATTATTCAGCGGGAGTTTAATAGCAAAAACCTATAGCTGAGACGCAGTTACGCGCCTGTTACAGCCCCGCAAGCATAGCCCCACCCGTCATGCTGTACCAGACCTCAGCGTAAAAAACGCCTAAAACCGATATTTTATGCATGTTTAAGCTATGAGGTTCGGCTTTGATGGCATAAACCACGACAAATATCTGGCGTTAAAGGGCAAAGTGCAGAATAAAAAAAGGCGGCGGCGGATAGCGGGCATAAAAAAGCCGTCTCAGGGACGGCTTAGTGGGCGACCCTGTCGGGCTTAGTGCAGCACAGAATGGACGCTGGTCACCGGAACGTGCTCTTCTTCTTCGCCCACAATCAGCAAATTGTTGGCAAAGGCTTCCAGAATGACCATGGAGATCTGCTCTTCACTCTGCTTCATAAAGTGTGAGAACTGACCAAACGTTAATCCTGCCGTGGTGGTCATTGACTGACAGACAATGAGCTTCGGCAGATTATCATCCTGAATGTCGATAAATGCTTTCACCGTCAGTGAACTGGCATTGATTTGCGACAAATCGCCGACCAGCGGAATCAGCGCCGTTGGCTTCACTTCAGCCAGCGCCGAAAACAGAATGACGTTGTCGACCAGATCGATTTTGGCGTCAAACACCCCATCAAAGTTTTGCATGTGAGGCAGATGAAGTGCCTGACAGGCATCGCATTCGAACCAGGTGATATTTTGCTGATCCAGCCAGCGACGCAGCAGGTCGATATCCGGAACGACAAGAGAATCCATCGTAAAATCCCAGTGGGGTGATAAACAGGCGACTTAGCTTACGGAAAAATGCGCGGCGATGCCACGAAAACTGCTGAAAAGCGCGCGTCAGCCAGCGGTTTTAGGACGGAGCCCGGGGATAGCCTGCTGCTCGATCCGCTGGATCATTAACGCGGCGATGTTAAGGTCGCTGCTGGTTTCGATGCCCTCCAGACCTGGCGAGGCGTTAACTTCCATCACCAGTGGGCCACGATGAGCGCGCAGAATATCGACGCCCGCCACTTCCAGTCCCAGTGTGGCTGCCGCTTTCACGGCCATCTGCCGCTCCTGTGAGGTGATCTCGACGGGATACGCTTTGCCACCACGATGCAGGTTGGAACGAAAATCGCCCTCCTTCGCGACACGCTCAATCGCGGCCACGACCTGATTGCCGATCACCAGACAGCGAATGTCACGTCCCTGCGCTTCTTTAATAAACTCCTGCACCAGAATATGGGCATTCAGGCCGCGAAAGGCATCAATAACACTCTCTGCCGCCTGACGTGTTTCGGCCAGCACGACACCAATGCCCTGGGTTCCTTCTACCAGCTTGACCACCAGCGGTGCGCCGCCCACCATGGCAATCAAATCATCGGTATCATCGGGCGAAGAGGCAAAGCCGGTCACCGGCATATCGATGCCTTCTCGTGCCAGCAGCTGCAGCGAGCGCAATTTGTCACGGGTGCGGGTAATGGCGGCGGACTCATTCAGCGGATAGCTGCCACACATTTCAAACTGCCGCAGTACCGCCGCGCCATAAAAAGTGATGGCGTTACCAATGCGCGGGATAACGGCATCGAAATGACCCAGCGGTTCACCACAATAGTGAACCGCTGGCGAGGCAGGATTGATATTCATATAGCAGGAGAGCGGATCGATGACCTGTACTTCGTGGTCGCGCGCAGCGGCCTCATCACGCAATCGTCGGCTGGAATAGAGCGTTTCGTCACGTGACAGGATGGCTATCTTCATCGCTGCTCTCCCTTTCTGAATTAACGCGTGGCCCAGCCCTGTTGATGCAGATAATCGAGCATAAACGGACGCGTCTCTTTAATGATCAGCCGCTGGATTAGCTCGCTCCAGGTTTCACTACGCTGGTTACTGTCGCGCTGCTGATAATAGAGTTCTGTGCGGCTATCGTATTCTGCCAGCACCGCCGGATCCAGTGGCTGATAGCGATTCTCATGTACCAGCATCGCATGTGGCATACGCGGTTTAACGTCCGGCTTCGATTCCGGATGACCCAGGCAGAAACCAAACAGCGGCAGCACAAACTTCGGCAGGCCAAGCAGTTCAGTTACTTCTGCAATACTGTTACGAATCCCGCCGATAAAGACGCCGCCCAGATCCAGCGATTCCGCTGCGACCATGGCATTCTGTCCCATCAGCGCGGTGTCGACGCAGCCCAGCAGCAACTGCTCGGCACGGCCCAGTTGTGCATCCGGGCAAATCTGCAGGTGGCGATTAAAGTCCGCGCAGAAAATCCAGAACTCAGGCGCATCTGCGACCCACGTCTGCCCGCCGGTCAGCGTTACCAGCTTGTCACGCAGCGCTTTGTCGGTGATACGGATAATAGAGGAGCACTGTAAAAAGCTGGATGTGGACGCCGATTGCGCCGAATTAATAATCGCTTCACGCTGCTCTTCGCTGACCGGCTGGTCAGTAAAGGCGCGGATCGAACGGTGGCTGCACAGTAAATCAATGGTCGGTGTCATAAAGTCTCCAGCAAAATTATCTTTTTTTATCAATCTGATTGAACAGCTGTGGTGCTATCGCTTTCGCGGTGCGCCACATTAACAGCCAGGCAGCAGGCAGCATCAGAACCACGCCAGCGATGAACAGCACAGTGGCCAGCGTTTTAACGTCAGCCATGTCTGGCAGCGGAAGCCAGTGGTTGATCAGCAGCAGCGCGCCTAAAATCAACAGGCCACCTGCCGCCTCCATCACCACCACAAACCGGGGCAATCTGGCTACACTCTGCATCACATCCTCCTGCCTTAGCGGCTTACTGAGCGTCAATTATGGTCAACAACCCAAAAATTGCGCGGGATATAGAGGCCGCTGCTGCGAAAAAGCCCCTGTTTCAGATGCTTCCTGAACGCGCGGCAATAGCGTGCGGGCATCAGACTAACAGGCAAATCCTGCTTTCCTTAAGCGATACGAGCGGGCATGATGGTGCCCATTCTCTGTTTCGTTATGTGACATACATCACATAATAGTCGCTGCAAGGAGTTCTTTATGATTGCTGTTATTTTTGGTCGTCCGGGCTGTCCTTACTGTGTGCGTGCCCACGAACTGGCCGATAAACTGACCGCTGAGCGCGATGATTTTAGCTACCAGTACGTTGATATTAACGCAGAAGGCATTACAAAAGCCGATCTGGAAGCCAGCGCCGGTAAACCGGTCAGCACCGTCCCACAGATTTTCGTGGACGAAAAACATATCGGTGGCTACACCGAGTTCGCTGCATGGACTAAAGAGAATCTGGGATTTGTCGCGTAAGCGCAAAGGGCCGGAATGAAAAAGGCGAGGCAGAAAATTCTGTCTCGCCTTTTTTGCTCTCTGGCTGTGGGAAATCAAACGGCACCCTTCAGTTGAGTGACGCCATGACAATCTGCATCAATCGCACCAGCAATGCCCCGCAACCTGCCCAGAACAGGGCGCTCAGGCTCCAGGCCACTAAAAAGAATCCGCTACTGTGAATAAACAGGCTGTTGTTTAACAGCAGTGCTGCCAGTAACGTTCCCCAGAGTCCCATCAGCAGCGTGCTTTTTAGCGGGCTTTCCACCTGCATCAACGCCATCACAATACCGGGCAACATAAAGAGCAGTAATTCGGGCTGACCACGAAGCGGGCCGGGACCGACTTGCCAGAAACGACAGGTAAAAACAAACACCAGACTATACAACACCACGCCGCACAGGCGGGTTGTCCAGAGATAAGAGCGCTGCGGCATACTACCCCACTGATTAAAAATAACCCCGACAATAACCTGCTGATATCCCTGATGCGTTCAGATGGAAATAAAAAGAAACAGTTCGTTGTGGCAACGAATGAAAACAGCCAATGGCTGAGAAAGATAATTGTGATTAGAATAGCGCCGCGGTAAAGGTTCCATTTACAGCATTGATACAACAGAACCTCAACGGCCTGCTCACGATAACGAAAAACAGGCTACTCTTCAATAGCTTACATGTAAACAAGAAGTTAAACAGTGAATATTAACGTCGCAGGATTGTTAAGCGGAAATGACATTTTGTTATTATTTGTCGTTTTAGCGCTTGGCCTTTGTCTGGGTAAGTTGCGTCTTGGCTCCGTTCAGCTGGGAAATTCGATTGGCGTATTAGTCGTTTCGCTCTTATTAGGCCAGCAACACTTCACGATCAATACCGATGCATTGAGCCTGGGCTTTATGCTGTTTATTTTTTGTGTCGGCGTTGAAGCCGGTCCCAACTTTTTTTCCATTTTCTTCCGCGACGGCAAAAATTATTTCATGCTCGCCATCGTCATGGTGGTCAGCGCACTGCTGCTGGCGCTGGGGCTGGGCAAACTCTTTGGCTGGGATATTGGCCTCACCGCTGGCATGCTGGCCGGTTCGATGACCTCAACGCCGGTACTGGTCGGCGCGGGTGATACCCTGCGACAAAGCATCACCGATCCAAAGCAGCTCGCACTCATGCAGGATCAGCTGAGCCTCGGCTATGCCGTAACCTATCTGATTGGCCTGGTGAGTCTGATTTTTGGCGCACGCTACCTGCCCCGTCTGCAACATCAGGATCTGCCCACCTGTGCCCAGCAAATTGCCCGGGAACGCGGTCTGGATGCGGACAGCCAGCGCAAAGTCTTTCTTCCCGTCATTCGCGCCTATCGCGTGGGCGCGGAACTGGTGGCGTGGAGCGGGGGCAAAAACCTGCGTGAACTGGGCATCTATCGTCAGACCGGTTGCTACATTGAGCGTATTCGCCGCAACGGTATTCTCGCCAGTCCCGATGGGGATGCGGTACTGCAGCTGGGTGATGATATCTCGCTGGTCGGCTATCCCGACGCACATGCCCGGCTCGACCCCAGCTTTCGTAATGGTAAAGAGGTGTTTGACCGCGATCTGCTGGATATGCGCATCGTAACCGAAGAGATCGTGGTGAAGAACCATAATGCGGTAAACAAGCGCCTGAGCAAGTTAAACCTCACCGATCACGGCTGCTTCCTGAACCGGGTGATACGCAGTCAGATTGAGATGCCGATCGATGACAGCATCATACTGAACAAAGGTGATGTGCTGCAGGTCAGCGGTGAGGCACGACGGGTCAAAAGTGTGGCCGATCGCATTGGTTTCATCGCGATTCACAGTCAGATGACCGATCTTTTAGCTTTCTGCGCCTTCTTTATCGTGGGTCTGATGATTGGCCTGATTACTTTCCAGTTCAGCAATTTCAGTTTTGGTATTGGTAACGCAGCGGGTCTGCTGTTCGCCGGTATCATGCTCGGCTTCCTCCGTGCCAACCATCCGACCTTTGGGTATATTCCGCAGGGCGCGCTGACGATGGTGAAAGAGTTCGGGCTGATGGTGTTTATGGCGGGAGTAGGATTAAGCGCTGGCAGCGGCATTAATCACGGCCTGAGCAGTGACGGTGCCCTGATGCTACTTTGCGGCCTGCTGGTGAGCCTGATTCCGGTGATCATCTGCTATCTGTTTGGTGCCTATGTGTTGCGGATGAACCGCGCCCTGCTGTTTGGTGCCATCATGGGTGCGCGAACCTGTGCACCGGCCATGGAGATTATCAGTGATACCGCACGCAGCAATATTCCGGCGCTGGGGTATGCCGGAACCTATGCCATTGCCAACGTATTGCTCACGCTGGCGGGGACACTGATTGTGATCATCTGGCCAATTTTGCCTTTATAAAATTTTTTTGCCTGCGTCCAGAACTTTATAGTTAAGCGATAGTCATAATAAGTGCCACTGCTTTTCTTTGAAATCCCCAAATTGTGGAGCCCGCTGGTCTTTTTCCTGGCGGGTTTTTTTATGCCCTTTTTTCCTCCCTGCGCCACTCACCAGCACCACAAACTGACCCGAAACGGTCATAAAACTTAAACAGTTGTGCAACTCATTATCAGATTCGGAGCCTTTCCGTAGACGAATTGCGTCTTAAAAAGCAGGATGGTGCGCTGTTAAGTTAGCTATTTGTGCTGAGGAATGTATCCCGAAATGGAAGAGCTGAACCACTCACTGTTTACTGCCATCAATGCCACTCCGGCGTCACCCGCCTGGTTAATACACCTCGCGACCTTTATTGCCAAAGACCTGATTGCCATTGTGCCGCTGTTAATTGTGGCGATGTGGCTCTGGGGACCGCGCGATCAGGTTTCTTCACAACGGGCGCTGGTTCTGAAAACCGGTATGGCGCTGATTTATGCGCTGGCAATCTCCTGGTGTGTCGGCCATCTGCTGCCGCATCCCCGCCCTTTTGCCATTGGTTACGGCTATCAGTTCCTGCACCACGCCGCCGATGACTCCTATCCCAGCGATCACGGCACCACGATTTTCACCTTTGCGCTGGCCTTTATCTTCTGGCATCGCCTCTGGTCGGGCGTAGTGCTGATGATAGGGGGTTGCGCTATCGCCTGGTCGCGGGTCTACCTGGGCGTTCACTGGCCAATGGATATGCTGGGTGGGTTCCTGGTGGGTCTGCTGAGTTGTCTGGCGTCGCATCTGGCGTGGCAGTTCTATGGCGAGCGGATGCTGGCAGTGATCAACCCGCTCTATCGGGCGCTGTTTGCCGTACCGATTCGTAAAGGCTGGACGCAGGATTAAAAAGGGACATGTTAGCGTTCCTGAGATTGCTGACAAAGTCTGGACTGGTTGCTGTAAGACTGAGCCTGCACAGGAAACACGCTCGGATCGGAAAGACGCAAAAACTGCCATCCATGGCTCGCTCCGCCCGCGCGATTACGCCCCTCATCCCTGAGGGGCGCCCGTAAAGGGGCCAACGCGTTGCGTTGTTCAAAAACGCTCCCGGCGTTTTTAGTACGCCCCTCATCCCTGAGGGGCGCCCGTAAAGGGGCCAACGCGTTGCGTTGTTCAAAAACGCTCCCGGCGTTTTTGTCCATGGCGCGGGACGCTTGCCTCCTTTGACCGTGTTCCCTGCACGTTAAGCTAATTCATTGCTGCCAGATGCATCCTGATTTGGGTTTGCCAGCAGTCAGCAGGGACGCCTCAGCGTCCCTCAGACTTATGAAAACCACTTCCCGAACCAGCCGTTGAACTTCATCATCACGAAATCAATCATCCGGCTGAAGAAGCCGCCTTCCGGCACGTCCTGCAGCACCACCAGCGGACGCTGCTCAATCGTTTTGCCATCCAGCTGGAAGTCGATGGTGCCGACCACCTGATTCTTCTTCAGCGGCGCTTCAAGCTGCGGCGCATTGAGTTTGAAACTCGCCTTCAGGTTCTTCATCTGCCCTTTTGGAATGGTCAGTGCGGCATCTTTCGCCACGCCCAGATTCACCTGACTCTTGTCACCAAACCAGACCCGCTGCTGCGCAAACGGCGCATCCGCTTTTATCGGTGTTACTGTTTCAAAGAAACGGAAGCCCCACGTCAGCAGCTTTTCACTTTCACGAAAACGAATCGCATCGCTGGCGGTGCCGAGCACTACAGAGATCAGACGCATATCGCCCTCGGTCGCCGAAGCCACCAGGTTATTACCGGCACCAGAGGTATGGCCGGTTTTAACGCCATCCACTTTGAGGTTAGTGCTCCACAACAGACGGTTGCGGTTGATCTGGCGAATATTGTTAAAGGTGAACTCTTTCTCTTTATTCAGGGCGTACTCTTCAGGCACATCGCGGATCAGCGCCTGAGCAATCAGCGCCATATCCCGCGCAGTGCTGTACTGCCCTTCTGCATCCAGACCATGCACCGTCATAAAGTGGGTGTTCTGCAGTCCCAGCGCCTTCACGTAGTTATTCATCAGGCCGATGAACGAATCCTGACTGCCTGCCACATAATCCGCCAGCGCGATACAGGCATCATTACCGGACTGAATCACAATTCCTTTATTCAGCTCATGCACCGGAATGCGGTCGCCAGGCTTGAGGAACATCAGCGAAGAGCCGCGCAGCTTAGGATTGCCAGTCGCCCAGGCATCCTGTCCGACGGTGACCAGATCATCCGGTTTGATTTTGCCTGCTTTAATTGCCTGACCCACTACGTAGCTCGTCATCATCTTAGTCAGACTGGCGGGATCGAGACGCTGATCGGCACTGGATTCAGTCAGCACTTTACCGCTGGCGTAGTCGATCAGAATCCACGCTTTAGCATCAATGCCGGGCGCGGCGGGAGCCTGCTCAGCAAAAACGCTGATGGGGGCAAGAATCAGTAATGAGGTGGCAGCAAAGTGCCGCAGGCGAGATGAGAAGCGAGTGTTTGTCATGAGCTTGGCCGGATTGTCCTTGTTAAATCGAAATTCCAGGGGCAGAAAATTCTCACTCAAACGCTACCCCCTGACGGCAGTGAAAAAAACCGTCGAATCGTAAAGTTTTTTAGAGTTTAGTAGAGTAACCCTGGCATAAACGCCGCGCGCGTGCCCCTTTTTTCCGATTCTGTCGCCACCAAAACTGCGTGAAATTCCGATTTTTCGCAGAAGAGTTAAGCCCGTCACAAATATCAGCTAACCTGAACGCCAGTCAGCCGAGGAGACCGACCATGGACTTAGCCCTTTTTGATCTTGATGAAACACTCATTTGTGAAGACAGCACCAGCCTGTGGCTGCGCTGGCTGGTATCACAGGGATTTGCTCCCAGCGAACTGATTGATCAGGAACAGGCATTAATGAATCAGTATTATGCCGGTACGCTGTCGATTGAAGAGTATATGAATAAGACGCTCTCACCGCTGGCGGGCATGGCGACGCTGACCGTTGAAGGCTGGGTGCGTCGCTTCATTCAGCGCGACATCCTGCCTCGTGTCTATCCGGCCGCCCGCGAGCGGATCGAATGGCATCGGGCGCGCGGCGACCGGGTGATGATCATCTCTGCCAGCGGCGAGCATCTGGTGGTGCCGATTGCTGAGAAACTCGGAGCCTGCGGCGCGCTGGCGATTGGTGTTGAAATCGTGGACGAGCGTTACAGCGGCAACACCTACGGCACCATGACCTATAAAGAGGGCAAAGTGACCCGACTGGGTGACTGGAAAGCGCTGCAGCAGCAGGAGCACTTTGAGCGCACCTGGGCCTACAGTGATTCAATGAACGACCTGCCGCTCCTGGAGCAGGCCGATCATGCCCATGTCATCAACCCGGATGCGCAGCTACACCAGGAAGCGTTAAACCGTGGATGGCAGGTTTATCACTGGGCTCGCTGATTCAGCGTCGTGTCCATCGGGCGTAATTTTTGCAGACAGCCTGGGCGCCGAACAATCGGAACGCACATGGAGTACGCGAGGGTTGCGAGCAGAGCCAGGTGCAGACTGAAAAATTAACTCACCTGATGGACAAGGTTTTTAGCCGCGGGATGCGCCAGCGTCCTGCGCTAATCCCACTCTCAACAGCTTGCCATTGGCCTCATCGGTCAGCACATAGAGATAGCCATCCGGCCCCTGTCGCACATCACGAATCCGCACATTCTGATCCCCCAGCAGCCGCTGCTCCTCCACCACTTTTTCGCCGTTAATACTCAGACGAATCAGGTTTTTCTCTTTCAGTGCACCGATGAATAGCGAGTTTTTCCACTGGGGAAAACGGGCGCTGTTATAAAACGCCATGCCGCTGATAGCCGGAGAAACTTTCCAGTGATACAGCGGCTGTTCGGTGCCCGCGACATGAGTGCCTTTTGACTCCGGCACGTTGTCGCCATTGTAGTCAATGCCGTACGTCGCCAGCGGCCAGCCGTAATTCTTGCCCCGGGCCATGATATTCACTTCATCGCCGCCTCGCGGGCCATGCTCGTTTTCCCATATCATGCCGGTCCAGGGGTTAAGCGCCAGTCCCTGCGGATTACGCAGACCATAGGCCCAGATTTCTGGCCGTGCGCCGGCCTTTTTCACAAACGGGTTATCGTCAGGCACGCTGCCATCAGCATTCAGCCGCAGCAGCTTGCCCTGAAGCTTATCGAGATCCTGCGCCGCACTGCTGACAAAATTATCGCCGAATGCAATCCAGAGATAACCCTGGGTATCAAAGGCCAGCCGGGTGCCGATATTGTTGCCGCTGGAGAGCATCGGCGTCTGCCGAATCACCTCACGAAAATCGCTGAGCTGCCGGTTATCCTGGCTCAGCGTCCCGACGCCCACTACCGCGCCCGCTTTGCCGCTGCTGTTCGCCTCGGTGTAGCTCAGCCAGACGCGACGGCTGGTCGCAAAATCGGGTGCCAGCACCACGTCCAGCAAACCACTCTGCCGTTGTGCCCAGACTGTCGGCACCCCTTTGATTGGCTGCGACAGACCGCTCTCCGGGCTCCAGCTGCGCAACTGTCCGCTACGTTCGGTAATCAGCAGGGTTTTGTTGTCGGGCAGAAAGGCAACGGACCATGGATGTTGTAACTTATCCTGTAATACCTCAACTTTCACGTCAGCGGCAAACAGCGGCGAAGCGCAGAATAGCGCGCTACTCAGCAGCAGAGCGGTCGAAAAACGGGACATAGGGATCTCCTGACAGGATGGCTTGACCTTAAGCGTAGTCATCCGTCGCGGGGTGAACCTGAGGATTTACAAAAGATTAAACAGGAAACCCGCTGCAGGACGCAGCGGGTGAAAGGCATTACTCGAAACAGGTATCCGGATTATCCGACAGGGTGATGAACTGCTTGCCACCCTGGGTCAGCGCCATAATGGTGCCGCTTTCGATATCGTAGACCCAGCCGTGCAGACGCAGCTTGCCATTACGCAGGGCAACGGAGACCGACGGATGGGTTTTCATGTTGTTGAGCTGGGCGATAACGTTCTCTTTGACCATTTCGTTCAGCTTCTTCTCTGGCGAGTCATACTGACGCTGCTCAACCACCGCTTTTGCCGCATCGGCATAACGCAGCCAGTGCTCAACCGCTGGCATGGTATCCATGCAGGCGCAGGAGGCGATGGCATTCATGGCACCACAGTTAGAGTGACCACAGATGATGATGTCGGAGACACCCAGTGCGACAACCGCATATTCGATAGTGGCAGAGACACCGCCTGGCTCCGGGCCGAATGAGGGAACGATGTTGCCCGCATTGCGGATAACGAACAGCTCTCCTGGCTCCTGCTGTGTTACCAGTTCAGGCACCAGACGGCTGTCTGAACAGGAGATGAACAGCGCTTTCGGATTTTGATTTGACGCCAGGCTTTTGAAAAGATCCTTCCTTTCAGGAAACACATTCTGCTGGAAATTCAGAAATCCGTTGATGATCTCTTTCATTATTTAGCTCTCACATTATCCATTTCATTACCTGAGGAGCATAGCCTCCTCAGTGGGGTTTGCTGGTTTATTATTAATGAAAACAAGTGAATATCAACCCGAGTTTTGCAGTCAGCCCTGGACCATCGCCACTGTCAGCGTTTCGCTTATCGGTCAGCCAGAAGCATCCTGGTTGATTTCTTTTTATAGCACGGGAAGTTACTGGAAAAGGTAACGTTTGATCCGTCTGCTTTTTTTACCTGAGATCGCGCTCCGCTTTTACGCGTTTTTTCACTACTTTACGCACGACATAGCAGGTGGACGTACTTTCACTTTTACGTCAGCGGATGTGGCACACGCTGGAGGGCCGCCTGAACCGCAATGCTGCGCGACAGGCCGCCGGGGGGAATCAGCACTCAGCCATACTGTTGCTGATGCGCTTTTTTACGTTTCAGATAGTCCTCATCTTCCCGAAGTTTATCCCAGTACGCTTTGAAAATGGCCGCCGCTGCGGCTTTCTCTTCGTTGACGCCGCGCGGCAGCTCTTTGCCGTCTGCGTCATACTTGCGTCCGCCTTTATGATTGCTGTAGCGACGCGCTCGGGTATACCCCATCTGGATAAATTTGCGCGCCATATCCATACCGACAAAATCATCCTGACGCCGGTAATCCTCAAACAGCGCCATGATTTTCTCAGCCGACTCTTCAGCAATGGGGACAGTGCGAAAACGCCAGTGCGGCAGAATTTCGCTCTTATAAGGCTCGACCATCAGCACACCCTGCTCGCCTCGCCCGACCTGATAACGCTCGGGATGCTGGCGGAAATCAATCGTGCTGAAGTCCTGATCATAATCGAAAGGTTTCATCTCTTTAGTTTAGGATCAAGTGCGTCACGCAGCCCGTCTCCCAGTAAATTAAATGCCAGAACCGTGAAGAAAATGGCCAGACTGGGGAAAATCGCTACATGAGGCGCAATCACCATGTCGGCCCGCGCCTCATTCAGCATCGCGCCCCACTCCGGTGTGGGCGGTTGTGCACCCAGCCCCAGAAACGACAGGCTGGCAGCGGTGATGATCGAAGTGCCGACCCGCATGGTGAAATAGACCACAATCGGCGATACCGTACCGGGCAGGATATGCCGCATCAGAATGGTCCAGTCAGACGCGCCAATACTGCGTGCTGACTCAATATAGGTCTGATGCTTCAGCACCAGCGTATTGCCGCGCACCAGGCGGGCAAAGGCGGGAATACTGAAGATAGCCACCGCCACAATCACGTTGCTCATGCCGCTGCCCATGATCGCCACCACCGCAATTGCCAGCAGGATGCCGGGAAACGCGAACAGCACGTCACAGATGCGCATGGTAATGCGGTCCCACCAGCCTTCGTAATACCCGGCAAGCAGCCCAAACAGCGTGCCAATCAATGCGCCGATCACCACCGAAAAGAAACCGGCAATCAGGGAAATACGCGTCCCGACCAGCACCCGGCTGAAAATATCACGACCCAGCGAATCGACACCAAACAGGTGAATCAGGGACGGGCCCTCATTGAGCCGGTCATAATCGAAGTAGTTCTCTGCGTCGAACGGCGCAATCCACGGAGCGATAACCGCCAGCACAATCAGCAGCAGTACAAACGCGCCGGCCAGCAGCGCCACCGGCTGCTGCCGGAAGCGCCGCCAGAACTCTCGCCATGGCGTACGAACCCGGTTCTCCGCAATCAGCGGCATTGTTTTCAGGGCCGCTTCACGTCGCCAGTTTTTCATCGCGACTCCTTAAAGCGAATAGCGGGATTGATCACCGCATAGAGCATGTCGACAAACAGATTGATCAGAATAAACTCCAGTGAAAACAGCAGCACCTCTGCCTGAATAACCGGATAGTCGCGCATCGCCACCGAGTCGACCAGCAGACGGCCCAGTCCCGGCCAGTTAAACACCACTTCGACGACGATCGATCCCCCCAGCAGAAAACCAAACTGCAGCCCCATCATCGTCACCACCGGGATCATCGCGTTGCGAAGGCCGTGTTTCACCACCACCAGCGACTCGCGTACCCCTTTAGCCCTGGCGGTGCGCATGTAATCTTCCTGCATCACCTCCACGAACGACGCGCGGGTAAAGCGTGCCATTACCGCCGCCACCGCCGCACCTAAGGTGATCGAGGGCAGAATGTAATGTTTCCAGCTGTCAGCACCGACGGTTGGCAGCCAGCCCAGCTCCACTGAGAAGACCTGCATCAGCAGCATGCCCAGCGCAAAGGCGGGAAACGAGATGCCCGATACCGCCAGCGTCATCCCCAGCCTGTCAGGCCAGCGGTTGCGCCAGACAGCCGAAACAATGCCGATGGTCATGCCAAAAATCACCGCCCAGATCATGCTGGCCAGCGTCAGCCACAGGGTCGGCATAAAGCGCGAGGCGATCTCATCCGCAACCGGCCGCTTTGAGACCATCGACTGGCCGAAATCACCCTGCAGCGCATTCAGCATAAAGTGCCAGAACTGTTGCGGCAGCGGCTGATCCAACCCCAGTTCCTGACGCACCAGCGCCACCACGGAGGCATCAGCTTCCGGCCCGGCAATCAGGCGTGCCGGATCGCCCGGCAGCATATGAACAAACAGGAACACCAGCACTGCCACTATCAGCAGCGTTGGAATCAGCCCCAACAGTCGTTTAAGAAAATAGTTAAACATGCAACATCCTGCAGCTGCGGCCAGCCACGCAGGCTTGGCCGGCTCCGTTACTTCAGAGTGGCCTCATCAAAATTGAATGAGGTATCGGGCATCACATAAAAACCGCTGAGGTTTTTGCTGTTGGCAGAAACCAGCTGCTCCACCACCAGCGGGATCCACGGATGGTCCTGCCAGATGGTGTCCTGCGCATCTTTATACAAGCGCGCTTTCTCTGCACGGTCAGTGGTTTTCAGCGCATCGGCCAGATCTTTATCCACCTTAGGATTGCTGTAAAACGCCGTGTTAAAGATCGCCGGTGGCCAGGCTGCGGTAGCAAACAGTGGCGTCAGCGCCCAGTCTGCTTCGCCCGTTGAAGCGGACCAGCCGGTGTAGAACATCCGCACGCCGCTCTCTTTCTGGCCCTTGCCTTCCACTTCTGCGGCACGCTGGCCCGCATCCATCGCCGTGACTTTCACCTTCACGCCAACCTGCGCCAGCTGCTGCTGAGTGAACTGCAACACTTTCTGCGCGGTGCTGTGGTTATGTGATGACCAAAGCGTAGTTTCAAACCCGTTCGGATAACCCGCCTCTTTCAGCAACGCACGGGCTTTGGCTGGATCGTAGCTGATGGCCGGATAGGTCTGCGCAAAGTCGACGGCAGGCGGCACGATGCCGGTAGCGGGCGTGGCGTAACCGGAGAAAGCCACCTTCGCCAGCGCCTGACGGTTGATGGCATATTCCAGCGCCTCACGTACCTTCGGGTTGTCGAACGGCTTCTGAGTGACGTTGAGGCTGATGTAACGCTGCATAATGGAAGGTGAGGTCACCACATCCAGCTTGCTGTTCTTTTCCAGCAGTTTCACCTGCTCATAAGGCACCGGGAAGGCAAAGTTTGCTTCGCCGGTCTGCAGCATCGCCGCACGGGTGTTGTTGTCCACCACCGGACGCCAGGTGATGCTGTCCAGCTTCGGATAGCCCGGCTTCCAGTAACCGTCCCACTTCTTCACTTTCACATAATCGGTCTGGTTCCAGGTTTCAAACACAAACGGGCCGGTTCCTACCGGATGGAAACCAATCTCTTTGCCATATTTTTTCAGCGCGGCTGGCGAAATCATCGCCGCCGCCGGATGGGCCAGGTTGTTGATAAAGGCAGAGAACGGCTCTTTCAGCGTCACTTTTACCGTCGTCGGATCCACGACTTCCGTACTGGCGATGCGTTTAAACAGGTTGTAGCGCTTGAGATGGTTATCCGGGTTGCTGGCACGATCGAGGTTGACCTTGACCGCTTCCGCATTGAAATCCGTGCCATCCTGGAACTTCACGCCAGGACGCAGCTTGATGGTATACGTCAGGCCGTCGGCGCTGGCCTGATAGCTCTCTGCCAGCACGTTAGTCAGTTTCATATCCTTATCGAAGCCAAACAGACCCTGATAGAAGGATTTCGCGACCGCCTGCGACAGTGTGTCATTGGCGTCATAGGGATCGAGCGTGGTGAAGTTGGACGCGACGGCAATCACCGCATCCTGTGCTGCCCAGGCGGGCAATGTCATTGCGCTGCTTAACACGCCAGCTGCCAGTAACCCTTTACGCATAGTCATCTGCATCTTGTTCTCCTGTAATCCCTGTCGGGTTGGTCGCCGGGGCGACATTGTCACTGTTCAGGTCGCGCTGATAATGTGGCGGGCGACGAAATGGCCCGGAGCCACCTCCATCAGCGGCGCCACTTCAGGTTCATCCCCTAACGCATGGATCGGGCTGGGGATCTCATCGACCAGTAAGGCGCGTTCACGACGCCGGTGAGCCGGATCGGCGACCGGCACCGCTGCCATGAGTTTTCGGGTGTAGGGATGCTGAGGCTGTTCAAACACCGCCTGACGCGGCCCCATCTCGACAATCTGACCGAGATACATCACCGCCACGCGGTGGCTGATACGCTCCACCACCGCCATATCGTGGGAAATAAACAGGAATGCGATGCCAAACTCGCGCTGCAGGTCGAGCATCAGATTAATAATCTGCGCCTGAATCGACACATCCAGCGCCGAGACGGACTCGTCGGCAATCACCACTTTGGGGTTCAGCGCCAGCGCGCGGGCTATACAGATGCGCTGACGCTGCCCGCCAGAAAATTCATGCGGATAACGCTGAGCATGTTCCGGCAGCAGTCCCACTTTATCCAGCAACCAGGCAACGCGCTGCTCCGCCTCGCGACGCGGCATCGCCTTGTGGACCAGCAGCGGCTCCATAATGGAGAAGCCGACCGTCAGCCGGGGATCCAGCGAGGCGTAGGGATCCTGGAAGATAAACTGAATATCACGCCGCAGATGGGCCAGCGCGGCACCGGAGAGATGATCTATTCGCTGGCCGTCAAACGTCAGCGTGCCGCCCTGACTGGCCACCAGCTTCAGCAGCGAGCGGCCGGTGGTCGATTTACCACAGCCAGACTCCCCCACCAGTGCAAGCGTCTCACCGGCATAGAGATCAAAACTGACTTTTTCGACGGCATGAACCCGGCTTTTAACCCGATTCAGCAGACCACCGCGAATATCAAAGCGGGTGACCAGATCGCGCACCTGCAAAATCGGCGGCTGCAGGCGGCGTACCGTATCCTGCGGCACATCATCAACGGCATCACTGTGCAGCAAGGGGAATTTGGCGGGCAAAGGCTGTCCCTGCATCGAGCCGAGCTTTGGCACCGCCGCCAGCAGCGCCTGGGTATAGGGCTGCTGTGGTGCGCTGAACAGCTCGGCGACCGGAGCATTTTCCACTACTTCGCCGCGATACATCACCTGAACCCGGTCGGCCATCTCGGCGACCACGCCCATATCGTGAGTGATAAAAATCACCCCCATCTGCATCTCTTTTTGCAGCACGCGGATGAGCTGCAGAATCTGCGCCTGAATGGTGACGTCAAGCGCGGTGGTCGGTTCATCGGCAATCAGTAACGCCGGCTTGCAGCAGAGCGCCATCGCAATCATCACGCGCTGGCGCATCCCACCCGACAACTGATGCGGAAAGCGGGATAAGACATTCTGCGCATCGGGAATGCGCACCAGATCCAGCATCCGGCGCGCCTCTGCCAGCGCCCCGGCGTGGCTCAGGCCCTGGTGCAGACGAATGGATTCGGCAATCTGCTCGCCCACGGAGAAGACCGGATTCAGTGAGGTCATCGGCTCCTGAAAGATCATCGCCATATCCGCGCCGCGCACCCGGCGCATCTGACCTTTTGAGGCGCGCATCAGATCCAGCACGTCGCCGTTGCGACGGCGCAATTGCACTTCTCCGCTGACGATTCCGCCCGCCTGCTCAATCAGTCTCATCAGCGCCAGCGAGGTGACCGATTTCCCCGAACCTGACTCCCCCACCAGCGCCAGCGTTTCGCCCCGAAACAGATCGAGTGACAAATGACGCACCGCATCCGTGACGGTGTCTTCGTGCTGAAAACGCACATTGAGATCGCGCACCGCGAGTACCTGTTCAGGGGCCAGCGGCGGTAACGTTTGCCTGTCGCTCATCACTGCTCCTTAACTTTCGCGATATATCGCGACGTCCGCCGCTTCGCCGACGCGCCCAACACCCCGATACATGCCTTCGCTGTTAAACGGCAGCGCCACGTTACCTGCACGATCCACCGCAATCAGCCCGCCGCTGCCACCCAGTTCCAGCACACTGTCATGAATGACATTAACCGTAGCCTGCTGCAGCGAACGTCCGGCGTAGCGCATCTGCGCAGCCACATCGTAGGCCGCCAGCGTGCGCATAAAGACTTCACCGGTGCCGGTACAGGAGACGGCCACGCTGTCGTTGCTGGCGTAGCAGCCCGCACCCGGTAGCGGTGAGTCGCCGACCCGCCCGGCCTGTTTATTGGTCATACCGCCCGTTGAGGTAGCTGCAGCCAGGTTGCCTGCCAGATCCAGCGCGACGGCGCCTACCGTACCGAACTTGCGGTCCGGATCGAGCGGGTCGTCGCTGTGCGCGGCACCATCGTGGTCCAGCACCGCGGTATCGCTGTTCAGCGCGCGCTGCAACTGCTCCCAGCGTTCCGGCGTTGAGAAGTAATCTTGTGCAACCATTTCCAGCCCGTTCGCTACGGCAAACTGCTCTGCACCCTCGCCGATAAACAGCACATGCTCGCTTTTTTCCAGCACGGCACGTGCCGCCAGCACCGGATTACGCACCCGCGTCACGCCCGCGACCGCGCCCACATCCAGCGTACGCCCATCCATGATGCAGGCATCAAGTTCATGAGTGCCCTGATGGGTGAACACCGCGCCTTTACCGGCGTTGAAAAGTGGACACTCCTCCAGCAGTCGCACGGCCTCCGTCACCGCATCCAGTGCGCTGCCACCCTGAGCCAGTATCTGCTGACCCTGAGTAACAATATCGTGTAGCGCCTGACGATAGTGTTGTTCTTTTTCAGCGCTCATTGCTGCGCGCGAAATTGCACCCGCGCCGCCGTGAATGGCGATCACTGCATTGACCATAACGCTTTACCCTGTGGTTGCATCAGGACGAAAAACACTGATTTAAAATGGTTTTCACCCATTTTGGGTGATTTTTGACTATAGAAAGCCTGCTAAGTGTTGTAAAGCGGAAACTGTTCCTGTGGTTATAACCTTTTCTTACCACCCTGATTCATTTTTGCCATAACAACCGGCGCGTCTGACCGACACCGATGTGACTCAGCGGCTAATCCGACTCATAATAGGCAGCATCTGAGTTAACCAGGCTGGACTGTTTATGGAAAGTTTTACTGCAGGTTTGATCTCCCTTGAGGAGGCGCAACAAAAAATGCTGTCACAGCTGACGCCCGTTACCGACTCACTGAGCGTGTCGCTGGCCGACGCGGTCGGCCGCATCACGGCAAAAGCCGTCACCTCCCCGATCGCCGTGCCGCCCTTTGATAACTCTGCGATGGATGGCTACGCCGTCAGGCTGGCCGATGTCAGCAGCGGCCAGCCGTTACCCGTCGCGGGCAAAGCCTTTGCGGGCGCGCCGTTCAGCGGTGAGTGGCCGCAAGGCAGCGTGATTCGCATCATGACCGGTGCCCCAGTGCCCGCAGGCTGTGAAGCGGTGGTGATGCAGGAACAGACCGAATCTCAGGGCGATGCGATTGTGATTACCGCGCCCGTGCGTCCAGGACAAAACATCCGCCTGACCGGCGACGACATTCAGCCAGGTCATGTGGTGCTGGAAGCGGGAACACGTCTGGGTGCCGCCGAGCTGCCGCTGCTGGCTTCGCTGGGTATCGCGCAGGTGAGCGTGCTACGTAAACTGCGGGTCGCTATCTTCTCCACCGGTGATGAGCTTCAGCCGGTCGGTGAGCCGCTGGCAGAGGGCCAGATTTACGACACTAACCGTTTTGCGGTCTCGCTGATGCTGCATAAGCTCAACTGTGAAGTCATCGACCTTGGCATCATCAAAGATGATCCTGCTGCCCTTCGCGCCGCATTTGAGGAAGCCGATCGGCAGGCGGATGTGGTGATCAGCACCGGCGGCGTCTCGGTCGGCGAAGCGGACTTCACTAAAAATATGCTGGAAGAGCTGGGCGCGATTAGTTTCTGGAAACTGGCGATTAAGCCTGGCAAGCCATTTGCCTTTGGTCGTCTTAACAGCAGCTGGTTCTGCGGTCTGCCCGGCAATCCGGTCTCCGCCGCCGTGACCTTCTATCAGCTGGTACAGCCGCTGCTTGCCACCCTTACCGGCCAGCAAAAATCCGCCTTGCCGCCCCGCCAGAAAGTGCGCAGCGCCTCGCGACTGAAAAAGTCGCCGGGCCGCCTCGACTTCCAGCGCGGCATCCTGCGCCAGAACGCACAGGGTGATCTGGAGGTGGAGACGACCGGAATGCAGGGTTCACACGTCTTCAGCTCTTTTGCCCAGGCGAACTGTTTCATCGTGCTGGAACGTGAACGCGGAAACGTTGAGCCGGGCGAATGGGTTGAGGTAGAACCGTTCAACGCCTTGCTGGAGGCATAAATGGTGCCTGAATTAAGCGATGAGGAGATACTGCGTTACAACCGGCAGATTGTCCTGCGCGGCTTTGATTTCGACGGTCAGGAGCGGCTCAAAGCGAGTCATGCGCTGGTTGTCGGGCTGGGAGGACTCGGCTGCGCCGCCGCGCCCTATCTGGCGTCTGCGGGCGTCGGCAACATGACACTGCTCGACTTCGATACCGTGTCGCACTCTAATCTGCAACGGCAGATTCTGCACCATGATGTGGATATTGGCCGCGCCAAAGTGGACTCTGCCGCGCAAAGCCTGGCCGCTATCAATCCGCACTGCCTGCTGCATCCGGTCAATGGACAGCTGGAGGACGCAGCGCTGCTGGCGTTGATTGCCCGGCAGCAGGTGGTGCTGGACTGCACCGACAATGTTGCGGTGCGTGAGCAGCTTAACCGGCTCTGTCGGCAGCAGCGGGTTCCTCTGGTCTCGGGCGCCGCAATTCGGATGGAAGGTCAGATCAGCGTATTTAACTGGCAGCCCGGCACGCCCTGCTATCGCTGCATCAGCCGCCTGTTTGGCGAACAGACCCTGAGTTGCGTGGAAGCGGGCGTCATGGCCCCGCTGGTTGGCGTCATTGGTGCAATGCAGGCGATGGAAGGGATTAAAGTACTGACCGCCTTTGGCACACCCGCCACCAGCCGGTTGCTGATGTACGATGCGATGAGCGCGGAGTTCCGCAGCATGAAAGTCGCGCAGGACGCGCACTGTGAAGTGTGTGGCGGTGGAGATTAACCTTCTGCAGATATCCGTTCGCAGACAGCTCAAAACTTAAAGCGAAGGGAGCATACGCCTGTAGCAAAGCATCGCGCCGCCCGGATAAAAACGCCGGGAGCGTTTTTTGAACAACGCAATGCGTTGGCCGGGTTACGAGCGCACCTCAGGGATGAGGTGCGTAATCGCCCGCGCTGAGCATGCCAGTGACGGGGTCTTTTGTGTCTTTGCGAAACACGTATGCTCCCTGAAGCCCGCTCAGCTGATAAGAGTGTGAATGCTTAGCGATCAGATTGAGATCTGCTTCAGGAACACGGGCAGATCGGAAAGTCGCTTAAACCATCCATGGATGCTCGGCCCACGCCGTCCATGGCGTGGGACGCTTTCCTCCTCTGCCCGTGTTCCCTGTGCCTTGAGCATTTGCGTTGCTGTCAGATAACCTATGAGCGTGGCAATCAGCCCAACCCACACCCTCTGACAATCAATAAGCATTCAGCTCTCTCATCAGCACAAAAAAAACGGGGTGGCCTGCGCCACCCCGTTTTTATCAGACGATACCCTGACTGCGCAGGTAATCTTCATAATTACCGGTGAAGTCCACCACCTTGTCTGCTTTCAGCTCAATCACGCGGGTTGCCAGCGAGCTGACAAATTCGCGGTCATGTGAAACAAACACCAGCGTGCCTTCATACATCTCCAGCGCCATATTGAGTGATTCAATCGACTCCATATCCAGGTGGTTGGTCGGCTCATCCATAATCAGAATGTTCGGTTTTTCCATCATCAGCTTACCGAACAGCATACGACCCTTCTCACCACCCGAAAGCACTTTCGCCGGCTTCTTAATATCATCCTGCGAAAACAGCAGACGACCCAGAATACCGCGAATGGTCTGCTCATCATCGCCAGGCTGTTTCCACTGACTCATCCAGTCAAATACTGTCAGGTCATTGGCAAAATCATCGGCATGATCCTGAGCGTAATAACCAATGCGTGCGTTCTCTGACCATTTAACAGTGCCATTATCTGGCGTAAGCTGACCCACCAGTGATTTCAACAGCGTCGACTTACCAATACCGTTGGCACCGATGACCGCCAGTTTCTCACCGACTTCCAGCAGCAGATTTAAATTCTTAAACAGCGGACCGTCATCAAAGCCTTTCGTTAAACCTTCCACTTCCAGCGCATTACGGAACAACTTCTTGTCCTGCTCAAAGCGGATAAATGGGTTCTGACGACTGGACGCTTTCACTTCATCCAGTTTAATTTTATCCATCTGCTTGGCGCGTGATGTCGCCTGACGCGATTTAGAGGCGTTAGCACTAAAACGACTGACGAACGATTGTAAGTCAGCAATCTGCGCTTTCTTCTTCGCGTTATCTGATAACAGACGTTCACGTGCCTGCGTTGCAGCGGTCATATATTCGTCATAATTACCGGAATAAACCCGCAGCTCGCCATAATCCAGATCGGCCATGTGAGTGCAGACCATATTAAGGAAATGACGGTCATGCGAAATGATAATCATGGTGCTGTCACGCTCGTTCAGCACCTGCTCCAGCCAGCGAATAGTGTCGATGTCCAGGTTGTTCGTCGGTTCGTCGAGTAACAAAATATCGGGATTTGAAAACAGCGCCTGTGCCAGCAACACACGCAATTTAAAGCCCGGCGCAATTTCGCTCATCGGGCCGTAATGTTGCTCAACCGGAATACCCACGCCGAGCAATAACTCACCGGCACGGGACTCGGCGCTATAGCCGTCCATCTCACCGTAGAGCGCTTCAAGATCGCCGACTTTATACCCCTCTTCTTCGCTCATCTCGGGCAAAGAATAAATACGGTCGCGCTCCTGCTTCACTTCCCATAATTCATGGTGACCCATGATTACGGTGTCCAGTACGCTGAATTCTTCAAAGGCAAACTGATCCTGACGCAGCTTACCGATACGCTCATTAGGATCGTAAGAGACGTTGCCGCCTGAAGGCACCAGATCGCCACCCAAAATCTTCATGAAGGTGGATTTTCCGCTGCCGTTCGCACCGATTAAACCGTAACGATTACCGCCGCCAAATTTAACGGAGATATTTTCGAACAGTGGCTTGCTGCCAAACTGCATGGTGATATTGCTGCTAACTAACACGGCATTGACCTTTGTGAAGAGAATGGATGAAAAAACGGCGGCTATTATGCCAGATGTGACGCAGCGCACGCCAGCGTCAGGCGTGGATTCCTGGCGGGGTGATTGATATCCCGGCAGAAATAAAAAAGCCGGAGGGCCATATTGGCCCCCCGGCTCCCACTTACAAGGATTGTGTTGATCAATCGATCAGGAAACTGTCCAGGCTTTTACCGGAATCCAGCGCTTTTTTAATCGCTGCCGGGGTACGGCCCTGGCCAGTCCAGGATTTCTGCTCACCATTTTCGTCGGTGTAAGAATATTTAGCCGGACGCGGCGCACGCTTGGTGCGTTTTTTTCCGCTCTCCAGCGCACCTAATAATTCATTAGGATCGATGCCGTCAGCCAGCAGCATTTCGCGATATTTAGACAGCTTTTCTTCTTTTTCGCGATTCTGTGTCTCTTCCGCTTCTGCTTCTTCGCGGCGCTCAGTAACGACTACCGTTAATTTTTCCAGGATCTCTTCAAGATCGGTCAGTGGCAGTTCACGAGCCTGGGCACGTAATGTGCGAATATTGTTCAGTACCTTAAATGCGTCACTCATCACAATGTCCTTGATTAAGGGGGGTTAATAAAACTGTAGCGCCAAGACTACCTAATTCAAATAAAAAAATAAATTATTTTTACGCTACAGATAATTCCTAAGTTTTAATTTCAGTTAAAATCTTACTATTAAATCGGCAGTGGCTGGTAATTTATTAACGCTGAATTAACAACAAATCGCCCTTTTACTCAACCGATGAAAACGATTTCAGCCTTGTTATACCGGCAACAGGCGTTAACGATTTTCGCTAAACGCGCACTACAGCGCGTCATTAATTGCAATTAAAGGTTCGTTGATAGCTGATTAAACGCGTGCCCTGATTGAGATCTCTGTCACACCAGCTTACAGATCATGCCTGAAAAACCGCCTCCCCCACCTTAAATAGTGCAAAATTATTACCGCTCGCGTGTTTTTTTTAATTATCCCTCAGCGTGCAGCCAGCCCTTTTTTAACGGTGAGATTTCCAGCAGCGTCAGATTATTCGCAGCCCGACCGGCTGTGCAATAACTGTAGGGTCTGACTCCGCCTGGTGAATGATCACGTGCTCTCACCTTAACAGTCGTAAGTTGCATTAAAGAATCGTCAAAGAAATAAATTCAGAAAGGTGACACGGCTCAGAATCCAGGATGGCCGGTAACGTAAAAATAATTGCCGGTCAAAAGCGCTGATAATATTCCGGCTAAGACTGGCTGTTTATTTTCTGCAGTCCGGACCGGACGCGTTGGGGCTGCGATGTATGCTAATTCAACGGCTTAGACCATTGAGATCTACATTGAGTGGGTGAGAACCCTTAACTTAACGCGGTTAAAAGGGAGAGATAAAGCGGTCACTGCGCACAGGCAGCGACCGCGAAAGGATTAATTCGCCTGTGTGGCCGGACCAAATACCGGATATTGAGGCATCTCAACGTTCTGATACGTTTCCCATCCGCCGCCCAGCGCTTTATAAAGCGCCACTAAATCCAGAGCGCTCTGCATTCTCGCCTGAGTCGCCTGCTCCTGAGCCTGTGCCAGCTGGCGCTGCGCATCCAGCACGTCAAGGAAGGTCGAAAGCCCCTGGCGGTAACTGTCGCTGGCGAGGTTAAAGGCCCGCTGCAGGGCGCCGGTCGTCTCATCCAGCGCAGTCACGCGCTGCTGGTCGGCGCGGTAGCTGACCAGCGCATTCTCGACATCCTGTAACGCCGTCAGCACAGTTTGACGGTAATCCAGCGCGGCGCTGGCCTGCTGCGCCCGCGCTAACTTGACGCTCGATACCAGTTGTCCACCCTGGAAAATCGGGATCGAAAGCGAGGGGCCATAACTGTAGAAATGGCTGCTCCAGTTATCCAGATAACTGGCGTCAGTGTTGCGGACGCCCAGCTGTCCGGTCAGCGACAGGCTTGGGAAGAGCTGCGCAACAGACACGCCGATCTCCGCGGTTTGAGCATGCAGCGTCGCTTCAGCCTGGCGAATATCAGGACGACGACGTGCCAGCGTGGAGGGAATACCAACCGGTACAAACTGCGGCAACGGCGGTAAGGCTTTAGGTGTGCTGAGTTCAGCATCCAGTGCACCCGGTGTTTTGCCGAGCAGCACCGCTAATCCGTTCATCGCCTGCCGTGCCTGCGATTGATACTGCGGCAGCTGGGCCTGAAGCGTGCTGAGCTGGGCACGGGCATTTTCTACATCAGTTAACGGAGCCAGACCATTACGCTGCTGACTTTGCGTCAGCTCGGTCGTCTGCTGCGCCACATTAATCTGCTCCTGCAGAGTCTGAACGGTGCTCTGCGCGCCTCGCAGCTGCAGCCAGGCTCGCGCAACTTCGGCCTCAAGTGAGACCAGCGCATCGTTACGCTGCTCTATCGCTGCCTGCTGCTGGGCATTGGCGGCCTCAACCTGACGGCGAACTTTGCCCCACAGGTCAAGCTCCCAGCTGGCATCGAAGCTGCCCTGATAGAGGTTAACCGGCTGGGTCAGGCCATTGAGCTGGCTGGCCACGTTGCTGTCGAGTTGATCGGTGGCGCCATTGGACTCAAGCAAGCCTTTCAGGCCGAGCTGCTGACGGGTGACTTTAGCCGAACCGCTCAGACTGGGGAACAGGCTGCCCTGGGCCTGCGTCAGCTGTTCACGCGCGCCCGCAATCCGCAGCACTGTCTGCTGCAGGCTCAGGTTCCCCGCTATCGCCCGCTCAATCAGGCTGTCGAGCTGCGGATCGTTAAAGCTCCGCCACCAGCGGGAATTAATTGCGGCGTTTTGTGGCTTTGACGCCTCCTGCGAATCCAGCGTGTTGTAGCTACCCGGCACGGCAGGTTTCGGTGCCTGATAGTCAGGCCCGACAGCGCAGCCCGCCAGCCCCAGGGCCAGCAGTAAGCTCAGGGGTTTCAGGCGATGAGTATAAAAAACCTTCATGTTAGTGTGCTCCTGCACTGCCTTCGCTCTTGATAGGCGACAGCAGCCAACAAAATGGAATCAAAATCAGGGCGACAATACTCAGGCCTGAGAAGACATCGATGTATGCGAGAATACGCGACTGCGCAATCATCTCCTGATAGAGCTGACCGGTTGCCAGCGTAATGGGATCGCCCACCGCCGACGTGAAGTCGCGTATCGCCTGCGCCCAGTGCTCAAGCGTAATGTTGAACGGCTCGTTAAGCGGCGTCATGTTGTGCACCATATGCGCCGACCGCGCCTGTGCGCGCTCGGTAATGGCCGCGGTCGAAAGCGAGATCCCAATGGATCCGGCCACGTTACGGAACATGGTAAAGAGCGCGGAGGCGTCCGCGTTAAGTCGCTGAGGAATGGTGACAAAGGCAATCGTAGTCAGCGGAACAAACAGGAAACCCAGCCCGATCGACTGTGCGCTACGCATCATCACCAGCGTTTTGAAATCGACATTCGGCGTCAGGGTAGCAGAATAGAAAAACGCCATGGCCAGACAGCTGAAACCAAAGGCGATGATGTATCGCGTCTGCACAATCGGCATCAGTTTCAGCACCAGTGGTATGGTCAGCACAATAAGCACCGCGCCGGGCGACAACACCAGCCCTGACCAGGTGGCGGTATAACCCAGATCCTGCTGCGCCAGCTGTGGCAACACCACAGAACTGCCATACAGAATCATCGCCATTCCCGCCATCAACAGCCCGGCCACCCAGAAGTTGCGGTCTTTCATTACCAGAATATCGACCACCGGCTTACGCGCATACATCAGCCAGTAAATGGCGCCAACGATGCCAACCAGCGCCAGAACAGCGAACAGTACGATAAAGTGCGAAGCGAACCAGTCCTCATCTTCTCCGCGATCCAGCATCACCTGCAGGCACCCCAGGCCTAAGGTAATCAGGCTGATCCCGATGTAATCGATCTTCAGCTTACCTTTGGCCCATTTACGCTCCCAAGGCGGATCTTCCAGCAGCTGATAGATCGCCAGCACAGTCAGCACGCCCACCGGAATGTTAATAAAGAACACCCAGCGCCAGCTGTAGTTGTCAGTGATCCAGCCACCCAATGTCGGGCCAATCACCGGCGCGACGATAATAGCGATGGAGGAGAGACCAAATGCCTTGCCGCGATCTTCTGCCTTGAAGTAGTCCAGCAGCACGGACTGCTGAACGGGCTGCAATCCGCCACCAAAAAAGCCCTGCAGCACGCGGAACAGAATGATTTGCCAGAGTTCAGTGGCGATGCCGCACAGGAACGAGCAAATGGTGAACATCACAATGCAAATCAGGAAAAACTGTTTACGGCCAAACAGCCGGCTGAAGAACGCAGAGATAGGCAGCACAATGCCGTTCGCCACCAGATAGGACGTCAGCACCCAGGTTGACTCATCATAACTGGAGGAGAGCGAACCGGCGATGTGCGGCAGCGCCACGTTAACGATGGTGGTGTCGAGGATCTCCATAAACACCGCCAGCGTCACCGTGATTGCCACTAACCACGGATTACTGGCCGGTTTCCAGCTCTGCGCCGTACTCATTCCACTGTTACCTCGGGTTCAACGGAGAGACCCAGCGGCAGCGGATGGTTCGGATCCAGGCCCTTGTCGATAACGATTTTCACTGGCACACGCTGAACAATTTTCACGTAGTTACCGGTGGCGTTTTCTGACGGGAAGGTCGAGAAGCGTGAGCCGGAGCCCATCTGAATGCTGTCGACGTGTCCTTCCAGCTTCATGTCCGGCCAGGCATCAACGCTGATTTTCACTTTATCGCCAGGATTCATGCGTTCCAGCTGAGACTCTTTGAAATTTGCAGTAACCCAGATCTCAGGCGAAACCAGCGAGAACAGAGAGGAACCGGCCTGCACCAGCGTGCCCAGCTGAACGTTACGCTTGGTGATAAACCCGTCATAGGGCGCGCGAACCTGGGTATAGGAGAGGTTAAGATCGGCCGTACTTAACTGTGCTTTCGCCTGCTCAACCTGTTGCTGACGCGCTTCAACATTGGTCTCCTGCTGACGAATCTGCAGGGCAACCTGTGAAGCGACTTCAACCTGGGCTTTCGCACTCTGTAACTGTGCCTGCGCCGAACGTAGCTGCGCAGACGCGCTGTCGATATTACGCTGGCTGGTCGCACGTGGATCGACGCCACGCTGGCGACGATAATCCGCCTGCGCATTCAGCATATTGGCTTCTGCTTTCGCCTGATCGGCCAGAGCCTGATCGCGCTGAGCCGGATACTGTACTTTTGACAGCGCCAGCTGGGCCTGCGCCTGATGCAGTTGTGCAACGGCTAAACCGAGCTGCGCGTTAGCCTGTTCACGCTGGGCACGGTTGTCGCTGGGATCAATCTCCACCAGCAGATCGCCCTTCTTCACCCGCTGGTTATCTTTCACCAGCAACTTCACGACATAGCCGGATGCTTTAGGCGCAATAGTAACGGCATCGCCTTCGGTAAAGGCGTCGTCGGTGGTTTCAATATTGCGGGTAGATAACCAGAACCAGAGACCGACAATCAGCATAATCACCACCACCACCGCCAGAATAATCAGCGGCTTTTTACCGGGGCGTTTACGCTCAGGCTGCTGGTCGTTGTCCTGATTTTCCTCTGACTGACGGTTTTGATCCGTCGTGTTTTCTGCGTCCTGCTGATGTGGATCGCGTTGATTGTTCTCGCTCATAGTTCCCATCACTGGCTAAGGCCCTGATTCCGGGCATAAAGGTCCTGTTAACCTTATATCGGAAATTGACAAAATCCAGTGCAACTTTACGAAACTTGAGGAATGCCGCACATCCTGCCACCTGACAGCGATAGCAGGATGTATCGGGCCTAATTGAGCAACCGCAGCAGTAGCCAGCCGCTGGCCATTGACCAGGCCAGCAAAGGAAGGGAAAAGAGATGAAATTGCCACCATACGGCACGATCTTTCGCCATACGCAGAGCAATCAGGTTAGCCAGTGAACCTGGCAGCAGACCGAATCCACCGATGTTGACCGCCCAGGCGAGCACATCGGTTGGCGGGACTTTTTGCAGCAGCAGAATCGTCGCCGGGACATTGCTGATCACCTGTGACAGACCAATCGCCAGCAGATAGAGCTGCCCCTGGCCGAAATGCGCCACCGCATCAAAGTGAGCCTGCATCACCGGCAGACGTGTCAGCAGGAAGACGTCAATAAACATGGCGATAAACACCGCCAGCAGGCTCCAGTCGATACGTTGCAGCACCGGACGCGCCATTACCATAAAGGTGGCGAGGATAACCAGCAGTATCCAGCCGGTGATTTCCAGCTCCAGACCGGCGATAAACAGCAGGTATAACACCACGCTGACAATAAACAGCGGCTTCTGCCACTCCGGCTGCTCCGGGTTGTCATGTTTATCAATCGTCCGCTTTGAAAAGCTAAACCAGGTCAGCACGACCAGGCTCAGCAGCAGCCAGGCGGCCAGCGGCAGCATCTGCACAATGAATGCAATAACGCTGAGCTTGCCGTGACTCCACAGCAGAATGTTTTGCGGATTGCCGACCGGCGTCAGCAGCGACCCGGCATTCACTGCCAGCGCCTCGAAAATGATCAGTCGCGAGATAGGTAAATGAGAGAACTTCCGCAGCGTTAATGTCAGCGGCACCAGAATAAACAGCGCAACATCGTTGGTTAAAAACGTGGAGAGCAACGCGGCAGCCAGTACCATAAATAGCGCCAGCGCACGTTCGTGCCGGAAACGCGCAATCAGGCGTCCTCCCAGCACGTCAAAGTAGCCGCTGGTTTCCAGCCCTTTGGTCAGAATCAATAACCCGGTGAGTGTGATAATGGTATGCCAGTCTACGGCTCCGGGCAGATCGGCCCAGCGGAAATCCGCCAGGAATGCCAGAACTACACCAATCACGATTAATAAATGCAAAATTGAGTCATGCAAAAAAGATCGAAGCAGTTGTGGCATGGTGAGGGTACGCCTTAGCGTTAACGGGTTTCGGAGAACTTCTTAAATACAGCCAGAGTTTCATCACTGACGTGATGTTCAATACCTTCTGAATCGCGTCGGGCCGTTTCGGGGCTGATGCCTAACGCCAGCAGAAAACTTTCAACAATATGATGACGGGCGCGACTCTCCTCTGCCAGCTTCTCCCCTTCACTGGTCAGGAAGACACCGCGGTAAGGGACCTGCTCAACCAGCCCGGCACTGCCAAGTCGTTTCAGCATTTTAGCCACTGTCGGTTGCGAAACGCCCAGACGGGCTGCCATATCGACCTGACGTGCTTCGCCAAATTCACCAATTAAATCAGAGATTAACTCAACGTAGTCATCAATTAACTCCCGACGATGCGCTTCACGCACCTGCCGAAAACCTTCGACATGCTCTTCAATATCTTTCAGTGGTCCTTTCGGCGCAGAAACCACGCTTTTAGCACGACGACTCATTCAGCTTCCTCATTATTATTTCCCGTACTGACGCTGCTGTACGGATTTAGCTGCGCTCATTGTAAACCAGCCACAAAGAAGCTCAAATTTTTCGTCATTAGCCTTGGCTAAACGATATAGCCAGTGCTATCTTTGTTGATAATGTAAGCAGCCAACGCATGATCCCTAGTGATCTTCTGTTGCTCTGGTGATGATGACGCTCTCACCCCACGCTGCTGATTACCGCGTCGATCAGGCTTGGGAGGTAATTCTATGAGCACTCTGAAATGTTGCTTAGATTGCAGCAAATGCTTCCAGACAGAGAAGAAAACAACCACGGAGTTTAAATCCTGGCTGTGCCTGCTGACGCGTTCCCCTTTCACACTGCGTCTGATGCTGATTGAAAAACTGCTGGGCCATAAGCCTGCCGAACCTCGCTGTCCGAATCTTATCTGGCGCGGCTAATCCTGATTCAGAGCCTTTTTGCCTGCGGTTGAAAGGCTCACGCCCCTCTGTTTGTTCTCTTTGTTTTTTCCCCTCATAAGAAACTGCCCTGAGGCTGAAAGGGGCATGCCTGCAGATCAGCGTCTGCCAGAGAATGAGACGGGAGACCGACAGGTAAGTCGGGGTGGCGGGTAAAATCAGCACAATAAAAAACGGCCCACAAGGGGCCGTTTTTTTGCAGGTCAGCTAAGCTAAACTTAGAAGCTGTAACCTACGCCAGCAATCCAGGTACCGACGTCAACGCTACGGATACGGCTCTGCTCGTAACCAACGTCAAGTGCGATGTCCTGCATTGGGTTAAACTGCATGCCTGCGCCGTAAGAGAAACCTACGTCGCTGGTGTCAGTTTTATCACGTGATGCAGTTTCGTTGCCCTGGTATTTACCATAGCCGATACCGACAACACCATAGATGCTAGCCCAGTCGTTCAGACGGAAAGCTGGACCACCGGTCACACCGTAGTACTGGCCTTTGTTGTAAACGCCATCTTCGGTACGATCTTTTTCAGTGTAGGTGAATGAACCGATCCAACCCAGTGGGTTAGAACCGTCTTCGTAGCGGTATTTCAGGTTGAAGCCGTTAGCTTTGTTCGCTACGCCCTGATAATCGCTCTGAGCATAGCCACCAGTTACGGTGCTCTGTGCCATTGCTGAACCTGCAGATACTGCCAGTACACAGGCTAATGCTGAAAGACATGCAATTTTTTTCATAACCACCTCAAATGTGAAAATACTTCTCTCCTGACAACGCTGAAAATATAACAAAAAATAGCGAGAAACTCTGCCCGGATTTTGTTGTCTAACAGAAAGTTTGGTGTAACAGGACGTTAATGCGACATACTATGTCATTCATTTTTCTTATAAAATCCGTCATCTTCCTGCAATAATCTTTTTGTGCTCAATTTGCCGTTTAAGTTAATTCCTAAAAAAACCTGACATTTCTTTACCTAAATGGCACTGATTTTGGCCAAAATTTGCGCAGTTAAGGCAAATTAAAAACGCTGACTCATGATTTTTTGCCTGACATTTCCTTTACACTGGCCCACTCGTTACGTTGATGACCAGGAAAAGTACACAGGATGTCTGCCTCTCCCGCTTCTAAAAATCTTGCGCCAATCGTGTTGCCAATTGCCGTACTGCTGATTGCGATGCTGTCGCTGCAGGGCGGTGCTTCTCTGGCAAAAAGCCTGTTTCCTTCTGTTGGGGCGACGGGAATCACCGCGCTGCGTCTGGGCTTTGGCACCCTGATACTCTGTGTCATCTTTAAACCCTGGCGTTTACGCTTTAGCCGGGAACAACGTCTGCCTTTGCTGATGTATGGTCTGGCGTTGGGCACCATGAACTTCACATTCTATCTGGCGATTCGCACTGTGCCGCTGGGCGTGGCGGTGGGACTGGAGTTTACCGGTCCACTGGCGCTGGCGCTGTTTGGATCGCGCAGACCACTGGATTTTGTCTGGGTGCTGCTGGCGGTGATTGGTTTGTGGTTCCTGCTGCCGTTTGGGACAGGGATGACCGCGATTGATCCATTGGGCGCAGCACTGGCCGTGAGTGCGGGTGCCTGCTGGGCAATCTATATCCTGGCGGGACAGCGGGCAGGTGCAGAACATGGTCCTGCGACAGTGGCTATCGGTTCGCTGATTGCTTCGGTGATTTTTGTACCGCTGGGGCTGACGTTTGCAGAAAGTGGCATCTGGACATGGGCCGTGATGCCGATCGCATTGCTGGTTGCCCTGCTCTCCAGCGCGATACCCTACTCACTGGAGATGATCGCCCTTACCCGCTTACCGGCGCGCATCTTCGGCACGCTGATGAGTCTGGAACCCGCCATGGCCGCTTTTTCCGGCATGCTGTTTTTGGGCGAAACGCTGACCGGCCTACAGTGGCTGGCGCTACTGGCAATCATCATCGCTTCGGCAGGCTCAACGCTGACCATGCGACCGAAAAAGAGCCAGTTAAGCAGCGTGGAATTATCAGATTCTGGTCAGAAATAAACGCCTTTAGCCTGCCTTTGTGGTGGGCTAAATAACAATCATGCTCATCATGAGAATTATTCTTAACCATTCCCTGTCCAGGTTCTGACTATTTTGAAACAGACGCTTACCTGTTATTTACATGTAAAATTAAAGCATTGATTTAATTAATTAAATACAAGCGCTTTTATTTTAACATTGCGTTAACCTCGTCTGTGCCTTCCCGCATTTAATAAAGACCTGCACTATTTCATCTATCGATAAAGTCGTTTCTGCAAAGCTGAAAAGCGCTGCTATACTTATCCGGTACTTGATTAGGACAACCATCAAAGAGAGGACTGAAACGATGAGTACCGCTAAACTGGTTAAAACTAAATCTGCTGACCTGATTTATACCCGTAATGACGTGGCCGAAGATGAGAAGAAAGCCACCATCGCGGTGTTGAACCGTCTGGTAGTCGAGTTTATTGACCTGTCATTGATTACTAAGCAGGCGCACTGGAACATGCGCGGTGCTAACTTCATCGGTGTACATGAAATGCTGGACGGCTTCCGTACTGCAATCACCGAGCATCAGGACACCATTGCTGAGCGTGTGGTACAGCTGGGCGGCGTTGCACTGGGCACCACGCAGGTTGTTAACGATACGACGCCGCTGAAAAGCTATCCGCTGAATATTCACAGCGTTCAGGATCACCTGAAAGCGCTGGCAGACCGTTATAGCGTCGTGGCTAATGATACCCGTAAAGCCATTACTGAAGTGAAAGATGAAGATACCGCTGACATCTTTACTGCGGCATCACGTGACCTGGACAAATTCCTGTGGTTCATCGAAGCCAACATTGAATAAAACTCAATGCAGTCAATCAGGCGGGGAAACCCGCCTTTTTTACGTCTGCGTTACCGCATTTTTATGACCCTGTTAACAGTTCTTCCTTCCTTCGCTTCACAGCCTTAACATCTGAGGCACACTACCGCTTGCACCAAAACAGCCATATGCACCAAAACTGAGCACCCAAATGGTGCAAAGGCAGAATTAACTGCAAAATCGTGTCAGCTATGTTATTTAACTCTCTGATTTCGCGAAACTTGCAAAGTTGGCATAATTATTTCATATGACAAGCCGCAAACGCAGGCCCTGCCGCCTGGTAGTAAAAAAAGGAAAAATGATGAAGTCACTGTTAAAAGTTTCTGTGGCCGCGCTGGCGCTGGCCTTCTCCCTCTCTTCCACTGCAGCAGATAAGAAGCTGGTTGTCGCTACCGATACCGCCTTTGTTCCGTTCGAATTCAAACAGGGTGACAAATATGTCGGCTTTGATGTGGATCTGTGGGATGCCATTGCGAAAGAGCTGAAGCTGGATTATACCCTGAAGCCAATGGACTTCAGCGGCATCATCCCTGCACTGCAAACGCGCAATGTCGATCTGGCCCTTGCGGGCATCACCATTACCGAAGAACGTAAAAAAGCGATCGAGTTTTCTGATGGCTATTACAAAAGCGGTTTGCAGGTAATGGTGCGTAACAATGAAAACGACATCAAAGGCATCAGCGATCTGAACGGTAAAGTCGTCGCAGTGAAAAGCGGCACCGGCTCTGTGGAATACGCAAAAGCCCACATCAAATCTAAAGACCTGCGTCAGTTCCCGAACATCGACAGCGCCTATATGGAGCTGGGCACCAACCGTGCGGACGCCGTGCTGCATGACACGCCAAACATTCTTTACTTCATCCACACCGCCGGTAAAAGCCGTTTTAAAGCGGTAGGCGATTCGATTGAAGCGCAGCAGTATGGTATCGCCTTCCCGAAAGGCAGCGACGATTTACGTGAAAAAGTAAACGGCGCACTGAAAACCCTGAAAGAGAACGGCACCTATAACACGCTCTATAAAAAATGGTTCGGCACCGAACCTAAATAATAATTTGCCCGTTATCTGATTTCAGCAGGGAAACTTTTTCCCTGCTTTTTTCCATCGCAACATATCTGGAGTGACACCATGGAGTTTGACTGGAGCGTCATCTGGCCCGCCATGCCAGCGCTGCTTGAAGGCGCTAAACTGACTTTAATAATCTCTGTTATTGGACTGGTTGGCGGCCTGTTTATCGGGCTGATTGCCGGTTTTGCCCGCGCTTACGGCGGCTGGATCACCAATAACATCGCACTGGTGTTTATCGAAATTATCCGCGGCACCCCTATCGTGGTGCAGGTGATGTTCATCTACTTTGCTCTGCCGATGGCGTTCCCCGACCTGCGCATTGATCCCTTCAGCGCAGCGGTAGTGACCATCATGATTAACTCTGGCGCTTATATCGCGGAGATTACGCGTGGTGCCGTGCTGTCGATTAATAAGGGCTTCCGCGAAGCCGGACTGGCGCTTGGCCTGTCGAGCCGTGAGACGCTGCGCTACGTGATTATGCCGCTGGCGCTTCGTCGTATGCTGCCACCGCTGGGCAACCAATGGATTGTCAGCATCAAAGATACCTCGCTGTTTATCGTTATTGGTGTGGCTGAACTGACGCGTCAGGGTCAGGAGATTATTGCCGGTAACTTCCGCGCTCTGGAAATCTGGAGCGCCGTCGCGATCATCTATCTGGTGATTACGCTGGTGCTGAGCTTTGTGCTGCGCCGCATTGAGAAAAGGGTGAAAATCCTGTGATTGAATTTAAAGATGTCTCCAAGCATTTTGGCCAGACCCAGGTGCTGCACAATATTGATCTGAAGATTAACCAGGGCGAAGTGGTGGTGATTATCGGCCCATCCGGTTCCGGTAAATCCACCCTTTTACGCTGCATTAACAAGCTGGAAGAGATCACCAGCGGCGAGCTGATTGTTGATGGCCTGCGCGTGAATGACCCGAAAGTTGATGACCGCCTGATTCGTCAGGAAGCGGGCATGGTATTCCAGCAGTTTCATCTGTTCCCACAGATGAGTGCGCTGGACAACGTTGCCTTTGGTCCTATCCGGGTGCGTGGCGCCAGTAAAGAAGCGGCACGCCAGCTGGCGCGTGAGTTGCTGGGCAAAGTGGGCCTGGCAGAGCGTGCACATCATTTTCCGTCTGAGCTGTCCGGCGGCCAGCAGCAGCGCGTGGCGATTGCCCGTGCGCTGGCGGTTAAGCCAAAGATGATGCTGTTCGATGAGCCAACCTCAGCGCTGGACCCGGAACTGCGTCATGAAGTCCTTAAAGTGATGCAGGATCTGGCGGAAGAAGGCATGACGATGGTGATTGTGACGCATGAAGTGGGCTTTGCACAGAAGGTCGCCTCGCGCCTGATCTTTATTGATAAAGGCCGGATTGCGGAAGATGGCGATCCTGACAGCCTGATCAGCAATCCACCCAGTGACCGTCTGCGCGAATTCCTGCAGCACGTCTCCTGATCAAAACGGGCCGCTAAGCGGCCCGTTTTTTTATGCCCCTGGCCGCAGTAATAGCGTGCCTGCACCGGGAAAACCCTAACTTCCCAGACGACTCAGCAGTTTGCTGCGCGGTGCGGCAGGCATAAAACTCCATGCCAGAAAGCGGCTCTGTTTCTGACCCTGGGCCATGTTCACCACCCGCACTTCAGCAACGTCGAGCGCCTGCAGCTGCTTTTCCAGTGCCGGCAAGTTCTCTTTGCGCGACACCAGCGAGGTAAACCAGCCGATCTGACGACCCAGCGCCACGCTCTCGGCGATCATCTTGCCGATAAACGCCTTTTCGCCACCGGGATACCACAGCTCATTGTGCTGCCCGCCAAAGTTAAGTGGCGCACTCTTGTCCAGTCCGAGATTGCGGACCTTGCGCTGCGAACCTGCCACTGCCTCATCCGGCGACGCGTGGAATGGCGGATTACACATCACCGCGCTGAAGAATTCCGTTTTGCTGACCACACCCGCCAGCACCGCATCGCTGTTTTTCTGACGACGCAGACGGATCTGGCGCGTCAGGCGTGGGTTAGCCGCAACGATGCGGTTAGCGGCTTTGATGGCGGCTTCATCAATTTCGGTGCCGGTAAAGCGCCAGCCATATTCTGCCGCACCAATCAGTGGATAGATGCAGTTTGCGCCGCAGCCAACATCGAGAATGTCCGCCATCGGGATAACGCCGTTGTTATCCAGCGCCAGCAGATCGGCCAGGTAGTGCAGATAATCGGCGCGTCCCGGTACTGGCGGGCAGAGTGAGCCGGGAGAAAGCTGCCAGTCGATGTCGTAAAAGAGTTTGATCAGCGCCTGGTTCAGCAGCATCACCGCCTCCGGGTCCGCAAAATCCACAGACTTCACGCCATAACCATTAGGCCGGACTTTAGCCTTCAGCGGCGGATGAGCAGCGGTTAACGCGGCAAAATCGTATTCGCCCTGATGGCGATTGCGGGCGTGGAAGGGCGACGTGCTGGCTGACTTTTTCATACGTTCTCTCAATTATTCAGGCGCGCGTACAATACGCTGTAGGCGGCGGAAAATAAACCCGCACCATCCGCTTACCGCTTTCCGATTCCGTCGGGTGATGCTGTCGGGCTAAGATAAATAAAATCACCTGCTGGAGACGTTATGACCCGGAAACGCTATTCCTATGAACCCCGTGCTGGTCACGGTCTGCCCCACGATCCGCTCAACGCCATTATCGGACCACGACCAATCGGCTGGATTAGCTCTGTCAGCGCCAGCGGCCAGCGCAATCTGGCCCCTTACAGCTTCTTTAACTGCTTCAACTATCATCCGCCAATTATCGGTTTCGCCAGCAGCGGCTGGAAAGACAGCGTGCAGAACATTGCGGACACCAAAGAGTTTGTCTGGAACCTGGCTACCCGCCCGCTGGCCGAAGCGATGAACGAAAGTTCTGCTTCACTGCCTGCCGATCAGGATGAGTTTGCTTTTGCCGGATTAACCCCGCTGTCAGCATCACAGGTTGGTGCAAGTCTGGTGGCGGAAAGCCCGGTCAACTTTGAGTGTCGTCTGACCCAGCTGATTCAGTTGCAGGATGCCAGTGGCAATCTGGTCGACAGCTGGCTGGTGCTGGGTGAAGCGGTCGCGATCCACATCGATGAATCGCTGCTGGAAGCGGGCATTTATCAGACCGCAAAAGCCGAGCCGATTCTGCGCGCAGGTGGTCCCAGCGCCTATTACGGCATCAGCGAAACACAACGCTTTGACCTGGTCCGTCCCGACGCACGCCCTAAATAATCCTCACCCCACAAGCGCATCGGTCCGGTGCGCCCTTATCTGCGCCACCGCACGGTCGATGTCGGGTGCCAGCCAGCGATCCTGCTGCCAGCGCTCAACCACCTGCCGCAGATGCTGCCAGGCGCGCCGCGTGCCGGCTGCCAGCTGTGATTCACCGTGAAACTCCAGCGCCTGCGCCGCCAGCAGATACTCAATCGCAATGATGTGATCGACGTTGCTGACCAGCTTCAGCAGCTTCAGCGCCGACCCGGTGCCAAGACTGATGTGATCCTCCTGTAATCCTGAGGTGACATAGTTGTCGAGTACCGCAGGCTGGGCCAGCTGACGGTTTTCCGCGCAGAGCGAGGCCGCGACGTACTGCGCAATCATCATGCCAGAATTGACGCCAGGCTCGGCCACCAGAAACGGCGGCAGGCCACTGACCAGCGGGTTTACCAGCCGATCCAGTCGTCGTTCGGCAATGCTCCCCAGTTCCGCCAGCGCAATCGCCAGCAGGTCACAGGCCATCGCCACCGATTCACCGTGCGGATGTGACTGTGACACCACGCGCCACTCCTGCGGCGTGCCCAGAATCAACGGATTGTCGGTACAGGCGTTGAGTTCAGTCTCCACCTGACGTGCGGCGTGATCAAACTGATCGCGGCAGGCGCCGTGCACCTGCGGCATCGACCGCAGACTCATCGCATCCTGAGTGCGGATGCCGACGCTCGCGTTCAGCAGCGGGCTGTCTCTCAGCAACTGGCGCAGACGTTCACCACTGCGCTGTATTCCCGGGCTGGCCTTGAGTGCCAGCACCTCTGGATCAAACGCCACCAGCTGACCGCGCAGCGCTTCAAAACTCATTGCGCCTGTCACATCCGCCCAGTCCAGCAGACGCCCGGCATCGTCCAGCGCCAGGCAGGCTAAGCCGGTCATGCAAGGCGTGCCGTTGACCAGGCTCAATCCCTCTTTGGCACCTGGCCGGTAAGGCGCTAAGCCTGCCTGGGTTAGCGCCTGCTGCGCGGGCATGATTTCGCCGTGCCACTCCACCTCGCCGATGCCGATCAGGGCCAGACCGATATGCGCCATGTGGGTCAGATAGCCCACCGATCCCTGGGACGGAACCTGAGGGGTAATCTGCAGATTCAGTAGCGCCAGCAGCTGCTGCACCAGCGCCACTGACACACCCGATTTGCCATGACTGTAGTTGGCAATCGCGGCACACAGAATGGCGCGCACCTCCGCTTTTTTAAGCACCGGCCCGACACCACAGGCATGGCTCAGTAAGGTATTGCGCGACAGCTGGCTCAGTTCATCTTCGGAAAGAGTAATGTTGCACAACGCCCCTAATCCGGTATTAATGCCGTAGGCTACCTGCCCCGCCGCGACGATGTTGCCGACGATTTCACGGCTCCGGGCAATTCGCTGCCAGGCGCTGTCGCTTAGCATCAGAGTCGCGCCATGCCGGGCGACCTTCACCAGCTCCTGCCATTTAAGCGGACCATCGCCCCAGACCCGCGTCTGACTCATGACGTCGCTCATACCACCGGCTCCACCTGATGATGGCTGGAAATAAACTGCTTAAAGCGCGCCGATCCCGCCTCGCCGAACATCGCCTCTGGCGTGCCCTGACAATCAATCGTGCCCTGATGCATAAACACGACCCGGTTTGAGACGTTGCGGGCAAAGCCCATCTCGTGCGTGACCACCAGCATGGTGCGCCCCTCTTCGGCCAGGCTGCGCATCACCTTCAGCACCTCACCCACCAGTTCCGGATCCAGTGCCGATGTCGGTTCATCAAACAGCATCACCTCCGGGTCCATCGCCAGCGCGCGGGCGATCGCCACCCGCTGCTGCTGGCCGCCCGAAAGCTGAGCGGGATAGAAGTCTTTGCGATTCAGCAGGCCAACCCGATCCAGCAGCTGTTCTGCCTGAGCGATGCAGGCTTTTTTATCGCGCTTCAGCACGTAGTGCGGCCCTTCAATAACGTTTTGCAGTACGGTGAGATGCGACCAGAGATTAAAGCTCTGAAACACCATCCCCAGCCGGGAACGCAGCCGTTCAATCTGACGCGGGTTAGCCGCCAGCTGGTGCCCGCGTGCATGACGCTTCATCTCAATGGTTTCACCGCCCACGCTGACGACGCCAGAATCAGGCGTCTCCAGCAGGTTGATACAGCGCAGCAGCGTACTTTTACCGGAGCCGCTGGCACCGAGAATAGAGATGACATCGCCCTGATGCGCCTGCAGCGAGATGCCCTTCAGCACCTCCATAGCGCCAAAGGATTTATGGATATCGCTGGCCGACAGCGTGACAGGTGGCAGTTCAGACATTTTTTTCTCCTCCGGGGATCGGCTTAGCGGCCGGTAACGGCTTTTTTTCCGGTTTATGAACCGGTGTCAGACGCCGCTCCAGCAGGGCATACAGTTGAACAATGATGAAGTTGAGGATCAGATAGATCGCCGCCGCACAGAGAAACACCTCCATAGTGCGGTAAGTACGCTGGATAATCTGCTGCGCGACCCCGGTGACATCCCACACCGTCACCAGACTCGCCAGCGCGGTTGATTTCACCAGCAGAATCGCTTCGGTGGAGTACGCAGGCAGCGCATAACGCAGCATCACCGGTGCGATAATGCGCCGCAGCAGCAGGCCGCGCGACATGCCGCATGCCATCCCCGCTTCCACCTGACCGGGCGGGACCGCCAGCAGCGCGCCGCGCAGGATCTCCGCCGTGTAGGCGGCGGTACAGAGGGACAGGGCCAGCACCGCGCAGGTAAAAGGCTCACGCAGAAACGGCCAGAAGACGCTGTGGCGGATCACCCCAAACTGTCCCAGCCCGTAGTAGATCAGGAACAACTGAATCATCAGCGGCGAGCCGCGAAACACCAGAATGTAGCCGCGGGCGAATGCACTCAGCAGCCGCCAGCGGCTCATGCGCAGCGCCAGAATACCGACCGCCAGCACGCCCCCGCAGAGAAAGGCGCTGATAAACAGGCCGAGCGTGACCGGCAGCGCCGCGCTGAGTTTCAGGAAGGTGTCAGTAAGGAACGCAAAATCAATCATAACTCTCCTTAATGCTGTGCAGCGGTGCGGCTTTGCCAGGCGCGACCCAGACGGGATTCGGCGCGCAGAAAGGCACGATTCGACAGCAGCGTCAGCAGCAGATAACAGGCACCGCCCACCAGGTAAAAGGAGAAGTAGTCCCGGGTGGAACCGGCTGCTATCTGGCTGGCACGCATGAGCTCGACAATGCCGGTCACCGATACCAGCGCGGAATCTTTCAGGCTCATCTGCCAGACGTTAGACAGGCCGGGCAGCGCATAGCGCGCCACCTGCGGCAACAGGATACGTTGCCGGATGCGCCAGCGCGGCATGCCAATGGCGACGGCGGCTTCGATCTCCCCTTTCGCCAGAGCCAGCCGCGCGGCACGATAGACTTCCGCCTGGTAAGAGCCGGAGATAAGCCCGATCGCCAATGCCCCGATCAGAAACGGCGGCGCTTCGATAAAACCGTCTGCGCCAAACAGTTGTCCGATCTGCGTGATCAGTCCCGATCCACCGAAGTAGAACAGGTAGATCACCAGCAATTCAGGGATACCCCGAAAGATCACCGAATAGCTTTCACCCAGCCAGCGTACCGCCCGGTGCGGGGATAACTTTGCGGCGGCCACGCCCGATCCCACCACCGCGCCGACCAGCAGCGCGCAAAACGACAGCAGCAACGTGGTCAGCGTGGCACTCAGAATCAACCGTCCCCAGCCGTCCGGGCCAAAACTCAGCAGGCTTATCATCAGTTACCTCACTCAGGGTGTGACGTCAGTTTTGAACCACTTCTCACTCAGCTTTTTCACTGTGCCATCGGCCAGCGCGGCTTTAATCGCCTGATCCAGTCGGGCTTTCAGATCGTTGTCGGCCATGCGTACACCCATCGCCTCGCCCTCACCCCAGATTGGGCCGCCCAGCTGAGGACCGCTGAAACTGAGGTTGCGGTTATCCGGTCGTGCCAGCATCGACTGCGCGAAAGTCACATCGTCAAACACCGCATCAATGCGTCCGGCCTGCAAATCAAGAATCGCATCGGCTGAGCTGGTGTATTCACGCACATCCGCCACCCCTTTGAAGTATTTGTCGATAAACGGCGTATAGACCGTGCCAGAGGCGATACCAATCGTTTTGCCCTTCAGCGCTGCTTTCAGGGGTGCGATGGCAGGCTCAATGGTTTTTTCATCGTCAGTGAGTTTGATGATCTTGCTGTCAGCGGGCAGCAGTGACCCTTTTACCGTGATAAAGGTGGCGGGTGTTGAGGCGTAAGGCGCGGTGAAATTCACCACTTTTTTGCGGTCGGGCGTAATCACAATCGCATCCATGATGACGTCATATTTTCCGGCATTCAGTCCGGCGATCATCCCATCCCAGTTCTGCACCACCAGCTTGCACTGGATCGCCATGCGCTGGCAGAGATCCGCCATCAGCTCCGGTTCGAAACCGCCCAGCTTGCCGCCCGGCAGGGTGAGGTTCCAGGGTTCATAACTGCCTTCAGTGGCAATGGTGATCGACTTCCACTCTTTAGCCTGGGCGCTGACGCCACAGAGCAGCAGACTGGAAACCAGCGTAGTAAGACATAAACGACGAAGAGTCAGAGGGTGTGTCATACGGTTCTCCTGAAGTAGCGGCCTGGTGATCGCCCTGATGAGATTTAACATAAACCCCACAAGATGATATGTCATGTATATACAAGTTAACGCAACGCAGTTCATTGCCGGCTTTTTCATTTTGTGAGCCAGACGGAATTTATTCAGATAGAGCACGCACTGCAGTACTTGTACATACAACCAAGCAAAGGTTATGCCAGCTCTGAAAAAGCGAAGAATGGAGGCGGTAGCAAGGGAGCAGCCACACAGGCTGCCCTCACCTGCACCCGATTAGCGCAGCGCTGCACCGGCGTGGCGCATCGCTGATTTACTGCGGTTTAGCCTGCGCCAGCATGGCATGAATCATCGCCTTCAGCACTTTCTGTAACTGAGCGGCACGCGCCTGCTGCCAGGCGTAAGGAGGCATCTCATCCATGTAGTTGAGCTGCGCCAGCTCCAGCTGGACGGCTTCAATATGCTGCTGCGGCTGTCCATAAGCGCGGGTGATGTAGCCGCCTTTAAAGCGTCCGTTAATCACCCAGCTGTAGTCGTTCTGTGCGCTGCATACTGCTTCAATCGCCGCGCTCATGGCAGGTGTACAGCTTGCACCGTCGTTGGTGCCAACATTGATATCGGGCAGACGGCCCTCAAACAGGCGGGGAATTTCGCTGGCGATGGAGTGAGCATCAAACAGCAGCGCATAACCATGCAGCGCTTTAAGCCGCGCCAGCTCCTGCTGAATCTGCTGATGATAAGGCTGCCAGATCTGATCGATGTAGCCCTGACGCGCCGTGGCATCAGGCGTTTTACCTGGCGCAAAGGTCGGCGTGCCGTCGAACAGCGTTTCCGGGAAAAGGCCAGTGGTGGCCGTCGTGTAGAGCGGCTGGTTATCGGGCGGACGGTTAAGATCAACCACAAAACGGGAGTAGCGGCCAATTAACACGCTGGCCCCGAGGTCACGCACAAAATCATACAGCAGCGGGATATGCCAGTCGGTGTCAGGCAGGCCGCGCGCGGCCTCACTTAATCCAGCCTCCACGTCGGGTGTCAGGTCGGTCCCGGCGTGAGGAATGCTGACCAGCAGCGGCAGGCTGCCCTGGGTGAAATAGAAAGGGTTCATTGTGGTTCTCCACGATAAATAACGGTACAGGGCAGCTCACCACCCAGCCAGTAAACCAGTTCCGCGGGACGAGCCAGCGGCCAGTGCACGAAGTTTGCTACTTTTCCCGCCTCCAGCGAGCCGTGACTGTCAGCCAGCCCCAGCGCTTTTGCTCCCCACAGGGTGACGCCCGCCAGCGCCTCTTCCGGTGTCATGCCAAACAGCGTGCAACCCATATTAAGCATCAGACGCAGCGACAGCGCAGGCGAGGTGCCAGGATTCGCATCGCTGGCCAGTGCCATCGGCACCCCATGTCGCCGGAAGCTTTCCACCGGCGGGCGCTGGGTCTCACGCAGCAGGTAAAACGCACCAGGCAGCAGCACCGCGACGGTGCCATGCTCTGCCATCACCCTGGCATCCTCTTCCGTGGCGTATTCAAGATGGTCCGCAGAGAGTGCGCCGTAGCGCGCCGCCAGTGCTGCGCCCCCCAGTGCCGAAAGCTGTTCCGCATGCAATTTCACCGGCATACCCAGCGCCACCGCCCGGTCAAACACCCGCGCCACCTGCGCAGGGGAAAAGGCGAGATGCTCACAGAACGCATCCACCGCATCCGCCAGCCCCAGCGCCTGTACCTGCGGCAGGAGTCGATCGCAGATGATATCGACCCAGCTATCCGGGTCGTGCTTAAACTCCGGCGGAAAGGCATGTGCTGCCAGACAGGTGGAACGCACATCGGCGGACACGCTCTCTCCCAGCTGGCGAATCGCCCGCAGCATCCGCAGTTCGCTCTCTTCATCCAGACCATAGCCGGACTTAATCTCCACGGTGGTGACGCCTTCGGCCAGCAGCCGATTGAGCCGCCAGCGAGCCGACGCCACCAGCTCCTCTTCCGTGGCCGCGCGGGTGGCGCGCACGGTGGAGAGAATGCCGCCGCCCTGCGCGGCGATCTCTGCGTAGCTGACGCCATTCAGGCGCTGTTCAAACTCCTGACTGCGGTCGCCGCCAAACACCAGATGGGTATGACAATCCACCAGCCCTGGCGTCACGATGCCGCCTGGCAGTTGATGATGCTGATCGGCGACGAACGCGGGCATCTCCGCCTGCGGGCCCACCCATACCAGTTTACCTGCCCGCACCACCAGCGCGCCTTGCGGAATCAGATGGTACTTTCCGTCACGCATGGTAACCAGGTCGGCCCCGGTCCATACCGTATCTACACGCATCTCTTCTGCCATCGCTGCCTAAGCCTCCACCGTTTACACTGTGCCTCAAAGTATGTATATGTATATACAACCACATCCGGAGAGGATCAACCATGGTAACTTTTTTTGCCCCGCGTGCACTGCTGGCAGAGGGCTGGCAGCAGCAGGTTCGTATCACAGTTAATCAGGCGGGTTTTATCGATGCCATTGCTCCGGATAGCCATGCGGAGAATGCTGTCCAGCTCAACGGCGAGGTAATTCCGGCGATCGCCAACCTGCACTCGCACGCCTTTCAGCGTGCCATGGCGGGGCTGGCAGAAGTCGCGGGCGATCCTCAGGACAGCTTCTGGACCTGGCGGGATTTGATGTACCGCATGGTGCAGCGCCTGACACCCCGGCAGGTGGGTGATATTGCCGCCCTGCTCTACATCGAAATGCTGAAGGGCGGCTACACCCAGGTGGCGGAGTTTCACTATCTGCATCACGACCCCAGCGGCGCACCCTATGGTGATGATGCGATGCTGCAACAGCTGATCGAGGCGGCGGAGATCGCCGGTATCGGTCAGACCCTGCTGCCGGTGCTCTACAGCTACAGCGGCTTTGGCAGTCAGCCTGCAACGGCGGGTCAGAAACGTTTTATCCAGCAGACCGACCAGTATCTGCAACAGCAGGCGCGGCTGGAGGAGTGGCAGCAGCAGCGGCCACTGCTGAATCGTGGCCTCTGTTTCCATTCGCTGCGGGCAGTAAGTGAAAGTCAGATGCACGACGTGCTGGCGGCCAGCGATCCTGGGCTGCCGGTCCATATCCATGTGGCTGAACAGCAGAAAGAGGTCAATGATTCACTGGCGTGGAGCGGCGAACGGCCGGTTGCCTGGCTGCTTAACCGCTTTAACGTGGATACGCGCTGGTGTCTGATCCACGCCACGCATCTGGATGAGAGCGAACTGTCACGCCTTGCCCGCAGCGGTGCGGTGGCGGGTCTCTGCCCGACCACCGAAGCCAACCTCGGTGACGGCATTTTTCCGGCGGTGGAGTATATCGCGCAGGGCGGACGCTGGGGCATTGGCTCCGACAGTCACGTCTCGCTGAGCACCCAGGAAGAGCTGCGCTGGCTGGAGTATGCGCAGCGCCTGCGCGACCAGCGCCGCAACCGAATCACCCTGCCTGACCAGCCCTCGGTAGGCGATCTGCTTTGGCAACAGGCTACAGCAGGGGGTGCGCAGGCGTGCGGCATTCAGCAGGGTACGCTGGCGGTGGGACAACGTGCTGACTGGCTGGTGCTGCGTGATGAGGCATGGCTCGGCAGCGTGGAATCACACGCCGTAATGAACCGCTGGCTGTTTGCCGGACAGCGCGATCAGATTCGCGACGTCTATGTTGCAGGTAAAGCCGTGGTGAAAGATGGCGTGCATCCGCACCAGGCAGCGTGTGCCGCACGCTTTGCTCAGGCAATGGCGGCGCTGCGATGATCGCCCGGTTCGCATATGCCGATCTGGCAGTCAGCCGCTGGCGCAACGGTGGCGGTGAGACCCGTGAGATTATCAGTTTCCCGCCCGGCGCAGATCGCTTTGGCTGGCGCGCCAGTATTGCGACCCTGGCGCAGGATGGCCCCTTCTCTCCCTTTCCGGAGATTGATCGGGTTATCACCCTGCTGCACGGCGATCCGGTGTTGTTAACCGCGCCCGGCGTGCAGCATCTGTTGACGCCGCAAAAGCCGTGGGCGTTTGCCGGCGAACTCGCCTTAACGGCACAACTGCAGGGCAGCGTCAGCGAAGATTTTAATATCATGACGCGACGTGGTGAATGGCAGGCAACGGTGGAGGTGGTGACCACAGAGGTCAGCGCGCTGCATGGCGTCGCCTGGGTGCTGGCTGGCGCATGGCAGACGGCTGACGGAGAAAAGCTGAGCGCGCAACAGGGGACGTGGTGGGTCGATGATGAGACACAACTCAGCCCGTGTGACACGGATGCCCGGCTGCTGTTTACCCGACTTAACCGTGTCCTCTGAAGCGGCCCAGCAGTTTGTAACGTGAGCCGGGATAGAGCAATCGCGCATAGGTCACGATTTTCGTGTCGCTCCAGGTCTGACGGCGAATCAGCAGGCAGGGTTCGTGCTCATCCAGCGACAAATGCTTACGCTGACGCGCATCGGGCAGCACCGCTTCAACGATGTGCTCACCCGCCGTCAGCGGCGCGACCCGCATGAGATAGGTGTACGGCGTCATCTTCTCATAATCCTGCGTCAGGTAGTCGGGCGCGACCAGCGGATTGACCAGACGATCCTCCAGCTGCACCGGCAGATCGTTTTCGTAGTGCACAATCAGCGAATGGAAGAGCGTCTGCCCGGTAGTGAGACCCAGTACGGCCGCCTGCTCGGGATCGGCTTTGTTCTGACCGAGGGTAAGGATTTTTGCGCTGTGCTGATGACCGCGCTGGGCAATCTCATCGGCGATGTTATGCACCTCCAGCATGGCGGTGTAGCCTTTCATCTCCGCCACAAAGGTCCCGACACCCTGCATCCGCACCAGAAATCCCTCACTGGTGAGCTCACGCAGCGCCCGGTTAATAGTCATGCGACTGACGCCCAGTTCATTGACCAGTTCACTTTCTGATGGCACACGCTGATTCGCTTTCCACAACCCTTCACGAATCTGGCTGACGATGGCCTGTTTCACCCGCTGATAGATCGGTGCAGGTTCATCGCTCATTGCCGCCGCCAGTTGTGCCAGTGCTGTATGCTCAACCATTTGCTGTTCCTTATGCTGAAAGTCCCCTGAGTTTACTGTCTCACTGCGTGAATGTATATACATCCAGCAGAGCACGCGATGCTCCGATGGTGCAGCCTCCGCATCCTGATGGTGCAGCTTCTCCCACATGCTAAACACCCGACCCGCAGCACATGGAGATTCGATTTTTGTGATCGGCCTGGCACGTCCTTTGCTTCCTTTGTTTGATTGTATAGACAAGCATAGACAAGATTTAATGCTTATGTTTCACTCGAATTATCCCGCTGGTTCAGGGCAAGGGAAGCAGCTTCGCCTCACCAGCACACTTGTATCGACAGGAGTAGGCTATGTCAGGTTCGTTTCAGGCATTGCGCCTGGTGCCAGGCGAGGTGGACCTCGCCACATTACGCGCTATCTATCAGGGTAATGTCACATTAAGTCTCGATGAGCGTGCGCGTCAGGCGATTGCAGCGGCGCAGCAAACCGTAGATGCCATTGTCGCCTCCGGTAACGTGGTGTATGGCATTAATACCGGCTTCGGCAAACTGGCGCAGACCCAAATTCCGGCCAGCCGGCTGGCGGATCTGCAGCGTAATCTGGTGTTGTCACACAGCGTCGGACTGGGCGATCTGCTGCCCGACAATGTCACCCGACTGGTGGTCGCAACCAAAATCATCAGTCTGGCGCGCGGTCACTCTGGCGTGCGAATCGAACTCGTTGAGGCGCTGCTTGCCCTGTTTAACGCGGGTGTGATGCCCTGCATCCCGGAAAAAGGCTCTGTCGGGGCTTCTGGCGATTTGGCGCCGCTGGCGCACATGTCGCTGATGCTGCTGGGTGAAGGTCAGGTACGGCTCGCTGGTAAGCTGATCCCGGCAACAGAAGGACTGGCAAGCGTCGGCCTGTCGCCGTTTGTGCTCGGTCCAAAAGAAGGACTGGCGCTGCTCAATGGCACCCAGGTTTCGACTGCGCTGGCGCTGCGTGGCCTGTTTGAAGGTGAAAATCTGTTTGCTGCCGGTCTGATGGCGGGTGCGCTCTCGCTGGAGGCGATCAAAGGCTCGCTGAAACCGTTCGACGCCCGTATTCATAAAGCGCGTGGTCAGCAGGGCCAGATTGCGGTCGCCGCCGCCGTCAGCGCTCTGATAGAGGGCAGTGAAATTCTGCAGTCGCATACCCATTGCGGCCGCGTGCAGGACCCCTACTCCATCCGCTGCGTGCCGCAGGTGATGGGTGCCTGCCTGGACAATTTCAGCCACGCGGCGCGGATTCTGGAAATCGAAGCAAACGCAGCCTCGGACAACCCGCTGGTGTTCAGCGACAGCGGCGATGTGATCTCCGGCGGCAACTTCCACGCCGAACCCGTGGCCTTTGCCGCAGATATCCTGGCGCTGGCCATTGCTGAAGTCGGCGCCATCTCCGAGCGGCGCCTGGCGCTGCTGCTGGACAGCGGCTTATCTGGCCTGCCGCCTTTCCTGGTGCGTGACGGTGGCGTGAACTCTGGCTTTATGATCGCCCAGGTCACCGCCGCCGCGCTCGCCTCTGAGAACAAATCGCTGGCCCATCCGGGCAGCGTAGACAGTCTGCCGACCTCCGCTAACCAGGAGGATCACGTCTCAATGGCGACCTATGCCGCCCGCCGTCTCGGCAGCATGTGCTTTAACAGCGCCGCGGTGGTCGGTATTGAAGCGATGGCCGCCGCGCAGGGTATTGAATTTAACCGGCCGCTGAAAAGCTCTGTGCTGATTGAGCAGGCCATCGACACCATTCGCGAGCAGGTCGCTTTCCTTGAGGAAGATCGCCTGCTGGCACCCGATATCGAGGCCATGCGTCAGTGGGCAAGTCGCGCTGACTGGCCTCAGGCATTGACCGCGCTGCTGCCGAGCATGCGCCCAACTTCTTGAATTAAGGAATCTCTTATGAGCGAAACTCTTTCTCAGGCTGTGGCACGTGAAATTCGTGCGCCACATGGCACCACACTGCACTGCGCTAACTGGCTGATTGAAGCGGCTTACCGCATGATTCAGAACAACCTCGATCCCGATGTGGCCGAGCGGCCGGAAGATCTGGTGGTTTACGGCGGCATCGGTAAAGCAGCGCGAAACTGGGCATGCTTCGAGCAGATCCTGCGTTCGCTGCGGGCGCTGCAACCGGATGAGACGCTGCTGATCCAGAGCGGCAAACCGGTCGGCATCTTCCGCACCCACGCGGATGCGCCGCGCGTCCTGCTGGCGAACTCTAATCTGGTGCCACACTGGGCGACCTGGGATCACTTCCACGAGCTGGATAAAGCGGGCCTGATGATGTACGGCCAGATGACCGCCGGTTCCTGGATCTATATCGGTGCACAGGGCATCGTGCAGGGCACCTATGAAACCTTTGTGGAAGCGGGACGTCAGCACTATAACAACGACCTCAGCGGACGCTGGATTCTCACCGCCGGGCTGGGCGGCATGGGCGGCGCGCAACCGCTGGCGGGTGTGCTGGCCGGTGCCTGCGTACTGGCGATTGAGTGCCAGGAGTCACGCATCGATTTCCGTCTGCGTACCCGCTACGTAGACTACAAAGCCACCACGCTGGACGAAGCGCTGGCCATCATCAGCGAAGCCACTGCTGCGAAAAAAGCGATTTCAGTCGGGCTGCTGGGCAATGCCGCTGAAATCCTGCCAGAGCTGGTGAAACGCGCCCGGGCGGGCGGGCCGAAGCCGGACATCGTGACCGACCAGACGTCGGCACATGACCCAATAAATGGTTATCTGCCGATTGGCTGGGATCTGGCGCGCTGGCAACAGGCGCGCGTTTCACAGCCGAAAGCGGTTGAGAAAGCCGCGCGTGCCTCTATGGCGGTTCACGTCCAGGCGATGCTCGACTTCTGTCATATGGGTATTCCGACCGTGGATTACGGCAACAACATCCGTCAGGTAGCGCTGGATGAGGGTGTCAGCAACGCCTTCGACTTCCCTGGCTTTGTCCCGGCCTATATCCGTCCGCTGTTCTGTGAAGGCAAAGGCCCGTTCCGCTGGGTGGCGTTGTCAGGCGACCCGGAGGATATCTACAAGACCGATGCCAAACTTAAAGAGCTGTTCCCGCACCACAAAACGCTGCATCGCTGGCTTGATATGGCGCAGGAGCGCATCGCTTTCCAGGGCCTGCCGGCACGTATCTGCTGGCTGGGACTGGGTGAGCGACACCTTGCCGGTCTGGCGTTCAATGAAATGGTGCGCAACGGCGAGCTGAAAGCGCCGGTGGTCATTGGCCGCGACCATCTCGACTGCGGTTCAGTTGCCTCACCAAACCGCGAGACCGAAGCGATGAAAGATGGCTCGGATGCGGTCTCTGACTGGCCGCTGCTTAACGCGCTGCTGAATACCGCGGGCGGCGCGACCTGGGTCAGCCTGCATCATGGCGGCGGTGTCGGCATGGGCTTCTCGCAGCACTCTGGCGTAGTGATTGTTGCCGATGGCAGCAAAGAGGCCGATGCGCGTCTTGGTCGTGTGTTATGGAATGACCCGGCCACCGGTGTCATGCGTCACGCCGATGCAGGTTATGAGCTGGCGCAGAGCTGTGCTGCAGAGCACGGCCTGAACCTGCCAATGCAAAAATAGTCTGATATCGTTCACTAAACGGGGCGCGCTGTGGCCTGCCCCGTTTTTCTGACTTTTCCATTGTAAAACCCCTCGCTGAAATCACTTCCTTATTACTTATTCCATTTTGATTTAGCCTATAGCCATATTTAGTCCCGACAGCGATAGACGCCGCGCCACCCAATCACTAAAGTGAAATCTTCTCATTCTGTATGGAGCGCGACGCTGCATGACCCTTTCTCCTTCCCTGCTTGAAGACGCCCTGCACTGGCGCCGTGAGTTTCATCGCCAGCCCGAATTAGGTTACCAGGAACAGCAAACCAGCCAGTTTATTGCTGAAGAATTAGCGCGGGCGGGGCTGCAGGTGTTTCGTGGGCTGGCGGGAACAGGAGTCATCGGTACGCTGGAAAACGGTTCCGGTCCGGTTATCGGGCTGCGTGCGGATATGGATGCATTGCCGATTACAGAGAAAGGCGACGCTGAGTGGCGATCTTCGACGCCTGGCGTCATGCACGCCTGCGGCCACGATGGTCACAGCGCTATCCTGCTGGCCGCCGCCCGACAGCTGGCTGCCACGCGTCAGTTTAGCGGCACGGTGCATTTCATCTTTCAGCCTGCCGAAGAGAATCTGGGCGGGGCGCGCAAAATGGTGGAAGAGGGATTGTTCCAGCGCTTTCCGATGGATGCGATCTACGCGATGCACAACTGGCCGGGGCTGCCGCTGGGGTCACTGGCTGTTAATCCTGGCGCAATGATGGCATCGCTGGATTCATTCGAAATTACCCTGCACGGTAAAAGCTGCCATGCGGCGATGCCGGAAAGCGGCGCCGATCCGATGGTGGTAGCGGCCGAGCTGATTCTGGCGCTGCAGACGATTCCCTCGCGTCGGCTCTCGCCCCTTGCCTCTGCGGTGGTCAGTGTGACGCAGATCCACGGGGGTGAAGCGATCAACGTGATTCCGGAACAGATTATGCTGCGCGGCACAGTGCGCTGCCTGCAGACCAGCGTGCGCGAAAAAGTACGCGGACTGATTGATGAGTTTGTGACGACTCTGCCACGTCCGTTTGGCGTCAGCGGCGAGATTAACTGGCTGCCGGGCTATCCGGTCACCGCTAACCATGCGGCCCCGGCTGAGCAGGTGCGCGACGTGGCGCTGGCAACGCTGGGCGCAGAACAGGTTCACTGGCAGGTCAATCCGTCGATGGCATCAGAAGATTTTGCCTGCATGATGGAAGCCTGTCCCGGCGCTTACTTCTGGCTGGGCGCGGATGGCGAGACGCCCTCCGCGCCGCTACATAACGCTCGCTATGATTTCAACGACGCGCTGCTGCCGATTGGCATCCGTTTCTGGCAGAACCTGGTTGAACAGGCGCTGCCAGCCGCCTGACTCAGTATCCGGCAGCGGCAATCTGCTGCCCGGCCGCCGCCAGCGAGTCGCACTGGCCGCTGGCGCGCAGGCAGCAGGCGAGCTGCAATCGCAGTGACGCAGGTACCGGGCGCTGCTGATTCAGCACCTCATCAATCCAGCGCGCCGTCACCTCTGCCGTCTTGTCCGCCGGCAGTTCAACCGCCACTTCAGGCTGACGCTCGACCCACACTTCCGCTTCCACGCCTGCGCCCTGAATCATACTGATCGCCGGGCAGCGCTGCGGATTCGCATAGACTTCCCCTTCGGTGCCATTGAGCAGTATCGCTGGCGCATCAATGTCACTGAAGAATTTCGCCACGCGCGGCACATACTCCGGATGCGACACGCTCGACAGCCGCAGCGCCGCACGCTCTGCAAACGGGGTTGCCAGTTTTGCCAGCGTATGTGCGCTGTTACGGACGCCCATCCGCCAGCGCAGTGAGAGCTGTTTCGCCATCGGCGGGCAGAGGTGATCGATAGTAATAAAAACGAGTTCGCCCTGTTCGAGTCTCGCCTGCGCCGCTTCTGCGGTGGTGACAGGTGTTACACCCAGCGCGGCAAACACCGCCTCACTGGTGATACGCGTCGCGTCGTCGCTGACGCCATGTACCACCACCGGGAAGCCGAGTTTCACCAGCAGCAACGCCAGCAACGGCGTCAGATTGCCCTGGCGGCGCGCGCCGTTGTAGCTGGGGATGACGATCGGCATCGGCCGGTTTTCTGGCGCTCGCAGCTGCATCATCTGTGCCTGCATCGCCTGATAAAAGCCGCGCATCTCGTCTTCGCCTTCGCCCTTGATACGCAGCGCAATCAGGATGCCGCCCAGTTCCAGATCCGGCACTTCACCCGCCAGCATTGCGCCATACAGCGCCACCGCGGTATCAAAATCGATGTCGCGGGCATGATTTTTACCGCGCCCAATCTCTTTAATGATTTTATTCAGTTCCATCACTCGCTTCCGGTTAAGTGCGCGGCTTAGCGCCGCGTGGGACGTCGTTTTCGCACCGTGTTTTTTGGCGCCACGGTGACCGGTATCGCTTCCGGCTCTGGCGTTTCCGGCTGCGCAATCGGGAAGATCGGCAACGCGGCTAATAACCGACTGCCGTAGGATTTGCTCAGCAGACGACGGTCGTAAATAACGATTTCGCCATAACATTGATGGCTGCGAATCAGGCGCCCGACCTGTTGAATCAGGGTGAATGAGGCGCTGGGTAAGCTCTGCACCTCAAACGGATAACGCTTCAGGCTTTTAAGCCACTCGCCTTCGGTCAAAATTACCGGACTGTCCACCGGGGGAAAAGCGATTTTGTGAATATGCACCTGACTCAGCAGATCGCCCTTCAGATCAAGCCCTTCGGCAAAGGACTGCAGGCCAATCAGAATACTGGTTTCCCCTTTGGTGACGCGCTGGCGATGCAAATCGACCAGCCGGCTGCGCGGCTGATCGCCCTGCACCAGCATCGAGAGCCGCAGGTCAGGCAGACAGGCGACAAACTGCTGCATGGCCCGGTTGCTGGCAAACAGCACCAGCACGCCTTTGTGCTTTTTCTCCGCCATCTGCTGACGGAAGAAACCGGCCATCTCCGCAATGTGCTCCGCTTCGTGCGTCATCAGCGGCTCGAAGCGCATCTGCGGGATCACCAGCCTGCCCTGCTCTACATGGTTAAACGGCGAGTCCAGCGCCACAAAACGATCGCCTGCTTTTTCGCTGAGTCCCGACATCTCCTGCAGGCGGTTGAAACTGTTGAGCGATCGCAGTGTGGCAGAGGTGACCACCACATGTGGGATTTTGCGCCACAGCAGCTTTTCCAGCTGATCGCTGACGCGAATACCGGCGCAGTGAAACAGCAGATGCGCCTGACCTTCGCGCAGCTCGCGGGTGATCCATTTCGATACCGGTGCGCCAGACGCTTTTTCCATCGCCGCCAGCCGCCACAATTTGCTCACCGACTCAAACCAGCCAAACTGACGATTGAGCTGCAGCAGATTGCGATGCAATCGCACCACGTCCACCTTGCCAGTCTGCTCACTGAGTGCATTGATCAGGCCTTCGCTCAAACCGCGCAGCGCGTCGCTGAGTTTGAACAGCCGGGCACAGAGATCCAGCAGCTCCTGCGGAAGCGCACCCAGCACAAAGCGAAATTCGCCCGGCTGGTTATGCGGTGGCAGCAGCGGATTCAGCGCCTGCGCGGTCACGGTCAGCAGTTCGCGCAGCTCATCACAGTGTGCTTTCAGCCGCTCAGGGTTAGCCAGCGGCGGCGGCGATTTTGGCCGCATCTGCGTCATGATGCTGTCAACCAGCTTGATAAACAGGTCAAGTTGCAGGCTGTTCCAGCCCGGCGTAATGTCGGCGCTCATCTCCAGCGCATCGCGGGCTACGTCGGGCAAATGGTGCCCTTCATCTAACACCAGCATCAGGTTTTTAGCCGGTGGCAGCACCGACTCATTCTCCATCGCCGCCATCACCAGCGCATGATTCGCCACCACCACATCCACCTGCTCGATTTCGCGTCGCGCCACAAAGAACGGGCATTCACGATACCAGTGGCAGTGCGCGCCCAGGCAGCTTGCTTTATCGGTAGAAAGGCGCTGCCACAGGCTGTCGCTGACGTTCTCTTCGCTGTGATCGCGCAGGCCATCCCACTGATAGCGGTCCAGGGATTTTTGTAAGCGGCCACACTGCGTCTGTTCCTCTTTGGTGCTGCTGACCGCATCATCGTCCAGATAGAGCAGCAGATCGCCCTGCTGATCGGCGTCGGCTGCCATCGCCGCCAGATTGCGCGGACAGACATAGCGCCCGCGGCCAAAAGCAGCGGTAAAGGTGAGGTCGGGGATGATTTTCTTCAACAGCGGCAGATCTTTGGTGAAGATCTGATCCTGCAACGCCACATTGGCGGTGCTGATGACCAGTTGCTTTTCCTGGGCGCGGCTGGCCGCAATGCCTGGGATCAGATAAGAAAGAGTTTTACCCACGCCGGTCGGCGCTTCAACCGCCAGATGGCGCGAATCGTCACCGGCCAGGCATTTTGCCACTTCGGCAATCATCTGGCGCTGCGGCGCGCGCGGGATGAAATCAGGCACCTGCTCCTGAAGCGCTTTATACCATTGCGCTATCTGGCTTTTTACTGCGGCTGTCAGGGCCATGATTTGCGTTACCACACTGAAAATATGGCCTGTATTTTTACACAGTATCCCGGCGGCGTCAGCTTTCACGCCGAATTTTTCGTGCGCTGTCGTAAATTTCAGTGCGTGCCCGGCGGCGGTGATTTACGCCAGCACTTTGTACATTACGGTGGTGGCGTCCAGCACGCCTGCGGTGGATTCCGCATAAAACGGGATCGATCCCGCTACCTGCCAGCCCAGCGAGCGATAGAGATCGCTGGCGACATCGCCGCTGCGCGTATCCAGCACCAGCAGGGTTTTGACGCGCTCGCGCGCCCGCTGCTCGGCGCGCTGCATCAGTTCACGGGCGATGCCCTGTCGGCGTGCCTGCGGATGCACCAGCAGTTTGCTGATCTCCGCCCGGTGTCGGCCGTTTGGCATGCCGCTGCTATTGATCATCACCGTCGCCACAATGCGACCCTGTTGACGCGCCACGATTAACTCGCTGTCGCCGCCTGTGATGCTGATGATTCGCTGCTGCCAGAATCGCGTCATCAACTCACTGTCTTCAGCATCAATAAACCCGACGCTGGCCCCATCTGCCACACAGCCCTGTAAAACATGGGTCAGTTCGGCCAGATTCTGTTGCGCCTGGGTGGCGCTGAGGGTTACGTACTCAATCATGGTTTCGCCACCACCAGTAGATAGCGCGCGCCGTCGGTCAGGTGCGCCTCAAAAGCGGATTTTCCTGTCAGATGAAAACGTAAACAGTCACCTGGCTGCAACGTCCACGCCTGAGATCCCATCGTGACGGTGAGACCGCCCTCACGCAGCCAGATATGCTGCTCCAGTCCATGGATGGGTGGTGCATCGTAATCGATACGCGCCCCAGGCCGTAACCTGCCCTCAACCAGTTCGCATCTGAAATGAAGTGCAGGAGGGGATATATTGCGGCGAATAAATCCGCTGGCCTCATCCTGCCACACCGGCTGATGCTGGCTGGTGACCAGCAAACTGGACTCCTCCTCCACCTCACTCAGCAGGCGTGACATCGTTAATCCGTAGGCGACACACAGACGGTTAAGCAGTGCAGCCGTAGGGCTGGTCTCGCCTCGCTCAATGCGCGATAATGTCGCACGACTGATGCCCGTGGCCACCGCAAGTTCATCCAGCGACCAGCCGCGTTGCAGGCGTAACTCTGACAGCCTCACAGCCAGTCGTTGCTCAGTATTCAGCTCAGACATTACTTTTCTCACTTATGGGAAACACTCTCTCAAATGAGATATAGCTGAAAAGGGCCGTATCAGTCAAGTTGTACATTGAGAAATGTATTGTACAACTTAGTTTGCTTCGTTATGGTAATTACACTCAGACCAATCGAAAGAGGAATTTATGACCTTATACAGTATCGGTGACGTCGCCGAGCGCTGTGGCATAAACCCAGTTACCCTGCGCGCCTGGCAGCGTCGTTATGGCTTACTGAAGCCGCAACGTACCGAAGGCGGACATCGTCAGTTTGATGAAGAGGATGTGCAGCGTATTGAAGAGATCATGCGCTGGATTGAAAGCGGCGTGCCGGTCGGTAAAGTAAAGGCATTGCTGGAAGGTGGCGATGTTGATGCACACGATGGCTGGACCACACTGCAGGATGAGCTAATCAGCGTATTACGTCATGTCAGACCCGCTAAACTGCGTAACAAAATTGCTGCGATTGGTCGCGAACATCCGATTGATGCGCTAATTGATCACGTTTTCATGCCTGTACGCCAGAAACTGAGTCTGGACCAGAATACTGCCCGAACCATGTGCAGCCTGCTGGATGGTTTGCTGATCGACTATGTCGCTTTCTGTCTGACCGGCAGCCGCAAAAAATCGGGAAAAGATGCGCTGATCATTGGCTGGGGTACCGACGATCGTACCCGTATCTGGCTGGAAGGCTGGCGTCTTTCACAGCATGGCTGGCGGATTGATGTGCTGGCTGAACCGCTTGATGTCCCGCGTCCTGAACTTTTTCCTGGCATGAATATGTTTGTATTTACCGGTAAAAAATTAACCCGTCGCCAGCAGGAACAGCTGTCACACTGGCAGGAACAGGGCTATGCCGTGCGGTTACATGAACCCGGCTGATAACAAAAAACGCACGCCGGGCGCTTTGCCTGCTGCCTTGCGCGCGCTATTATCCCCGCCTCACTGTTAACAAGTTCAGGTTTCCGTCATGAATGTCAAAAAAGCCTTTTTCGCCACGCTGTTTTTTATTATGGCGGTTGGCGGCACCAGCGGTCTCATGCTGGTGGGATACTCTCTCATCGTTCACTCACGCTAAGCCGACGTTGCAGGCGCTCAAAGAGGCGGTCGCTCACTATCGCCAGCAGCGCCACCAGTAGCGCTCCCTGAATCACGTAGGCTGTATTAAAGCCGCTTAGGCCGATAATCACTGGCGACCCGAGACTCTTTGCCCCGACCGTTGAGGCGATGGCCGCGGTACCGATGTTGATGATCACCGAGGTGCGTATCCCGGCAATGATCACCGGCGCAGCCAGCGCCAGCTCAATCTGCCACAGCCGCTGCCAGTTGCTCATGCCTACGCCAATAGCGATCTCCCGGCTGCTGGACGGTACGCTATCAATGCCCGCCAGGGTTCCCTGTAAAATCGGCAGTAAACCGTAGAGCAGCAGTGCCACCACGGCAGGCCAGGCACCAAAGCCCATCACCGGCACCGCAATGGCCAGCACGGCTACCGGCGGAATAGTCTGGCCCGCTGCCACGATAGTTTCTATCAGCGGCCGGAACGCACGCCCTGCCCGCCGGGTTACCAGCACGCCACTGCCAATGCCGATGACGATCGCCAGCAGGCTGGCGGTGATCACCAGAAACAGATGCGCCAGCGTCAACTGCCAGAAACTCTCCTGTTGATAGAGTGGCCGGGCCAGTTCCGGAAACCAGAGATGAAACAGCGGCCCACTCAAAGGCATGAGCGTCAGCAGCGCGCCATAGAGCAGTACCAGCCACAACAGCGGATCCCTTAGCCTGCGCATGTTAATGCCTCGCGCTGTCGCAGAAGGTCGCCAAAGTAGAGCACGCCCAGCGGCTGCTCCTGATCGTCAATGACCGGGAGTCTGTCTGTGCCCCGTGCAATAAACTGCGACAGGGCGTCGCGCAGCGTCAGCCCTGCAGCAATCGGTTCACCCGCCAGCCACTCGCCGCGTCGCACGGCATTACCCACCTGCTCCAGCGACAAGAGCCGTACGCCCATTTCGCTGCGGCCAAAGAAGTCGCGCACAAAATCATTTTTCGGCTGGGTCAGCAACTCAACCGGCCTGCCCTGCTGAACAATCTCACCGTTATCCATTAGCACGATGCGGTCCGCCAGCGTCAGTGCTTCGTCGATATCATGCGTCACCAGCACGATGGTTCGCCCCGACAGGCGATGAATACGCAGCATCTCCTGTTGCAGCACGCCGCGCGTCACCGGATCAAGCGCACCAAACGGCTCATCCATCAGCAGGACTTCCGGATCAGCCGCCAGCGCACGCGCCACGCCGACACGTTGCTGCTGACCGCCTGAGAGCTGATGCGGATAACGATTCAGCAGGTGCTCGTCGAGATTGAGCAGCGCCAGCAGCGTCGTGATGCGTTCGTTGATCTTTGCTCCGGACCAGCCCAGCAGCACCGGCACCGTGGCAATATTCTTTCGCACCGTCCAGTGTGGAAACAGCCCTATCGACTGAATAGCATAGCCCATGCGTTGCCTGAGCGAGCGGGCATCGAGCTGACGAATCGACTCACCGGCAAAGCGGATTTTACCACTGTCATACTCCACCAGCCGGTTAATCATCTTCAGGGTGGTCGATTTGCCGGAGCCGGAAGTGCCGAGCAGTACACAGAACTCCCCTTTTGCCACCTGCAGCGACAGATCTTTCACCGCCGCCTTGCCGTTAAACGCGCGGCAAACGCTATCAAACTCAATCATCTTCTCTCTCCAGCAGTGAGATCAGCAGGCGGAACAGCGCATCGATGACGACCGCCAGCGCAATCACCGGGATCACCCCAAGCAATACCAAATCAAGCGCGCTGCTTAACAGCCCCTGGAAAATAATCGCGCCAAAGCCGCCCGCGCCAATCAATGCCGCAACCACCGCCATGCCCAGCGTCTGCACCACGACGACCCGCAGGCCCGCCAGCCAGACCGGTAGCGCCAGCGGTACATCCACCGCGACAAACTGCTGCCAGCCACTCATGCCCGTGCCGCGCGCGCTTTCGCGCACCTCCTGCGGCACCTGTTGCAAGCCCACCACCACGCTGCGCACCAGCGGCAACAGGGCGTAGAGCACCAGCGCGATCAAGGCTGGAGCCATGCCGATGCCGCTAATGCCCCAGTCACTGAGCCACGGAAAATGCTGCGCCAGTCCGGCCAGTGGCGCAATCAGCAGACCAAACAGCGCTACTGACGGCACTGTCTGAATAACATTAAGGACGCCAAACACACTGCCTTGCCAGTCGGGTCTCCGGAAAAGCGTGACGCCCAGCGGCAGTGCAAACATTAAGGCTGGCAGTACTGTACCCACCAGCAGAGTGAGATGACGGCTCAGTGCCGCATCAAACACCGCGTGACGGTTGGCATACTCTTTCAGCAGGGAGAGATCGCTGAGCTGGCCGCTGAACAGCAGCAACAGCGGCAACAGCCAGACCTGCAGATTGAGCAGCAGCTGAGCCAGCCGATGGGAAGTGAGTTGACGCACCTGATCGGTAATCAGCAGCAGAATGAGTGCACCACTGCACCATAAGCCACTGGCAAAGCTGGTTCGTGCCAGACGGCTGCCCTGCTGACTGAGTAGTGTCGCCTGATGACCGCTGAGCCAGAGCATGGCGGCCAGCAGCAGCTCTGCCGCCAGCAGGGCCAGTATCAGCGTAGTACGCCCAGGCTGACGCCACAGCAGCAACCACAGCATCATCAGCGGCAGCAGTAACAGCCCGGCGTTGCTGACCTGCCAGCTCATCAGCGGTTCACCCGCCACCAGCCGGTTAGGAGCGAAGTTAAGAAACGGCAAGGTCACCAGCGCCAGACTCAACAGCGTCAGCAGCAACAATGCTACCGGCTGCTGAGCCGGGCGGCGTATCGCGTCCCGCGCTATCAGCATCGGTTACAGCAGCTTTTTCTGCTGCAGCCACTCAGTCGCTACGCTGCTCGCATCCTGACCGTCGACCGCGATTTTCGCATTGAGCTGTTGCAGCGTCTTCTCATCAAGCGCGCTGAAGACCGGCTTCAGCCAGTCGGCAATCTGTGGGTAGGCTTTCAGCACCGATTCGCGGATCACCGGCGTCGGCGCATAGATCGGCTGTACGCCTTTAGGATCGCTGAGCGTCTGCAGGCCCAGTGCCGCCACCGGACCGTCGGTGCCATAGGCCATCGCCGCGTTCACGCCCGACGTCTGCTGTGCTGCCGCGCTGATGGTGACAGCGGTATCGCCACCCGCCAGAGACAACAGCTGATCCTGCTTAAGGTCGAAGCCATAGGCTTTTTCAAAGGCCGGTAAGGCATCGCTGCGTTCGACAAATTCGGCTGAGGCCGCCAGTTTGAAGGTACCTCCTTTCTTCAGGAAAGCGCTGAGATCGGCCAGCGAGGTAAGCTGGTTCTTCTCCGCCAGGTCCTTACGCACGGCGATGGTCCAGGTGTTGTTGGCCGGAGCCGGTGTCAGCCACACCAGATGGTTTTTCTCCGCATCCAGTTTCTTCACCTTTTCGTAGCCTGCGCCGGCATTTTTCCAGGCACTGTCTTTTTCATCGTTAAAGAAGAATGCGCCGTTGCCGGTGTATTCCGGGTAGATGTCGAGTTCGCCCGCCGTAATGGCGCCACGGACGACCTGGGTCGTGCCGAGCTGGATTTTATTGACAGTTTTTACCCCATGCTTTTCCAGCACCTGAAGAATCACATTGCCCAGCAGCGATCCTTCGGTATCAATTTTTGAGCCGACCCGCACAGGATCGGCCGCGTGTGCCATCCCCATGCTAAGCAGCAACGCGCTGACGCCCATCCAACCCCGAACTCTGACCATGGCCTTTTCCTTATCGCATTTTCGCGTGTTGTTTTTGTGTTTCATGAGTGCGTGATGACTTACAAGGCGTCATGCGCCTGAGGGTGCAGGCTGCTCTCCTGCCGCTGAGAGTGTTGCTGGCAAGGCGTGCAGCGATAAATTATCTGCTTTAAAAGCGTAGCCTGGCATAGCGGTGATGCAGCTGACTTTATCGAAAATTAATAACGATTTGGGATTATAATATTATCTTATATAACTGAAATGAATTTACGTCTGGGCGTCTAAACGGCTATTCTCGGTAATCTGTTTAAAATAAAAGATACATAACATCATGTCCGATCTGACTTCTTCCGCCCATGTGGCAACAGCAGGGAGTTCGCCCGGTGGCGAAACACAGTGGATTCGTAGCGCAGCTGACGTCTCCCGATTAGTCAACAGCGGCGACAGCGCCCGTAATAATGCCCGCATTGTGGTGGCGATTGCGCTGGGAGGCGTTTTTCTCGACGCCTACGACCTGGGTGCGCTGGCCTTTGGCATCAAAGACATCACACGCGAGTTTAATCTCACCCCAGCCGGCACCGGCATGGTCGCCTCGGCCATTACCTTCGGGGCGATTATCGGCGCGCTGATTGGCGGCTATCTCACCGACAAAATTGGCCGTTATCGGGTCTTCATGGCCGATATGTTCTTTTTCGTGGTGGCGGCTATCGCCTGTGCATTTGCGCCCAATGAATATGTGCTGGCTGGCGCGCGCTTCGTAATGGGGCTGGGCGTCGGGATCGATCTGCCGGTGGCGATGGCCTTTCTGGCGGAGTTTTCAAAGCTGCGCGGTAAGGGGAATAAAGCGGCCAGCGTGGCGATGTGGTGTCCGACCTGGTACGCAGCAATCAGCATCTCTTATCTGCTGGTGCTGCTGCTCTATGCGGTGTTGCCCGAAAGTCACACCGACTGGCTCTGGCGGCTGATCCTCGGTTTTGGCGCCGTTCCGGCGATTGTCATCATCGCTATCCGCAGCCGTTACATGAGCGAATCCCCGGTGTGGGCAGCTAATCAGGGCGACCTGAAAGGGGCCGCGGCGATTTTACGCAGTGCGTGGAATATCAACGCTCAGGTCGCGTCCGACGCCGCACTGACCGCTGCCACGCCGGTGCGTAAGGCAAGCTGGCGTAACTATGGTGCGCTGCTGCAGGGCGTCTATCGCCGCCGTACGCTGCTGGCGACCATTACCTCTATCGCCTCGTCGTTTGCCTATAACGCTGTGGCGTTTGGACTGCCGGTGATTATCTCCAGCTTCTTTGCTCAGTCGATGCTCACCACCATTCTGGTGTCGCTGGCACTGAATCTGCTGTTTGCCTTTGTCGGCGGGATTCTGGCGGTGCGACTGGTGCCGCGTCTGGGTGCGTGGAAGATGTCAGTGGCGGGATATGGTTGTCAGTGTGTGGCGCTGCTTGGGCTGGCGCTGATTGGTCGCCCGGAAGGCGGTCAGGAGGCAGCAATGGCTATCGCCATGCTGGCGTTGTTCCTGTTTGGTCAGGGATTCGGGCCTGGCTCGCACACCATGACGTTTGCCTCACTCAGCTATCCCACTTCACTGCGCGGCGTGGGCGTGGGCTTCAACCAGACACTGATGCGCGGCAGTTCAACCGTTTCGCTGTTTCTGTTTCCGGTGCTGGTCGCGGCGCTGGGCACTGGCGTGTTCTGGGTGATCTTCCTGGCGCCGCTGGCCGGTCTTCTGGCGCTGCTGGCCATCCGCTGGGAGCCGTCGGGCTATGATGTGGATGCGGAGGATTTTGAGCTGCCGCGTTAAACAACATTCCAGGCGTGGCGCGCACGCAGGCTCAGGGAACAAACGTCCTCTGCAAAGATGCAAAAGACGCCATCCCTGGCCCGCGATGCTTTGCGATGGACGTTTGCGCCCATCGCTTTGAATTTCAAACCGTCTGACCGCACCTTAGTGCGGTTTTTTTATGCCGTGACAGCCGGAAATGGAAACTGCTCCAGATAATCCGGGATACGCGGGAAGGTATGCAAAAACCACGGCGTGAACTGCTGTGGCTGCTGCTGCATCTGCTGCTCGATCATCGCCATCGGACGATAATCAAAGGCATCCGCTTCCTGAGGATTAAGCTGCGGCAGGCTGTCACAGATCGCAAAAAAGACATGACCATATTCATGCTCTGTCAGGCCATTGCTCAGCTTCAGGTTATAGCTCAGTTCAAACACCGGCGTCAGTGCCACTGTCATACCCATCTCTTCACGCAGACGGCGCTCGGCGGCGTCGCGGGTCGATTCATGGGGATAAGGATGGCCACAACAGGTGTTACTCCATAAACCACCACAATGATACTTATCGCTGGCGCGCCGCTGCAATAACAGCTCCTGCCGGGAATTGAAGATGTAGACCGTCACCGCGCGGTGCAGCAATCCTTTTTCATGCACTTCCAGCTTTTCCATTTTGCCGGTGGGACGATCGAGGTGGTCAACGAGGATAACTTCAATAGCAGACATGGCGTTTCCTTGAGATTATTCCCAACTATTCTGGCACAGAATGCGCAGTTTGGGCGGATCATCGCGGATTTTTTACCCAGGTCCGTCAGAGATAAGCGGATGAAGCAGAGGGGAAATCAGGCCAGCAAGGCTGGCCTGGAAGAGAATTACAGTCGGAAGCTCTGAACAACCCGCTCAAGCTGGGTACTCTGTGATTCCATCGCCTGCGCGGCAGCGGAAACCTGCTCCACCAGCACGGCGTTCTGCTGTGTGGTGCCATCCAACTGGGTAATTGCCACGTTGACCTGTTCGATACCCATGCTCTGCTCACGGCTGGCTGACATGATTTCGCTCATCAGGGTGGTCACACTGCTCACGCCCTGCATGAGCTCATCCATGGTCTGACCCGCCTGTTCCACCAGCGCGCTGCCGGTATCAATGTTCGCCACTGACTCTTCGATTAACTTTTTAATCTCTCGTGCCGAGTTAGCTGAACGCTGTGCCAGGTTACGCACTTCCGATGCCACGACCGCAAACCCACGACCCTGTTCACCGGCACGTGCAGCTTCGACTGCGGCGTTCAGCGCCAGGATATTGGTCTGGAATGCGATGCTGTCGATTACGCTGATGATATCGACCACTTTACGGGACGAGTGATGAATCTCACCCATGGTGGTGACCACCTGACGGACCACTTCGGTGCCACGCGCAGCCACCTGGGAGGCATCGCCTGCCAGCTGGTTAGCATGCGTCGCGTTGTCGGCGTTCTGACGGACGGTGCCGGTCAGCTGTTCCATTGACGCGGCGGTTTCTACAATTGAGCTGGCCTGATCTTCAGTACGGGAGGAGAGATTGGCGTTACCACTGGCAATTTCCCGCGATGCGGCGGTGATCGCCAGCGCACTATCGCCCACCTGCTGGAGCAGCCCCTGCAGATAGCTGATGAACTGGTTAAAGCTCTGCGCGACGGCATTGAACTCAGGGCTGTTGCTGGCTGGCAGACGCTGCGTCAGATCGGCGCCCCCTTTCGACAGCGCTTCGATGTTGCTGTTCAGCACGTTAAGACGCTTCATCATGGCGCGGACAAAGCCCAGCGACACCAGCAGCAGGATTACCGCCAGAGGAATCTGCACCAGACCCAGTCGGGTCAGCATGTTATGCGACTGCGCTTTCAGCAGGCTGGTCGGCAGACTACTGGCGAGATACCACGGGCTGCCAGGAATCGCCTGAACGAACAGGGTCTGCTCGCCTTCGCTGCTGTCATAGGTGGTTTCCAGCGGCTGGTTGCCAACACCGTTCAGCAGTGCTTTCAACGGCGCCGCCATCGGCATCTGCACGTCAGCCAGGTTCTCCAGCTTCGGTGCGGCATTGACCAGTGCGCCATTACCCACGACTTTGCCGTCGGCTTCAACAATCAGCACGTTGCCATGAATGGTTTCACCCATCTGCTTCGCCAGCTGATTAAAGAACCCCAGCGTGACATCGATAGTGGCAACACCCCAGGCCGTGCCATTTTTGTAGATGGCCATAGCACAGTTAGTACGCGGCTGCGGACTGGCGGCATCCTGATAGGCTTTAGCCCAGGCACACTGCCCTTTTGCAGCAGCCATGCCATCTTTGTACCAGGGTTGCTCCCAGTATTTGTCGGCGGCGTCGGAGTTCCAGTAGGTATTGACCTGCAGTTCATTGCTGGCATTACGGGCAAAGAAGCTGCTGTCTTTCTCTTTGGCCGGATCACGACGGTTTGGCAGTGGCCAGATACCGCCACCAAACACATTGCTGTCCTGATACTGGTTTACCAGCGTCGGTAACAGGGTGTCGATAGTCGCGCTGTCCATAACGGAGGCCGCTTCGGTAATCGCACGCTGCTGAGCCTGCACGCGGTTCATCTGTTCAACGATGCCAGAGGCCAGTGAATCAACCTGATAGCGAACCAGACGGCTTTCGCTGTCGACGAGCTGTGGTGCGACGAACTGATTAATCACCCAGACTGTAACGAGTAAAAGCGCAACAAAGAATGCGATCATTGTTGCGGTAAAGCGGGATTGTGTTGTTTTGAACATCTTCATGCCCCTGCCCCTGGTACGGCGCGATTGCCTTATTCGGGTTAACGGCTCGCTTAAGGGGAACTTGAGATGGGCGGGATCACATATTTAAGAAATGTATGATTTATGTGAAATTTAATTTCACTCCGGGACTATCACCTCCCCGACAGCCGCCGGGGAAAGTGTCTACAGGCGCGTCATTGCTGAGCTACTCTGGCGAATCGACCACCTGCTGGCGTGGACGGAAAACGTGATCGTTACCGTCTGCTGTTAACAACTCCCGTAACTTCTGGCCGCCGTGTTCATCGGCCTGCGCGAACTGCCGCTCCGCTTCAGTAATCGGCGTTGTCCAGAGCAGCGTCGGGCGATCGCCATCACGCTTGGGCAGCGTGAACTGCCCTTTTTCGGTTGCCAGTTCATTCGCCAACAGGAAGCTTTCAAAGCCGACCGGTGCCACTTCTGACGCCAGCGTATGGCCCTCGCCCAGCCAGGTGAGACGCGCCCAGGGCAGATGTACAAATTCCGCCAGTGCGCTGGCCATCTGCACCGCATTGCCTTCCGTCATGATTTCACCGTCAACCGCCATACCCAGTTCGATACGTCGATACTGCGGTGCCAGCTCATCAAACAGATAATCGACCTGCGGCATGGGCCGGATACTCATGCCAAGCGTCAGGAAATACCAGACGCCCTGATGCCAGTGCTGCGAGATTGCCATTGGCGGCCAGCTACCCTGATCAATCGCGTAATATTTCACCGACTCCCCGAAGCGTGCCTGATAGCAGGCCATGAGATCCTGCTGGACCTTATCCCACTCGCTGCCGTCGTGCCATTCACGCCAGAACTGACGCTGATGCTCCGCACGGGCATAGTAGTCATTGGTCGATGCCGACCCCAGCGGAGCCGTCAGCCGGTTCTTTTTAATGCAGCCCGCAGAGAAGCTTACCTGTTTCTCCTGATAAAGGCTCCAGCCGGGTATCACCGCCAGCAGCTGACCGTAGTACCACAGTGCCGCCCCATCATCAGAAGGCTCCCACAGGATCTGCAGACCGGCCGGATCCAGCGCAGGCTCCGCCTCCAGATTACGGCAATATTCGGCGCTGAGCAGCGGCGCTCTGCCCTGCTCCATCGCCTCGCGATCTTCCTGCGCCGGTGCAGACAGCAGATTTCTTAGCCAGCAGCCGCGCACCGCATACTGACTGCGGAACAGGTCGGTTGGCCAGATGTAAAAATAGGCAGTGCGCTCATCCTGTTCGACAATCGCGGTCAGGGTGCGCTGCTGATTGTGGACTTCAGCAATCAGGGATTTGTACGTCATAGTGCCTCGACAAAGCCTGGAGGAATCCATTTTCCCCGAGAATAGAGCAGGATCCTGGCTACGGCGATATGAGACAAGGGTAATAGTCTCAAAGTGCATCTCAGGATGATGTAGAGCGAGGAGCTGATGAAGGATTCTTGTACCAAAAACACTTTTACACGACCCGGATAAACAGTGTGAAATTCCAGAGCGATGCGATTTAAAAAAAGACTAAGGTTTTAACACAGGATGAGACGATCATCGCCTCATGCTAATCATAAAACCATACAGGGCTTTCTAAAAAAATAGCGTCTTTTTGCATCGATAATGATCGGCCCTATGCGTAAATCCGACTGCCTGATGTTCCTATGCAGAAACTGAGCAAATATCAATCATAAAAAATCAGCTGTGGCTGACTGCATCCTTTTTTCAAATAGCTCGGAAATCCTCAAAGAAATGATATTACCCTTGAGATGAATTCATATCATGTAAAGCATGATATATATCATTTGAAGCTTAAGGCAAAAAAACGTTAAATATCCCTATCGAACTAAATCCATGTAACCAAAGCGGAAGGTTGAATCCGGCACATCTGATTATAGTAGTTTTGCAATCCCCGACCTGTATTGCAGAATGTCATTCTGCGCATCCTGAACGCTAATATTTTCAATAATAATACCATTAACAATTACCCTATTCCCCCGTAACACCGCAGGAAAAATGAAATAACCCGAAAGCGGACAAAGAAACGCGAATATCCATACCGGAAAGATGTTAAAAATATAACGCACCATCCTGAATCAGCGCTAAAAATAAAAAACTCACAATTTTTCGTTCATACAAACGAATTATGATATCCGGACACGCCTGATATCGTCTATAGCCTGGAGTTAAAGAAAATATTATGCGTTTACCTTTAAACAGCAAAGCGATCATGATCATGACGCTCATCTGCTTTGTATGGGGACTACAGCAGGTTGCAATCAAGGCTGCCGAAAAAGAGGTTTCACTCACTCTGCAGATTGCTATGCGATCCGGTCTCGCGGCATTAGTAATATACGTTTATGCAAAGATTAAAGGAGAAAAATTTTCAATGGAGAAAATAACACTCTTCGCAGGCGTTTGTGCAGGAGTCCTCTTTGCGCTGGAATTTTTTTTTCTTTCTGAAGGACTACGCTACTCCAGCGCATCGCATATGGCGGTACTTCTTTATACTGCTCCACTCTATTCTGCTGTAGGCTTGCATATTTTTTCTGCCGAAGAAAAACTTACTGCCCGACAGTGGCTTGGTGTGATGATTGCATTTTTTGGGCTGGTGGTAAGCATGATCAATACAGTCGCTCATGCTGGCTTTGACAGCATTAATTATGGCGATTTGTGCGGACTACTTGCTGGCCTGGCCTGGGGATGCACTACCGTAGTTATACGTACAACGCCACTTTCTGTGTGCTCAGCAAAACAGACCCTGCTGTATCAGCTTTCAGGTGCATTTATCATTCTAATGACCATATCGCTCTTTAATGATGGTTATCATTTCAAGCCAGGTACAGTGGCATATGGAAGCCTGATATTCCAGACATTAATTGTTTCAGTAATCAGTTATCTTGTGTGGTTCAGCCTGCTGCGAAATTATCAGGTAGCCTCACTTTCAATGTTGACATTTATGACACCTTTTTTCGGAATACTTTCGGGCATAATAATATTGCATGAAAAAGTTCAGGCCAACTTTATTGCTGGCACAGTACTGCTTATTACTGGCCTGCTTTTTATTACAGTAAAAACGCATCAACAGCATTCAAAAAAATAAGTCAGTAGAATGAATTACGATATTTTAAGTTATAATATAAACTGCACTGGAGGTAATAACATTATGATTCAGGTAACAAATTACTCTCACGGTGCGCCTCTCATCACATTGAGTGACAATGCCAGCTTTGAAATCATGAGAAATAGAAAATGGTTTAGTCTTGCAAAAAATCAACGTATTGAGATACTTCGATTTGGCGACGATACAGCAATAGCATGGAACGAAACCAGGTCACATATCGATTATTTTAAACATGGAAAAATCTTCAGGTGCAATCTTATTTCCTGGTATAGCCCCGACACCTGGGCTAAAAAAAAATATTAATATACATCAGGCAGACAACTCAGGAATCGCTTAAAAGCCATGATTTTTGGCCACTGCCTGTCGGATATTATGCAGTTGAAGTAACAGTGCTCTACGGGCATCAGCATGCCCGGGAAAGGAAAAATTAATTCTCCTCTTTCCGTCCATTCCTGGACAAGATTAATTCTTCCCATCGCAATACCAAGATGCCGGGAAGCTGCAATCAGAGCCAAATCAGAACGGTCAAAGGATATTCCTTTTAGATCAGTATCAATATCAAGCTGAAAAAAACTTGACCAATTTGCCCATTCATTTTCACCTGAGTTGAAACGATCGTGCAGAAAGATACAATCTGACAGTTTTTCGGGATTGTTATAAAGACCATGATTTCTGGCATACCGCGGAGTACAGACCGGCGTTATGGCTTCTTTCATGAAGATCTCTTCTGTATAGCTTTCAGAAAACGAAGGTTTTCCGAAGTATATTGCCAGGTCTACTCCCCGATTAGCCAGATTAATGGCTTCAAGTCCGGTCAGAATCTTCAGCTGAACGGCAGGATTCTGTTCTATAAACTTATTAAGATGAGGAAGAAGAAGGCACTGAACGATAGACGGATGTGAATAAACAGTCAGATCACCTGTAAGCCCGCTATTCCTTATGTAATTAACCTCTTGATTTAAAAGATTAAAAGAATTTTTTAGTGCCCATTGCATCCGTTCTCCTTCAGGCGTGAGAGCTATTTTACGATGGAGCCTGTAAAACAAGCTGAAACCCAGTTCTTTTTCAAGCTGGCTGATACGATGGCTCACCGCGCTTGGGCTAACGAATAACTCCTCGGCAGCAAGCGCAAATGATAATCGCCGTGCAACACACTCAAAAGTATGCAAGCGGGAGAGCTGATAGCCGGTCAGAGAATTAAGTATCGGAATGTTCTTGCTGTCAGAAAACACTTTTCCCCCAGAGTCGTTAGTCAAAAGAAAATACTTATTATAAACGCTCACGGATATGCCCAACTTATCCTTTGCTGGAAACCAGGCCTGGAGAAACAGCCATAATCTGTCTCAGCCTGTAAGCTTTATGGCTGGCCCGGAACGATCAATTGTTGAAACTGCTGTACAAAAGATTATCAGTGTAAGACATGCAGAAGCCTGAACAGACTATAAACGTCAGAGCATAACCTGCTTTTTCGTGGTCATAGCTTCAGGAAACGCTGCTTGCTCTCGCGTGACATTTTCGGTTCTGCGGGAAGCCATAAAAGCGCCTGTAGGGTTACTTTTAAAGCACTGAACCCGCGTCGTTATGCTGATAAAACTTAACCATCTGACTTACTTAAAAAACGAGTAAAAAAGATACCAGTCACCTCAGTGCGGATCTCTCCCCATCCTTACCATCGCCCGATACCACGCTCCGCGCTGAATCGACCATCTCAACCCCAACGCGATGACATTAATCTTCTGTTCAATGATCGCCTGCTCAAAGCGGCCGATTTCTCTACCGGACATCGCCTGCGCCCAGGCTGGCATTAACCCGAAGCCTGATTTCAGCATGATTTTCATCACTGGTTTCGCCTGCCAGCTCGGTGCAGGGGCGTTCATCAGCAATCGCGTCACTTCGGCGGTACGCTCATCAAAGCGCAGCTCTGCTCGCATCTGTTGCAGGTAATCCGCCACATCAACAACGCTTTTCGGCACCTTCTCCGCGCCCAGCGCCTCGGCAATCTGCGCCGCTTCCTGATAGTACTGATCCTGTTCGGCGCGGCTGAGCTGCGGATTTTTATAGCGCAGATGGGCCGCCAGAAAACGGCTGGTCTCCGCCACATGCACCCAGGTCAGCAGATGTGGATCGCTGGCGGCATAAGGTTTGCCTTCGCTGTCGACGCCGCTGACTTTCAGATGAATGCGTTTCACCCGCTCAATCAGCGTCCGGGCATCCTGCGAATTCCCGTAGGTGGTCACGGCGATAAACTGACTGGTGCGCCGCAGGCGGCCCATCATATCTTCGCGGAAATTGGAGTGATCCCAGACGCCCGCCAGCGCCGCTGGATGCAGCATCTGCAACAGCAGCGCGCTGATCCCGCCGCACATCATGGAGGTGAAATCACCGTGGACGCGCCAGATCACGCTGTCCGGGCCATACAGGCCGGGATCGCCTGGCGGTTGAGAGAGGTCAAATTCATTCATCGACAGACCATTAAGGCGGAAGACCTGCTGCTGAATGCGGTCACGCAGATTAATCATAGCGGCTCTGATAGTGGATATGATGCGACGCGTGATAGCAGGACGCTCACGACGCGCCGCATCACCTTCCCCTGCATTCAGGGGAAAGGCTGACGGTTATTTGTAGTTGAACTGCGCATCCTGAGTACGCACGGAATCGAGTCCAATCATCACGTTGAATTTGCCTGGCTCGGCAACATGCTGCATCTGCTGGTTCCAGAATTTAAGCGCATCGACGTCGATCTTAAAGGTCACGGTTTGCGACTCGCCTGCTTTCAGCATGATGCGTTTGAAACCACGCAGCTCCTGCACCGGACGGCTGATAGAGGCGACCGGATCGTTCAGATACATCTGGACCACCGTCGCACCATCACGCTTACCGCTGTTAGTTACCGTTACGCTGGCCTTAATGCTGCCATTACGCGGCATGGTCGGTGAAGACATTTTTACCGGCGACACGGTGAACGTGGTATAGCTCAGGCCGTAACCAAACGGATAGAGCGGGCCGTTAACCGCATCATAGTAGTGCGAGGTGTACTTGTTCGGCTTCGCAAAGTTGTAAGGCCGGCCAGTTGGCAGATGGTTGTAGTAAATCGGAATCTGACCCACTGAACGCGGGAAGGAGACCGGCAGTTTGCCCGATGGGTTATAGTCACCGAACAGCACATCGGCGATGGCGTTGCCACCTTCGGTGCCACTGAACCAGGTTTCCAGCACGGCATCAGCCATGCGATCTTCGTTCACTATCGACAGCGGGCGGCCGTTCATCAGTACAATCACCAGCGGCTTACCGGTAGCTTTGAGCGCGGCTAACAGCTTCTGCTGGCTCGGCGGGATCACCAGATCGCTGCGGCTGGAGGCTTCGTGCGCCATACCCTGCGCTTCACCCACGGCGGCGACCACCACATCGGCCTGCTTCGCTTTAGCGACCGCGTCATCAATCATCTGTTGCGGTGAACGCGTATCAACAGAAACAGCCTGCTCATAGAGGTTCAGGAAGTCCTGAATCCCTTTGTTGTCGGTGACGTTCGCGCCCTTCTCATACAGCAGCGTCGCTTTGCCTTCGGTGGCATTGCGCATGCCCTGCAGCAGCGAAACGGATTGCTTCGCCACGCCCGCCGCAGACCAGCTGCCCATAATGTCGCGCTGACTGTCTGCCAGCGGACCAATCAGGGCAATGGTGCCCGATTTTTTCAGCGGCAGCGTTTCCAGACGGTTTTTCAGCAACACGATGCTTTTACGCGCGACGTCGCGCGCTTCAGCCCGATGCAGACGGCTTTCCGCATTGGTATCCTGCGGGTCACTCTCTTTCGGACCTAAATGGCTGTAGGGATCGTTAAACAGGCCCATGTCATATTTGACGTTAAGCACATGCCGTGCCGCATCATCAATTTCAGCCATGGTAACGTCGCCGCTCTTCACCAGCGCAGGCAGATACTTGCTGTAATATTCGTCGCTCATGCTCATATCGACGCCCGACTTCAGAGCGATGCGCACCGCTTCCTGCGGATCGCTGGCGACGCCATGTTTGATCAGCTCTTTAATCGCACCGTGATCGCTGATGGTGATGCCTTTGAATTTCCACTTATCACGCAGCAGATCTTTCAGCAGCCAGCTGTCTGCCGTGGCCGGTACGCCATTGATGGAGTTGAGCGCCACCATCACGCCGCCGCTGCCCGCATCCAGTGAGGCTTTGTAGGGCGGCAGATAGTCCTGGAACATACGCTGCGGACTCATGTCCACGGTGTTGTAGTCGCGTCCCCCTTCCACTGCGCCATAGAGTGCGAAATGCTTCACGCTGGTCATGACGCTGTAGCGATCGGCCGCGCTTTTTCCCTGCATCGACTGCACCATGCTGCTACCCATTTCGCTGGTGAGATACGTATCCTCACCGAAACCTTCGGAACCACGACCCCAGCGCGGTTCGCGGCTGACATCCACCATCGGTGCCCATGTCATATTCAGCCCATCGTCGGCCGCTTCATAGGCGGAGACGCGCCCCACCTCTTTCACCGCATCCAGATCCCAGCTCGACGCCAGGGCTAAAGGAATCGGGAAAATGGTGCGCTGGCCATGAATAACGTCGTAGGCGAAAAACAGCGGGATTTTCAGGCGGCTGAGCTGCATCGCCTGATCCTGCATCGCGCGGATATCCTGACGGGTCACAGTATTAAAGATCGCGCCAACCTGACTCTTCTGAATCATGTCGCGAATCACTTCTTTCGGATTATCAGGTCCGACGCTGATTAAACGCAGCTGGCCGATTTTCTCGTCCAGCGTCATTTTTTTAAGCAGTTGGTTAACGAAGGCATCCCGCGCCTGTTCGGTCATCGGGTGGTTACCTTGCACTGTCTCAGCTAAAGCGGGTTGCATCGCGAGGGAGACAGCGAGACTAACAGAGCAAATCCATTTCATCAGGTTGGGTTCTCTTAAGTAACTGCGCAATATCGAATTAACAGGCGGCAGTGTGCCACAAGATGAGAATAGCAGGTAGCGGTCAGGGTCACACTGCGTTGTGGTCAGTTGACGTGCTACAGTTAGGACGCACTGATAAGACAAGGGAATTGCTCATGACACAAACCTCTGCCCTGCTTTCTGACCTGCGCCGCCTGGTCGGCCCCTCTCATCTGCTGACAGAACCTGAACAGACCGCCCGCTATCGCAAAGGCTTTCGCTCCGGCGAAGGTGACGCGCTGGCCGTGGCGTTTCCTGGTACGCTGCTGGAGCTCTGGCGGGTACTGCAAACGCTGGTGAATGCGGATGTCATCATCCTGATGCAGGCGGCCAATACCGGCCTGACCGAAGGGTCAACGCCGCATGGCGACGATTACGATCGCCCGCTGGTGATCGTCAGTACCCTGCGACTCGATAAGCTTCAGCTGATTGACAGTGGCCAGCAGGTGCTGGCGTTCCCCGGCAGTACACTCTATCAGCTGGAAAAAGCGCTGAAGCCGCTGGGGCGCGAGCCTCACTCGGTGATTGGCTCCTCCTGTATTGGTGCCTCGGTGCTGGGCGGCATCTGCAATAATTCCGGCGGATCGCTGATTAAGCGCGGCCCGGCCTACAGCGAAATGGCCCTGTTTGCTCAGATTGATGCACAGGGAAGACTGAAGCTGGTTAACCATCTCGGCATCGATCTGGGAACGTCGCCGGAAGAGATTCTGGGGCGACTGGATGACGATCGCTGGCAGCCTAAAGATGTGCAGCACGATGGCCGTCACGCTTCCGATCATGAATATGCAGACCGGGTGCGTGAAGTTGATGCCGATACGCCAGCGCGTTACAACGCTGATGCGCGTCGTCTGTTCGAAGCATCCGGCTGTGCCGGGAAACTGGCGGTCTTCGCGGTGCGACTTGATACCTTCCCCACTGAACCGCAGCAGCAGGTGTTTTACATCGGCACTAACGAACCCGCTGTGCTCAACGATATCCGCCGTCACATGCTGGCGCATTTTACTCATTTGCCGGTGGCGGGCGAATATATGCACCGCGACATCTATGACATTGCGGAAGTCTATGGCAAAGACACCTTCCTGATGATCGACAAGCTGGGCACCGATAAGATGCCGCTGTTTTTCACGCTGAAGGGGCGGATTGATGCCTGGCTGAACAAGCTCTCCTTCGTTAAACCGCACTTCAGCGATCGCCTGCTGCAGCGCCTGAGTAAACTGTTTCCGGCGCATCTGCCCAAACGCATGAAGCAGTATCGCGATAAATATGAACATCATCTGATGCTGAAGATGTCGGGCGACGGCGTGGCAGAAGCGCGTCAGTTCCTGCGTGACTACTTCCGCGAAGGCGGCGGCGAGTTCTTTGAGTGTGAAGGCAAAGAAGGTGCGCACGCCTTTCTGCATCGCTTCGCGGCGGCAGGTGCGGCCGTGCGCTACCACGCGGTGCATGCCGATGAGGTCGAGGATATTCTGGCGCTGGATATCGCCCTGCGTCGCAACGATGCGGACTGGTTTGAAACTCTGCCCGATGAGATTCGCGCATCTTTAAGCCATCGCCTCTACTATGGTCACTTCTTCTGTCATGTCTTCCATCAGGATTACATCGTCAGAAAAGGGGTCGATGTGCACGCGCTGAAAGCGCAGATGCTGGAGATCCTTCAGGCGCGCGGCGCGGAATATCCCGCTGAACATAACGTTGGGCATCTCTATCAGGCGAAACCGCAACTGGCGGCGTTCTATCGCCGGCTCGATCCGACTAACAGCTTCAATCCCGGCATTGGCAAAACCAGCAAGCAAAAAGGCTGGGCGGTGAAACAGGTTTAACTCGCTGTTATCTGTCAGCCTGCCCTTCTCTGCAGGCTGACGTTCAAAACAGCCGAACCAGCAGACCCCATAAAACCTGCAGACTATTTGGTTATTCAGTTAATGAAATAGTCATCACTTAATCCAGCCTGACTGCTTTCCCTGATTACCGATTGCCCTTACCTTGTCTGCTAATAATATTTTAATAAAAAATTAACCCATCCTCCCATATTGAACCCACATTATTTTATGTCTCTGGGTTATGCGCAACGCCTCACAAAAAACCACCCTGACAATTGATAATTCGCGTCGCGAAAAATATATTCACGACACAAAAATAAAAAACCACAAATATTAATTTACCTCAGGGCAGGATCTTCCATGTCTAAAAAAAACTACACATTAGCATTGATGGAAATAATAGCGCTGTCAGCAGGCGTAACGGCAATGTCATCAACGCCAGCCTATGCTGCCGGATTTGTTGACGACTCAACGCTGACAGGAAATGTTTTTTACTGGCAGCGACAGCGAGACCGAAAAGAGAGCGATCCCGCCAGTCAGCATCAGGGAGAGTACCAGGCTAATTTACACCATACTTCACTCAACAGTAACCTCGACTATCAGTCCGGCTATGCCGGGGACTGGATTGGCATGGACCTCGCCGTGTTTGGCGCCGTTGAACTTTCCAATAGCGGTCCCGCCGCACCCAATGAAATTGGCTTCAGTAAATCGCATTCCCGCTGGAATGAAAAATGGAATGGCGACAGCAGTGGCGCATCGGTTTATAAAGCCGCACTGAAATTAAAACATAACGACTACTGGTTACGCGCGGGTTATATCCAGCCAACCGGACAGACACTGATTGCGCCTCACTGGAGTTTCCTGCCCGGCACCTATCGCGGATTTGAAACGGGTGCACTTTATGATTTCCAGCAAGCAGGCGCATTATCACTCTCCTGGATGTGGACCGATAAATATAAAGCCCCCTGGTATCGTGATTTATATAATTTCCGGCAGGCTGATAATAAAACGCCTGTCAGCTACCTGCATTCATTCGGCATGAAATATGACTTCAAAAATAATCTGGTGCTTGAAGGTGCATTTGGTCAGGCCGCACATTATATGGATCAATATTTTGCCAAAGCATCCTGGTCTGCCAGCCCAGGTGGTAACGAACTGCGCACCAGCTATCAGTTTTATGGCGCACGCGACAAAGTCTCGGGGGGCGCCGCAAACCCGCGTGATGTCTATGATGGCCTGGCCTGGTTACAGGCGATCACCGTCGGTTATACCGTCGGCCCGGTGGATCTCCGACTTGAAGGCAGCTGGGTTAAAGCTGAAGGGAATCAGGGCTTTTTCCTGCAGCGCATGACGCCGGGCTACGCCACCTCCAACGGACGAATGGATATCTGGTGGGATTCGCGTTCTGACTGGAACGCCAATGGTGAAAAAGCGATCTTTGCGGGCGCGATGCTCGATTTATCGCCGTGGCAGCTGACGGGCTGGAAAGCCGGCGCATCTTACGTCTGGGGCTGGGATGCAAAACCCGCCACGCTCCCCACCGTTGACCAGAGTCAGCGACTGAGAGAGTCGGCCTGGAACCTTGATCTGATCTATCAAATCCAGCAGGGCCGGGCCAAAGACACCCAGTTCCATCTTCACTATACCCGCTACAAAAATCACAGCGACCTGCCCAGCTTCAGCAATGGATACAACAACATTTTCCAGGACGAGAAGGACATCAAATTTATTGTTATCGCGCCGTTTACGCTGTTCTGACGCCCTGCGGACTTTCGGAACTATTTTCACCATTAAGGATGAATCAACATGTTCAAGTTAAGCCTTATCGCGCTCACTCTGCTGAGCGTTACCGCCACAGGCCACGCCAGCTCGTCAGGGCAGAAGGTGGTTGATCAAATCAGCCAGTTTGGCGTGACCTATCAGGTAACAGACAACCAGGCGGGACTGCACGGTACAGATTGCGCCGCGTTAGGCGCCGATTTTGCCTCCTGTAACCGCGCCATTATCACGCTGACCAATAACGGCCCTGCACTGACCGACAAAAACTGGGCCATCTACATGAGCAACATCCGCCAGACGCTGCGGGTCGATAACGATCAGTTTACATTGACGCATCTGGTCGGAGACTTAACGCGACTGGAGCCCACAGAGAAATTCACGGGTATTGGCGCGGGCGAATCAGTGCAGATCCCCATCGTTAACGAATACTGGCAACTGTTCGTGACTGATGTGATGCCGCGCTGGTATGTCACCTCCGGTGAGGCGACGCCAAAAATTATTGCCAGCACTGACTACGAAGATCCCAGCCAGTTTGTATTGCCGCTGGATAACCACTGGCGACGCAGTGCCGATGACAATAACGTCCTGATGCAGCCTGTCAGCCGGTTTGAGAAAAACAGCGATGTCGCCACCCTGCCAGCCTCAGCATTGCGGGGGCAAATCACACCCACGCCGCTGGACGTTAAACTTCGTTCGCAGGATGCCGATCTCAGCCGTGGCGTCACCTTGTCACTGACTGGACTGAGCCGTGAAACCGCTGAGGCAGTGAGACAGCGTATGGCACTGCTTGGCCTCAAAGAATCGCCTGATGGATTCGCTATTACCACGCAGGTCAAACCGGGTCACTTTAGCGGCAAAAAAGCGATATCGGGCGCATACGACCTCGATATTACTTCCCGCCGTGCGAGCATAGTCGGCTACGACGCTGCCGGTGCGTTCTACGGTCTGATGTCGATTCTGTCACTGGTCCCCTCAGAGGGCGCGCCACGGATTGCCACGCTGGAAGCCCATGATGCGCCGCGCTTTGCTTATCGCGGTGCCTTCCTTGACGTTGCCCGTAACTTCCACAGTAAACAGGCGGTGATGCGACAGCTTGATCAGATGGCATCGTGGAAGATGAACCGTTTCCATTTCCACCTCAGTGATGATGAAGGCTGGCGGATTGAGATTCCCGGCTTACCGGAACTCACGGAAGTGGGTGCGAAACGCTGTCATGATCTTTCCGAACAAAAGTGTCTGCTGCCGCAACTGGGTTCCGGCCCCTTCAGTGATAACAATGGCAGCGGCTATTTCAGTCGCGCTGACTATATAGAGATTGTTAAATATGCGCAGGCGCGCCACATTCAGGTCATCCCGGAAATTGACATGCCCGCCCATGCCCGGGCGGCGGTCATCTCAATGGAAGCGCGCTATCAGCGGCTGATGAAGGAGGGGAAACCTGACGAGGCTAACGCCTGGCGCCTGATCGATCCGACCGATAACTCCAACACCACCTCAGTGCAGTTTTACGACCGTACCAGCTATCTCAACCCCTGCATTGAAAGTTCACAACGCTTCGTGGACAAAGTGATTGGTGAAATCAAGGCGATGCACCAGGAGGCAGGCCAGCCACTCAGCGTCTGGCATTTTGGCGGTGATGAAGCGAAGAATATCCGGCTGGGCGCAGGCTACTCTGACAAAAACAGTCCAAAACCGGGTACCGGTCTGCAAGACCTGAGCCGCGAAGATTTGCCATGGGCAAAATCACAGGCCTGTCAGGCACTGGTGAAAAGCGGCAAAGTGGAAGATCTGGCCCATCTGCCGAGCTATTTTGCCCTGACCGTGAACGAAATCGTGAACCGGCACGGTATTGGCAAAATGCAGGCCTGGCAGGATGGCCTGAAAGATGTCAAACATGCCGGAGAGTTCGCGACGCCGCGTGTCGCAGTCAACTTCTGGGATACCCTCTACTGGGGCGGTTTTGACAGCGCCGGTGACTGGTCACAGAAAGGGTACGACGTAGTCATCTCCAGCCCTGACTACCTCTATCTGGACTTCCCGTATGAAGTTAACCTACTGGAGCGCGGCTATTACTGGGGCACTCGCTTCAACGATGAGCGAAAAATCTTTGGCTTCGCACCGGACAACCTGCCGCAGAATGCTGAAACTTCGGTAGATCGCGACGGTAACGTTTTCAGCGCCAAATCCGCGAAACCCTGGAAAGGGGCTTATGGTATTTCGGCCCAGCTGTGGAGCGAGACCGTGCGCACTGACGATCAAATGGAGTACATGAACTATCCTCGCCTCCTTTCAGTCGCAGAACGCAGCTGGCACCGCGCCAGCTGGGAGCGGGACTATCAGCCGGGTGAGGAGTATACCGGTGGCAAAACACAACTTGTTGATCAGAAGGCGCTTCTGAACGACTGGCAGCGATTTGCCAACCTGCTGGGACAACGGGAACTGGCAAAACTGGATAAAGCGGGTATTGATTATCGCCTGCCCGTACCGGGAGCAAAAATTGCTGATGGTATTCTGTTGATGAACGTGGCATTGCCTGGCATTACGCTGGAATACAGCCGGGACAAGGGTGAGAACTGGCAGCGCTACGACGCCAACAGACCGCCGCAGGTCAACGGTACTGTCGCCATTCGGTCGGTGAGCAGCGATGGCCAGCGCACCAGCCGTGAGGAAACGTTGTAGTCAGCGGGAGTGAGAAAACAGGCTTAAAAGCCCGTGTTTTGGACATAAAAAAGGCCGACAGACGTCGGCCCTTTCACCTCTGAAACGGGTTCTTTTAAACCAGCTTCTCTTCGGGTACCGGCTCCACATCTGCTATCTGCTGACGGCGCTCAATAATCATGGTCTGCGGAGTGGAGAGCAGAATGCCCTCTTTACGCAGACGCGTCAGAATATCGAACAGCAGATCGCTCTTCGCTCCTGCTATCTGCCGCTGACCGGCAACATTACCGGTGACGCTCAGGACAATCCCTTGCTGGGTCAGATCTTTAAACGAAACCGATGGCTCAGGTGTTTCCAGAATACGTTCGTTTTCGTTATAAACTTCCAGCAGAATATCGCGCACCTTTACCGGATCGATATTTAGCGGGAAGGTCAGCGTAATGGTGACCACACCCTGCGCATTACCCATTGTCGCGTTGCGCACGTTCTGCGAGATAAACTGCGAGTTCGGCACAATCACGGTGGATTTGTCGCCCAGCTGAATCTCCGTGGCACGCACATTAATCCGGCGAATATCCCCTTCAATGCCGCTGATGCTCACCAGATCGCCGACTTTCACTGGCCGCTCGGTCAACAGAATCAGACCGGAGATAAAGTTCTTCACGATCTCCTGTAAGCCAAAACCGATACCAACCGACAACGCACTGACGATCCAGGCCAGCTTGTTCCACTGCAGCCCCATAATCGACAGGGTCAGCAGAATAATCAGCACATAACCGATGTTGCTGAACAGCGTCACCAGCGACACCCGCATCCCCACATCCATGGTGGTTTTTGGCAGGAAATCGGTATCAAGCCAGCGACGCACCGAACGCAGCACATAGATGCCGACAATCAGGCAAATTATCGCATTCACCATATGCGCTGGCACAATGTTCAGGGATTCGAGGCCTTTACCGCCCCAGAACTCAATGACTTTTTGCAGCAGCTCAATCGGCGTTGAAGAGGCAAAGGTGCCGTTGACCAGCGCCAGCGCCACCACCAGCACCAGGAAGGTTTTACCGATGGCCGTCAGCAGCGTAGCCGTTTGCTGCAAATGACGCTCATTGATGTTAAGTGAACTCTGAATGCGTCGACCGGTGGCATTACTGGTCGAAAAGAGACTCTCACAACCATCCTTGAGCAGGTGACTCAGGAAGTAGAACGAACCAAACAGCAGACCGCACCAGATCACTTCATAACTCAGGAAGCGCGCCAGCGTAACGTAACCGATCAGCAGCGACACGAGGATGGCAACCGCGGTCAGCGTCAGGCCCATCTGAATCAGCCCGACCAGCGTTGAGCGTGCTTCCGGCGGTGTGCCCGCTTGGGTCAGGCGACGGCGTACGCGGTTGGTGCGCATGCTGATCGCCAGTGCAGTACTGCCAATCAACAGTGCCGTCAGGCCGTTGGCAAAAATGGTGGTATTCAGACTGGTGCCGACGCTGTAGTTAAACGCCTCGACCGTCTGGAAGATAAACACCAGCACAGCGGTGATGGGTGGAAACGGCTTTAATGCCATCGCCACTTCATTGGAGATAGCCGGTAAGCGCCAGCTGGGCCTGCGGGTAGAGAGGAATGCGCGCCCCAGTCCGGCAATCAGGCCACAAAAGACGCTTAGCTGCACCAGACGATCAACAAAGTCCTGAACGTTTTCAGACACCTCATCCCGGCGCGTAAAGGCCAGAGAGAGAAAGTTAAAGGTGAGGACAACAGCCGCCAGCGTAGTCAGCGCTACCGCTGCCGCCAGGAAACTACGACGCAGCTTCCCTTCCGGCAGTTTATTAATGCTGATCCAGGCCAGAAACTCTTCGCAGTAGCGACGCCCCACCGTCATCACCAGCATTGCCGCCAGCAGCCAGAAGACACTACCCACGCGCCAGCCCGGCTCCCATGAGAGCGCGGCGGTGTCCTGCAACTCCTGCAGGAACTCCCCAATTTTCTCGCCCTCCAGATCCTGAGCGCTGAGCAGCGGTGACCAGAAGCGCGCACCGAGGATACTGCCGGAGTTAAGCGCCAGCTGGCTTTTCAGCTGATCACGACGCAGGTTAACAATCTGCGAAGAGAGCATCAGCGCGCCATTTTTAATGCCTTCGGCTTGTTTAATCTGGTCGTCGAGTTTGCTTTTCTGACTCCCCAGCGTGTTTCGCTTGCGCGTCACTTCCGGTGTTTCTTTCACACCGCTGTCGGCTTTAGGGGCCGGCCCAAGCACCTGTAACTGCGCTTCCACCTGCTGGCGATCGGGCACCAATGCCTGGCCAAGTGTATCGGCGTTACCTGACAGTTCCAGCGCCATTTCATTCAGCTGTGTCAGCTTGTTCTCGCCGGCATCGACGGAGACCTGACTTTTAATTTTATCGAGGATCTTCTGCATTTTCGGCAGTTCCACCGCAGCATTCAGCTTCGGCGGCGCATCCTGTTCCTGAGCAGGCGTGGCCGTATCATCCGCGGCCAGCGCCAGCGCCGGGGCAAACCCCACCAGCGCCAGCATTAACAATGCAAAAAAGGATCGTATAAACATATGAGTAAGATTCCGGCAGCTTAAATCAGGCGATCTTCCCTCGCCAGTCGCGCGTAGTGTAGGGCTTTGCAAGGGAGGGCAATATAGGAATAACGGGCATTTTTTGGGGCTGATTCCGGGCGGTCAGAGGCAAAAAAGGGCCTGAAGCCTCTGACCACATTCTATTCTGGCATCCTGCTCAGCCTGCAGGCAATGCCTGTCGCGCAATACAACATGTCGGCTATTTTTACTCGACGCCGGCACTGCTGGCACCATTGCTGGCGACCTGGCCCGACTTCTGTTTTTTATAAGCCAGTGCGGCCGCAGGGACCGGTGCCGCTTTACCGGTCTCGATCCAGCTACGCAGACGGTTAGCGTCGGCGAAGTGGGTATATTTGCCAAAGGCATCCAGTACCACCAGCGCCACCGGACGATTATTAATCATGGTACGCATCACCAGGCAGTGGCCTGCCTCATCCGTGTAACCGGTTTTGGTCAGCTGAATATGCCAGTCATTTTTATAGACCAGATGGTTGGTGTTGCGGAACGGCAGCGCATAGCTCGGATGAGCAAAAACCGCCGTCTCTTCTTTCGTGGTGCTAAGCGCGCCCAGCTCCGGATATTCCCGTGTGGCTTTGAGCAACTTAACCAGGTCCTGTGCACTTGAGACGTTTTGCGTCGACAAACCGGTCGGCTCGACATAGCGGGTCTGTTTCATGCCCAGCGATCGCGCTTTCGCGTTCATTGCCCGGATAAAGGCGTTATAACCGCCCGGATAGGCGTGCGCGAGACTGGCAGCAGCACGGTTTTCCGAGGACATCAGTGCCAGCAGCATCATATTACGGCGGCTGATCTGACTGTTGAGCTTCACGCGTGAGAAGACACCACGCATTTCCGGCGTCTGGCTGATATCGACAGGTATCATCTCGTTCATCGGCTGATGCGCATCCAGCACGACCATCGCCGTCATCAGCTTGGTGATCGACGCGATAGGCCTGACCCGATCCGGATGGCTGGAAAAGAGCACTTTATTGGTGGTGAGGTCGACAATCATCGCACTGCCAGAGGCGATCTGCGGCTGAGCGATAGGCGCAAGTTGCGACAGTGTGGTAGTCGCCTGCGCCGGAAGTGAAACAATCTGCCCTGAAACGAGCAGCGCCAGCGAAAGCAGAGTAAAACGAATTTTTGCAGGCATCGTAGAAAAAAACCCGGTTATGAAGATGTACTGTGTCAGACCGACACAGGCCGCCCGCCTCAGTAAACTCGCAGCGCGGGCTGGCAGCGGTATCATACCCGTAAGGTTAAGAAATTTCCTGGTGAGATTGTTTCCGGGCGTAAAAAGAGAACTGCCGCCAGAGCGGCGGCAGCGTTCTATCAGAAAAGATGCGGTCCATATCCCCACAGCACGACAGTTAATGCCAGTAACACTTCAAATACCAGCACGCCGATGGCCAGCGTTGAGCCGGAAAAGCGCAGACTCTCTTCGCGGTCGATATTCAGAAACAGGGGGATGCCGATATAGAGCAGATAGCCGGTGTAAAGCAGCGCCAGCGCACCTGCCAGCACACAGAGCCAGACCAGCGGATACAGTGCGACAAGTCCGCTCAGGAACAGCGGCGTAGCGACGTAACCGGCAAAGACCGTACAGCGCTGAACGCCGGGACGCTGAGGGTAATCCCGCGCCATCCAGTGAATCACGCGTCCCATTACCGCCACGCCACCCAGAATAATCAGATAGAATAGAATGCCCAGCCCGATCCCGGTCGCCAGGTTAAGTTGCACATATTGCCCGTCGCCCAGATTCCAGCCCAGCTGAGTTGTTCCGATAAAGGCGCAGATCACCGGGATCGCCGCCATCAGCAGAACATGATGGGTGTAATGGTGCGATACGCTTTCATTCTCTTGCTTAATATGACGCATTTCCTGGTTCGGATGCGCCAGAAGTCCCCAGACATGGTTCATACAGTCACTCCTCTGATGCGATGGGCCGCCCGGTGATGCATGCGTCTTTGGGGGCAGCGTCTTCTCAAGTATAAACGGCAGTAAAACTTTCGTGGTGACCGGACAAAAAAACAGCGTAAATAAACCCCTCCATCGTGCACGGGCGGAAGGGAGGCCAAATCGCGTATAGACTGAAAGAAACCATCACCCAATGCACAGGGAGAGTCATTTTGCATCTGGATATCAACGCATTAATTACACAGTACGGCTATCTGGCACTTTTTATTGGCTGTATTGCCGAAGGAGAAACATTTACATTGCTGGGCGGCGTGGCCGCGCATGAGGGGCTGCTGCGTTACGTGGGCGTGGTGCTGGCCGCGATGGGTGGCGGCATTGTCGGCGATCAGTTGCTCTACTGGGTAGGCCGCCGCTGGGGCACGCGCATCCTGCGCCGCTTTAAAAAGCATCAGGATAAAGTGGTCAAGGCGAACCGACTGATTAAACGCCGTCCCAGCCTGTTTGTAATTGGCGTGCGTTTTATGTATGGCTTCCGACTGATTGGCCCGATTATTATCGGTGCCAGCCGCCTTAATCCAATGAAATTTTTCATTCTTAACGTTATCGGAGCGGCCATCTGGGCCGTGATTTTCGTGACCCTCGGCTATTTCGCGGGCGGCATCATCGCGCCGTGGCTGCACAAACTCGATCAGCATCTGAAACATCTGCTGTGGCTGGTGGGCGCGGTCATCTTTGCCTTTGTGCTGCGCTGGTTCATCCGCCGCTGGCATAACCGTCGGGCCGATCAGGAATAAATGAAATAAACAACGCCGTTGCCAGCAGGCGTCACTGGCAGTGAACGTCAGCAGGATCGCCAGACACGTATCAGCGCCCGGGCACCCTGCTGACCACGTCGTCAGTTTCACCTTCCCTGTTCTACGCGCTTTCCCTTCCCTGCCTTATTCAACCTTACGTTAACCATCTGTGCCCAACCGAAGCCGCATCGAATAGCTCAGCTATAGTTAGCAGGGACACTGACAGGGAGATGAGAATGAGTAAGGTAAAACGTAAGATTGAAGACCACGGTGTCATTGGCGATTTGCGCACCTGTGCGCTGATCGCCAATGACGGCACCATTGATTATCTTTGCTGGCCTGAACTCGACAGCCCGTCGGTCTTTGCCGCCCTGCTCGATAGCGATGACGCCGGACTTTTCTCTCTGGCTCCTGACTGGCCCAATGCACGACGTCAGCAACTCTACCTGCCCGACACCAACATCCTGCAGACCCGCTGGCTGGATGATGAAGGCGTGGCAGAAATCACCGACTACATGCCGATTTGTGATGACAGGGATAAGATGCCGCGCCTGATCCGTCGGCTCAAAATGGTCCGCGGCAGTGCCACCTTTCAGATGCGCTGTTCGCCCCGCCACGACTATGCCCGGGCGCAGACCCGTGCAGAAGCGCATAATGGCTGTATCGACTTTCATGCTGAGGGCCAGCCGTCGCTGCGCCTTGCAGCCTCGGTGGTGATGACGCTGGAGGATGAGAGTGCGACAGCCCACTTCACGTTACAGCCCGGCGAATATGCGCAGTTCGAATTTGGCAGCGTGGATGATGCGCATATCGAAGCGCTGGCCACTGAACACTGCTTTGAAGAGACACTGAATTACTGGCGACACTGGAGCAGCCACAGCACCTATCAGGGACGCTGGCGTGAAATGGTGCAGCGTTCGGCGCTGGTCCTGAAGCTCCTGACTTCGTATCAGCACGGCTCCATTGCGGCGGCGGCAACGTTTGGTCTGCCTGAAGAACTGGGTGGCGAACGCAACTGGGACTATCGCGCCTCCTGGATCCGCGACGCGTCCTTCAGCATGTATGCGCTGATGCGGCTGGGTTATATCGATGAAGCTAAACACTTTACTCACTGGGTGGGTCGCTGCGTTGAAAACAGCCATCATGATGAGATGCGCCTGCAGGTGATGTACCGTCTCGACAGCGGCACTGAGTTGCATGAGATGGAATTACTGAATCTCTCCGGCTATGCCGACTCCCGACCGGTGCGCATCGGCAATGATGCCTGGCAGCAGACGCAACTCGATATCTATGGCGAACTGATGGATGCGGTCTATCTGGCCAACAAATATGGCGAGGCGATCTCTCAGCGCGGCTGGCAACATGTGGTCAAAATGATCGACTGGCTAAGCGATAACTGGGATCAGCCCGATGCCGGTATCTGGGAGATGCGCGGCGAACCGGAGCATTTCCTGCATTCACGTCTGATGTGCTGGGTAGCGATGGATCGTGCGCTGCGTCTCGGCATGAAGCGATCCCTGCCGATGCCTTACGAGCGCTGGGATCGGGCACGCCGTGAGATCCGCGAAGATATCTGGGCGAATTTCTGGAACAGCGAACGCGGTCACTTCTCTTCGACCCGGCATGGCGAATACCTTGACGCCTCCATGCTGCTGATGCCGCTGGTACGCTTTGTTGGTGCCACCGATCCGGACTGGATTGCCACACTGGATGCGATCAAAGCCAACCTGGTCAGTGATGGTATGGTGAGGCGTTACAATACGCATGAGACGCCCGCCGACGGTCTTAAAGGATCGGAAGGCTCGTTTGGCGCCTGCTCTTTCTGGTATGTCGAATGTCTGGCACGCGCAGGGCGGATTCAGGAGGCGCATTTTGAATTCGAGAAGTTGCTGAGCTACGCCAATCCGCTGGGCCTTTATGCCGAGGAGTTTGACAGTCACGGCCATGCGCTGGGGAATACACCGCAGGCGCTGACACATCTGGCGTTGATCAGTGCCGCCTTTTTCCTGAACCGCAAACTCAGTGGCGAACAGACGCAGTGGCAACCTTAATCGGTGGTAACCCCGGAAAGCCCCATTTTTACCCTCCTGATTCACGGAAATGCGCTAACATCCGCGCTGAAATTACGTAAAGTATTGCAGGGAGGTTAAAATCCCGATTCACAACGTCAGTTTAATGAACATATAATGCGCAGCAGGTCACATTGGCCAGCATGAATTCGACACACTGAACAGCCTGAAATATGGCGATAAAGAATTGTAAAATATGAAAATCATTCGCGCTTTCGCTTCAATCGCACTGGCTCTGGCGGCGTTCAGCCAGTCAGCCTTTGCTGTGGTTTACCCGTTGCCGCCGGCCAACAGCCGTCTGATCGGGGAAAATATCGAAATTACTGTTCCTGAAGACAGCAAACTGCCGCTGGAAGCTTTTGCGGCACAGTACCAGATGGGCCTCAGCAATATGCTGGAAGCCAATCCGGGCGTTGACGTTTATCTGCCAAAGGCTGGCAGCAAAATGATCATCCCACAGCAGCTGATCCTGCCTGACGCACCGCGTGAAGGCATTGTGATTAACAGCGCGGAGATGCGTCTTTACTACTACCCGAAGGGCAGCAAAACCGTCGTGGTTCTGCCAATTGGTATCGGTGAACTGGGTAAAGATACGCCGATCAGCTGGACTACCGCGGTAGAACGTAAGAAAGATGGCCCGACCTGGACGCCAACCAAAGGTATGCATGCGGACTACGCGGCTCGCGGCGAAACGCTGCCAGCGGTGTTCCCGGCAGGCCCGGATAACCCAATGGGCCTTTACGCGCTTTACATTGGTCGTCTCTATGCGATTCACGGCACCAACGCCAACTTCGGCATCGGCCTGCGCGTGAGCCATGGCTGTGTGCGTCTGCGTGCTGACGATATCAAATGGCTGTATCAGAATGTGCCGGTTGGCACACGCGTACAGTTCGTTGATCAGCCCGTGAAAGCGACTGTAGAGCCGGACGGTTCACGTTATGTGGAAGTGCATAACCCACTGTCGACCACTGAAGAGCAGTTCAACTCACGTGAGCTGGTGCCGATTACCCTGACTCAGGCCGTGAGCAAAATTGTGGTTGATGCCAGCGTGAATCAGGATCAGGTTAATGCCGCGATTCAGAGCCGTACCGGTATGCCAGTAAAAGTGAATGGTGTGGAAAACAATGTCCAGACTGCGCCGATTCCGGTACCCGAAAATTCACAGGCTGCTCCTCAGGAAGAGCCAATGACGCCGGTAACGCCACAGGGTGCAAGCAGCGATGCTACTCAGCCGCAGCAGCCGCAGCAGCCAGCCACTGAGCCAGCTGCACCTGCCGCGCCGGTAACACCTGCAGCGCCAGCAGCAGCGGCAAATACCAGCTCGTAATTGTCACTCTGCCTTCTGAAGCCAGCGCCTGTCGCTGGCTTTTTTATTGCCTGCATAAAGGCAAATTGACGAATATTTCTCCTCTCCTTCCCCACGTGACCATCATTAATCTGTCATATAAAGCGCGTATCACACTCCGTTAACCCGATGCATATCAGCATCCGGCATCAGCCATATGAGGTACACCATGAGCGAAAACAGTCTCTCCTCCTCATCAGCCCAGGGACGGCCCGATTTCAACGGCAAGGGCAGTCGCTTCAGCAAGCCGCTATTTTTTATTCTGCTGGTCGCCGGACTGGCCTTCGCCGGACTCAACCTGGTCAATGACGTCGAACAGACCAATATGCCGGTCACCAGCTATCTGCCGTTCTTTCTGCTGGGACTGGCGTTGCTGATTGCGCTCGGCTTTGAGTTCGTCAACGGTTTCCACGATACCGCCAATGCAGTTGCTACAGTGATTTACACTCACTCGCTCACGCCCGGCGTCGCGGTGGTCTGGTCCGGTTTCTGTAACTTTATGGGCGTGCTGCTCTCCAGCGGCGTGGTTGCATTTGGCATTATCTCGCTGCTGCCGGTCGAGCTGATCCTGCAGGCCAGCAGCGGCAACGGCTTCGCCATGGTCTATGCGTTGCTTTTCTCCGCCATTATCTGGAATCTCGGCACCTGGTATTTCGGCCTGCCGTCGTCGTCGTCGCATACCCTGATTGGCTCGATTATTGGCGTCGGGGTTGCCAACGCCATGCTGCACGGGCGCAGCGGTGTGAGCGGCGTAGACTGGGATCAGGCGCTGAAGGTGGGCTACGCTCTGCTACTGTCACCGGTGGTCGGCTTTGTCTGCGCCGGGCTGTTGCTCTGGGTAATGAAGATCTTTATCCGCAATCGGCAGCTTTATCAGGCGCCAAAAAGCGATCAACCACCACCGGTCTGGATTCGTGGCCTGCTAATCCTGACCTGTACCGGCGTCTCATTTGCGCACGGCTCCAACGATGGGCAGAAAGGGATGGGGCTGATTATGCTGATCCTGGTCGGTACCATGCCGATCGCCTACGCCCTCAACCGATCGCTGCCTGCCGATCAGATCCCACGCGTAGCCGCGCTGACTGAAGTGACCGCGCATCAGCTGTTGCAGCTGCAACCGGCGACGGCGAACCCGCCGGCGGCCCGCGACGTGCTGACCGGCTTTGTCGGCAGTAACCAGATGAATGCCGATGTGTTGCCGGCGCTGGCGAGGACGCTGAACGAGGTAGGCGATCAGATTCGCCGTTACGGCTCCATGGACAATATTCCTGCTCAGGCGGTGACCAACACCCGCAACCAGATGTATCTGGCCTCAGAGTCGATTAAGCATCTGCAAAACACGAAAGTTGCAATGCCACAGGAGACGGAACGCAACCTTAAGGCGGTGAAAGCGGAACTCGACAGCGCCACCCGCTTTATCCCGATGTGGGTGAAAGTGGTGGTGGCGATTGCGCTGGGTCTTGGCACCATGGTGGGCTGGCGCAGAATTGTGGTGACAGTGGGAGAACGAATTGGGAAAACGCACCTGAGCTATGCGCAGGGTGCCAGCGCCGAACTGGTGGCGATGATGACGATAGGCGCAGCGGATGGCTTTGGCCTGCCGGTGTCGACTACACATGTGCTGTCGTCTGGCGTGGCAGGCACCATGGCGGCCAACCGCTCAGGTCTGCAGTTTTCAACCTTGCGTAATCTGGCTGTCGCCTGGATATTAACACTGCCGGTTTCTATTCTGCTTTCCGCCCTGCTCTACTGGCTGTTTACCCATTTCTGATGCATCTCTGGCTCACCACCAGTCAGGGGGTGAGCCAATGCTGACCATAATCAGGCGCTGAGCCGTTGTTGCCCATAGAGCCGCAGCGTAATCAGTAATGCGCCCAGCACCATCATCGCAGCAGCCAGATAAACCGACTGCATTCCCCAGTGTCCGATAAACAGTCCCGCCACCGGGCCGGTTAAACCCAGCCCAAGATCGAGGAAAGCGGAATAGGTTCCCAGCGCCGAGCCCTGATCCTGACGCTCAACCCTTTTTACCGCCTCAACACCCAGCGCCGGAAAGACCAGCGAAAAACCGCTGCCGGTCAGGAATGCGCCCACGCCCACCAGCCAGGCGCTATCCGCCTGCCAGATAATCAGCAGTCCCAGACACTCCAGCAGAAAAGAGAATAGCGACACACGCAATCCACCAAAGCGGGTAATAAAGCGACCAAACCCCAGCCGCACCAGCACAAAACCCAGGCTGAACAGCGTTAGCGCATAGGCTGCGCCCTGCCAGTCACGACTGGCAAAATAGAGGGTAATAAAGGTCGCGATGACGCCAAAACCGATCGTGCCGAAGCCCAGCGCCAGACCATAAAGCCAGACGCGGGAGAAGACGCGGTGAAACGGAATGCGCTCGCCGACGCTGACGGTGACCGACGGTTTGCGGCTGGCCATCAGATAACCGGCGACGCCCATCAGCGCAATCAGTCCGGCAAATCCACTCATGCCAAATTGATTGTTGAGCAGCACGCCCAGCGGTGCACCCACAGCCATCGCCAGATACGTGGCGACACCGTTCCAGGAGATGACGCGCGCGGTCTGCAACGGCCCGACGATATTCATGCCCCACAGCGTAGAGCCCGTGCTGCTGAAGCTTTCGCCTACCCCGAGAAACAGTCGCCCGATAGCCAGCAGCGCCAGACTCAGCCACGGCCAGCTGCTCAGCATTGCGGCCACGATAGTCAGCACCCCGCTCATGCCGCAGCAGAGCAGTCCCAGCATCACCACCCGTTTTGGCCCCAGCCGATCGGCCAGACGGCCCGACTGCGGACGACTGAGCAGCGTCGCAAAATATTGAATGCTGATAATCAGTCCGGCAATAAAGGAGCTGAAGCCAAGATGATTTTTGACAAAGCCCGGCAGTACGGCCAGCGGCAGTCCGACGGAGAGATAACAGAAGAAAGTGAAGATAATAACGGAGAGGATTCGTTTGTTGAGCTGGCTGTTGCTCAGTACAGCGGTGTCAGACATAGCAGGCTAGTGGTATAGGAAATTTTGCCCACTATACCGTCAGGTCGCGAAGGGGTCGCCTGATTTTTTATCACAAACCGTGAACAATCGCGTGACGATCGATTGCCTGCGCAATATCGCCGGAGTTTTTTAACGCGCGGATTTCACTGAATAAGCCATCGGCTTCGCCATAGGCTTTGCGCAGATAACCCAGCCACTGTTTGATACGCGCCACGTGATAGAGGCCGGTATCGCCCTGCTTCTCCAGCCGGCTGTACTTCTGCAGTAACCGCACCACATCCGTCCAGGACATCGGTGGTTCGTTGTATTTCACCACCCGGCTCAGGTTGGGGATGTTCAGTGCACCACGGCCAATCATTACCGCACTGCAGCCCGTCACTGCCATACAATTTTGCGCGCTTTGCCAGTCCCAGATCTCGCCGTTGGCAATCACCGGAATGCGCAGCCGCTGACGAATCTCGCCAATTGCCTGCCAGTTGATCGCCTCTGCGCGATAGCCTTCTTCTTTGGTCCGCCCATGCACCGTCAGCTCGCTGGCTCCCGCCTGCTGAACCGCATCGGCAATCTCCAGACTGCGGGCACTGGAATCCCAGCCGAGCCGCACTTTTACCGTTACCGGTAAATCCGCAGGGACGGCTTCACGCATCGCTTTCGCGCCGCGATAAATCAGATCGGGATCTTTAAGAAGGGTCGCGCCGCCTCCGCTGCCGTTGACCAGTTTAGAGGGACACCCACAGTTGAGATCAACACCCCAGGAACCCAGCTCCACCGCGCGTGCGGCGTTCTCGGCTAACCATTCGGGATGCTGCCCCAGCAGCTGCATACGCACCCGCGTGCCTGAAGGCGTGCGGCTGGCGTTATGCAGTTCGGGGCAGAGACGGTAGAAAGATTTTACCGGCAGCAGTTGATCGACCACGCGCAAAAACTCAGTGATGCAGAGATCGTAGTCGTTCACTTCCGATAACAGCTGGCGCACCAGTGAATCCAGCACGCCCTCCATCGGCGCCAGTAAAACCCTCATACTCAGACGTTACCGGTACGCTTCGCGGCTGCCGGACGACGCGGACGCGACGCGGGCTTATCGCCCTGAGGCGCGGCCTGGCTCTGACGACGCGCCTGAGGACGCTTGTCGCCGGATGAAGATGAACGCGATGCGCCTGCACCCTGTCCGCCCTGACCACGACCCCGGCCGCCGCCACCTGCACCGCCGCGAGACTGCTGCTGACGACCATTAATGATCGGCTCCGCTTTGATGCTCGGATCGGGTTCATAACCTTCAACGGCCAGACGCGGGATTTCACGCTTCAGCAGACGCTCAATATCACGCAGCAGTTTATGCTCATCGACGCAGACCAGCGACAGTGCGACACCGGTCGCGGCTGCACGACCTGTACGGCCAATACGGTGAACATAATCTTCGGCGACGTTAGGCAGCTCGTAGTTCACGACGTGTGGCAGCTCTTCAATATCCAGGCCACGGGCCGCGATATCGGTCGCAACCAGCACGCGAATACCGCCTGACTTAAAGTCGGCCAGCGCACGGGTACGTGCACCCTGGCTCTTGTTGCCATGAATGGCTGCAGCGCTGATGCCATCTTTGCCCAGTTGCTCGGCAAGGTGGTTCGCGCCGTGTTTGGTACGGGTGAAGACCAGCACCTGCTGCCAGTTACCTTCGCCAATCAGCTGCGACAACAGTTCACGCTTGCGCTTCTTATCAACGAAAGCCACCTGCTGCGCAACCTGCTCAGAGGCGGTGTTGCGGCGAGCCACTTCAATCATTTCCGGATTGGTCAGCAGTTTCTCAGCCAGACCTTTAATCTCATCAGAGAAGGTGGCAGAGAACAGCAGGTTCTGACGTTTCGCCGGCAGGCGCGCCAGCACACGACGGATATCATGGATAAAGCCCATATCCAGCATGCGGTCCGCTTCATCCAGCACCAGAACTTCGACCTGTGACAGGTCAACGGCATTCTGTTGCGCCAGATCCAGCAGGCGGCCTGGTGTTGCGACCAGAATATCAACGCCGCCACGCAGCTTGACCATCTGGGGATTGATGCTGACACCACCAAACACCACCATCGAACGCAGCGAAAGATACTTGCTGTAGTCGCTGACGTTTTCACCGACCTGCGCCGCGAGTTCACGGGTTGGGGTCAGGATCAGGGCGCGCACCGGGCGACGACCGCGGATTGGCGTGGCAGTGGCTGAGAGTTTCTGTAACAGCGGTAAAGTAAAGCCGGCCGTTTTGCCGGTGCCGGTCTGGGCACTCGCCAGCAGATCGCGGCCAGCCAGCACCACAGGAATCGCCTGGCGCTGGATAGGTGTAGGTTCGCTGTAGCCTTGTTCGGCGACCGCGCGCAAAATATCGGCACTCAGGCCGAGAGAGTCAAAAGACATTACGTGATTTACTCCGGTCCGCTCTGGCCGTGATTCACGGTGTAGTTTTCAGAGGGATAATGACGCCAGCTGGGGCTGACGCGTGAAAAGGGCACAAACTACGATGCGTAAGCGAGCGAGTGTATCAGCTTTATAGACAGTGTGCGAGATAGCTCACATTTACTGACACAACTTAACCGCCTGAAAACAGGAAGGCCACCTTCCGGTGGCCTTCAACTTAACTACGTTTGTTTTCGATTCGCCGCGGCGGCTCTTTCGCCAGCAGCGAGACCAGCGCCGGACCCAGCAACATCACTACGCCGAGACAGGCCAGCAGCAGGTTGTTGTGGTAAATTCGCGACACCAGGAACAGTGTCATCATGGCAGCGCCAAAGTAGTAAGTGGTGGTCGCTTCTTCAAGATAATCGCCGAGAGTACGTAAACGTGGGATGCGCTGTGTTACCAGCATGGCAACAAAAACCAGTGCATACATCGCCACCAGCGTACTGCAGACATCAACCAGAGCCTTGTGCTTCCAGCCCCAGATCAGCGCAGCGATCACCAGTAAATGCATAGCAATATGCAATAACGTTTGACCCGTGATGATTTGAATACGATTAGACCATTTCATTCAGTTCTCCTGGCAGACCCAACAGGTCGCCCAAGTGCTACCGGCAGAAGCCGGAAACGATTTCCTCAATGTAAAACAATTTTCGGATAACGCCCTAATTATTGCCCTCTTTCACCACCCATTTGTGACAAAGACTACACTTTGATTCTGATGATGATGAAAAGGAGTGCGTCGCGAGTATGCCACAAAACACGCAAGGATTTTCAATAAAAGTCCTGACGATCAATACACACAAGGGTTTCGCCCCGTTTAATCGCCGATTCATCCTGCCCGAATTACGCGACGCCGTTCGCGCAACAGAGGCGGATGTGGTCTTTCTCCAGGAGGTAATGGGCACGCATGCTATCCACGCCCTTAATCATGAGGCGTGGCCCGATTCTCCGCATTATGAGTTTCTGGCCGACACCATATGGAACGATTTCGCCTATGGGCGAAATGCGGTCTATCCGGAGGGACATCATGGCAATGCGGTGCTGTCACGCTTCCCCATCACCGAATATGAAAACCGGGATATCTCGGTGGCAGGCAGTGAAAATCGCGGCATGCTGCATTGCCAGATTGCCCTGCCGGAACCGCACGGCACGCTGCATGTCATCTGCGTACATCTGGGCCTGAAAGAAGCGCATCGTCACGCGCAGATGAAGAAAATATGTGAAATGGTTAACTCGCTGCCGCCCGACGCACCGGTCGTCGTGGCGGGTGATTTCAACGACTGGCAGCGACGCGCTAACTCAATTTTAAAACAGGGTGCGGGTTTGAAAGAGGTATTCAGCATGAAAACCGGACGCCCGGCGCGGACCTTTCCGGCACGCTTCCCGATCCTGCGACTTGACCGCATCTATGTGCGCAACGCCACGGTCAGTCATCCGTGGGCGCTGCCACGTAAACCCTGGTCACATCTGTCGGACCATGCACCGCTGGCCGTGGAGATCCACCTATGAATTTTAGCTGGCAGGAAGGCAACCGGCTGCTGTTGCTGGAAAATGGCGAAGCGTTTTTCCCGCGCGTCTTTGGCGCGATTCAGCGGGCAGAACGCACGGTATTAATTGAAACCTTTATTCTGTTTGAGGATGAGGTAGGCAACGCTCTGCACCGTGAGCTGCTGGCTGCGGCACAGCGCGGCGTGCGGGTTGAAGTAATGGTCGATGGTTATGGCTCCGCTGAACTCTCAGATAAATTTGTGAACAGCCTGACCAGCGCGGGCGTACGTTTCATCTATTACGATCCCCGTCCGCTGGTGATGGGGATGCGCACCAACGTATTCCGCCGTCTGCACCGCAAAACCGTGGTGGTGGATGATGTCGTCGCCTTTGTGGGCGGCATCAACTTCTCGGCTGAGCACAACACCGATTATGGCCCGGAGGCAAAACAGGATTACTCAGTGCAGGTCAAAGGCCCGGTTGTGGCCGACATCGCACGCTATCTGCAACAGGCGATTGGCAGCGAGCAGCCTACCCGCCGCTGGTGGGGCTCGCGTTCTCATCGTCCGGCAGTGAACGCTACACCTGGCGATGCCCAGGTACTCTATGTCTATCGCGATAACGACGAGCATCGCGACGACATCGAAGTGCATTATCTGGAGATGCTGCGCGAGGCGAAGCGGGATGTCATTATTGCCAACGCCTACTTCTTTCCTGGCTACCGGCTGCTGCGTGAGATGCGTAATGCCGCACAGCGTGGCGTCCGGGTACGCCTGATCGTTCAGGGCGAGCCAGATATGCCGATAGTAAAAGTGGGTGCGGAGCTGCTCTATAACTATCTGGTCGATGGCGGCGTCGAAGTGTATGAATATATTCGTCGTCCGCTGCACGGCAAGATTGCTGTAAAAGACGATCACTGGGCCACCGTCGGCTCCAGCAATCTCGATCCGCTCAGCCTCTCTTTAAACCTGGAAGCCAACCTGATCATTCACGATCATCCCTTTAATCAGACGCTGCGTGACAACCTCGAAGCGCTGCTGGCCAACGATTGCAAGCGCGTCCAGGAGGAGCACCTGCCACCGCGAAACTGGTGGCAACTGAGTAAAAGCGTGGTGGTGTTTCACTTCCTGCGCCATTTCCCGGCCATCGCGGGCTGGCTTCCGGCGCATACGCCCTTGCTGGCTCAGGTGAGTCCGCCGGTACAACCTGAAATGGAAACGCAGGATCGCGTTGAAGCTGATAATCCGGGAGCAAAATCCTGATGGCAAAAAAACATCCACGCTGGCAACTGGCGAAAAAAATCCTCACCGTACTGTTTTTCATCGCGGTGGTGGTTTTGCTGGTGGTTTATGCCCGCAAAGTGAACTGGGAAGATGTTTATAACGTCATCGTTAATTACAACCGTTTTGTGGTGCTGACCGCCGCCGGACTGGTGGTGCTGAGTTACCTGGTGTATGGCTGCTATGACCTGATTGGCCGCGCCTACTGCGGCCACAAACTGGCGAAGCGTCAGGTGATGCTGGTGTCGTTTATCTGTTATGCCTTTAACCTGACGCTGAGCACCTGGGTCGGCGGCGTAGCGATGCGCTACCGGCTTTACTCCAGACTCGGTCTCGATAGCGGCACCATCACCCGCATCTTCTCCCTGAGCATCGCGACCAACTGGCTGGGCTATATTCTGCTGGCAGGCGTGGTGTTCAGTGCGGGCATGGTCTCGATCCCCAGCGGCTGGTTTATCGGCGAGACCACACTGCGGCTGATTGGCGGGGTTCTGCTGGTGCTGGTGGCGGTTTATCTCTGGGCCTGCGCTTTCTCAAAGCAGCGGCGCTGGACGGTAAAAGGCCAGACGCTGCAGCTGCCTTCGCTGCGCATGGCGCTGCTGCAGTTCGCAGTGTCCTGCGCCAACTGGATGGTGATGGGCGCGATTATCTGGCTGCTGCTGGGACGTGACACAGGCTATCCGATGGTGCTGGGCGTGCTGCTGATCAGCAGTATCGCGGGCGTAATCGTGCATATTCCGGCGGGTATTGGCGTGCTGGAAGCGGTTTTCCTGGCGCTGCTCAGCGGTCAGCACGTCTCGCATGGCACCATTATTGCGGGGCTGCTGGCGTATCGCGTGCTCTACTTTATCCTGCCGCTGCTGTTAGCGCTGGTGCTCTATCTGGGGCTGGAGAGTCGGGCGAAGCATCTGCGTCAGAAGAACGAACAGAAATTGCAGAAGTCGTAAAAAAAGGGAGGCGCAGATAATGCGCCTCCCTGCTAATGACTCACTGACTTAACGGCGGTTGCCGAAAATCCGCAGCAGCATCAGGAACAGGTTGATGAAGTCGAGATAGAGCGTCAGTGCACCCATAATCGAGTAGCGACGCAGGTTCTCCGTGTCGCGGGCATCGATCTGCTCACCAATATTTTTCAGCTTCTGCGTGTCATACGCCGTTAATCCCACGAACACCACCACGCCGATATAGGTAATCGCCCACATCAGCGCCGGGCTTTTCAGCCAGAAGTTCACCAGCGACGCCAGTACAATGCCAATCAGCGCCATAAACAGCAGGCTGCCAAAACGGCTCAGATCGCGTTTGGTGGTGTAGCCGTAGAAGCTCATCGCACCAAACATCCCCGCCGTAACAAAGAAGGTGCTGGCGATGGAGGAGTAGGTGTAAACCAGGAAGATACTCGCCATGGTCAAGCCGGTGAGGGCCGAATAGAGCATAAACAGTCCGGTAGCCACTGCCCCACTCAGGCGATGCACCATACCTGACAGGAAAAAGACCAGTGCCAGCTGCGCGATAATCAGCCCGAAGAAAGTGATGCGATTGGCAAACACCATCTCCATCACTGCAGGCGTGCGCGCAGCATACCAGGAGACAAACGCGGTCAGTAACAGACCACAGGTCATCCAGCCATAAACCTGCGCCATATAGGCTTGTAAACCGCGAGATGCGGATTGAACGATGGAATCATTTCTTGGATATCGGTCCATGATGCACCTCTTGTTAGACGGATGAACAGATGCGCTCCCAACCGGGAGACATGCCAGTGGCTAAGTGTGGCACAGCTCAGCTCAACTGCGCCACAACATGCCGCTTAACGGCGCGACAGGCACTGCTGATAGCGGCTGTCAACGCGCTGCGCAAACCACGCCGTGGTCAGATTACGGGTGATTTTCGGGCTTTCCAGCTTGATGCCCGGCAGCATTTCACGCGGGAGTTTGCGACCCGCCATTTTGTCCGCCAGGGTAAAGACCTGTTTCCAGAGTTCACTGTCGCTGAACGACGCTTTTTCCCCTTTCTCCAGATCGCGGCGAATATCGCTGTTGCTCATGTCGATCTGCTTCGACAGTGTGCGCACCGCGAGTTCAGTCCCCCCTGCCGCATCCGATCCATAAAGAATCAGATCCCCATCCAGCGCCAGCTTCATGCCGGTGGCGCGTGACACCGCCGCCTGGAAGGCCGCATTGCGACTGGCGTACCAGCCCGCATTGTAATCGGCAAAGCGGTAGAGCGGCTGACTGTAGTCAGCCGGGTAGCCGAGCAGATGCATAGTGCCGAAGTAGATTCCGCCGTGACGGGTAAAGACTTCGCGGCGGATGGTGCCATCGATCGGCCACGGGTAGCCTTTGGCGTGTGCTTCGGCAAACGCAATGCTGACCTGCATCGGCCCGCCGGTGTGGATAGGGTTGAGATTACCGAACAGCGTCTGGCCCATCGGCACCATGTCGATCAGGTCATCAAAGATAGCGCTGAGATCTTTTTCACTGCGCACCTTGTCCAGACGGGCCGCGTAACTTTCCCCGGTCGGCGACTTGATCAGCAGTGCGGTGCGCACCAGGAAGGCCGGCACATGCACCTGCGCCGCACGGCGGTTGATCTCGCCCCAGGCAATTTTTGGCAGGCCCGGTACGGTGGCCTCCGCGCTGAAGTTGCTCTCCTGATCCGCTACGGCGATGACTGCGCAGAGATTACTGGCGCTGGGATCGATCTGCTGCGTGCGGAAGGTGGTGTAGATGTCGTCACTCCATGCGGCTTTATTACTGACGTGCGACGGCAGCAGTCGCTGGATCTGCGCTTTGACATCTTCGGGCTGCCGCACGGGCGCCTCAGGGGTTTTCTTGCTGCTACAACCCGCCAGCACCAGTGCGGCGACCAGTGTCAGACGTTGCAGAATCGGGGTGGATGACATGCCTGTCCTCAGAATGAACGAAAGCCCTACTCTACCATTGCCAGCGTTTCGCAGGCAGGCGAGAACTGAACTAAGGTTACCTTTTTTAACGTTAAAGGAACTTACGATGTTTAAACTCTGGCCTGTTGCGGCCTTCAGCCTGTTATTAACCGGCTGCGGCGCCAATAATACGCCTGCCCAGGTGCAGTCACCGGGCGCGCCTACCTCCTCCTCGCTTAAGGTGCTGGAGACGGGTGCCAGCGTGATGCAGTCACGTCCGCCTATCGACGCCATTAACACCTATCTCGATGGCTTCCATTTTTATAACGGCGACAGGAACGGTCAGATGGAGGCGCACCACTATGTCACCGTGCTGAACGACGATGTGATGCAGGCGGTGATTTACGACGGCAATACGCGCGACGCACGGCTGATGGGCGTGGAGTACATTATCAGCGAACGGCTGTTTAAGACCCTGCCGCCGGAAGAGAAGAAACTGTGGCACAGCCATCAGTATGAGGTGAAATCGGGCACGCTGATTGCGCCGGGCTTACCCGCCGCCGCCGACCATGCCCTGATGACACGCATCGCGAACACCTACGGAAAGACCTGGCACACCTGGCACACGGATCGTGATAAAACGCTGCCAATTGGCATTCCGGCCTTGATGATGGGCTTTACAGCGGATGGTCAGATGGATTCGCGACTGCTGGCAGACCGCGATCGCCGCTTTGACGTCGACAGTAAACAGATCCGTGCCGAACGAGCGGATATCGTAGCGCATCCGGCGGCACCGGGCGCCAATGCCTGGGAAAAGGGTCAGGTTATTCAGCTGAAGCGCACCACTGGCGGTGGTGAACACAGCCACGGCCAGACCGGGTTTGGCCCGGCGGAGCAGCTAAAGCAGCCTTAAGCGACGTGATAAGCGTGTTTTCTGGCAGTGGCGTGTGGATACACAGAGGAGACTCAGCGGGCGAAAAGGGTCTGGCCCGCTGAGCCATTAACGCCGCCTTAGTCCCAGCGCTGAGCTGCCTGGTGATCGCTGTCGCGGGCGTCCACCCAGCGATCGCCCTGCTCAGTCGCTTCACGCTTCCAGAAGGGGGCGCGGGTTTTCAGGTAATCCATGATGAACTCTGCGGCAGAAAAGGCGCTGCTGCGATGCGCACTGGTCACACCCACCAGCACGATTTCATCGCCGGGAAACAGTTCGCCGACGCGATGAATCACGGTAACCCGCTGCAGTGGCCAGCGTTCGCGCGCCGCATCCACAATCTCCTGCAGCGCTTTTTCGGTCATGCCGGGATAGTGCTCCAGCGTCAACGCCGCCACGTTATCACCCAGATTGTGGTTGCGGACTTTGCCGGTAAAGGTTACCACCGCACCATCTTCATCACAGGCCGCCAGCCAGCGATACGCTTCCGCCATATCAAAGGGTGCAGGGCCAACGCGAATCTGCGTTTCCATCTCAGCCTCCGGTCACGGGCGGGAAAAAGGCGACTTCATCCCCGGCGTGCAGCGGATGCGTCATCGGCACCAGCGTCTGATTGACCGCCGCCAGCAGTTTGCCTGACTCCAGCGCCAGCGCCCAGCGATCGTTGCGGTCGGCCAGCGCACTGCGCAGCGTGGCCACATCCGGGTAATCAGCACCGACCTCAAGTGATGCCGTGCCGGTCAGCTCACGCACCTGGGCAAAAAACAGCACCTTAATCATGCGCGACCGCCTGGAAATCGCCGCTTTTACCGCCGCTCTTGCTGATTAAACGCAACTGATCGATGACGATATCTTTCTGTACCGCTTTGCACATGTCGTAGATGGTGAGGGCGGCAACCGAGGCGGCCGTCAGCGCTTCCATCTCGACGCCGGTTTTGCCGGTGAGGCGACAGAGCGTGGTAATTCGAACCCGATTATGATCCGGTTCCGCTTCCAGATTCACTTCCACTTTGCTCAGCATCAGCGGATGACAGAGCGGAATCAGCTCCCAGGTGCGTTTTGCTGCCTGAATCCCGGCGATGCGCGCCGTGGCAAAGACATCCCCTTTGTGGTGGCTGCCTTCCATAATCATCTGCAGCGTTTCAGGCTGCATCAGCACCAGCACTTCTGCCCGCGCTTCGCGCACGGTTTCAGCCTTGGCGGAGACATCCACCATGTGTGCTTCGCCCGCGGCGTTAATGTGTGTGAGTTGAGACATACTTACCGTTCTTACCGTTTCTTCAGATGTGAGACAAAATTACAGGGCGCGGTGCGCGCATCAAGCTGATCAGCAATAATCCGCTCCCAGGCAGTACGGCAGGCGCTTGTCGATCCCGGCACAGCCAGAATCAGCGTCCCATTGGCCAGACCGGCAACGGCGCGCGACTGCAATGTTGAACCGCCAATCTCTTCATAGGAGACCATCCGGAACAGTTCGCCAAAGCCGTCAATCTCGCGATCAAACAGTGGCAGCAGGGCTTCCGGCGTGCTGTTTTTCAGGTTAAAGCCGGTGCCGCCATTAATAATCACCACCTGTACATCTTCACTGGCGATCCAGCGCGACACGGTGGCGCGGATGCGGTAGAGATTATCCGGCACGATGGCGTGATCAACCACCTCATGGCCCGCTTCTGCTGCCGCCTCGCGCAGGTAGTCGCCGGAGGTATCGTTGCTGGCATCGCGACGATCTGACACCGTCATCACCGCCATCTGCAATGCCTGAAATTCGCTGGCTGGTTTACCCATACTTCCTCCTGAAATTAGCCGCCAATGTAAGAGAGATTCTGTGTGATGCCGGTGTTGCCCTGATGCAGGAAGTGGGTCTGCTTTTTCTGCCCCAGGCTGCTGGCAATGCGCGCCTGCAGTTCGGCCTGCTGCTCATCGGACGCCAGCAGGTCGCGCAGCGGTACGCCGCCGTCACCAAACAGGCACAGGTGAAGATTACCGTGCGCTGAGACACGCAGACGGTTGCAGCTGGCACAGAAATCTTTGGCGTAAGGCATGATCAGGCCAATCTCGCCGACATAATCGGGATGGTAAAAGACCTGCGCCGGCCCGTCACTGCGTCCACTTTCGCGGCGCTGCCAGCCCTGGGCGATCAGTTGATCGCGGATCACCATGCCGGAAACGTGCTGATCGCGGAACAGCGTGCCGCCGTCGCCGGTTTCCATCAGTTCGATAAAGCGCAGCTGGATCGGGCGGGTGCGGATCCAGTCGAGGAACGTCGCCAGATTACGGCTGTTGAGATCGCGCATCAACACACTATTGACTTTGACCTGGCGAAAACCGGCGTCCAGCGCGGCATCGATGCCGCTCATCACCTGATGGAATTTATCCTGACCGGTAATAGCGTGAAACTGACGGGCATCCAGACTGTCGACGCTGACGTTAAGTGCGGTTAAACCCGCATCGCGCCACTGCTTCACATCACGCGCCAGCCGGTAGCCGTTAGTGGTCACCGCGATCTGGCGGATAGAAGCGTTTTCACGGACCGCCGCAATGATGTCGGTGAAATCACGGCGCAGCGACGGCTCACCGCCGGTCAGCCGCACTTTTTCGGTGCCGGCAGCGGCGAAGGCCCGCGTGACACGGCGGATTTCATCCAGAGAGAGAAAGCTTTTGTTACGAATTCCCTGCGGTTTGTAGCCGTCAGGCAGGCAGTAGGTACAGCGGAAATTACAGACATCCGTGACCGACAGGCGCAGGTAATAGAACTTACGCGCGTATGCATCAGTAAATTGTGACACCAGAACACCTTTCCAGATTGGGAGATGCAGTCATTTCTTCCTGCACCCTGGCAGCTCGATGGCTACGGCCTGAACCCCCTATCCGCAGACTTAGGCATTCAGGCTTGAGTGTACGCTGACCCGTTGATCAGCGCGGTAAGCATGATGGTAGCGTGTATTTCGCCACTCTTCCATGTGCTCTTTTCGCTATATATTCTTATACATATCGAATTTTCACCGCATGTTAGCGACAGGATACGTTAAAATGCGATCCAGATTTTGACGCATGTCATCCGCGCGGGCTTAGCGTTTAGAGCCTCGCCACGCGAATGGATTTTAAGGAGAAGTATGAATCGCACACTGGCCGATCTTGATCGCGTTGTGGCACTGGGAGGCGGACACGGTTTAGGCCGCGTGATGTCTGCCCTTTCCCCGCTGGGCTCGCGTCTCACCGGTATCGTCACCACCACCGACAACGGCGGATCAACCGGCCGTATTCGCCGCTCCGAAGGCGGGATCGCCTGGGGCGACATGCGTAACTGCCTTAACCAGCTGATTGCGGAACCCAGCGTCGCCTCAGCGATGTTTGAGTATCGCTTTGCCGGTAACGGCGAACTGGCCGGACACAATCTCGGTAACCTTATGCTGCGGGCGCTGGATCATTTGAGTGTACGCCCGCTTGAAGCGATTAATATCATCCGCAACCTGCTGAAAGTGGATGCCTTTTTAATCCCGATGTCAGAACAGCCGGTGGATTTGGTGGCGATGGATGCCGAAGGTAATATGGTTTACGGTGAAACCGCCATTGACGAGATGAAACAGCCGCCACAGGAATTGATGCTGCATCCCAATGTCCAGCCCACGCGGGAAGCATTGCAGGCGATAGGTGGCGCGGATCTGATCCTGATTGGTCCAGGCAGTTTTTACACCAGCCTGATGCCGATTCTGCTGATGGAAGAGATGGCGCAGGCATTGCGTCGCACGCCCGCCACCATGGTGTTTATCGGCAATCTGGGCCGTGAGCTCAGTCCCGCTGCCGCCAGTCTGTCTGTGGCTGATAAGCTTCAGATGATGGAGCGTTACATTGGCAAGCGAGTCATTGATGCGGTGGTGGTCGGCCCGTCAGTGGCAACAGAGGGCATTGAAAACCGTTTGATTGTCCGTGAACCGCTGGAGGCCGCCGACATCAAATATCGTCACGACCGCCAGCTATTACGGGTGGCGCTGGAACACGCCATTCAGGGCTTTGACGGCGCTACGAGGCCGCAATAAACAGCGTTCGCAGCTCATGCAGCTGATCACGCACATTTGCAGCCTGTTCGAACTCCAGGTTCTGCGCGTGCTGCTGCATCTGCCCTTCCAGCTCGTGAATCTTTTTCTGCAGAGCCTGCGGCGTTAGCAGCTTGAAATCGGCCAGTGCCTGGGCTTCGCCAGGACGTGCCGGTTTCGCTTTGCCGCGGGTTTTCACTATGTTGTTACCCAGTTCCAGAATATCGGTGATCTTCTTGTTCAGCCCCTGCGGCACAATGCCGTTTTGCTCGTTGTGCAGTTGCTGCTTCTCACGGCGACGCTCGGTCTCTTCAATGGCGCGTGCCATCGACGGCGTAATTTTATCGCCGTAAAGAATCGCCTTACCGTTGATGTTACGCGCCGCACGACCAATGGTCTGAATCAGCGATCGTTCAGAACGCAGGAAGCCCTCTTTATCCGCATCCAGAATCGCGACCAGAGAGACTTCCGGCATATCCAGACCCTCACGCAGTAAGTTGATGCCCACCAGCACATCAAACTCCCCCAGACGTAAGTCGCGAATAATCTCCATACGCTCCACAGTGTCGATATCGGAGTGCAGATAACGCACCTTCTCGCCATGCTCCGTCAGATACTCGGTGAGATCTTCAGCCATGCGTTTGGTCAGCACCGTGACCAGCACACGTTCGTTGATTGCCACGCGCTGACGGATTTCTGACAGCAAATCGTCGACCTGCGTCCCGACCGGGCGCACTTCAATGATGGGGTCCAGCAGGCCGGTAGGACGTACCACCTGATCGACCACTTCGTCGCCCGATTTTTCCAGCTCATATTTGCCCGGCGTGGCAGAAACATAGATGGTCTGCGGCGCCAGTGCTTCAAACTCTTCAAACTTCATCGGACGGTTATCCAGCGCCGACGGCAGGCGGAAGCCATACTCAACCAGCGTCTCTTTACGCGCCCGGTCACCTTTGTACATGCCGCCAATCTGCGGAATGGTGACGTGTGACTCATCCACCACCAGCAGGCCATCCGCCGGCAGATAATCAAACAGTGTCGGCGGGGCTTCGCCCGGTCCGCGTGCGGAAAGATAGCGCGAGTAGTTCTCGATGCCAGAGCAGTAGCCCAGTTCGCTCATCATCTCCAGGTCAAACTGGGTACGCTGGGTAATGCGCTGCTCTTCCAGCAACTTATTATTCTCAAGCAGCACCCGGCGGCGGTCCGCCAGCTCGACTTTGATATCTTCCATTGCCTGCAGAATGCGCTCGCGTGGCGTGACATAGTGCGTCTTTGGGTAAATGGTAAAACGCGGCACCACAGAATCGATCTGACCGGTCAGCGGGTCAAACAGCGACAGACGCTCCACCTCTTCATCAAACAGTTCAACGCGCAGCGCAATATCGTCCGACTCTGCCGGGAAAATATCGATCACTTCACCACGCACGCGGAAAGTACCGCGCTGAAACGCCTGATCGTTACGGGTGTATTGCAATTCTGACAGGCGGCGCAGGATGCTACGCTGATCAATAATCATGCCGCGGGTGAGGTGCAGCATCATTTTCAGATAGAGATCGGGATCGCCCAGACCATAGATTGCCGAAACCGACGCGACGACGATAACGTCGCGCCGCTCCAGCAGCGCCTTGGTGGCCGAGAGACGCATCTGCTCAATGTGTTCGTTAACCGATGCATCTTTTTCAATAAAAGTGTCCGAGCTCGGTACATAGGCTTCAGGCTGGTAATAATCGTAATAAGAGACGAAAAACTCGACGGCGTTATCCGGGAAAAACTCTTTCATCTCGCCATAAAGCTGAGCGGCCAGCGTCTTGTTCGGGGCCAGCACCATTGTCGGGCGGTTGAGGTCGGCAATCACGTTGGCGACGGTAAAGGTCTTACCAGAACCCGTCACACCCAATAAGGTCTGATGGGCCAGTCCATCCTCCAGCCCCTCTTCCAGGCGACGGATCGCCTCAGGCTGATCGCCCGAAGGTTTGAAGGCGGAATTCAATTTAAAGGCTTTGGTCATGAATGCAGTTCCTGCTGGAGAAGTCGGCGGGCAGGCACTTATTTTACTCTGCTATGGTGATTTTGCCAGAAAATAATACTGGATATAAAAACAGTAATGATGCATTGTTAATGTCAGCACAATGAGACTTTTTGAACCGGCGACGTCGTAGCGATTGCACAAAGTCTGTTGCGCAATGTTATCCCCAGACCCGGATCAGATTTAACATTTGTCAATAGAGCGTCACAAAATTACAGTTCGGTTACCTGACAGATAATTCGCAGGCTTGTTTTTTGATAACCTACTGATTTAATTTACTTTAGGTCACAAGGCCAGATTCTCGTCATAATGTTACCAGGCCGCGTATTTCCTCGCTTCCAACTGGTTTTCATTACCTAATGCACAAGGTTATCCACAGGAATGGTGGATAAGTGATGGCAGCCCCGCCGCCATCAGCTGTGTATAATTTTTCCCTGCTCCTTCATCGCCTCGAAAATAATTTTTTTTGCGTTAAATTTCACGTCAGCCGCTGACGGAATATTCTGCATTTTTCATTGTCCACCTGATGTATCACGCAAATTTTCATCAATCCACTAAGATTCTTAATCAGACTTATTGCCTCTTAACACACCGTCTGCACCAGAAACAGCGCCCCGAGGCACTGCAAAAGTGCAGCGGCGTGACCACCGTGGGGAATTGATAAGTTTTTCTCAACTTTTACCCCTTAAACATGGCATCCCGGCCGGAATCAGGACCGTTTTTAGATCTGGCCTGAGAATTGCAGGAGTGACTGGCGTCAACGCGCTTCACGCGCACTGTGCTGCAATAGCGAGACAGCTGTTGCTGATGACTTGTTTGCCAGACGACAGAGAGCGGATGCAATCAGGCTAATGATCGGGAAGGAGAGTGTCAGATGCTGAGTCTACGTTCGGTCAATCAATTTTACGGTCAGAACCATATTCTGTGGGATGTGGATCTGGATCTGGCACCTGGCACCTGCACGGGCGTTCTGGGTCGTCAAGGCATGGGGAAAACCACGCTGGTCAACTGCATCATGGGCAGACTGCCGATTAACAGCGGCTCTATCTCCTGGAAAGAGGATGGCTCACCGCCGGAAGATCTTCTGCTGCAGCCCGCTGAACAGCGAGCGCAGATGGGCATTGGCTATGTGCCACAGGGCCGCCATATTTTTACGCAGATGAGCGTGGAAGATAACCTGCTGATTGCCCTGCTGGCGGGGGCCAGCCAGCGTGATCGCCATCGCGCCATTCCCGAAATGGTATTTGATTTGTTTCCGGCGCTTTATTCACTGCGACAGCAGCGCAGCGGCGATCTGCCGATCGATCAACAGCAACAGCTGGCCCTGGCGCGCGCACTGGTGCTGCAGCCCAAACTGCTGATTCTGGATGAGCCGACTGACGGGATGTCGCCGTGGCTGGAAGAGGAGATGGGCAACCTGATTCGTCGTCTTAATCTCGACTACGGGCTGACCATCCTGCTCCTTGAACAGCGACTGTCGCTGATCCGTCGCGTGGCAGACTATTTTCTGCTGCTGCACCGCGGTCGCAATGTGGCGCAGGGCAGCATGGAACAGCTGGATGACCACACCGTCGATAAGTGGCTGACGGTGGCCTGAGGCTTACGCCGGAAGCGTCAGGTAGTGACCACATGACGCCTGCTGCGCCGCATCGGTAAGATACGGAATCGTGCCCAGACAGGGCGCAGGCAGTCGGTTTTTCAGGCTGGAGAGATACTCGGGATAGCGTTTGCCAGGCGGTTCCACAGTGTTGGCGATCCACCCCACCAGCGGCAGGCCACGCGCCCGCACCGCCTCTGCGGTGAGCATCGCGTGGTTGATGCAGCCGAGCTTAATTCCCACCACCAGAATCACGGGCAGCTTTTCGCTGACTACCCAGTCTGCGTAGGTGTGTGTCTCTGACAGCGGCGTGTACCAGCCGCCCGCGCCCTCCACCAGAATCCAGTCCGCCAGTGGCTCCAGCGCCGCCAGACCGGCTGACAGGGCCAGATGGGTAATCGGTCTGCCCTCTTCAGCGCTGACGATATGCGGCGAGGTGGGTTCCATAAACGCCAGCGGATTCACCTGCTGATAGGTTAACGGCACACTGCTGAATCGCTGCAACGCCAGCGCATCGCTGTTGCGGATCCCCTCTGGCGTCATCTCACAGCCCGACGCAACCGGCTTATAGCCCGCACAGCGAAAGCCTGCTGTGGCAGCGGCCTGCAACAGTGCGCCGCTGGCGACAGTTTTACCGACTTCAGTGTCGGTGCCGGTAATAAAAAACCGTTTCATGAAAGCGTGACTCCATAAATTAAATGGTAACTCAGGCGATAACCGTGCCGATCGCGCGGCCAGTGCGCCTCTAACTGGTTAAGCCGTCGCCGGGTGAGTATCTGCCCGTCGCGGCCCTGATGCAGATGGGTCGCCCCAATCCCCTTCAGGGATCGCATGGCGCTGAGCGCATCGGGGAAATGCAGCGTCACCTCCTCTGAGCTGCAACGCAGTTGCTCTGCCTGGCAGGCTGCTGCAATCTGCGGCTCGCTAAGAAAGCGGTTGGCGTGCGGCAACGCATCCAGATGAGACCAGGCTTCATGAACCTCCTGCAGCGAACCGTCGCCCAGCGTGGAAAACAGCAGCGTGCCATTGGGTCGCAGCACCCGCCGGAACTGGCGCAGCGCGCCGGGCAAATCTTCACTCCACTGCACCGCCAGGTTGCTCCATACCAGGTCGATGCTGTTATCCGCCAGCGGCAGCGCGTCGATGTCGCCCGCCAGATAGCAGTGCGCCGCGTCGTTATCCCGCGCCTGTTGCAGCATCTGTGGCGAGAGATCCAGTGCCGTCACCTGTTTGCCGCGTTCGCGCCACAGCCTGCTGTACCAGCCGGTGCCACATCCGGCATCCAGCAGTTGAACCCCGCTGTGAGCCGGTGCGAGAGCCAGCAGCGCATCGCCGCTAAGGCGTTGCAGCGCCGCATGGGCATCGTAATGGCTGGCCGCCCGGCCAAAAGCGCGTGCAACCGCCTGCTTATCAATCCGCAGCGTCATGCAGCACCTCCAGTAACCGATCGATATCGTCCGGGCGATGTGCCGCCGTCAGGGTAATGCGCAGCCGTGCCGTTCCCGGCGGCACGGTGGGCGGCCGGATGGCGCTGACCCAGCAGCCCGCTTCAGCCAGACGCTGAGAGAGGGTCATCGCATCGCTATTTTCACCCACCAGCAGCGGCTGGATCGCACTCTCTGAGTTCATCAGTTGCCACGGCAGTGAGGCTGCGCCGCGCCGGAAATGCCGGATGTTCTGCTGCAGCTGCTGGCGCAATGCATCGCCCTGCTGAATGACCTGCAGCGCCGCCTGCAGTGCAACAGCCTGCGCGGCGGGCATCGCGGTGGAGTAGATCAGATGCCGGCTGAACTGCAGGAAATAGTCGGCAGTCTCCGCATCACAGAGCAGCGCGGCACCGCTGACGCCAAAGGCTTTGCCAAAAGTGACCACCAGCAGTTCCGGTTTAACGCCCTGCTGCCAGCAGCTGCCGCGCCCCTGCTCACCCACCACACCGATGCCGTGCGCATCATCCACCAGCAGCCAGCCCTCAGCCTGGCGCGTCTGTTGCACCAGTGCAGCCAACGGCGCGCTGTCACCATCCATGCTGAAAACGCCCTCGGTCACAACCAGCGTTTCCCCCTCGCAGGGTAATGCGAGCCGCGCCGCCAGACTCTCGGGTGCGTTGTGACTGAAACGACGCAGCTGCGCCGGGCTGTGGCTGGCAGCGTCGAGCAGCGAGGCATGGCTGAGCTTATCGGCCAGAATACGATCGTTTTTCTCACCCAGCAGATGAATCACCGCCTGATTAGCCGCGAAGCCAGAGATAAAAAGCAGCGCACGGTCGTAGCCGAGCCAGTCAGCCAGTTGCGCCTCGAGATCGGCGTGCTGACGGTGATAACCGGTGACATGCCCTGAAGCGCCCGCCCCCGCGCCTGCCAGCGCCGCACCCTGCTGCCAGCCGGCTATCACCGCCGGATGGCGGGTTAAGCCGAGATAGTCATTGCTGGAGAAGTGAAGATAGTTGCGGCCACCGCTCTGCAGTGTGCGGGTCGATTGCTCATCGATAACCCGACGCTGCCGCCAGCCATCAGCCGCACGGCGCTGCGCCAGCCCCTGCCGGAGTCGTTGCTGCCAGCTCATTACAGTGCCGCGTTGTAAAACTGTTCAGTGTCGGCATGAAACAGCTGCTCGCTGAGTTGCTGTTCCTGCTGCTGATCGCCATGGTGGGTGTGAGTATGTTCCGGGTTCAGCCCCAGTTTGCGGAACAGCACGCGGTCTTTATCCTCTTCCGGATTCGGTGTGGTCAGCAGTTTGCAGCCGTAGAAAATCGAGTTCGCCCCGGCCATAAAGCACATCGCCTGGGTCTGCTCGCTCATCTGCTCGCGGCCCGCGGAGAGACGCACATGCGAGGTCGGCATCATGATCCGCGCCACCGCGATGGTGCGGATAAAATCGAATGGTTCGACGTCATCGTTATCCGCCAGCGGTGTACCTTTCACTTTCACCAGCATGTTGATCGGCACGCTCTCCGGCGGTGTCGGCAGGTTGGCTAACTGCACCAGCAGACCGGCACGGTCGTTCACGGTTTCGCCCAGGCCAACGATGCCGCCTGAACAGACTTTGATCCCGGCGTCACGCACTTTACCCAGCGTATCCAGACGTTCCTGATAGCTGCGGGTGGTGATAATGGATCCATAGAATTCCGGTGAGGTGTCGAGGTTATGGTTGTAATAATCGAGGCCCGCGCCCGCCAGGCGCTGCGCCTGGTCGTCGCTGAGCGTGCCCAGCGTCATGCAGGTTTCCATCCCCATCGCCTTCACGCCTTCGACCATCTTTTCCAGGTAAGGCATATCGCGCTCGTGCGGGTTTTTCCACGCGGCTCCCATGCAGAAACGGGTTGAACCAGCGGCTTTGGCCTGACGCGCGGAGGTCAGCACCTCTTCCACTTCCATCAGACGCTCCGACTCCAGGCCGGTTTTATAGCGCGCGCTCTGCGGGCAGTATTTGCAATCTTCCGGACAGGCACCGGTTTTAATCGACAGCAGGGTACTGACCTGCACCTGGCGCGGGTCGAAGTGCTGACGATGCACCTGTTGCGCCTGAAACATCAGTTCGAGAAAAGGTTGATCAAACAGCGCTTGCGCCTGTGCAATTGTCCAGCGTTGAGCCATTACTTACTCCAGAAAAGGGTGTCATCCCGACGAAAAGCAGGGGTATACTTGTAAACTATATTTTTTTATTTTGGTTTACAACTCCGATGACTACCCCTGTTTTTTCCTCAGATGATGCCCGTTTTGACCGCCAGCATATCTGGCATCCCTACACCTCAATGCAGGATCCACTGCCCTGCTATCCGGTTGTTACCGCGCAGGGTTTTCAGCTGCAGATGGCCGATGGCCGTGAGCTGGTAGATGGGATGTCATCATGGTGGGCGGCGATCCACGGCTATAACCATCCGCGCCTGAACCGGGCGCTGACGGAGCAGGTCACACAGATGTCGCACGTGATGTTTGGCGGCATTACCCACCCGGCGGCGGTGGCGCTCTGTCGTCAGCTGGTGGCGATAACGCCTGAGCCGCTGGAGTGCGTCTTCCTGGCCGATTCCGGCTCGGTGGCGGTGGAAGTGTCGATGAAGATGGCGCTGCAGTACTGGCTGGGTCGGGGCGAAACCCGCCAGCAGTTCCTGACGCTGAAGCGCGGCTATCACGGTGATACTTTTGCCGCGATGTCGGTGTGCGATCCCGATAACTCAATGCACAGCCTGTGGCGCGGCTATCTGCCCGAGCATCACTTTGCGGCGGCTCCCGCCTGCGGTTTTGATGATGAGTGGGATGAGCGCGATTTCGATGATTTCGCCCGCCTGATTGAACAGCATCACCGGCAGCTGGCGGCGGTGATTCTGGAGCCAATAGTACAGGGAGCGGGCGGGATGCGTTTCTACCATCCACGCTATCTGCAGCAGGTGCGGGAAGCCTGCGATCGCTATGGCGTGCTGCTGATCGCCGATGAGATCGCAACCGGCTTTGGTCGCACCGGCAAACTCTTCGCCTGTGAACACGCGGGCATCACGCCGGATATACTCTGCGTCGGTAAAGCGCTGACCGGCGGCATGATGACGCTGGCGGCGACGCTGACCACCCGTGACGTGGCCGACACCATCAGTCGCAGCGCGGCAGGCTGTTTCATGCATGGCCCGACCTTTATGGGCAACCCGCTGGCCTGCGCGGTCGCGGCAGAAAGCCTGACCATGCTGGCGGAAGGAGACTGGCAGCATAAGGTGGCCGCCATCGAACAGCAGCTGCGCGCTGAGTTGCTGCCGCTACGCAACTCACCGCAGGTGGCTGATGTGCGCGTGCTGGGCGCAATTGGCGTGGTGGAAACGCATCTGGCGGTCAACATGGCGGCGCTGCAGCAGTTCTTTGTCGAACAGGGCGTCTGGATCCGGCCATTTGGTCGTCTGATCTACCTGATGCCGCCCTACATCATCACGCCACAGGCACTGAGTCAGCTGGTGCAGGCGATAGGCGGCGCGCTGGAACATTCGCAACATTTTGCTGCCTGAAGCGGGCTGACCGCTGGCACTGGTGGCGCTTTTGGTTATGATGAAAGGCTATTCATCGACAATTGAGGAGATGTGATGCGCGTTTTTAGTCAGGATTTTAATGACGGCGAGAAGATGCCTGAAAAGCATGTTTTCAACGGCATGGGTTATCAGGGCGAGAATATCTCTCCCCATCTTGCCTGGGAAGCGGCGCCGGAAGGCACCAAAAGTTTCGTGGTGACCTGCTACGATCCTGATGCGCCGACCGGTTCAGGCTGGTGGCATTGGGTGGTGGCGAATATTCCGGCCAGCACCACGTCACTGCCACAGGGTGTCGGTTCTGGCAAAGCGTCACTGCCAGCAGGCGCAATTCAGACCCGTACCGATTTCGGTCAGGCGGGCTACGGTGGCGCGGCGCCGCCGCAGGGTGAAACCCATCGCTACATTTTCACCGTACATGCGCTGGATGTGGAGACGATTGAGGTGGATGAAGGCGCCAGCGGCGCAATGGTCGGCTTTAATGTGCATTTCCACGCACTGGCGAGCGCCTCGCTGACCGTGAATTATCAGTAATTCAGTAAGACTGACCACTGACAAGCCTAAAGCTGAATGATCTGGCAGCAACGCGTTAGCTTAAATTGCAGGGAACAGGGTCAGAGGAGGAAAGCGTCCCGTGCCAGGGACAAAAACGCCGGGAGCGTTTTTGAACAACGCAACGCGTTGGCCCGGCAACGGGCGCACCTCAGGGATGAGGTGCGTAATTGCGCGGGTCGAGCATGCCATGGATGGCGGCTTTTGCGTCTTTCCGATCTGACCCTGTTCCCTGTGTCTGCAGGATCTCACAGCTGGCAGCCACGCCTCTCCCGCCCGGGAGAGGCATTTTTCGTGGTGCGTTACGCCTGCAACTGATGAATCACGACCCACATCGGGCCCTGCCCTACTGCATAACGTCCCAGCGGCTGTAACAGCCCTTTTGGTTCGCTAATCGCATAGACTTCGATGTGATGCGATTTCTGTCCCGCTGCCACCAGATAGCGTCCGCTGTGATCGATATTGAATCCGCGCGGCTGTGTTTCTGTCGGCTGGAACCCTTCCAGGGTCAGCTCGTCACCCAGCTCGCTGACGCTGAACACCGCCAGAGTGCTGCTGGTGCGATCGCAGGCGTAGAGGAAACGGCCATCCGGCGTCAGGTGAATATCCGCAGCCCAGCGCGTACCGTTGAAATCCGGTGGCATCATATCCAGCGTCTGCACGCTTTCTGCTTCACCTTCACCCGTATTTAATGCCCAGACCTCAACCGTGCTGTCGAGCTCATTTACGCAATAAGCGAACTGACCGCCCGGATGGAACTGCATGTGACGCGGGCCTGCACCTTCTACTGTCGTGACCTGCGCCTGCTTACGCGGCGTCAGCTGACCGTCAGCGCCCAGCGAGAACAGACAGATACGATCCTGCTTCAGTGCCGGTACATACAGGGTCTTATTGTCAGTGTCGATATTGGCCGAGTGGCAGCCATCCAGACCGTTGATCACCTGCAGCGGAGCCTGCGGAATGCCGTCATCGCCAATCGGGCTGACGCTGACGCAGGCATCATTGTAGGAGCCGCAGAACAGGAACCGGCCCTCACGATCGGTGGAAATGTGGGTCGGACTGCCGGGCAACGGTGCCTGACCCGCTTCGGTCAGCGTGCCATCAGCGGCAATCTTAAACGCCAGCACGCGAAAATTGGGACGCACGCCGACATAGAGAAAATCGCGTTTCGGACTCACCACCATCGGCTGAACCTGGCCGGCGACATCGGTCACCTGAAGCAACGTCAGCGCACCCTCATCATTCATCTGCCAGACGTGAATCTGCTGGCTCTCGGGACTGGCGGTGTAAACAACCTGTTTCATGCATTCTCCTTTTTTGCTGCCTTGTCATGATCTTTGAATCACTGTAGCGCGTTTTATTGCCCTACGCTGGAATCATTTGTGCCCTGTTTTTTGTCTCCGGGCCGTGGTCAGGTGTAGACTTCAGCCCCTGCAAACCTGGAAAAACGTGAGGATTAATGAGCTACCGTGTAATTGCCCTCGACCTCGACGGCACGCTGCTGACCCCAGCCAAGACGATTCTGCCGCAGTCAATCGATGTGTTAAACCAGGCCCGACAGGCGGGCGTTCATGTCGCTATCGTCACCGGACGCCATCACTGCGCTATTCATCCTTTTTATCAGGCGTTACAGCTGGATACCCCCGCAATCTGCTGTAATGGTACCTACCTGTATGATTACCAGGCAAAAAAGGTGCTGGCGTCCGATCCCATGGACCCGCAACTGGCGTTACAGGTCATTGAGATGCTGGACCAGCAGCGTATTCACGGGTTGCTCTACGTGGATGATGCAATGCTTTATCAGACGCCGACCGGTCACGTGATGCGCACCCTGAAGTGGGCCGAATCACTGCCTGCTCATCAGCGTCCGCTGTTCATTCAGGTGCCCGACTTAGCGCAGGCGGCGCGTGACGCCGGTTCGATCTGGAAGTTTGCCCTGTCGCACGACAATCATGAGGAACTGCAGCAGTTCGCCACCCGCGCCGAAGCGGAGCTGGGTCTGGCCTGCGAATGGTCATGGCACGATCAGGTGGATATTGCGAAAGGCGGCAATAGCAAAGGCAAACGGCTGGCGCAGTGGGTTGAATCACTGGGGCTGGACATGTCTGATGTGATCGCATTCGGAGATAACTACAACGATCTCAGCATGCTGGAAACGGCCGGGCTGGGTGTGGCGATGGGCAATGCCGACGACGCGATCAAAGCGCGGGCGAAGCGGGTGATCGGCACCAACCTTGAAACCGGTATTGCCGATACCCTCCGTCAGTACGTGTTGTAATCAGGGCGTCACGGAGACGCTTTTGATCTGGGCATAGAGCCACTGATCCGGCCGGATGCCCAGTTCATCACGCGCCCACGGCGTAATGCGCGCCCAGAGCTCGCTGATACCAATACGCAGCTTCACTTCCACCTGATCGCCGACCTCCAGCAGTTCTACCACCTGCGCCGGTAAAATGTTGCGGATGGAGCTGTGTTGCGGCGGTTGCAGCGCCAGCGAGACATCAGAAGAGGCGATGCGAATACGCAGTGGCGTTTTCACCGGCTGATTCACCCGGCTGACCCAGATATGCTGGTCGCCCAGCGACAGCGCGGTCATCGGATAGTCGGGATGCTGCTCAAGCACCAGCACCCGCAGTACGCTGGTCAGTTCGCTTACTGGCAGCCACGGCCGCATCGCGCTGCTGCTCCAGACCCGCTCAAGCGGACCAAAGGCCTTGACCTTGCCCGCATCCAGCACCAGCACGTTATCCGCCAGATGCAGGATCTCATCCAGACTGTGAGAAACGTAAAGCATCGGAATATCGACCTGTTTCGCCAGTTTTTGCAGATACGGCATCAGTTCACGTTTGCGCGGCAGATCCAGCGACGCCAGCGGCTCATCCAGCAGCAGCATGTCCGGTGCGGTCAACAGCGCACGGCCTATCGCGACCCGCTGCTTTTCCCCGCCAGACAGCGACAGCGGAAAGCGCGGCAGCAACGCCTCCAGACCCAGCAGCGACACCAGGCTGTCGAACTGCGCTTTCATTGCCGGCGCCATACCGTATTGCAGGTTGCCACGAACCCGATAGTGCGGGAACAGCCGCGCATCCTGAAACACGTAACCAATGCGTCGTTTTTCAGGCGGCAGCGCAATTTTCTGCTCCGCATCAAACAGCAGACGCTCGTTAAGCTGGATCCGCCCGCGCTGCGGCTGGGTCAGCCCGCTAATCGCGTTAATCAGGGACGTCTTACCGGCACCGGAAACACCAAAAATAGCGGTGATCCCTTTGGCCGGGATCTGCAGGTCAACCTCCAGCTGGTGATCGCCCTGCTGCTGCATAAAGTTAATTGATAGCATCAGCTTCCCATCCGCTTACGGCCTGCGCGAGCCAGCCATTCCGACGCCAGCAGTGACGCCAGCGCCAGCACGATAGCGATAACGCACAGGCGCGCCGCCGCGCCCTCTGCACCGGGAGTCTCTATCAGGGTAAACATCGCCAGCGGAAGCGTGCGCGTCTCGCCGGGAATATTGGAAACAAAGGTGATGGTGGCCCCGAATTCACCCAGCGAACGGGCAAACGCCAGCACCGTCCCGACAATCACGCCAGGCAGCGTCAGCGGCAGCGTGATAGTGAAAAAGACCCGCCAGCGCCCGGCACCCAGCGTGCGGGCCGCTTGCTCCAGCCGGATATCCACCGCCTCCAGCGCCAGCCGGATGGCACGCACCATCAACGGAAAGGCGATGACGGCAGACGCCAGTGCGGCGCCACGCCAGCTGAAAGCAAAGCTGAAACCGAACCAGTCGAAAAGCTTTTCGCCAATGATGCCGCGCCGGCCCAGGCTAATCAGCAGCAGATAACCCACCACCACCGGCGGCAGCACCAGCGGCAGGTGGATCAGGCTGTCGAGCAGCGCTTTGCCGGGAAAACGGCAGCGCACCAGAATCCAGGCCATCAGGATGCCAAACGGCAGACTGCCCAGCACGGCTATGCCAGAGACTTTAAGGCTAAGCAGTACCGCCTGCCATTCGGGATCGCTGAGTATCATTTCGTCGGTGTGAATCCGTAGTGTTTGAAGATAGCCGCGGCCTGCGGTCCTTTCAGATAATCATAAAACGCTTTAACAGTCGCATTGTCGTGCTCGTTCACGATCGCCATCGGATATTCCACCGGTTTATGGCTCTTTGCCGGAAAACGCCCGACCACCTGCACGTTGTCGCTGGCAACAGCGTCCGAGCCATAGACAATGCCATAAGGTGTTTCGTTTCGCTCCACCAGCGCCAGTGCCGCACGCACATTATTGGCTGGCGCTAACACAGGCGCAACGCTTTCCCAGGCGCCCAGCTTTTGCAGCGCCTCTTTGGCGTAGATGCCGGCCGGAACATGGTCCGGATCGCCAACCGCCAGACGTTCACCGTGCAGCAGTGTTTTCCAGTCGGTCTTTGCGTCCAGCGTCACCGCTTTAGCTGGCGCACTGCGTGGTGCAATCAGCACCAGATCGTTGCCCAGCAGCGTGTAGCGAGTGCGGGTGATCACGCTTTTTTTCGCCACCGCATCATCCATCCACTGCTGATCGGCAGAGATAAACAGGTCGGCAGGGGCACCCTGCTCCAGCTGGCGCGCCAGCGTTGACGATGAGGCGAATGAAGAGACCACCGTCACCCCTTTTTCCTGCTTGTATTGACTGGCAATATCCTGCATCGCGTTGGTCAGTGACGCTGCGGCAAACACGGTAATGTTATCGGCGGCCACAGCCTGCCCGGCCAGCGAAACAGTGATCAGCGCCGCTGCGCCCCAGCGAGTGTAATTCAATGACATGATGTTCTCCGGCTATACGTTGTGTAGTGGATAATATAACGCAATGACCGGGAGCTTCAGTAAATTATCGGCAGGAGGAACAAAAGGTTAAATCAGAGAGGAATAATAACGACCACGCCCGCGACGATGGCGGGCGTGGCAGCAATTAATTGTGCGAACGGGCTGAGGATTTTTCGCGATGACCAATTTTAGAAATGACGTTAAACACTTCACCCAGGCCATAAATCATACCCAGCATCAGCGCCATCACCACAGGCACCATCAGGACGGCGAAGGCGAGGCTTTTCAGTAATTCCAGCATGGAGAGTCTCACTCTGCTAACAAAAAAGTGATTGTAACGGGTCAGGAAAATTTTGCGCAGCCCTTTTCGTGCTTTTACTTTGGTCACAAAACGCCGCTATCATCGGCCTTCGCCTTAACCCTTTGCCGGAGCTGTCATGGAAGCCGAACTGTCCCTTCATATCCGTTTACAACAGAAACTGTTTGCCGATCCCCGGCGTATTGAGCTGCTGAAACGCGTGCAACAGACCGGATCGATCAGTCAGGGGGCGAAGCTGGCGGGCATCAGCTACAAAAGTGCCTGGGATGCGATCAATGAGATGAACCAGATGGCGGATGAAACGCTGGTGGCGCGGGCAACGGGCGGTAAAGGCGGCGGCGGTGCCACGCTGACCCGCTACGGTGAACGCCTGATACAGCTGTTTCAGCTGATGGAACAGATTCAGCAGAAAGCGTTCGATGCCCTGCAGCAGGATACGCTGCCGCTCGACAGTCTGCTGGCGGCCATCGCCCGCTTCTCTCTGCAGACCAGCGCCCGCAATCAACTGTTTGGCACCGTGATCAGCAACGATGCGCAGCAGGTGGTCCAGCATCTTATGATACAGCTGGCTGATGGCGTCACACAGCTCAATGTGGCGCTGACCCAGCGCAGCGCCGATCGTCTGCAACTGGCGGCAGGTAAAGAGGTGCTGGTACTGATTAAAGCCCCGTGGATCCGTATCAGCCGTGACGCCGCTGAAGAAGACAATCAGCTTCCAGTCACCGTCAGTGCCATCGAGCCCGGTGAGCAGATGAGCGAAGTGCTGATGCAGCTCGCCAGCGGTGAAACCCTGTGCGCCACCCTGAGTCACGATCAGCTGCAGCAGTTGAAGCTGCAGCCAGGCGACGCTGTGATTGCCAGTTTTAACGCGGAAAATGCCATTGTCGCTACCCTGCTCTAGCCGTTGATTTGACTTCATTACGGGCAATGGTTACAACTCAGTGACACGATGCAGAAAATGGAACAGATCATGGCTTCATTGCAAATTTTGCAAGGCACGTTTCATCTTAGCGATACACGGACACTGAACCTGAATCAGGTGGAACTGCAGCGCGGCGAAAGCTGGGCTTTTGTCGGTGCCAACGGCAGCGGTAAATCCTCTCTGGCGCGTGCGCTTTCCGGTGAACTGCCACCACTGGCCGGTTCCGTCAGCAGCGATTTCAGACGGCCGGTCCGGTTATCGCTGGAGCAGTTACAGACACTGGTGGCGCAGGAGTGGCAGCGCAACAACACCGATATGCTCAGCGAAGGCGAAGAAGATACCGGACTGACCGTGGCAGAGGTGATTCAGGCGGAGGTGCAGCAGCCCGATCGCTGCAAACAGCTTGCCCGGCAGTTTGGCATTGAACCGCTGCTGTCCCGTCGCTTCAAATATCTCTCCACCGGCGAAACCCGTAAAACCCTGCTCTGCCAGGCGCTGATGAGCGAGCCCGATCTGCTGATTCTGGATGAGCCATTTGACGGACTGGATGTGGCGTCACGCGCCAGCCTGACCGACACGCTGCGCAGCCTGCAGCATCCCGCGTTTACCCTGGTGCTGGTGCTCAATCGCTTTGACGACATTCCCGATTTCATTCAGCAGGTTGGCGTACTGGCAGAATGTACGCTCACCCACAGCGGGCCGCGCCAGTCTATTTTAACGGAAGCACTGGTCGCGCAGCTGGCACACAGCGAACAGCTGATGGGAATGGCGTTACCGGAGGCGGATGCGCCGGATCAGTTACCCTCACTGACAGATGATGCCCCGCGCGTTATTCTGCGCAACGGCACCGTCTCCTACAACGATCAGCCGGTGATTCAGGGGCTGAACTGGCAGGTCAACGCCGGCGAACACTGGCAGATCATCGGACCAAACGGTGCCGGAAAATCGACCCTGCTCAGCCTGGTGACCGGCGATCACCCGCAGGGCTACAGCAATGATTTAACCCTGTTTGGGCGCCGTCGCGGCAGCGGCGAAACCATCTGGGAGATCAAACAGCATATTGGCTATGTCAGCAGCAGCCTGCATCTTGATTACCGCGTCAGCACCAATGTGCGAACGGTCATTCTGTCGGGCTTCTTCGACTCTATCGGTCTCTATCAGGCGGCATCTGACCGGCAAAAAGCGCTGACACAGCAATGGTTTACGCTGTTGGGAATGGATAACCGGCTGGGCGATGCGCCGTTCCACTCACTCTCCTGGGGACAGCAGCGACTGGTGCTGATTGCCCGCGCGCTGGTTAAGCATCCGACGCTGCTGATTCTGGATGAGCCACTGCAGGGACTGGACCCGATTAACCGCCAGCTGGTGCGGCGCTTTGTGGATGTGCTGATTGGCGAAGGGCGGACTCAGTTGCTGTTCGTTTCGCATCACGCTGAAGATGCGCCCGCCTGTATCACACATCGCCTGAGCTTTGTTCCCGATAATGGCGGCTACGTTTTTCAGCAGGAAACGGTGCGCTAAAGCTTTCACATCACGTCCTTCAACGCCGCTACCGCGGCGTTTTAAAGCACATCGGTGTAAGCGCTACCATTCAGCACCGTCTTTAACCCCGTATAACCGCACACAATGCCTCGAAATAAGAATATTCAGCTTGTGTAAACGATACCATTTATCCAGACTTGATCACGCTTTCGGGCGCGCTGATGTGCTACTTTTTACCGATACCTCTTTGGCTTTTGACGCTTACCAGGATCTCACATGGAAAAATTCAACCCGGTCGATCACCCGCATCGCCGTTACAATCCACTGATTGATCAATGGATTTTAGTTTCACCTCATCGGGCCAAACGTCCGTGGCAAGGCGCGCAGGAAACCCCGGCGGTCAATACTTTACCGGCGCACGATCCGGACTGCTTCCTGTGTGCCGGAAATACCCGCATTACCGGCGATAAAAACCCGGACTATGCGGGCACGTACGTCTTTACCAACGACTTTGCCGCACTGATGACCGACACGCCTGACGCGCCCGAGAGCGACGATATCCTGATGCGCTGTGAAAGCGCACGCGGCACCAGTCGGGTCATCTGCTTCTCGCCCGATCACAGTAAAACGCTGCCGGAGATGTCACTGAGCGCGCTGGAGGAAGTGGTGCGAACCTGGCAGGCGCAGACCGCCGATCTGGGTCAGCACTACCCGTGGGTGCAGGTGTTTGAGAACAAAGGCGCGGCGATGGGCTGCTCCAACCCGCATCCGCACGGTCAGATCTGGGCCAACAGCTTCCTGCCAAATGAAGCGCAGCGTGAAGATGATCATCAGCGCGACTATTTCGCTAAACATGGCTCGCCGATGCTGGTCGATTATCTGGCCCGTGAGCAGCAGGATGGCAGCCGCACCGTGGTGGAAACCGAACACTGGCTGGCCGTGGTGCCATGGTGGGCGGCCTGGCCGTTTGAAACGCTGCTGCTGCCGAAAGCGCACGTTAAACAGCTGACGGACCTCAGCGAAGCCCAGAGCGCCGACCTGGCAAAAGCCATTAAGCTGCTGACCAGCCGCTACGACAATCTGTTCCAGTGCTCCTTCCCCTACTCAATGGGCTGGCACGGCGCGCCGTTTAATGGCGAAGCCAACGATCACTGGCAGCTGCACGCTCACTTCTATCCTCCGCTGCTGCGTTCAGCAACGGTGCGTAAATTTATGGTTGGCTATGAAATGCTGGCCGAAACCCAACGCGATTTAACGGCGGAACAGGCGGCGGAACGTCTGCGTTCTGTCAGCGACGTTCACTTCCGTGAGGCACAACAATGAGCTTAAAAACCATCACGCAGCAGCTTTTTTCTGACGCATTTGGCTACGCTGCCACCCATACCATTCAGGCACCGGGCCGCGTTAATCTGATTGGCGAGCACACTGACTATAACGACGGCTTCGTGCTGCCGTGCGCTATCGATTATCAGACGGTCATCGCCTGTGCCCGCCGTGACGATCGCCAGATTCGCGTGGTCGCTGCCGATTATGAGAATGCGCAGGACACGTTCTCGCTGGATGAAGAGATTGTCAGCGTGCAGGAACCGATGTGGGCCAACTATGTGCGTGGCGTGGTGAAACATCTGCAGAAGCGTCACGCCGATTTCGGCGGCATCGACATAGTGATCAGCGGCAATGTGCCACAGGGGGCGGGCCTCAGCTCATCGGCCTCGCTGGAAGTGGCGGTCGGCACCGTGGTACAGCAGCTCTATAACCTGCCGCTGGATGGCGCAGCCATCGCCGTTAATGGTCAGGAAGCGGAGAACCAGTTCGTTGGCTGTAACTGCGGCATCATGGACCAGTTGATCTCCGCACTGGGCCAGAAAGATCACGCTATGCTGCTCGACTGCCGCACCCTGGGCACCCGTCCGGTGTCGATGCCGGAAGATATCGCGGTGGTGATCATCAACTCCAACTTCCGTCGTACGCTGGTCGGCAGCGAATACAACACCCGCCGCGAGCAGTGTGAAGCGGGCGCGCGTTTCTTTAATAAGAAAGCGCTGCGTGACGTTGAACTGGCCGAGTTTGAAGCGGCACAGTCGCAGCTCGATCCACAGGTCGCCAAACGCGTGCGTCACGTTCTGACCGAGAACGCCCGTACCCTGGAAGCCGCCGATGCGCTGACGCAGGGCGACCTGACCCGTATGGGCCAGCTGATGGCCGACTCTCACGCCTCAATGCGTGACGATTTCGAAATCACCGTGCCGCCGATCGATACGCTGGTTGAGATCGTGAAAGCGCAGATTGGTGAGCGCGGCGGCGTCCGTATGACCGGCGGCGGCTTTGGTGGCTGCATCGTGGCACTGATGCCACTGGACCTCGTCGATCAGGTTAAAGCCGCCGTGGCAGAACAGTATGAAGCCGCGACCGGCATCAAAGAGACCTTCTACGTCTGTAAAGCCTCTGAAGGAGCCGGCCAATGCTGAATGACGTCAACTCCCATGCGCCCGACGGTCAGCCGTGGCGCATAACCGTGCTGCGCAATGCCAACGGCATGCTGGCAACTTTTATGGACTGGGGGGCGACCTGGCTCTCTGCCCGCGTACCGATGCAGGATGGCACGGTGCGTGAAGCGCTGCTCGGCTGCGCCACGCCCTCTGACTATCTGCACCAGGATGCCTATCTGGGCGCCACCGTGGGCCGCTACGCCAACCGCATCGCTGGCGCAAAACTCAATAAACTTAACCGTCAGCTGGTGCCTAACCAGGGCGTACATCAGCTGCATGGCGGACCGGAAGGCTTTGATAAACGCCGCTGGCAAATCGTCAGTCAGTCTGACAGCGAAGTGCATTACCGCATCGATTCACCGGATGGCGATCAGGGCTATCCGGGCAATCTGATTGCTGACGTGCGCTATCAGCTGGATGATCAGAACTGCCTGAGCATCAGTTATGAAGCGCGTTGCGATCAGTCCTGCCCGGTCAATCTGACCAACCATGCTTACTTTAATCTTGATGCGCATCATGGCGATGTCCGCCAGCATCGCTTACAACTGCACGCCGACCAGTATTTACCGGTCGACAGCGAAGGCATTCCGAATGCGCCGCTAAAAGCGGTCGCCGATACCAGCTTTGATTTCCGCAACGCTAAAGTCGTGGCGCAGGATTTCCTGGCAGATGACGACCAGCGTGCAGTAAAGGGCTATGACCACGCGTTTCTGCTGAACAGCGCCAGCGACGAGAGTCAGCCTGCGGCAGAACTCTGGTCAGAAGATGGAAAATTACAGCTCAGCGTGACTACCTCGGCCCCGGCGTTGCAGTTCTACTCCGGCAACTATCTGGCGGGCACCCGTGCCCGTGAGCAGGCGAGCTATAATGCCTTTCAGGGCATTGCGCTGGAGAGTGAATTTTTACCGGATTCGCCTAATCACGCTGAGTGGCCTCAGCCTGATTGCTGGCTGCAGCCGGGAGATCGCTGGGAATCGGTGACGCGTTATCGCTTCACGCCACGCTGAGCCTCCGGCTGAAAAACGCGCAGTGCGTCACACACAGGCTTACGCGCTGCCCGCTTTTCCGTTATGGTATGGCGCAATCAGCTCGTGTATCAGGCGGGCAGCAGCAGGTTTCCAATCTCACAGAAACATCACAGTATTAAGGAGTTAAGCTATGGCTGTAACTAAGCTGGTTCTGGTGCGACACGGCGAAAGCCAGTGGAACAACGAAAACCGCTTTACCGGTTGGTATGATGTTGACCTTTCTGAGAAAGGTCGTGGCGAAGCCAAATCAGCAGGTCAGCTGCTGAAGAAAGAGGGCTTTGTTTTTGATTTTGCTTACACCTCCGTACTGAAGCGTGCCATTCATACGCTGTGGAATGTGCTGGATGAGCTGGATCAGGCCTGGCTGCCGGTTGAGAAAACCTGGCGTCTGAACGAGCGTCACTATGGTGCGCTGCAGGGTCTGGATAAAGCTGAAACTGCCGCCAAATATGGCGACGAGCAGGTTAAGCAGTGGCGTCGCGGCTTTGCCGTCACCCCGCCAGAGCTGGATCGTTCAGATGAGCGCTTCCCGGGCCATGACCCGCGTTACGCGAAACTGACCCCAGAGCAGCTGCCAACCACCGAAAGCCTGGCGCTGACCATCGACCGCGTTATCCCTTACTGGAACGACACCATTCTGCCGCGCATCAAAAGCGGTGAGAAAGTGATCATTGCCGCACACGGCAACTCACTGCGTGCACTGGTAAAATATCTGGATAACCTGAGCGAAGATGAAATCCTCGAACTGAACATCCCTACCGGCGTACCGCTGGTGTATGAGTTCGATGAAAACTTCAAACCGCTGAAACGCTACTACCTGGGCGACCAGGACGAGATTGCCGCGAAAGCTGCAGCCGTTGCGAATCAGGGTAAAGCGAAGTAATTCCTCGCTGAAAGGCAAAAAGGCCAGACGAAAGTCTGGCCTTTTTTTATTGATGACAACGTCTGGCCAGGCAAATCAAGCGCGGCGCTGTTTAACCGCTGCCGCCAGCTGACGCAGCACCTTGTCAGTATCTTCCCAGCCAATGCAGGCGTCGGTAACACTTTTGCCATAGACCAGCGGCTCGCCGCTCTCAAGGCTCTGGTTACCTTCCACCAAATGACTCTCAATCATCACACCGACAATCGCCTGCTCACCGTTAATCAGCTGCTGTGCAACATCGTCTGCCACGACCATCTGACGCTGGAACTGTTTGCTGCTGTTGGCATGGCTGAAATCGATCATCACCTGCTGTGGCAGACCCGCTTTTGCCAGACCCTCTTTGACCTCAGCCACATGCGGCGCGCTGTAGTTTGGCTCTTTTCCGCCGCGCAGAATGATATGGCAATCACCGTTGCCGCTGGTTTCAACAATCGCGGAGTGACCATACTTCGTCACTGACAGGAAACAGTGTGGCGAACCTGCCGCGTTGATCGCATCGATCGCGACCTTAATGGTGCCATCGGTGCCGTTTTTGAAACCCACCGGACAGGAAAGACCCGATGCCAGCTCACGGTGAACCTGAGATTCTGTGGTACGCGCACCAATCGCGCCCCAGCTCATCAGGTCAGCCACGTATTGCGGGGTAATCATATCCAGAAACTCGCCCGCCGCCGGTAAACCGCTGTCGTTAATGTCCAGCAGCAGCTTACGCGCCAGACGCAGACCGTCGTTGAGCTGATAGCTATTGTCCATATACGGATCGTTGATCAGCCCTTTCCACCCCACCGTGGTGCGCGGCTTTTCAAAATAGACCCGCATCACCACTTCCAGCTCGCCTTTCAGCTCATCACGCAGCGCCAGCAGGCGATCGGCATACTCTTTCGCCGCGTCTGTGTCATGAATGGAGCAGGGACCAATCACCACCAGCAGGCGGTCATCCTTGCCCTGCAGGATCTGATGAATCGCCTGACGGGCCTGTGAAACGGTCTGTGCAGCACGATCGGTCGCCGGGAATTTTTCGAGCAGCGCAACCGGAGGTAACAGCTCTTTAATCTCTTTGATGCGTAAGTCATCGTTCTGGTAATTCATACTGATTCCATTTTATTTCTGGCCCGGCGCCCGCCGGACACAACCTGCCCAATGTAGCCCGAAGCGCCAGGGGTGTAAATTCCCGCTGCGGGTTAAATGTGCGGGTCATATTTGCATTAATCAGGTTAGCGACTAGACTTTTTACTGGTAAGCACTGAGGAACATCCCGCTTACCAGATTTAATCACCCTGTTTAAGCCAACCGGCGAATTTTATTTCGTCAGGGATTTTATTACCCGAAATTGCACCTCTGGGCTTAAAGCAACTTCATTTATTAACGGGAGTATAATGATGAAAAAGTTTGCCTTAGTTTTTTTGACAGCAGCAATGACACTGAGCAGCGGTGCGGTACTGGCTGCGGACAGCAGCAGCAACAATGGTACAGCTAATCAGGCGGCCAGTGCAGGTGCAGCAGCGGGCGGCGCAAATGAAAATCTGCCGCCAAACAAAGTTGATAACGATAAAATTAATAACACCGGCAACAACACTAATCCTGCAACGTCTGGCAGCACCACCAGCAATGGTAATATGTCTGCTAACGAAATGGACCAGAACGCCCAGTGTAAAGATGGCAAATGTCCGAACATTAATAAAAAAGTTCAGACTAAAGTGGGCGGCGGTGACGTAGATACCAAAACCGACGGCACCACCCAGTAATTCTGTTTAACCCGGCGCGCTTCGGCTCTCCGGGTTTTTCTCCCCTCTGCCCCACTCTTCCGCTATGCTAATCCTGTGAAATTTACAGGGAATCCTTCATGGCTGTTTTGCTTCTGATAGACGATCATCCGCTGGTTGAAGTGGCACTTGAAGCCGCCCTGAGCCAGTCACCTATTCCGGTTCAGCTCCTCTCTGCCAGCAGTGAAAAAGCCGCCCGTCCCCTGCTTCAGCAGTCACTGGACATTATCGTGCTGGATATCGGCCTGCCGGATAGTGATGGGCTGGAGTTCCTGCGTCGCCTGAAGATCCATCGACCCGATTGCCCGGTCCTCATCTACTCCGCGCAGCAGACCCGCCACTATGTGCGGCGCGCTCAGGCGCTGGGTGCCGCCGGTTATGTGGTGAAAAGCCAGCGTATGGCGCAGTTGCTCAGCGCTATCCTTGCCGTGCTCGGCGGACAGACGGCTTTCCCGGAGATGGATGATGAGCCTGAACTCCCGCTGACCCAGAAAGAGCGTCAGATTCTGGCCCTACTGGCCAGCGGGCTGTCTAATCTGCAAATTGCTGCCCAGTTGCACATCAGCAATAAAACGGTCAGCACCCATAAGAAAAATATTCTGGAAAAAACCGGCGCCCGCTCGGTGGTAGAACTGGCCGATCTGTGGAAGGCACAGCAGTGAGAGTTTTTCTGCTGATGCTGATGCTGCTGTGCGGCTCCGCGCTGGCTGAGGTGCGTCCGGTGAGCAGCGTCAATCTGCCGATGATGCTGCCGGTGACGCACGCGGAAACCATGCAGGGCAAAATTCTGCGCGTTGGCCTGCTGGAAGAGAACCACGCGCCCTGGACAATGCGCATCGGCAATGACCTCTATGGCATCAATGCCGACTATCTTTCCGCGCTGCGACAGCTGACCGGCGCGCAGTTCACCCTCAACCTGTACAGCGATCAGCGGCATCTCATGCAGGCACTGAGCAGCGGCCAGATTGATTTCGCGCTGGGCATGTGGGTCACGCCCCTGCCAGCCGGCACCCTGAGCAGCGATAACTGGTACAGCAGCCCGCTGCGGGTCTACCGCAATCAGCAAAACCAGCGTGCCGTGATGTTTAACAGCCAGAATGCCCAACTGGCGATCAGCGACAGCACGCTGGCCCAACTGCCGCCCGCGCTGGCGGCCCGCCACAGCTTCAGACGCTACAGCAGCGATCTGCAGGCGCTCTACACCCTGCTCAATCAGCAGAATGACTATGTGGTGGCAGATGAGACCAGCGCCGGTTTTTTGTTAAGCCAGCTTCAGCAGGGCCAGATTTACCAGATCGCCTCTCACATCGAGGCCGGACAGCTCAACCTGCGCGCGGTGGCACGTGATCCTCAGCTTATCAGCTGGATTAATCAGAGCCTGCGTCAGTTGCCAGCGGAACTGATGAACACGCTACAGGCGCGCTGGAGCAGTAACCTGCCGCGCTATCAGGATACGCAGACCCTGATGCTCAGCCCCGCTGAACGCGCCTGGATCGCCGATCATCCGCGCGTTACTTACACCGCCGAACCGGACAACTATCCCTGGAGCTACCGCGATGCCAGCGGCACCGCCAGAGGTTATGGCGTGGACTTGCTGAAAGCGATAGCACAGAGCACAGGATTGCAGTTTGAGCCGGTATGGGTCAGCAATCCCCGTCAGGCACGCACCCTGATTGAGCAAAAGCAGGCGATGCTGCAGCTGATGCAGCCGCTGAACGGCGATGCGATGCAGAGTACGTCGCTGCCGGTGTGGCGGGCGCTGTGGGGCATCTACAGCATCCAGTCTGACACGCTGGCGCACTGGCGCGACCTGCGCGGCAAACGGATTGGTGTATTGCAGGATGACCTGGCGCTGCGCCTGTTGCCTGCGGATCTGCAGCCCCTGCAGTTTGCCGACCGTAATAGCCTTTATGACGCGCTGGCAAAAGGGCAGATCGATGTGCTGGTCGATAATGTGCTTTCCGCCCGCTGGCGTATTGCCAGCCGCGATGATGCGCGCATCCACCTGGCCTTTGCCGCCAGCGACATCGCCTGGCCCATCGCGCTCGGCGTCACACCCGACCAGGCGGTGCTGCGCACGCTGCTGGATCGTGCTCTGCAGCAGATCCCGGCTGATACCCAGAGCCAGATGCGCGACAGCTGGTCTACCCCGCCGCAGCCCGGCAGCGTGATGGCAATGGGTTCGCTGCCAATGATGGTGCTGGCGGTGGCCGGTGCGGCCATTGTGCTGCTGTTGCTGCTGCTGGCTCGCCGTTACTGGCAACAGCGCCGCGAGCGTCAGCAGCGTGAACAGGCAGAGCATGCCAATGCGATGAAAAGCCAGTTTCTGGCAACCGTCAGTCATGAGCTGCGCACGCCGATGCAGGCTATCCTGGGGCTGCTTGAGCTGGAAAAACAGCAGCACAGCAGCCAGAACCTGACGCTGCTTCACAGCAGCGCTCAATCGTTGCTGACGCTGCTGAATGACCTGCAGGACCATGCCCGCATTGAGAGCAACAGTTTTACCCTGGCACCCCGTCCACTGGCGCTGGCGCAATGGCTCAGCCAGCAGCAGCACTTTTATCACCCGTTAATGCGCGGTGACGGGCCGCGTCTGATTGTCGAGGCGCTGACGCCGCTGCCTGACACGGTGCTCATCGATGCCGATCGCCTGCAGCAGGTGATCAACAACCTGATGACCAATGCGCTGAAATTTACGCGTCACGGCACGATTCACCTGACCCTGGCTGCCCAGGATCAACAGCTGATTCTCACAGTGAGCGACAGCGGCAGCGGTATCCCATCGGAGGAACAGCAGAAGTTGTTTGATCCCTGGTATCAGGCGCCGTCCGGAAAATCAGTTTCGGTGCAGGGCAGCGGCCTGGGGCTGTTTATCTGCCGCGAAATAGTGCTGCGGATGGGCGGCGATATCCGGCTCGCCTCAGAACCGGGGCTCGGCACTCAGGTCACTGTGACGCTGCCGCTTGAGATCTGCACGCCAGCAAACCACGTGGATGAATCCGCCCTGCCCGGTTTTCCGCAGCTGCGGGTGGCGATTGTGGATGACCACCCGACTAACCTGCTGGTGATGCAGCAGCAGCTGGCACGCTTTGCCATTCAGGCTGACATCTTTGAGCAGGGACGTGCGCTGCTGCAGGCCGATGCGCAGCAACCTTATGACCTGCTGTTTATCGACCAGATGATGCCGCGTCCCGACGGAACGCTGCTGCTGCGGATACTGCGTCGGCGTGACCGCCAGCGGAGACGGCAGGCGATGCGGGTACTCTGCTCGGCTGATGCGCAGCTGCTGTCGCGCTCGCTTGAGGAGCGGGAGCGGGTATTGATCAAACCGGTGCAGTTAGGCGATCTCAGCGCGTTGCTGGCAGAGTGGCAGCAAGCGTGGCAGGACGATCCGCTGGCGTCACTGGATGACAATCTGTGGCAACTGGCACAGCAGAATGACAAATTCCTCAGCCGTCTGAGCCAGACGCTGCACAGCACGGTTACGCAGGATCTTGCTGCGATGCAGGCGGCGCATGATCGTGCGGACTGGACGCCGTTCGCTGAGGCGGCACACAGGATGAAAGGAAGCTTTTTACTGGTGGGGCTGGAGCATGGCGCGCAGCTCAGCCAGCAACTGACGGAGCAGGTAAAACAGCATCAGGACCCGTCTGAGACGTGGCAATTACTGATATTATTAGCAAACAGGTTACTGAAAAAACTGGAAACTTATGGCACATACCCACACTCATAGCGGGCAGGATAGTAATCGCACGCGTCTGGCGGCCGCCTTCGGGGTGACCGTCGTCTTCATGGTTGCTGAAGTCATTGGCGGCTGGCTCTCTGGTTCACTGGCGCTGCTGGCGGACGCCGGGCATATGCTGACCGATGGAGCCGCACTGCTGATGGCCTTGCTGGCGGTCCATTTTTCACGCCGTAAACCCAATGCACGGCACACCTTTGGCCTGCTGCGCCTGACCACGGTAGCCGCATTTGTTAACGCCATTGCACTGCTCGGCATAACTGCGCTGATTGTCTGGGAAGCAGTGCGCCGCTTTGCCGACCCGCAACCGGTGACCGGCGGACTGATGCTGGGAATCGCGATCGGCGGCCTGCTCGCCAATCTGCTCTCGTTCTGGCTGCTGCATCATGGCAGCGGAGAGAAGAACCTCAACGTGCGGGCCGCGGCGCTGCATGTGATGGGTGACCTGCTCGGTTCAGTGGGCGCGATTGTGGCGGCAGTAATTATAATGCTGACCGGCTGGACGCCCATCGACCCGATACTGTCGTTGCTGGTGTCACTGCTGGTGCTACGCAGCGCCTGGTCGCTGCTGCGTGAGAGTCTGCAGGAGTTACTGGAAGGGGCACCGCATTCACTGGATGTGAACAAGCTGACACGGGATCTCACCCTGAACATCGCCGAGGTGCGTAATATTCACCATGTGCATCTGTGGCAGGTAGGCGAAAAGCCGATGCTGACGCTGCATGCGCAGGTGATCCCGCCTTACGATCATGATGCGCTGCTGCATCGCATTCACGACTATCTGCGCGAGAACTATCAGATCGCGCACGCGACAGTGCAGATGGAGTACCAGCCCTGCGCCGGTGCCGAGTGTGAACTCGGCTCAGGCAGTGCGGCTGCCACCGGCCATGACCACAGTCATTCTCACGACCACGATCATGGCCCTGCTCATGTTAAAGGCGACAAGCACACTCACTGAGCTGACAGCGCGCGGGAACCCTGTTGCCGCGCGCTGCGGATCCACATACGTGATCCGTTCAGCGCAATAAGCGTCAGAATCACATACTCCAGCGACATCGCATAGACACCCTGACGGGCGAAGATCATCACGCTAATCACATTGATGATGACCCACAGCAGCCAGTTCTCCACATATTTGCGCGTCATCAGCACCATCGCGGCAATAGACAGCACCATCATGCAGGAATCCCAGAACGGGAAGGCATCCGGCTGCAGCGCAGGCATCGCCACCGACAGGCCCAGACCGTTCATCAGCGTTACCGCCGCACGGGTTAACAGCGCAAACACCGGATCGATATAGAGGGTCATCAGCGCAATCGCAATCACACACCCTGCTGTCCAGGCCAGCGCTCCAGGCAGCGGCAGCCAGCGGATTTTCAGCGCCGCCTGATGATCTTCGGTCTGTCGGCTCCATGCGTACCAGCCATAGAGATTGGCGGCAAAGAAGAAGAGCTGCAGCAGCAGGCTGGCATAGAGCTGGATCTGAAAGAAGATCACCGCAAACAGCGTGACGTTAATCAGGCCAAACGGATAGTTGATAATTTTTTCCAGGCTGGCAAACCAGATACAGAGTAAGCCCGCCAGCGTGCCGATGGCCTCAATCCATGAGAGATCGTAGCCTCCGGCACCCAGAGGAATATGAACCAGAATATTATGTGTGCTGAAGAAGTCCATGCAGAGCACCTGTCCGGGAACGCTTAGGCGTTGCCCTTCACGTTGAGTTTAAGTTCCGCTGCAAAGGATAGCATGCGATTAAGCGGCAGTAACGCCGCCTCTCGCAGCGTCTCATCCACCTGAATCTCATGTTCCACCCCACCCGACTCCAGCGCCTCTGCGATGGCTTTAAGGCCGTTCATTGCCATCCAGGGACAGTGCGCGCAGCTGCGGCAGGTTGCCCCTTCACCTGCGGTCGGCGCTTCCAGCAGCTCTTTATCCGGCACCGCCTGCTGCATTTTGTAGAAGATGCCGCGGTCGGTCGCCACAATCATCTGCGGATGCGGCAGGGATTTCGCCGCCTGAATCAGCTGGCTGGTCGAGCCGACCGCGTCCGCCAGTTCGACAATCGCCTGCGGTGACTCAGGATGCACCAGCACCGCCGCATCGGGATAGAGCGCTTTCATGCGCTGCAGCGCCTGGGTTTTGAACTCGTCATGCACAATGCAGGCGCCCTGCCAGCACAACACATCTGCACCCGACATCCGGGTAACATAGCGACCAAGGTGACGATCCGGTGCCCAGATGATCTTTTCGCCGAGACTGTCGAGATGCTCAATCAGCTCTACCGCAATGCTGGAAGTGACCACCCAGTCGGCGCGGGCTTTGACGGCCGCCGAGGTATTGGCATAGACCACCACGGTGCGATCGGGATGCGCATCACAGAAGGCGTTAAACTCTTCAATGGGACAGCCGAGATCCAGTGAACACTCCGCCTGCAGGGTCGGCATCAGCACGGTTTTTTCGGGGCTGAGGATTTTGGCGGTTTCACCCATAAAGCGCACGCCCGCCACCAGCAGCGTGGTCGCCGAATGATTGCTGCCGAAACGCGCCATCTCCAGCGAGTCGGAGACGCAGCCGCCTGTCTCTTCCGCCAGCGCCTGAATTTCCGGATCGGTGTAATAGTGCGCCACCATCACCGCGTTTCGCGCTTTCAGCAGCGCTTTGATTTTCTCACGGTAAAACGTCTTCTCATCGTCACTCAGGCGGGCGGGTTTCGGTGGAAAAGGATAAACGGCGCTTTCAGGATCGAACATTACACTCATGACACAGCTCTCGTTTTGTCTAATTAACGAAAATCACCTGCGGAGGCGAATTTTGGCGATGAATCCGCCGTCGTGTTTTATATGCTAAACAAGATAACGGAAAAGCCACACTGTGTCGTGAGATTTTTACTCTGCCTGCGTTACAGCACCGACCCTGCCCGTCTGCGTTTCATCTGCCAGCACCAGCGTTTTCTGCGGCGCTTCCAGTGCCAGCAGGAAAGCTTTGGTCTCCAGGCCGCCCGCAAAGCCGGTCAGCTTGCCGTTGGCACCGATCACGCGATGGCACGGTGCGACAATGGAAAGTGGATTACGGCCGTTGGCCGCGCCGACCGCGCGCACCGCCTGTGGATGGCCGATCTCCCGTGCAATCTGGCTGTAGCTGCGCGTCTCACCAAACGGTATCGCCACCAGCGCCTGCCAGACTTTTTTCTGAAAGTCGGTGCCGACCATGTCGAACGGCAACGCAAAACAGCGTCGCGCACCGGTAAAGTACTCGCTGAGCTGACGCGCGGTTTCGATCAGAATGGGATGATCGTCATTGCGCGTTTGAGGTAAAAACCGGGTGCGTTTTGGATCGTCGTTTTCCCACAAAATCCCCGCCAGGCCGATATCGCTGGCGACCAGCTTCAGCTCGCCCACCGGGGTAACTATCTGTTTGAAGTAGTACATGGTGATTCTCCCGTCACGGTTCCGTCGTCCAGTATCGCACTTTTCATCAGCCTGACTGGCTGTTTTCGGTCATGGTTATAAACTGTTGTACTGTCCGAAAACAGCCAGTCTGCCGGGATTCCCCCCTGTAGGCTGCGCTTATTTACCGGAGAAATGCCATGCTCGATCCCGACATTGCCTATCAGGCGCTGACCTCACGTGATACCCGCTTCGACGGCGTTTTCTTTGTGGGCGTGACCTCAACCGGTATCTATTGCCGCCCAATTTGCCCGGTCAAAGCGCCGATGCAGAAAAACTGTCTTTTCTTCAGCAGCGCCGAGGCGGCGGAGAAAGCGCGCTTTCGCCCCTGCCTGCGCTGCCGGCCTGAGCTGGCACCCGGCAATGCGCCTGTCGATCAGCCGCATCGCGTGGCGGAGCAGCTGATTCAGCGCATTGAGGAAGGCATGCTGGAGGAGCGCGAAGGTCTGGAGGCGATTGCCGCTGAGTTCAGTCTCAGCCTGCGTCAGCTGCGCCGTATCGTGCAACATGAACTCGGCGTCTCACCACTGGAGCTGAAGCAGACACGGCGTATGCTGCTGGCCAAGCAGTTGCTGACAGAAACACAACTGCCGGTCACGGAGGTCGCCTACGCCAGTGGCTTCAGCAGTCTGCGCCGTTTTAATGATGTTTTCCAGGCTCGCTACCGCATGACGCCAAGCGCGCTGCGCCGCGACGATACAGGCGCGAAGCGTGCGCAGCCCGGCGACCGCGTGACGCTGCGGCTGGCCTATCGCCCGCCCTACGACTGGGCGGCGATGCTCTGGTTTTTGCAGACACACCTGATGAAGGAAGTTGAGGCAGTGGAAGATGGCTGCTGGCGACGCACCGTGGCGCTGGGACGTTATCGGGGCTGGGTCAGTGTATCCCATCTGCCGCAGAAGAACGCGCTGCAGGTGACGCTCTCAACCTCACTGACGCCGGTTCTGCCGCTGCTGCTGCGCCGCCTGCGCGATCTGTTTGACCTGGACGCGCAGCCGCAGCGTATCGCCGCCTGTCTGGCTCAGGACCCGCTGCTGGCACCCAGCCTGATTGCACATCCTGGTCTGCGTGTGCCGGGCGCCTTCGACGCTTTTGAACTTGGCGTGCGCGCTATTATCGGCCAGCAGGTGACCGTCAAAGCCGCCACCACAGTCAGCAGCCGATTTGCCGCCGCCTTTGGCGAGCCCTGTGAAACGCCCTTTGCCGACCTGACCCGCTACACCGCGCTTCCTGAACGCATCGCAGCGCTGACGGTGGATGACGTTGCGCCGATGGGCATCGTCAGCGCTGCCCGCTCCCGCGCCATCATCGCCTTTGCCACCGCCTGCGCCAGCGGCGATCTGCGTCTCAGTGCCGCGCAGCCGCCTGATGAGGTAATAAAAAAGCTGGTCAGCCTGCCGGGCATTGGTCCCTGGACCGCGCACTATATCGCGATGCGCGCCCTGCGCTGGCCGGATGCTTTTCCCAAAGAGGACATTGCCATCCGTAATAACCTGGGCGGCATGTCATCTAAAGAAGCAGAAGCGCGCTCGCAATCCTGGCGTCCCTGGCGCAGCTATGCGGTGATGCATATCTGGGAGAGCCTGGCAGTGGCGAAGGTGAAGAAAAAGCCGTGACGGTCAATGTAAGGATGCGGATTGTCTGCCCTGACCTGCATAGTCGGTATCGCAGAAACTAAAAATGCAGAGCCTCTTCCTGACTGATTACAGACTCGCACCCGACTGAATCTTCCAGCAACGAATAAGTTCGATGCGCAGGGAACAGGATCAGAGGAGGAAAGCGTCCCGCGCCAGGACGGCGCGGGCCGAGCAGGTCATGGATGACGGCTTTTGCGTCTTTCCGATCTGATCGTGTTCCCTAAGCAGTCTCGATCTCACAGCAATCCAGGTCAGACTTCACAACACCTTAAACGCCATTGGCTTTTTACATTCAACGCGAGTCTGTGATACAGCAGAAACGAAAAAAGCGCCCAAAGGGCGCTTCTTTCTTAATTGGTGGGTCGTGCAGGATTTCGGCCCTTCCAGGGCCTCGCCCTCCGGGTGATGCTGACGCATCAGCCTGAATCACCGGGCGATTCAGTCGAACCTGCTGCAGGTTCTCACCCTGCACGGTAAAGTCCGTGCCCCGGAAACGAAAAAAGCGCCCAAAGGGCGCTTCTTTCTTAATTGGTGGGTCGTGCAGGATTCGAACCTGCGACCAATTGATTAAAAGTCAACTGCTCTACCAACTGAGCTAACGACCCGCTGGGGGCTTACAACCGTTCAGCGCACCAGGCGTCTGAGATAAGATGGTGGGTCGTGCAGGATTCGAACCTGCGACCAATTGATTAAAAGTCAACTGCTCTACCAACTGAGCTAACGACCCATCTTAGGTTGTGAAGCAATGCTGAAGTGTTCTTCTTGAAACTGCGCGGTAAAAAGCGCGTCTGAAGGAGATGGTGGGTCGTGCAGGATTCGAACCTGCGACCAATTGATTAAAAGTCAACTGCTCTACCAACTGAGCTAACGACCCATCTTCAGGCTTACCAGACACTTTTCAATGTGTCCCGGCAACGGCGGCATATATTACTGATTTAGCGGGGTAGCGCAACTCTTATTTCTGCTAAACGCTTCAGTTGCTTACCTTTCATACGGCAAGACCAGAAATCACACGATATCTGGTCTGAACCGGACAAATTACAGACCGCTCAGACGTTTCTGAGCTTGTTTAGCAGATTCAGTGTCTGGATAAAGTTTGATCACCTGCTGGAAGACCGCTTTGGCTTTCGCCGTGTCTTTTTTCTCCTGCATGATCACACCCACTTTCAACAACGCTTCTGCAGCTTTCGGCGACTTCGGATAGTTTTTCACTACCGTGGCGTAATAATACGCCGCGTCGTCCTTTTTGCCTTTGTTGTAGTTCAGCTGACCCAGCCAGTAATTCGCATTCGGCTGATAGGTCGAATCAGGGTAACGTTTTACCCACGCCTGAAGCGCGCTGATCGCCTGGTCATACTGTTTCTTCTCCAGAATCAGCGCCACAGCCGCATTGTAATCGCTGTTCGCATCGCCGGTCTGCGCAGGTGCGCTCTCCGTTGATGCTGCCGCGCCTGCGGTTGCTGCTGCGCCTGTATCTGCTGCGGCATCGCTGCCGGCTGCCTGTTGCCCGCCGTTGCTGCTGGCGCTGCTCAGCGTGTCAATCTGCTGGTAAAGCTGCTTCTGCCGCTCAACCACCTGATTCAACTGATACGTGTTTTGCTGGATTTGCCCACGCAGCGCATCAATATCACGCTGGTTATCGCTCATCTGCTGCTGCAATTGCTGCATCAGCTGTGCCTGGGCATTAGAGATTCGTTCAAGAGTGGTGACACGGTCTTCGACCGAGCCGGAGCCAACGCTACTGATTGACGCTTGGGCATTAGCGGCCCAGGGGGCCGCTACGCCAATCAGTAACGACAGACTCAACAGATGACGTCTGAAGTTACTAACCATGTGATTCTCTTAGTAGACCAGAACGGCACGACGGTTTTTAGAATACGCTGCTTCGTCATGACCCAGAACGGCTGGCTTCTCTTTACCGTAAGAAACGATAGACATCTGATCAGCCGACACGCCTTTACCCTGCAGGTACATCTTAACGGCGTTAGCACGACGTTCGCCCAGGGCGATGTTGTATTCCGGCGTACCGCGCTCATCCGCATGACCTTCGATGGTCACTTTGTATGATGGGTTGCTGCGCAGGAAAGTTGCGTGCTGATCCAGCATCTGTGCGTAATCAGACTGAACGTCATATTTGTCCAGACCGAAGTACACGATGTTGTTCTGCTGCAGCTGCTGCATCTGCAGACGAGCCTGCTCGTCAGAAGACATGTTGCCGCCGTTGCCGTTCATGCCAGAATTTGCACCGTAAGCGCCATCAGCACCCATGCCAGTCTGGTCATTGTTGTTGTTTTTGTGTGAGCTACAAGCCGCTACTGCCAGAACCGGCAGAGCCAGCATCAAACCCTTCAGCACTTTGTTCAGTTGCATTTCAAAAATCCCATTATTGTTTATTGTTTGCGATGTCTGAAGTGTCAGACATTACAGATACGGCGACCAGGCAGGAAATTTTACCTGTCCATCAGTTGCCGGAAGACGCGCTTTGAAACGGCCGTCGGTTGAAACCAACTGCAACACGGAACCCATACCCTGAGTAGAGCTGTAGATTACCATTGTGCCATTTGGTGCCAGGCTCGGCGTTTCATCCAGGAACGTGTCCGTTAACGTTTGAACGGCTCCCGTTTCCAGATCCTGTTTGGCGACGTGTTGAGCACCACCGTTGGTGCTAATCATCACCATAGATTTACCATCTGTTGCCACATCCGCATCCTGGTTCTGACCGCCTTCCCAGGTAATACGCTGTGGCGTGCCGCCATTAATACCGACTTTATAAATCTGAGGGGCACCCGCCTGATCGGAGGTATAAGCCAGAGTCTGGCTGTCCGGGAACCAGGTCGGTTCAGTACTGTTATAACGACCATCCGTCACCTGACGCGTCTGACCTGACGCCAGATCCATCACATAGAGGTTCAGGCTACCGGTTTTAGAGAGTGCGAAAGCGAGCTTAGAACCATCTGGCGAGAATGCCGGAGCACCGTTGTGACGCGGATATGAGGCAACCTGACGGATGGCACCGTTAGAGAGCGTCTGGACCACCAGCGCGGACTTGCCGCTTTCAAAGGTCACGTAGGCCACTTTGCTGCCATCCGGAGACCAGGCTGGCGACATCAGTGGCTGTGGTGAACGATGCACGACGAACTGGTTATAGCCATCGTAGTCAGCGACGCGCAGCTCATAAGGGAACTGGCCACCGTTGGTCTGCACGACATAAGCGATGCGGGTGCGGAAAGCGCCCTTAATGCCTGTCAGCTTCTGGAACGTTTCGTCACTGGCAGTGTGAGCGGCATAGCGCAGCCACTGCTTTGTCACTTTATATGAGTTCTGTGCCAGCACTGTACCCGGCGCACCGCCGGTGTCAACCAGCTGGTAAGAGACCTGATAGCTGCCATCCGGGTTAGACGCGACCTGACCGACGACTACGGCGTCGATGCCGAGTGCACTCCAGGCGGCAGGCTGCACTTCCTGCGCGCTGGTTGGCTGCTGTGGCAGACGTGAGCGATCCAGTGGATTGAATTTGCCACTGTTGCGCAGGTCAGCCGCCACGATGCCGCCAACATCTTCCGGCGCGGCACCAGAACCGGCCCATTTAAACGGCACCACGCCAATCGGGCGCGCGGTATTCACACCCTGGGTGATCTCAATTCGAACTTCTGCATGCAGCATGGCTGCCCACAGCAGGATAAAAAAGCCTAACGTAACGCGAAGAGCTTGCTTCATTTTATCTCCCTTATCTGAACCTCAGTCCACGATAATTGGCACTGTTCCTGGAAACCACGAGTACAACATAAGTACGGCAAGCTAAACATAGATCAACTTGCCGACCGTGACTGCATTATTGCGGTTTAAAACGCATCGGGGCGTTTTTAAACACTTCGTAGACCGCCTGAGAAGGCGGCTTCGGAATACGTGCCTGTTTGGCAGCAGCAATCGCGGCCTGGCAGAGCGCGGGATCACCACCCTCTGACTTAACATCAATCAACAAGCCATCAGGCGCAAGTTTAATCCGCAAATCACAGGTTTTTCCGCGATACAGATCGGCATCGTAGAATCGGCTCTGAATCGCACTCACCACCTGACCCATGTAGGAGTTGATCTCAGCGCCCGATGCCCCCGCTTTCTTCTGGTTGCCCTGCCCCGCTGCGCCACCTGATGTGCCGCTTTTCGGTGCATTTTTACCGGAAGTGAGTCCACCCAGCAAATCATCAACATCGCTGTCATTGGCCGCATCGGCGGCAGCTTTCGCCTTCGCATCTGCTTTGGCTTTAGCGGCAGCCTCAGCCTTCGCTTTGGCAGCCGCATCGGCTTTCGCCTTAGCAGCCGCTTCCGCCTTCTCTTTAGCGGCCTCTTTCGCCGCCTCAGCTTTCTCTTTGGCAGCTTCTTTGGCGGCTTCGGCTTTTTCTTTAGCGGCTTCAGCGGCTTTCTCTTTTGCTGCCTCAGCAGCTTTTTCTTTCGCTTCTGCGGCTTTCTCTTTCGCTTCTTCGGCGGCTTTAGCTTTGGCATCCGCAGCCGCCTTCACTTTGGCCTCAGCCGCCGCTTTTGCATCCGCTTCCGACTTCGCCTTCGCCTCCGCAACGGCTTTCTCTTTTGCCGCAGCGGCAGCAGCGGCTTTCGCCTGTTGATCAGCCTGCTTCTTTGCTTCGGCTGCGGCCTGCTTCGCCTGCTCAGCAGTCGCTTTGGCCTGAGCATCCGCCTGTGCTTTCGCATCCGCTTTAGCTTTAGCTGCTGCCGCTTCGGCGGTTTTCTGCTGTTCCTGAGCCTGTTTCGCGGCGTCTTCTGCCGCTTTCTGCTGCTCAGCCTGCTGTTTAGCCTCTTCTTTCGCGGTTTCCTGCGCGGCTAAACGCTCTTTTTCCAGCGCTTTCAGACGCTGCTGTTCAGCAGCCTGTTTCTGTTGCAGCTCTTCTGCCTGCTGCTGCGCCTGCTTTTTACGCTGTTGCTCAGCCCGCTGGCTGTCGCTTTGCTGGTTCTGCTGACGATTGTATTGACTCACGACGGCACCGGGATCGACCATCACAGCATCAATATCGCTGCCTCCGCCACCCGCACTGCTGGGGTCAACGTGCTCATTAAACGAGCTCCAAATCAGCAGCGCGATCAACACGATATGCAGAATCACCGAAATGATTATCGCGCGCTTTAACTTCTCGTTTTGCTCGGTTGCCTTCGACACACTCGGTTCCCAAAAAACGGTTCGATTTTAAATCGGCTGCGTCATCAAACCGACAGATTTAACACCCGCCTGGTGCAGCAGGTTGAGCGCTTTAATGATTTCATCGTAAGGCACTTCTTTCGCGCCCCCAATCAAAAACACCGTCTTAGGATTTGCTTCCAGTCGACGCTGCGCTTCGCTGATCACCTGCTCGGGGGGGAGCTGATCCATTCGATCGTGATCCACGACCAGGCTGTACTGCCCCACGCCCGCCACTTCAACAATTACCGGCGGATTATCATCGCTGGAAACGGTTTTAGAGTCGGTCGCATCAGGCAGATCCACTTCCACGCTCTGGGTAATAATGGGTGCCGTTGCCATGAAGATCAGCAGCAGCACCAACAGGACGTCCAGTAGCGGAACGATGTTGATTTCCGACTTCAGGTCGCGGCGTTTGCGACCACGTACTCTGGCCATCATTAACCTCTATTTACTTAGCGCTATCGCTGGAGAAAGCCTGGCGATGCAGAATGGCAGTGAACTCTTCCATGAAGTTGTCGTAGCCCTGCTCCAGTTTGTTGACGCGCTGGTTCAGACGGTTGTACGCCATTACCGCCGGAATTGCCGCAAACAGACCGATTGCGGTTGCAATCAATGCTTCAGCGATACCCGGTGCCACCATCTGCAGTGTTGCCTGCTTCACCGCGCCCAGCGCGATAAAGGCGTGCATGATCCCCCAGACAGTACCGAACAGCCCGATATAGGGACTGATTGAACCGACAGTACCGAGGAACGGAATGTGGTTTTCCAGCGCTTCCAGCTCACGGTTCATTGAGATGCGCATCGCACGGCTTGCACCATCAATAACTGCCTCCGGCGCATGATTGTTAGCGCGGTGCAGTCGGGCGAACTCTTTAAAGCCGGAGTAGAAAATCTGCTCCGAGCCGCCCAGCTCTTCCCGACGCTCCTGGCTCTCCTGATACAGTCGGGAGAGTTCGATGCCGGACCAGAATTTGTCTTCAAATGCCTCAGCTTCTCTTCCCGCCGCATTCAGAATACGTGTGCGCTGAATAATGATGGCCCAGGAGGCAATAGAAAAGCCGATCAAAATCAACATGATAAGTTTGACCAGAAGGCTCGCCTTCAGGAACAAATCAAGAATGTTCATGTCAGTCACTGCTTGAACTCCGCGACAATAGACTTGGGAAGCGCAATCGGCTTCATTAGATGAGGGTTAATGCAGGCAATCAGGACCTCTGCCTCATTGAGCACTTTGCCTTCAGTATTCACGATACGCTGAGTGAACGTCATGGTAGCCCGAGTCATTGAGGTGACCTCGCTCTGGATCTCCAGAAGGTCATCAAGACGCGCCGCTGCAAGATAGTCCACCGTGATGCGCCGTACCACAAAAGCGATCTGCTGTTCTAACAGCATCTGCTGATTGAAATGGTGCTGTCGCAACATTTCGGTACGTGCTCGTTCATAAAAAGCGATATAGCTGGCGTGATAAACCACACCACCGGCATCAGTATCTTCGTAGTAGACCCGAACCGGCCAGCGAAACAGCGTTGTACTCACTCTACATCCCGGCCTCGTTTTAAACGTTGCTACTATACGCAAGAGAATTGGGGTTGGGAATGGCTCGTCAGAGCCAGGCGAAAATAATTATCGCTCGGTAACAAATGGAACGATTTCAGGAAGATTAATTGACCAGACGCTGACAAATATTCACTGACAGCGCTGGTGAGGCGGGGTGTTACAGGTTAAAACGGTAAAGCGCGATAAATAACACCAGCATGGCGGGTAACGGGCTAAACAGCGCCTGCCATCGGGTTTGCTGTGGCCGGAAGCCTGTACCGTGAATCACACCACTGCAGACCGCCCAGATCAGCACCAGACCCTGCAGCGCGGGCAGCTGACCCGCGTGGTTAGCAAAGCGGGTCGGGTCCCACATCACGCCGCCAGCCGCCAGCAGCGCCAGCAGCAGTGAAAGGGCCCGTAACGGGCCCTTATCCATCAGATCATACAGCATCCGAATTGGCGTACGCATCAGTGAGGCTCATCCTGCGCTTCAACGTGTTCAATCGCCAGCGCGGTCACGATACCAAAGGCACAGGCCAGCAACGTGCCGAGAATCCAGGCAAAATACCACATGCGACTTCTCCTTAATTAATAGAGTGAGTGACTGTTGCTTTCAATATGCTCTTTGGTAATACGACCAAACATCTTCCAGTAACACCAGGTGGTGTAAATCAGAATGATTGGAACAAAGATAGCGGCGGCAACGGTCATCGTTTGCAGCGTCAGCAGGCTGGACGTTGCATCCCACATCGTCAGGCTGGTACCCGGCACGGTGCTGGATGGCATGATGAACGGGAACATCGCAATGCCGGCGGTCATGATGACGCAGGCCAGCGTCAGTGAAGAGAACAGGAATGCCCAGGCGCCCTTCTCAACCCGCGAGCAAAGTATGGTCAGCAGCGGCAACACCACGCCCAGCAGCGGGAACAGCCACAGCACAGGATGGTTCTGGAAGTTGACCATCCAGGCACCTGCCTCACGCACTACCGTTTTACCCAGTGGGTTAGAGGCAGCAAAGTGATCCATCGTGCTGGTCACCACATAGCCATCAATACCATATTTCACCCAGACACCGGCCAGGATGAAGCAGGCCATCATCACCAGGGCGGCAAGTTGTGCTGCGGTGCGTGAACGCAGATGCAGTTCGCCCGTGGTGCGCATCTGCAGATAGGTTGCGCCCTGTGCCAGAATCATCGCTACGCTGACCACACCAGCCAGCAGGCCAAACGGATTCAGCAGCTGGAAGAAGTTGCCGGTGTAGAACAGACGCAGATACTCATCGGCATGGAACGGCACGCCCTGTAACAGGTTGCCAAACGCCACGCCAATGACCAGCGGCGGTACGAAGCTGCCGATGAAGATGCCCCAGTCCCAGGCACCGCGCCAGCGGTTGTCTTCAATCTTCGAGCGGTAATCGAAGCCAACCGGACGGAAGAACAGCGAGGCGAGCACCAGAATCATGGCAACGTAGAAGCCAGAAAAGGCCGCCGCATAGACCATCGGCCAGGCGGCAAACAGTGCGCCACCGGCAGTGATAAGCCAGACCTGGTTGCCGTCCCAGTGCGGGGCGATACTGTTAATCATAATGCGACGCTCAGTATCGGTGCGACCCAGAATGCGCGTCAGCATGCCGACGCCCATATCAAAACCATCTGCGACAGCAAAGCCGATTAGCAGCACGCCAATCAACAGCCACCAGACAAAGCGCAGAACTTCATAATCAAACATGGTCGCTCTCCTTATCCCCGAACCGGCTGCGTGGTTGCCGTGATCTGCTCATGATGATAACGCCCGGTTTTCAGGCTGCTCGGCCCAAGGCGGGCGAATTTGAACATCAGGTACATCTCAGCCACCAGGAACAGCGTGTAGAGTCCGCAAATCAGGATCATCGAGAACAACAGATCGCCTACAGTCAGAGAAGAGTTCGCCACCGCAGTCGGCAGAACTTCACCGATAGCCCAGGGCTGACGACCATACTCCGCGACGAACCAGCCGGATTCGATTGCGATCCACGGCAGCGGGATACCAAACAGCGCCGCTTTCAGTAACCAGCGATTTTTACCGATGCGGTTACGCAACACGCTCCAGAACGCCAGCGCGATAATGCCCAGCAGCAGAACACCACACAACACCATGATACGGAAGGCGAAATAAAGCGGGGCAACACGCGGGATAGAGTCCTGCGTCGCCTGTTTGATCTGCGCTTCTGTCGCATCCGCCACGTTATCGGTATAGCGTTTTAGCAGCAGACCGTAACCGAGATCCTGTTTGTGACTGTTGAACGCGTCCCGTACCGCCTGATCCTGACTGCCACCGCGCAGTTCGTTCAGCAAGGCGTAGGCTTTCATGCCGTTGCGGATGCGCACCTCATGCTGTGCCATTAACTCTTTCAGGCCCGTCACCGGCGTATCCGTGGATCGGGTGACGATCAGGCCCAGCAGCCAGGGGATCTGAATGGCGTACCGGTTCTCCTGAGTGGCCTGATCGGGCAAGCCAAACAGGGTAAAGGACGCCGGCGCCGGCTGGGTTTCCCACTCCGCTTCAATCGCGGCCAGCTTGGTTTTCTGCACGTCACCCATTTCATAACCAGACTCATCACCCAGCACGATCACTGACAGCACCGCCGCCATGCCAAAGCTGGCCGCGATAGCGAACGAGCGTTTAGCAAAGGCGAAGTCGCGGCCTTTCAGCATGTACCAGGCACTGATGCCCATGATAAACATCGCGCCTGTGGTGTAACCGGCCGCGACGGTGTGAACGAATTTCACCTGTGCCACCGGGTTCAGCACCAGCTCTGAGAAGCTGACCATCTCCATGCGCATGGTTTCAAAGTTGAACTCTGAAGCGATAGGGTTCTGCATCCAGCCGTTGGCGACCAGAATCCACAACGCAGACATATTCGAGCCCAGGGCGACCAGCCAGGTCACCGCCATGTGCTGCACTTTACCCAGCCGATCCCAGCCAAAAAAGAACAGGCCGACAAAGGTCGATTCCAGGAAGAACGCCATCAGACCTTCAATGGCGAGCGGCGCGCCGAAGATATCGCCGACGTAGTGAGAGTAATATGACCAGTTTGTCCCGAACTGAAATTCCATGGTCAGTCCGGTAGCGACGCCCAGCGCAAAGTTAATACCAAATAACTTGCCCCAGAACTTCGTCATATCTTTATAAATTTGTTTACCGCTCAGGACATAGACCGTTTCCATGATCGCCAGCAGAAACGCCATACCCAGCGTTAAAGGGACGAACAGAAAATGGTACATCGCCGTTAAGGCAAACTGTAACCGCGACAGCTCGACGATATCTAACATAAGGACTCCTTGCTCCTCGCTTTGTCTCCGTCACGCGCGCGATCAGATCGAACGTAATCGGAGTCAGGAACGACTGTTTATTGATTCCAGTTTTTTATTACCAGCAGAACAGGTCTGTGAGCTGCCCGAAAAGGCGAGTAACGAATGAAGCAGCTCTGAAAAATGTCAATCAGCGCTTTATTAACGGCTGCTTTAACAGGAGAAAAGTGGGTGTCATCCCGGGTTGAGCAGACGTATGAAAATTTGTGTAAAAGGCTGGATTGATGCAGCGCAATTTACGCCCTTAGCGTTGCGCTTTGCCAGAGATATAGTTGGATATAAAACGTGATTTATTGATCTGGATTAACGTAATAAGTTTCCAGATAGAGCTGGGTCAGTTTCCTGTTAAAAAATTGTCATTAATGAAATAAGACGTGAAGAAATAGTTTACCTTTGCCACTTTTTCTTAACGTGATAAACGGTGAGCAGGTTATTTAACAACGTATTCTTCGCTTTCACTGCCAGCATTATGCCCGTTGATAACGGACATAAAAAAAGCCACCCGAAGGTGGCTTAGTTTCAGATGACGCTGACTTATTTGGCCGGTAATACGGCTTTAACTGCATCACCGATATCAGCCAGGCTGCGAACGGTTTTCACGCCTGCCGCTTCCAGCGCAGCAAATTTCTCATCTGCTGTGCCTTTACCACCGGCAATGATGGCGCCTGCATGGCCCATACGCTTGCCTTTTGGCGCGGTTACGCCAGCAATATAGCCCACAACCGGTTTGGTCACGTGCTCTTTAATGAAGGCTGCGGCTTCTTCTTCAGCGCTACCGCCGATTTCACCGATCATCACGATAACTTCAGTCTGTGGATCATCCTGGAACATTTTCAGAATGTCGATGAAGTTAGAGCCTGGGATCGGGTCACCGCCGATGCCGACGCAGGTTGACTGGCCGTAGCCGATGTCAGTGGTCTGCTTAACCGCTTCATAGGTCAGCGTACCTGAACGCGATACGATACCAACGCGGCCCGGCTGGTGAATGTGGCCCGGCATGATGCCGATCTTACATTCGCCAGGGGTGATAACACCCGGGCAGTTTGGACCGATCATCCGCACGCCTGCTTCATCCAGCTTCACTTTCACGGTCAGCATATCCAGGGTCGGAATACCTTCGGTGATGGTGATGATCAGTTTGATGCCCGCTTCGATCGCTTCCAGGATGCCATCTTTACAGAATGGTGCGGGGACATAGATCACGGTGGCAGTTGCGCCCGTCGCTTCTACGGCTTCGCGCACGGTATTGAACACCGGCAGGCCGAGGTGAGTCGTGCCGCCTTTGCCTGGCGTCACGCCGCCAACCAGTTGGGTGCCGTAAGCCAGCGCCTGCTCAGAATGGAAAGTCCCCTGGCCACCGGTGAAACCCTGGCAAATGACTTTGGTGTTTTTGTCGATCAGAATGGACATTATTTACCCTCCGCGGCAGCAACAACACGCTGTGCGGCGTCTGTCAGGCTGGTTGCTGCAATGATGTTCAGACCGCTGTCCGCCAGTTTCTGGGCGCCCAGCTCGGCGTTGTTACCTTCCAGACGTACCACTACTGGCACGTTCACACCCACTTCAGCCACTGCACCGATGATGCCGTCGGCAATCAGGTCACAGCGTACGATACCGCCGAAGATGTTAACGAAAACGGCTTTAACCGCATCGTCAGACAGGATGATTTTGAAGGCTTCGGTTACGCGCTCTTTGGTCGCGCCGCCGCCGACATCAAGGAAGTTGGCTGGCTGACCGCCATGGTGCTTAACGATGTCCATGGTACCCATCGCCAGACCTGCGCCGTTAACCATACAACCGATGTTGCCTTCCAGCGCAACATAGTTCAGTTCCCACTGTGTCGCATGTGCTTCACGTGGATCTTCCTGGCTTGGGTCGCGCATTTCACGCAGTTCTGGCTGACGGAACAGGGCATTGCCATCGGCACCCAGTTTACCGTCCAGGCAGATCAGGTCGCCCTGCTTGGTAATCACCAGCGGGTTGATCTCAACCATCGCCAGATCGCGCTCCAGGAACAGTGTCGCCAGACCCATGAAGATCTTGGTGAACTGACCAACCAGCTTGCCAGTCAGGCCAAGTTTGAATGCCAGCTCACGGCCCTGGTAAGGCTGCGGACCGGTCAGCGGATCCAGCGCCATTTTATGGATCAGGTGCGGGGTCTCTTCCGCCACTTTTTCAATTTCCACGCCGCCTTCAGTCGACGCCATGAAAATGACGCGACGCGTTGCGCGATCGACCACAGCGCCCAGATAGAGCTCCTGGTCGATATCGGTCGCTGCTTCAACCAGAATCTGGTTTACCGGCTGGCCGTTTGCATCAGTTTGATAGGTCACCAGGCGTTTGCCCAGCCAGTTTTCAGCAAAGGCGCGAATCTCTTCTTTGCTGTTAACTACTTTCACACCGCCCGCTTTACCGCGGCCACCGGCATGAACCTGACATTTAACTACCCACGGGCCTGCGCCAATTTTAGAGGCAGCTTCTTCCGCTTCACGTGGTGTAGTACAGGCGTAACCCGTTGGTGCAGGCATGCCATACCGTGCAAACAGTTGTTTCGCCTGGTATTCGTGTAAGTTCATGATGTTCTATCCATTCAGGTCTGAAAAGAGTATTGAGGTTGGGCGCGCCAGGCGCGCCCGGTGAAAATCAGACATCCAGCAGCAGGCGCGCCGGATCTTCCAGCATCTCTTTCACTGCAACCAGATAACCAACTGATTCACGGCCATCGATCAGACGGTGGTCGTAGGAGAGCGCCAGATACATCATTGGCAGCACTACAACCTGACCATTGACCGCCATCGGGCGATCCTTGATGGCGTGCATGCCCAGGATGGCGCTCTGCGGTGGATTGATGATCGGGGTAGACATCAGTGAACCAAAGACGCCGCCGTTGGTAATGGTGAAGTTACCGCCGGTCAGATCTTCCACTGTCAGCTTGCCGTCACGGCCTTTCACTGCCAGCTCTTTGATTTTCTTCTCGATGTCCGCCATGCTCAGCGCATCAACGTCACGCAGGACTGGCGTAACCAGACCACGTGGTGTAGAGACCGCAATGCTGACGTCGAAGTAGTTGTGGTAAACCACATCTTCTCCATCGATAGAAGCGTTCACTTCCGGATAGCGTTTCAGCGCTTCAACAACCGCTTTGATGTAGAAGGACATAAAGCCCAGACGCACACCGTGACGCTTCTCGAACGCCTCACCATACTGCTTGCGCAGATCCATGATGGGCTTCATGTTGATTTCGTTGAAGGTGGTCAGCATCGCGGTGCTGTTCTTCGCTTCCAGCAGACGCTCGGCAACGCGCTTACGCAGACGCGTCATCGGCACGCGTTTTTCGCTGCGGTTAGCCACTGGCTGCTGCGCGGTAGCCGCATCAGCAGCAGGTGCTGCCGCTTTAGCAGCCTGCGGCTTGTTGGCCAGGTGTTTTTCAACATCTTCACGGGTCAGACGTCCGCCCACACCGCTGCCTTTAATCTGAGAGGCGTCGAGATTGTGCTCTGCAATCAGGCGGCGGATAGCCGGGCTGAGCGCATCGTTGCTCTCTTCTTCCAGTGACGCAGTCTGACGCTGAGCCGGGGTAGACTCTTTGCTTTCAGACTTCGCGCTGCTCTCTTTACCGGCGCTATTGCCCTCTTTCAGACGACCCAGGATCTGGCGGGAGGTAACAGTGGCACCCTCATCTTCCAGAACGGCTTCCAGGATACCGTCAGCAGAGGCTGGTACTTCCAGCACCACTTTATCGGTTTCGATTTCGACCAGCACTTCATCGCGAGTGACTGCATCGCCTGGTTTTTTGTGCCAGGTTGCCACTGAGGCATCGGCAACCGATTCAGGCAGGTCGGGAACGAGAATATCTACGCTACTCATTATCTTTCCTTTTAATTAATTAACGTTCAGCGCGTCATTAACCAGGTCTTGCTGCTGTTGTTGGTGTACGGACATGTAACCCACGGCCGGTGAGGCGGAGGCCGGGCGGCCTGCATAACGTAAAGTGGCACCAAATGGCACAACTTCACGGAAATGATGCTGGCTGCAGTACCAGGCGCCCTGATTCAGTGGCTCTTCCTGACACCAGACAAAATCCTGTACGTGAGAATACGCTTTCAATGCTTCCTGAACCGCTTGATGCGGGAACGGATAAAGCTGTTCGATGCGCACGATAGCCACATCGGTCTGCTCATTTTTACGACGCTGCTCAAGCAGGTCGTAATACACTTTACCGGAGCACAGTACGACGCGTTTAACGCCCTGCGGATCCAGATCATCGACTTCACCAATCGCAGGCTGGAAGCTGCCATTCGCCAGTTCATCCAGCGTGGAAATAGCCAGCGGATGGCGCAGCAGAGATTTTGGTGACATCACAATCAGTGGACGACGCATACCGCGCAGCGCCTGACGACGCAGCATATGGTAAACCTGTGCGGGTGTAGACGGCACGCAAACCTGCATGTTCTGCTCAGCGCAAAGTTGCAGATAACGCTCCAGACGCGCAGAGGAGTGCTCCGGGCCCTGACCTTCATAACCGTGCGGCAGCAGCATCACCAGGCCACACATACGGCCCCATTTCTGCTCACCGGAACTGATGAACTGGTCAATAACAACCTGTGCACCGTTGGCGAAGTCACCAAACTGCGCTTCCCAGATGGTCAGGATGCGCGGCTCTGCGGTGGCGTAGCCATATTCAAAGGCCAGTACCGCCTCTTCTGACAGCACGGAGTCCCACACTTTGAACTGACCCTGACCACTGTGCACATGATGCAGAGGAGTATAGGTTGAGCCGTTCGCCTGGTTATGAACCACCGCATGACGGTGGAAGAAAGTACCGCGACCGGTATCTTCGCCCGACAGGCGAACCGGAATACCTTCATCAACCAGCGTGGCGTAGGCCAGATTTTCCGCGCCGCCCCAGTCGAAGGCCTTTTCGCCTTCAGCCATCAGACGACGGTCGTTATAAATCTTGGCAACACGCGACTGCACTTCCACCTCTTCAGGCACCTGGCTGATACGCAGCGCCAGTTCCTTCAGACGTTTCATGTCGACCTGCGCCGGATAAGGCTCATCCCACTCATGATTCAGGTAAGGTGACCAGGTAAAGGAGTGGAGACTCATTGGACGCCATTCCGGCACCACGCACTCGCCCGCATCCAGCGCGTCACGGTAGAGATTGACCATTTCGGTCGCATCTTCCTGCGTGGCAACGGCTTCACCTTCCAGACGGTCGGCGTAGATTTTGCGCGGCGTCGGGTGTTTTTTGATTTTCTGATACATCAGCGGCTGGGTCGCACTTGGCTCATCCGCCTCGTTATGACCATGACGGCGATAGCAGACCAGATCGATAAACACATCGCGCTTAAAGGTGTTGCGGTAATCGAGCGCCAGACGGGTCACAAACGCGACCGCTTCCGGATCGTCAGCATTGACATGGAAAATCGGTGCCAGCACCATTTTGCCGATGTCGGTGCAGTAAGGGGTTGAACGCGCATCTTTCGGGTTGGACGTTGTAAAGCCAACCTGGTTGTTGATAACGATGCGAACCGTACCACCCACTTCATAACCGCGCGCCTGTGACATGTTCAGGGTTTCCTGAACCACGCCCTGACCAATTACGGCCGCATCACCATGAATGGTGATCGGTAAAACTTTATTGCTGGCTGGCTCATCCAGACGATCCAGACGGGCACGCACAGAACCCATAACCACCGGGCTGACGATCTCCAGGTGTGACGGGTTAAACGCCAGCGCCAGGTGAACCAGGCCGCCTTCGGTTTCCACGTCAGAGGAGAAGCCCATGTGGTACTTCACGTCACCGGTGCCCAGATGTTCTTTATGCTTACCGGCGAACTCGTCGAACAGATCCTGCGGCTTTTTGCCCAGCACGTTGATAAGCACGTTGAGACGACCACGGTGCGCCATACCCAGTACCACTTCACGGGTACCGCTCTTGCCGGCGTGACGAATCATTTCGCGCAGCATCGGAACCAGCGCATCGCCGCCTTCCAGCGAGAAGCGTTTGGCACCCGGGAATTTCGCCCCAAGGTATTTTTCCAGCCCTTCTGCCGCAGTCAGCTCTTTCAGGAAACCTTTTTTCTCTTCGTTGCTGAACGCTGCACGGCCCGCAACCGACTCAAGACGCTGCTGGATCCAGCGTTTTTCATCGGTGTTGTTGATGTGCATATATTCTGCACCAATCGAGCCGCAGTAAGTCTGCGTCAGCGCCTGGAAGAGATCGGCCAGCTTCATGGTGTCTTTGCCAATGGCAAATGAACCTACGTTAAAGCTTTCCTGAAAATCGGCCTCGGTCAGGTCGTGAAAAGCGGGATCGAGATCGGCGACACGGTCCTGTTTCCACAGGCCGAGCGGATCAAGATTGGCATGCTGATGACCGCGGAAACGAAACGCGTTAATCAGCTGCAGCACTTTCACTTGCTTGGAGTTGGTTTCCGGATCGGAGACAGATGAGGTGTAACGAGATGCATCTTTCGCCAGGCGACGGAAGTACTCACGTGTGGTGGAGTGAAACTGCTCAGGTTTCATTCCGGTGCCCGGTAACTGCTGGAACATCGAGCGCCACACTGCATCGACAGAGTCAGGATCGGTCAGGAAATCCTCATAGAGCTGCTCTATGTAAGACTGATTCGCGCCGGCCAGCCAGGAAGAGTCCAGCCAGGGCTTCATCGCGCTGTTCTGCATTGTGATCCCTTAAGCATTGCTATGCTTTTTTGAGGTTTCATTTGTTGCCGCTTTCGCGGTTTGCCGTAGTGAGTTCAGCGATACGAGCACTTTGCGCAGCGCGCGTGGCCCGTAAGGGAACCTTTGTAAACGTGGTAGTCACCGCGCTTACAGAGGCTTCCGTAAAACACCGGGAACCTGAGGTTCCCGGCGGAGATAACTTATGCGCCGCGCTGCAGCAGCATCGACTTGATATGGCCGATGGCGCGCGTCGGGTTAAGCCCTTTCGGACAGACACTCACACAGTTCATGATGCTGTGGCAGCGGAATACGCTGAAAGCATCATTCAGATTGTCGAGACGCGCTTCGGTTTCCGTGTCGCGGCTGTCAATCAGGAAGCGGTATGCTGCCAGCAGGCCAGCAGGACCGATGAACTTCTCAGGGTTCCACCAGAAAGATGGGCATGAGGTTGAGCAGCAGGCACAGAGAATACATTCATACAAACCATCCAGGTGTTCGCGCTCATCCGGTGACTGCAGATGCTCACGTGCTGGCGGGTTCTCGCCATCATTCAGCAGGAAAGGCTTAATTTTCTCATACTGTGCATAAAACTGGCTCATGTCTACGACCAGGTCACGCACTACCGGTAAACCTGGCAGCGGACGGATAACAATTTTCTGTTTGCCGTTGCCCAATGCCGAGACGGGCGTAATACAGGCCAGTCCGTTTTTACCGTTCATGTTGAGGCCATCAGAGCCGCAGACGCCTTCGCGGCAGGAGCGACGAAACGCCAGCGTTGGATCTTTCTCTTTCAGGCGAATCAGCGCATCCAGTAGCATCATGTCGCGACCGTCTTCCGACTCCAGGGTGTAATCCTGCATGCGCGGCTTGTCATCGACGTCCGGATTGTAGCGATAAATTGAAAACTCAAGTCTCATGATCGTCTCCGAAATTAGTAGGTACGCACTTTCGGCGGGAACGCCGCGCGCAGTTTCGGCTGCATGTTCACCTCACGGCGCGTCATGCTTTCGGTTTCCGGGACATAAAGACTGTGGCACAGCCAGTTTTCATCATCACGATCCGGGAAGTCGAAGCGACTGTGTGCACCGCGGCTCTCGGTGCGATAGTTAGCCGCTACCGCCGTGGCAAAAGCCGTCTCCATCAGGTTATCCAGCTCAAGGCACTCAATACGCTGCGTATTGAAATCTGGTGAGCGGTCATCCAGACGCGCTGACTTCAGACGCTCGCGAATCTCTTTCAGCTCTTCCAGACCCTGCGCCATTGCGTCGCCTTCGCGGAATACAGAGAAGTTGTTCTGCATGCAGCGTTGCAGCGCTTTACGAATCTCAACCGGGTCTTCACCGGTAGTATTGTTTTCCCAGCGGTTGAAGCGCGCCATCGCTACGGCAATCTCATCTTCAGAAGCATCGCGCAGGTCGCCCTGCTCTTTAATACTCTCCAGCAGATGCAGACCGGCTGCACGGCCAAAGACCACCAGGTCGAGCAGTGAGTTACCGCCCAGACGGTTGGCACCATGGACCGATACGCAGGCAATTTCACCGACAGCGAACAGGCCTGGAATCACCACATCTTCGCCCTGCTCATTCACGCGCAGTGCCTGACCGGTCACTTTGGTCGGAATACCGCCCATCATGTAGTGGCAGGTCGGGATGACCGGGATTGGCTCTTTAATCGGGTCAGCATGGGCAAAGGTGCGAGACAGCTCAAGGATGCCTGGCAGACGTGACTCAAGCACCTCTTTACCGAGGTGATCCAGTTTCAGCTTCAGATGCGGACCCCACGGGCCATCACAGCCGCGACCTTCACGGATCTCAATCATCATTGAACGCGCAACCACGTCGCGGCCCGCCAGATCTTTGGCATTCGGCGCATAACGCTCCATGAAGCGTTCGCCATGTTTGTTCAGCAGATAGCCGCCTTCACCACGACAGCCTTCTGTGACCAGCACGCCCGCACCGGCGATACCGGTTGGGTGGAACTGCCACATCTCCATATCCTGCACCGGCACGCCCGCACGCAGTGCCATACCGACGCCGTCACCGGTGTTGATATGCGCATTGGTGGTGGACTGGTAAATACGGCCTGCACCGCCGGTTGCCAGAATGGTCGCTTTCGCTTTGAAATAAACGGTTTCGCCGGTTTCGATGCAGATTGCGGTACATCCAACGACTGCGCCATCGGCATTTTTCACCAGATCCAGTGCATACCACTCAGAGAAGATGGTGGTTTTGTTTTTCAGGTTCTGCTGATAAAGCGTGTGCAGCAACGCGTGACCAGTACGGTCAGCTGCGGCCGCGGTACGTGCCGCCTGCTCGCCACCGAAATTCTTCGACTGACCACCAAACGGACGCTGATAAACACGACCATCTTCCAGACGCGAGAAAGGCAGGCCCATGTGCTCCAGTTCCAGAATCGCTTCCGGGCCGGTTTTGCACATATATTCAATCGCGTCCTGGTCACCGATGTAGTCGGACCCTTTGACGGTGTCGTACATATGCCATTCCCAGTTATCTTCATGGGTATTACCCAGCGCAACGGTAATACCGCCCTGCGCAGATACTGTGTGGGAACGGGTCGGGAAAACTTTAGATAACAGAGCGCAGGTCTGGCCGCCCTGGGAGATTTGCAGTGCGGCCCGCATTCCTGCGCCACCTGCGCCGATTACCACGGCATCGAACTCTCTGATTGGCAAACTCATTTACACACCCCACACCACAACAAAGCCATAAATCGCATACCACAACAGCGCCACGACAATCACAAACTGCAACAGCAAGCGAACCGGCAGCGATTTGACGTAGTCTGTTAACACCTGCCACATCCCGATCCAGCCATGGACCAGAATGGAGAACAGCGTCAGCAGCGTGAACACTTTGGTGAATGCGGACGCGAAGAAGCCACGCCACAGGTCATAGGTCAGCGTGTCTGTCATCACAACGAAACCGAGGATGTAGACGATGTAGAGCGTAATGAGGATTGCCGTTGCCCGCAGCAGCAGCCAGTCCTGAATGCCGTTGCGACCCAACGCGGATGCATTGCTTACCATACGAGGACTCCCGCCAGAATTGCCAGCACGACAGTGATCACAAAAGTCATATGAGCGGAACGCTTACCTGATTCCAGCGTTTCGGCCAGATAACCAAAATCCATCAACATATGACGAATCCCGCTCACCGCGTGATAGGCCAGCGCCGTTAAAATGCCCCACATGATGAACTTCGCGAAGAAGCCGTCCATGATGGATGCAGCGTGCTGGAAACCTTCAGGAGAAGAGAGAGAGAGACCGAGTAGCCACAGCAGGATGCCAATAGCAACCAATGTGATTACGCCGGAGACGCGGTGAAGAATGGACGTTATTGCAGTAACGGGAAACCGGATCGTCGAGAGATCCAAGTTGACAGGTCTTTGTTTTTTCACGGTTTTGCCCACACAGCTCTTTTTTATTTTGCTTCCTCCGGACCTGAGGCGGAGTCTAATCACAACGCGTGGCAGACTTTAACCGTCACCAATAAAGCAACATCCAGTGTTAATTGACGCGGTAGTAAACGCTGGGTGGCTCCTGGTGTCAGGGTGTTCCGGAGACCTGCCTGGAGTATAGGAGGATCACATTCTGATTACAATTCCCCTACAAACTCTTTGGTATATTTTAGGTAGAACAGTGATCATACTCACGATTTTCACAATTGATACAATTTTAATTATCTGATTTGACAATAGTTCAACAATTCAGTTACAAACTAAGCCTATAAATTCCTATGATGCACAAAAGTTATGGGGATACACTTTCCCCTAAGCGCAAGTTATGTAACATTGCGATAATGAGCTTTAAAAAGCATCAGGTTATTGGTTACCAAGAAGTTATGTCCTGACCGGATCTTTAACAACCGCGATATGCAGCATGTCCATGGCTCACCGGTTCCCGCTGGGAACGCGCCGCTCACTCTGTACCCTGCACCCGCTTTATCCCCGCAGAGTGATACTGTGTAGTTTTGCCAACCGCAACATGAACGCGTTTCAGGTGTCTAAAGATCCTTACCTACATAAGGCGCTATGGAGACGAAAATGACAGATAAAAAAGTAACGCTAACCCTGCAAGATGGAACATCTATTGAACTGGACGTGCTGAAAGGTACGCTGGGCCAGGATGTGGTTGATGTCCGCGCTCTGGGTTCAAGTGGCCTGTTCACCTTCGATCCCGGTTTTACGTCTACTGCGTCCTGCGAATCTGCCATCACCTTTATTGATGGTGATGAAGGTATCCTGCTGCACCGTGGTTTCCCTATTTCTGAGCTGGCGACCCACTCTAACTATCTGGAAGTCTGCTACATTCTGCTGAATGGCGAAGCACCGAACCAGAAACAGTTTGATGAGTTCCGCACCACTGTTACCCGCCACACCATGATTCATGAGCAGATTACCCGCCTGTTCCACGGCTTCCGTCGTGACTCACATCCGATGGCGGTTATGTGCGGTGTTACGGGTGCTCTGGCTGCGTTTTACCACGATTCGCTGGATGTAAACATTGAGCGCCACCGCGAAATCGCGGCATTCCGTCTGCTTTCCAAAATGCCGACCATGGCAGCAATGTGTTACAAATATTCTATCGGCCAGCCATTTGTTTATCCTCGCAACGACCTCTCCTATGCCGGTAACTTCCTGCACATGATGTTTGCTACCCCGTGCGAAGAGTACAAAGTGAATCCGGTCCTGGAACGCGCGATGGACCGCATTCTGATCCTGCATGCTGACCATGAGCAGAACGCCTCTACGTCGACCGTACGTACCGCCGGTTCAAGCGGCGCGAACCCGTTTGCCTGTATCGCCGCCGGGATCGCCTCCCTGTGGGGACCGGCGCACGGCGGTGCCAACGAAGCGACCCTGCGTATGCTGGAAGAGATCAGCACCGTTGAGCACATCCCGGAATTTGTTAAGCGCGCCAAAGACAAAAATGACTCATTCCGTCTGATGGGCTTTGGTCACCGCGTGTATAAAAACTACGATCCACGTGCGACCGTAATGCGCGATACCTGCCATGAAGTGCTGAATGAGCTGGGTATGAAGGATGACCTGCTGGAAGTGGCGATGGAGCTGGAACACATTGCGCTGAACGACCCGTACTTTATCGAGCGTAAACTCTATCCAAACGTGGACTTCTACTCCGGTATCATTCTGAAAGCGATGGGTATTCCATCCTCCATGTTTACGGTGATCTTCGCGATGGCCCGTACTGTTGGCTGGATTGCACACTGGAAAGAGATGCACGACGAAGGCATGAAGATTGCCCGTCCGCGTCAGCTCTACACCGGTTATACCGAGCGCGAATTCAGTTCACAGCTGAAGAAGTAAGATTCGGAGGGCGGAGATCTTTCCTCTCCGCCTTATGCTGTTTTAAAGACAGGGCAGTTGGTTTTGATACCGCGCCTGCGCATGAAACACGGTCAGATCGGAAAGTCGCTTAAACCCTCCCTGGCCGCTCGGCCCGCGCCGTCCCTGGCGCGGGACGCTTTCCTCCTCTGACGGTGTTCCCTGCGCGTTAAGCTATTTTATTGCTATAAGATTCACACGGGCCTGGCTCTGTCAGCCGTAAGAGCATTTTACCCTTTTGACTTTACTGTCTATCTCTGACACCCCGGACACCAGTAAAACGGCCGTGATGACAGCGTGCCCTTCTCAATCGCCGTGCCACAGCGCCGGCATTCTTTGCCCTGCCGATGAAACACCTCAAACTGAAACGCCGCTTCCTCATGATATTTCTTCATGGTGCCTCGCATCCGATAGGCATGACGCGGCACCGACAGCAGCGCCTCGCTGAAAGCAGTCAGCTGATCGTCACTGAGATCCTGCGCCCGATGATTTGGCAGCAACTGCGCCAGCCAGAGAATCTCGGCACGCAGATAGTTTCCCAGCCCGGCCAGAAAAGCCTGATCCAGCAGCAGACCACTGAACTGACGCCGCCGAAAACGGGGTGACAGCAGCCGCTCTCGCACCTCTTCAACCGTCAGCGCGCTGTTCAGCACATCCGGTCCGATGCGGGTCAGAAACGGATGTGCCGCCAGCGTATCAGCGTTAAGCAGTTCAATATCTGACGCGCTGTAAAGCAGAATCGCTTTACCCTTTGTAGCAAGCCGCACCCGCAACTGACGCGTGGTATTGAGTTCGGTATCGGGTTTCACAATGCGCCAGACACCATAAAGCTGGTTATGACTGTAGAGCGTCAGACCATTGCTGAAATGAGTCAGCAGCGCTTTACCCCGCGTCTCAATCGCCTGCACCTGCTCACCAATCAGTGAAGGTTCATAGGTCTTGAGCTGAGGAAACGCAAACCACGCTTCCGTTAAGGGCTGACCCACAATGGCGGCTTCAAGCTTATCCGCCACGCGGCGAATTTCCGGTCCTTCTGGCATCGTTCTTCCTCTTAATGGGTGGCGCCGCCAGCCTGTTTAATATCTTCGCCGGTCTCCAGCGTCACCTTCACCGCAATCTCCAGCGCCTGAATAATGGTCGCGACCGCCATGCTCGGCGCACCAGGATGTTGCGCTGCCTGTTCAGGCAGGTAAGGAATATGAATAAAGCCACCCCGCGCCGGACTCCCCTGCTGCTCAAGCCAGTGCAGCAGACCATACATCACCCGATTGCAGGTAAAGGTCCCGGCGGTCTGTGAGACCGACGCGGGGATCCCCGCGTCGCGCACTGCCGCCACAATCGCTTTGATGGGCAGACGGGAAAAATAGGCTGCCGGGCCGCCTGCCACAATCGGTTCGTCTACAGGCTGCTGGCCGGCGTTGTCCGGGATCCGGGCGTCATCGACATTGATACCGATACGTTCCACGGTAATGTCGCTGCGACCGCCCGCCTGCCCGACTGACACTACCGCGTCCGGTTTAACCTCTTCCAGTGCCTGATTCAGCACATTAAGTACCTCACTGAATACCACCGGCAGCTGTCGGATGACGATCGTCGCTCCGCCAATCTTTTTGCCTTCCAGCGCGCGCACCGCTTCCCAGGAGGGATTAATCGTTTCACCGCCAAAGGGTTCAAAAGCGGTCATCAGGACAGTTTTCATGCAGCCTCACAGAAACATCAGGAAATAGAGCAGGAAAATGTTAACGATTAACAGTAGCACACCGGTTGGAATCTGAGCCTTAATGACCGCGTTACGATCGGGCAGCTCCAGCAGCGCCGCCGGAACAATATTGAAGTTGGCCGCCATCGGCGTCATCAGCGTGCCGCAGTAACCGGAGAACATACCAATCGCCGCCATTACCGCCGGATTTCCGCCGTGCTGCAGCACCAGAATCGGAATGCCAACGCCTGCAGTAATAATCGGAAATGCCGCAAACGCGTTACCCATGACCATGGTTAACAGTGCCATCCCGACGGCATAGACGGTGACGGCGATAAAGCGGTTATCCACCGCCAGCCAGGTTTCAGTCAGATGCGAAATAGCACTGCCTACGCCCGCGGCGGTAAACAGCAGTCCCAGGGTGGCGAGAATCTGCGGCAGGATAAACGCCCAGCCAATTGAATCCAGCAGGCGACGGGTCTCCTGCATCGACTGTACCGGTTTTTCATGGGTCAGTTTTAACGCCACCAGCCAGCCAATCACACAGCCGGCCATCATTGAAAACAATGTCACCAGCGTGGCGTGATTACCGGGACCGAACACCGCATCCTGCAACCCCGGAATATTGTTGAACGCCAGCACACCGACCACGGTCACAACCGGAATCGCCAGTGCAGGCAGAAACAGCTTATTCCGCAGACGCTGTGCGCTTGCCTGTTTCTCTTCATTAGTGCGCTGATGATAACGACCCAGCCGGACACCCCCTAAACCCGCAATCAGCGCCATGATCACCACAATGACACCGATGGTGATGTGCAGCATTCGGGTGCCCGCCGCGTCCGAGCCCATCAGGCTGCTCATCAGCGCCGTCGTCCAGTCACCGACCAGAAAAACCAGGCCATATAAGGCCCAGAAGAGTCCGGTGGTAAAGCGACGCGGATTAGCGCGGTCACGCCATGAGAGGATAGCCACCACCAGCAGGATAATGCCCGCCAGCCACATCAGATATTGTTGCTGAAACATTACTGGCCTCCTTTGGCTTTCAGCGCCTGGCTGTTGAGCTGCTGCAGCTCACGTGCCAGCTGACGATCCAGACGAACCAGACGCGCTGAATGGATCAGGAACGCAGCAGCGGCAGTTGGAATGCCCCATAAGGCGATGTGCAGCGGCTCAGTCTGAATCCCGGCCGACGCCTGCATAAAGTTGTGCATAAAGATAATCGCGCCAAATGCCACGAAGATATCTTCACCAAAGAACAGGCCGACGTTATCGGTCGCCGCTGACATGGCGCGCAGCTTATGGCGCAGTTCAGGCGAGATCTCGCCATAGCGATTTTCTGTGGCGCCCTCCGCCATCGGTGCCAGTAACGGACGCACCATCTGCGGATGTCCGCCAAGACTGGTTAACCCCAGTGCCGCAGTAATTTCACGCACAAACAGGTAGACGATCAGCAGCCGTCCGGCGGTGGCGGTTTTAATCTGAGCAATCCACGCCTGCGCCCTTTCTTTTAGCCCGTGACGTTCCAGCAGGCCAATGACCGCCAGTGGCAGCAGCAGAATCAGCGGCAGGTTCCGGGTGTTAAGAAACCCTGCGCCGAGTTTTTCCAGAATGTCCGCCAGGGGCATCATCGCAGCCAGACCGGTGACAAATCCGGCGACAATCACCACCAGCACCGGATTAAAACGTAATACGAAGCCGACGATGATCGCGGCAATGCCCAGTAGTGGCCAGAGATTCACTGCAGTTTCCATGGATTTTCCCCGAGTTAAAAAACCCGGCATAAGCCGGGCTAAGTGTGATTATTCAGGCGCTGGTGACACGAATCTGCTGGTCGGCAAACGCATCACGTAACCGCTGTGCAAACTGCAGGGCATGCTCGCCGTCGCCATGTAAGCAGACAGTCTGCGCGTTCACCGCCACCCATTCTCCGGTGATACTTTTCACTTTGCCCTGCCGTACCATTGTCAGTGTCTGATCGATAGCCTGCTGTTCATTCTCAATCAGCGCGCCCGGCTGGTTGCGCGGCACCAGCGCACCGCTGCTGAGATAGCCACGGTCAGCAAACACCTCTTCCCGCGTGTGTAAACCGTAATGCGCCGCAGCACGGATCGATTCGCTATTCGCCAGCCCGACCACAATCAGCTGGCTGTCCACCGCCCTGATGGCGCGGGCAATGGCATCAGCCAGCACCGGGTCAGATGCAGCCTGGTTATAGAGCATGCCGTGTGGCTTAACATGCACCAGGCGCGCGCCCTCACTTTCTGCCAGACTTTTCAGCGCGCCAATCTGATAGATCATCTGGGCATAGACCGTTTCCGGCGGCAACTGCATGGCGCTGCGGCCAAAGTTCTCGCGATCGGGAAAGGCGGGATGCGCCCCGATGGCGACGCCGGATGCCTTTGCCCAGCGCACCGACTGCAGCATGGTCTGTGCATCACCGGCGTGAAAGCCACAGGCGATGTTGGCAGAGCTCACCAGTTGCAGCAGCGCTTCATCGCTGGCGCAGCCCTCACCCAGGTCGGCGTTTAAATCAATTTTCATTGAGTCCCCATTTCATCTGGTCCAGAGCGCGTTGCTGATGCTGACGGGCCAGCATCGCTTCCGGCAGGGTGCAGTGAATAAAGTGAATCGGCTCACCCAGACGGATTTGCGCCAGGTGATAAAGATCGGCTTCGATAACAGAAGCGATGCGCGGATAACCACCGGTAGTCTGGGCATCCGCCATCAATACGATGGGCTGTCCGTTCGGCGGCACCTGAATCACACCTGGCATCACGCCGTGTGACAGCAGCTCGCGCGGGCGCTCACGTTTAAGCTCACGTCCTTCCAGCCGGTATCCCATCCGGTTACTTTGCGGGCTGAGTTTCCATGCGGTGCGCCAGAACGCCTGCTGCGCTTCGGGACTGAATTCGTGATACTCCGGACCAGGCAAGGCGCGAATGCGGTTGCCCCACAGCAGTTGTCGTACCCCGACTTTGCGGTCGAACTGACGCGTCGGTTTCCCCAGCGGGACCTGATCGCCATCCTGCAAGGCGCGCCCATGAAATCCGCCAAATTTTGCTTTCAGGTCGGTACTGGCAGAGCCAAGCACCGCGGGGATGTCAAAACCACCCTGCACCGCCAGATAGCTGCGCATACCACGCTGCGGCATCGCCAGCGACAGGACCTGTCCGCGTTTCACTGGCGTGCGCCAGCCCGTCCAGACCGGCTGGCCGTCCAGCTCCGCATGACAGCCTGCACCCGTCAGCGCAAACCAGCCGTCGCGGGTAAACTCTGCTTTGAACTGGCCGAGCACCATCTCCAGCACCGCGCTGTCGGGCGCATTGCCTACCAGTACGTTGGCGGTGAACATGGCGGGATAATCCAGCACGCCACCGGGGCTGATGCCATACTGACGCCAGCCGTATCGACCCGCATCCTGAATAGTGGCCGCCAGCCCGGCCCGCAGAATGTTTAACATACGCCCTCCTGTTGCGGCACAAAGCGCACTCTGTCACCCGGACGGAGCAGCGTGGGCGGTTGCTGCAGCGGATCAAACAGCGCGGTGCGTGTCTGGCCGATCAACTGCCAGCCGCCGGGCGACGCCAGAGGGTAGACGCCGGTCTGGCTGCCACCGATACCCACGGATCCCGCGGGCACGGCCACCCTGGGCTCACTACGACGCGGAATGTGCAGGCGCGGATCCAGTCCGCCCAGATAGGGGAAACCCGGCTGAAAGCCAATAAAAAACACGACGTATTCGCTGCTGCTGTGCAGCTCAACCACCTGATGAGGCGTCAGCGCGGCATGTTCAGCCACCGCCGTCAGGTCGGGACCGGCCTCACCGCCGTAGATCACCGGGATCTCTACCAGACGCGACTCAGGTAATTGCGCTTCACTCTCTTCCCACCATCGCTGAAGTCGCTCAATCGCATCCAGCGCACTCTGCTGGGGATCACGCAAAATCAAGGTGATGTTGTTCATGCCGGGAATGACCTCCAGCACGCTCGCAGAGGACTGCAATCGCTGGTTAAGTCCCCAGATACGTTGCTGACTCTCCAGTGAGACCGGGGGTTCCAGCTCCAGCACGACAGCGCGTTCACCCAATAAATAACACCGTGCTCGTTGCAACAGCTACCTCCCGCTCAGTTGAGATCGCGACCGGCTGACCGTGCCGGATGCCCGAATCAGCCGATGGCTTATCTACATAAAGCAAATAGTTATGCGAAAGTGACAGGGATGTGTCAATAGATTTAGGTCCTGCGCAGGCACACAGGACCCGGGAAGGAGATCAGGCAGGATTGGGAATATCAATGAAAGTCACATCAAGCTCGTGTTGCTGCGCCAGCCACTCACCCAGCGCTTTTACGCCGCCGCGCTCGGTAGCGTGATGGCCTGCAGCAAAGAAGTGCAGCCCCTGCTCACGTGCGCTGTGAATGGTCTGTTCAGAGACTTCTCCGGTGATATAAGCATCGACGCCTGCGGCAGCGGCCTGGTCGATAAAGCCCTGGCCACCCCCGCTGCACCAGGCGATACGACGAATCAGCGCGGGCGCGTTATCGCCGCAATGCAGCGGTTCACGTCCCAGTCGGTCACCGATTCGACGTGCCAGCTGCTCACCGGAGATCGGCTCAGCCAGCTCACCCCAGAACACCAGCGGCATCACTTCACCCTTTATTTCAATATCCAGCAAGTTTGCCAGCTGGGCGTTGTTGCCCAGTTCAGGATGCGCGTCGAGCGGCAGGTGCCAGCCATAGAGATTAATATCATTAGCCAGCAGAGTGCGCAGACGACGACGCTTCATACCTTTAATCGCGGCCGGTTCACTTTTCCAGAAATAGCCATGATGGACAATAATCGCATCGGCCTGACGTGCCACCGCCTCGTCCAGCAGTGCCTGACAGGCCGTCACGCCGGTGATAATCGTTTTGACCTCGCTGCGTCCCTCAACCTGTAAACCGTTGGGGGCGTAGTCACTGAAGCTGTGGCTGTCGAGGTGCTGATTGATCAGCGTCTCTAATTCGTAATGTTTCATTCAGGCTCCTTCGAGGCCTCAGGCAGCGCTTTTGGCGCGCTCAAAGGCATCTAATGTCTTTTTACGGGCGGCCTTATGATCCACGATCGGTGCCGGATAATCGAGTTTCTTGTGATGCTTCTCCGCCCAGACGTGGGGCTGGTGAATGTCGCTGTCAGGGACGTCGGCCAGTTCCGGCAGATAGTGGCGGATAAAATCCCCCTTCTCGTCGAAGCGCTCGCCCTGTGTCGTCGGATTAAAGATGCGAAAATAGGGAGCCGCGTCAGTGCCCGTCGATGCTGCCCACTGCCAGCCGCCGTTGTTCGCGGCCAGATCGCCATCGATCAGTTGCTGCATAAAATAGCGTTCGCCTTCACGCCAGTCGATCAGCAGATCTTTGACCAGAAAACTGGCTGTGATCATTCTTAAGCGATTGTGCATCCAGCCCAGCGCCTTCATCTGACGCATCGCCGCATCGACAATCGGGTAACCCGTTCTACCCGCTTTCCAGGCGTCAAAGTGTGCGTCGTTACGCTGCCATTCAACGTTACGCGTCCAGTCGATAAACGGCTGATGCCGACAAAGCGCCGGGTAGGCAACCAGCAGATGGCGGTAGAACTCACGCCAGATCAGCTCGTTCAGCCAGGTAAATGCGCGGCTGTTGTCCAGTGCATCGGGATGCTCATGCAACACACGATGCAGGCATTGGCGGGGTGACAGCACGCCGGTCGCCAGATAAACCGACAGACGGCTGGTGGCATCCAGCGCCGGCAGGTCACGCTTCGCAGGGTAATCGATAACCGGTTTAGTGGCGAAATGACGTAAACGCTTCAGCGCAGCTGCTTCGCCTGCCGGGAACAGATCTTCATCAAAAGCCTTGGTCGGATAGTCAAAAGCAGGAATCGGGGTGACTTTCAGCGGCGAACCTTCACGCGGTTTCGGCGCTGGCACGCACTCCGGCAGACTCTGTTGCAAACGGCGGACAAACGCTTTGCTAAACGGCGTAAAAACCTTATACATCGAGCGGTCGCCGCTCTGCACGCTGCCGGGCGGCAGCAACAGGCTGTCATCAAAACCCTGACAAATGACGCCCGCATCATCAAGACGCTTTTCAGCCCGGGCATCGCGCTGGCGCTCGTTGACCTCATACTGATAGTTGTAGAAAAGCTGATCGACCTTTTGCTTTTCGCAGAATTCCGCCAGCGCATCAATACTGTCGCTGAAGGCATGACAGGCCTGATAGTGAAGTGGAATGCCCCGCTCAGCCAGGGCGCTCTGGACTTCCAGCAGACTGGCGTGAATAAACGCCGCCTGTTTTGGGGACATGTCATGCTGCTGCCACTGTTCTGGCGTGGAGAGGTAGAGCGCAATCACTTTTGCATCGCTGTCGCGGCAGGCGGCGTGCAGCGCCAGGTTGTCGTTGATGCGTAAATCGTTACGCAACCAGACCAGATGGGTGGTCATACTCCTCCTGAATTACTGTCCGTAGCGTAAGCACAAGGCTTCGGGATAGGGATCAAAATAGCGTTGCTGGGCCAGCCACGGATGCGGGTATTCGGCCATGTAGTGCTTAAGAATGGTGATCGGCACCAGCAAGGGTTGTGTGCCCTGACGATAGCGGTCAATCAGGGTTGCCAGCTCCTGGCGCTGCGGTGAGCTCAGATGGGTGCGGAAGTAGCCCTGCACATGCATCAGTACATTGGTGTGATTGCGACGTGAGGCGGGGCGTGACATCAGTTCCATCATACGATTGCGGTACTCGAAGGCAAAGGCGTCGAGCGACTCCCACTGGCTCATTGAGGCGACAAACGGTCCCAGTTCGCGATACTTCTCCTGCGAATGTGCCAGCATCATCAGTTTGTAGCGGCTGTGAAAGGCGATTAAAGCCTGACGGGTCAGGCCATTTTCCCACATCTGATTGAACTCGTGCAGCGCGCAGATACGACCAATAAAGTTTTCACGCAGAGCGGGATCGTGCAGACGACCATCTTCCTCCAGCGGCAGCCAGGGCATTTCGCGCTGCAGGAATTCAGCAAAAATACCAGTGCCCACTTTGCGGTTGTTATTGTTGTCAGGCTCATAGACCCGCACACGCTCCATGCCGCAGCTGGGGGACTTGGCGCACAGAATATAGCCGCAGAGATGATGCAGCGATTTTACCCGCTCGGCAGACCAGTCACGCATCTGCGTGGTGACCTCTTCTCCACCATCTTTGCTGAAGCAGAGATGCAGCTCATCGTCGCCCTGCTTTACCAGGCGTAATGCCGGGCGCGGCGTTGGCAAACCGATCGCCATTTCCGGACAGATCGGTTCAAAACGCACAAACGGGGTAAGATCGTCGGTCGCAAAAGTAAGACGCTTGTGCCCACCATCAAATCTGACGCGGTCGCCGAGCAGGCATGCACTGATTCCAACGGGGATTTTTTTGCTCATACTTGTACAACCTCAGAAATCTTGTAGAGGTTTAAGTGTAGCGCAAAATGGTCAGGAATAAAGGAGGAAAACGCGGTTCAGATCTGCTTATACTCAGAAAAAACGCAAAAAAAAGCCCGGTCAATTGACCAGGCCTGTTTTGTGGCAGTACGACTTACCAGAACGCGCCGCCACCAGCTTCAGACTGCGCCAGCCAGACCGGCTTTGCGCTGGTCTTGCACCAGACACGGTGCAGGTAACTGTAGAAACGTGCCCGGTCCTGTCGAAACAGCATGACAGGAAGCGCCAGCACGCCGAGAAAAACCACCAGCGTACGACGCGCGATAATTTTGTAACGTGGATAAGCCTGATACATGGTTCTCCTCCCGGTAAGCAAAAGTGTTTGAATGTGATCTGTGTCTGACTTTACGCCAGGTTGTGTAATTTTACTACTCATCTGACCACTTATTTGCCGCTATTTACACGGTTTAAGAATCAGCCTGTAATTAAGTTACAGATAAGTTATCGTCTGGTTACATGAGGGTTTAAACGCCCGGAAGGTGAAGCTCACGGACGGCAGCCTGTAATATTGATAAAATGGTAGTTCGGCCCCTATCCAAGGCAGGTATTGCGTGACCACGGTTTTGATCGTTGAAGATGAAAAAGAGATCCGTCGCTTTGTCCGGCTGGCGCTGGAAAATGAAGATCTTAAGGTGTTTGATGCCGATACGCTGCAGCGCGGACTGATTGAAGCGGCAACCCGTAAGCCCGATTTAGTGATCCTCGATCTTGGCCTGCCAGATGGGGATGGCACCGATTTTATCCGTGACCTGCGCCAGTGGAGCGCCATCCCGGTAATTGTATTGTCAGCGCGCAGCGATGAGCAGGATAAAATCGCCGCACTGGATGCAGGCGCGGATGACTATCTGACCAAACCTTTTGGTATTGGCGAACTGCTGGCGCGCGTCCGGGTTGCGCTGCGTCGTCATAGTGGCCAGCAACCTGATGCCAGAGTTCACTTTGCCGACGTCAGTGTCGATTTCGCCGCACGGCGGGTGCAGCGCGGCGGCAATGAGATTCACCTCACTCCAATAGAATTTCGTCTGTTGAGTATTCTGCTGAATAACGCCGGAAAGGTGCTGACACAGCGACAGCTGCTGAGCCAGGTGTGGGGACCCAATGCCGTGGAGCACAGCCACTATTTGCGCATCTATATGGGCCATCTGCGCCAGAAGCTGGAAGCGAATCCGACACAACCTGCCCATCTGCTGACCGAAACCGGGATCGGCTACCGTTTTATGCCATAAAAAAGGCGCCAGAGGCGCCTTTCATGACTGCAAACAAACTCAAATCATACTGAATCTGACCGCAACGGATAAACCCGAGGCACAGGGAACAGGGTCAGAGGAGGAAAGCGTCCCACGCCATGGATGGCGTGGGCCGAGCGTGTCATGGATGACGGCTTTTGCGTCTTTCCGATCTGACCCTGTTTCCTGTGCTGGCACGATCCCGCAACTAACCGGGGTAGAATTTGTCAGCAATCTAAAAGGCGCCAGAGGCGCCTTTTCTCATCCTGACTTATCAGGCGTTTTTCAGCACTTCACTGACAATCTCTACGGCTTCTTTCTCAATCTGCTCGCGATGTTCTGCGCCCAGGAAGCTTTCACAGTAGATTTTGTAGGCATCTTCGGTGCCTGAAGGACGGGCAGCAAACCAGCCATTCTCCGTCATCACTTTCAGACCGCCGATTGAGGCACCGTTACCTGGTGCCGCCGTCAGACGCGCGGTGATAGGATCACCCGCCAGCGTATCCGCGCTCACCATCTCTGGTGACAGCTTCGACAGTGCAGCTTTCTGCGCTGAAGTGGCGGATGCCTGCAGACGGTTGTAGCTTGGTGCGCCAAAACGCGCAGCCAGTTCATCATAATGCTGCTGCGGATTTTTACCGGTCACCGCTGTAATTTCAGCCGCCAGCAGACACATGATGATGCCATCTTTGTCCGTTGACCACGGCGTGCCGTCGAAACGCAGGAATGAAGCGCCAGCGCTCTCTTCACCGCCGAAACCGAAGCTGCCGTCATACAGACCATCAACAAACCATTTGAAACCAACCGGCACTTCCACCAGCTTGCGACCAATGTCGTTGACCACACGGTCAATCATGGCGCTGGACACCAGGGTTTTACCCACGGCAACATCCTGGCCCCACTGTGGACGATGCTGGAACAGATAGTTGATCGCAACCGCCAGATAGTGGTTTGGATTCATCAGACCCGCCGGGGTCACGATGCCGTGACGGTCATAATCGGGATCGTTGCCGAACGCCAGATCGAACTTGTCGCGGTAAGCCAGCAGGCCTGCCATTGCGCTTTCGGACGAACAGTCCATGCGCACAACGCCATCTTTATCCAGATGCATAAAGCGGAAGGTCTGATCGACTGCATCGTTTACCAGCGTCAGATCCAGCTTGTAATGCTCAGCAATACGCTGCCAGTAAGCAATACCTGAACCGCCCAGTGGATCAACACCCAGCTTCAGGCCAGCTTTCTGAATTGCCGGGAAATCGATAATCTCTGCCAGACCTTCAACGTAAGGCTGGATCAGATCTTTCTCGACCACGTGACCGCTCGCCATAGCCTGTTCAAGTGGCAGACGTTTCACCTCTTTCAGCCCATCTTTGATCAGCTGATTAGCGCGATCTTCCACCACTTTAGTGACGTTGGTATCCGCCGGTCCACCGTTAGGTGGATTGTACTTAATGCCGCCATCTTCCGGTGGGTTGTGCGAAGGTGTGATGACGATACCATCTGCCAGCGGGCCACCCGCTTTATTGTGCTCAAGAATGGCGTTGGAAATCGCAGGGGTTGGCGTATAGCCATTATCCTGCTGAACAATCACATCAACGCCGTTCGCCGCCAGGACTTCCAGAACAGACAGAATCGCCGGTTCTGACAGCGCATGAGTATCTTTACCGACGTAGCAAGGTCCGGTGATGCCGTTCTTTTTACGCTCTTCGGCAATTGCCTGAGCGATGGCCAGAATGTGCATCTCGTTGAAGCTCTGGCGCCCTGCACTGCCGCGATGGCCAGAGGTGCCAAATTTCACCGCATGTTCCGGGTTCGCCACATCGGGCTGCAGGACATAATATTGTGACGTTAATTGTGCAACGTTAATCAAATCGCTCTGCTGGGCGGGTTGCCCGGCACGTGGGTGATTGGCCATTGGCGCTGCTCCCTGACGCTTAAGTTTTTAAATGGTGCCGCAAACTTTCTCGGTCAGTTCCGCAGGGAACTGCATCGAGAGCATGATGTGTTCAACCATGCTGCATTTACGACCAGTATTGGTGTTGGTGATCACCCAGTACGGCGTGCCGGGCACATGCTTCGGCTTAGTATGGGTGCCATTCTGCAACAGCGTATGCTCATCGCCTGCAAAATAGACGCGGGTACGCCCCTGCAGCGATGCAGTAGCCTCAGCAAAGGCTGCGGTATCAAGACGATAGAGCGTTGACAAAATAAGCATAAAGCGATTCACCGCCCGCTTCTGCTCCGCATATTCATCGGAAAGCAGCAGCTCACGCACCGCGCGAACACGATCCTGCGGGCGGGAACCCACAGAGGCCTGGGACTCTTTCGCTGCCTCTTTTGACGCTGGCTGAGCAGGCGAAGCAGGTGCAGTCTGACCGGCCGTGAATTTCAGCATACGACGCAGAATGTCGGATGCGCTTTCACCAATGTGTTGCGTATGGCTGGCAATATAACGGTAGAGCTCTTCGTCAACTTCAATCGTTTTCATCTTATTCCGTACGGTTCTTTCTCATGACAGAACCACCTGTTTCCTGAAAAGCACTGAGTATAGTCAGGCAATTCAAAAGGTGTGTGGGTTCTAACATCAGGATTATAAAGTTAAATTCAGGCGGGTTGTTAGCAATCAAACGGTTTACGGGCAAAAGTCAGAATATGTCCTAATGCCACCGGAACCGGCGCACCTGAAAAGGTGAAACCATGATAACCTAAGCTCAGGTCTCAAACTTAAGAACTTTGCTATGATTTTGAACGCCCGTCTGCAAACTGAACAATCCCCTCCTGATTCCCTGCCCATCCTCCTTATCCATGGTCTGTTTGGCAGCCTGGATAACCTTGGTGTGCTGGCGCGCGGGCTGAAAGATGCCGGTCCCCTGCTGCAGGTTGATGTCCGTAACCACGGTCTTTCGCCACGACCCGACGAGATGAACTACGCTGTAATGGCGCAGGATATGGTCGACACGCTGGATGCACAGGGCATCGAACGCGTCGCGGTTATCGGTCACTCGATGGGCGGTAAAATCGCGATGACCATGAGCGCGCTGGTGCCGGATCGCATTGAGCGACTGGTGATGATCGATATCGCACCGGTGGACTACCAGACCCGCCGCCACGATGAGATTTTTGCCGGTATTCGTGCCGTCACTGATGCGGGCGTTTCATCCCGCAGCGAGGCAGCCCGCATTATGCGCACGCTGATTGATGAAGAAGGGGTTATCCAGTTTCTGCTGAAGTCATTTCAGGAGGGTGAGTGGCGCTTCAATGTGCCGGTACTGTGGGATAACTACACCACGATTTCTGGCTGGCAGCCGGTTCCTGCCTGGGATCATCCCGCGTTGTTTATTCGTGGCGGCGACTCAAGCTATCTGGATAACCGCTACCGCGACGTGTTACTTCAACAGTTTCCGGCGGCTCAGGCACATGTCATTGGCGGCGCCGGGCACTGGGTTCATGCAGAGAAACCTGATGCCGTTTTGCGCAGCATTCGTCGTTTTTTTGCGCTTTAAAAGCAAATAGATGGCGGTAAAAGTTTAGGATTGGCGTCGGGAGTACGCGTGAAGTATGATGGCGCGCTAAAATTTTGCCGCTGGTCAGTTTTGCTGCGGCAATGGCCAATAATTTATAATCTGCGCGGTGAGTGTCTGGCGCCCGCCCCCATTCAGTTTTACTAAGCCATGGCAAAAGAACAGACTGACCGCACGACGCTCGATCTCTTTGCTGATGAGCGCCGCCCCGGTCGACCCAAAACCAGTCCGCTTTCGCGTGATGAACAGCTGCGCATCAACAAGCGCAACCAGCTTAAACGTGACAAAGGACGCGGACTTCGTCGTGTCGAACTGAAAATGAACAGTGAAGCCGTCGATGCACTTAATACGCTGGCAGAACAGCGTAATCTCAGCCGCAGCGAACTGATTGAACAGATGCTGCTGGCGCAGCTCAAACTGGATTGATGCGGGCAAATCGCACGCAGGAGCAAATGTCGGGGCTTTAACCGTTCACCGGTTTTCTCTCGTCTGCTATTATTCGCTGAAATGTGCTGCGGCACACATCTCATCATCAGGATTTAAGAGGTTATTTTACTCATGGCACTCGTAGGCATCTTCTTTGGCAGCGATACCGGTAATACCGAAAACATTGCAAAAATGATCCAGAAACAGCTGGGTTCAGACGTTGCAGAAGTGCATGACATCGCGAAAAGCACAAAAGAAGATCTGGAAGCATTTGATATCCTGCTGCTGGGTATTCCAACCTGGTACTACGGTGAAGCACAGTGCGACTGGGATGACTTCTTCCCGACGCTGGAAGAGATCGACTTTAATGGCAAGCTGGTGGCGTTGTTTGGCTGCGGCGATCAGGAAGATTACGCAGAGTACTTCTGTGATGCGATGGGCACTATCCGCGACATTATTGAGCCACACGGTGCCGTGATTGTCGGACACTGGCCAACTGAGGGCTACCATTTCGAAGCCTCAAAAGGTCTGGCGGATGATACCCACTTCCTGGGTCTGGCTATCGACGAAGATCGTCAGCCTGAACTGACTAACCAGCGTGTTGATCAGTGGGTTAAGCAGATTTTTGATGAACTGCAACTGAAAGAGATCATCGAAGCGTGATGGTGTCTGACTCAATGTGAGCGCCAGCTCACATTGAGGTAATGGAAATTCCTATAGAAATAATAGCCACATTTTTTTAACTTTCTCCGTTTAATCTGTAGAATACCCGCATCGATCTTCCGCTTATTTTCTCACGCGGCAAGACTAAGCGATGTACAAACAGACATCTGCCAGAATTCTCCCCGGCCCGGTGACGCCTCCCCAGCAGCCCATGATGATTCAGGCACGCCCTCTGGTTTTCATTTCATCGCTTCAGTTCTATAATGAGACGCAAATGAGAATGAGTGTAGATCGACATTCAAGGCGACAAGCCACAAAAGTGAATATTAGTAACAGGACAAAATCCGCATGACTGACAACAACACCGCATTAAAGAAGGCTGGCCTGAAAGTGACACTGCCCAGACTGAAAATTCTGGAAGTGCTTCAGGAACCTGAGTGCCATCACGTCAGTGCGGAAGATTTGTATAAACGCCTGATTGATATCGGCGAAGAGATTGGACTGGCTACCGTTTACCGTGTGCTTAACCAGTTCGATGACGCGGGTATTGTGACGCGCCACAATTTCGAAGGCGGCAAATCGGTCTTCGAACTGACGCAGCAGCATCATCACGATCACCTGATTTGCCTGGATTGCGGCAAGGTTATTGAGTTCAGCGACGAGTCTATCGAAACGCGTCAGCGTGAAATCGCAACCCGCCACGGCATCAAGCTCACTAACCACAGCCTCTATCTTTACGGACACTGCACACTGGGCGATTGCCGGGAAAATGAAACCCTGCACGACCAGTAACGCGAGCTGAAATAAAAAAACCGGTGAATTCACCGGTTTTTTTTCGTCTGATGTCTGCTGTCAGTCAGGCGACCAGCGTCTCCTGCAGATAACGCCAGCGCGGAATAGAGCTACTGCAATCGAGAATGGCCAGCGAGATGCGGCTATTGTTATTGCCATTCATCATCTGCATTTCGCGATACTGCACGGTGATCTCTTTATCATGATGAGAGAGGATCACATGTTCGCAGGTGGCAATGCGCATCCCTTCCCGCTGCCCCTGCAACTGCCGGAAAAGATCCTCGACCTCGTTCAGATTGTACTCTTTGCCTTTAGGGGTCACCATGCGGAATTCAGGATGAAAATAGGACATCAGCAGCTCAAAACTGTCGTCTGATCCGGCGGGCTTATTAAAAATACGTTCAATGAGCTGATGTAAAACGACGACACTGTGTTTGGCTTCCTGGGCGAGAACGGTCATATTTTTTCCTTCTGTAACCCGCTGTGCAACCTCTGAGAGCGCATAGCCTACCTGAAAGCTGCTAATTCACATCCTGAAATTGATTAATTTTTTTAAACTCAGATTTCTCTCACAGTATGGCATTTAATGGATTGCAGTTAGTTCAGAACAAACGTCGGTAATGGTCGAAATAGGGACAATAAAAAAGGGCGATAAATCGCCCTTTTGTCATTTTATGAGGTCAGCCTCAACACGTTATTCGCCGGCTTTCGTCCAGGTATCACGAAGACCAACGGTACGGTTGAATACCAACTGCGAGGGCGTAGAGTAAACGCTGTCGGCGCAGAAATAACCTTCACGTTCAAACTGGAACGGTGTGGTCGGTTCTACATCGCGCAGGCTCGGTTCCACAAAGCCCTGTTTAATCGCCAGTGACTCAGGGTTGATTACCGCCAGGAAGTCCTCAGCCGCACCCGGGTTTGGCACGCTGAACAGGCGGTCATACAGACGGAACTCAGCAGGCTGCGCGTGATCGGCAGAGACCCAGTGAATCACGCCTTTGACCTTACGGCCATCAGCAGGATCTTTGCTCAGCGTTTCAACATCGCTGGTGCAATAGATGCAGGTGATGTTGCCCGCTTCATCTTTAGCAATTCGCTCAGCACGAATCACGTAGGCGTTGCGCAGGCGAACTTCTTTGCCCAGCACCAGACGTTTATATTGCTTGTTCGCCTCTTCACGGAAATCTGCACGGTCGATCCAGATCTCGCGGCTGAACGGCACTTCACGCGTGCCCATCTCCGGCTTACCCGGATGATTGGGCATGGTGAGGGTTTCGCTGTGACCCGCTGGCAGGTTTTCGATCACCACTTTTAGCGGATCGAGCACCGCCATGGCACGTGGTGCATTCTCGTTAAGATCATCGCGAATACAGGACTCCAGCGAGGCCATCTCCACGATGTTATCCTGTTTGGTCACGCCAATACGACGGCAGAACTCACGGATAGAGGCTGCGGTGTAACCGCGACGACGCAGACCTGAAACGGTCAGCATGCGCGGATCGTCCCAGCCTTCTACGTGCTTCTCGGTCACCAGCTGAGTGAGTTTGCGTTTCGACATCACCGCATACTCCAGATTCAGACGCGAGAACTCGTACTGGCGCGGATGAACCGGAATGGTGATGTTATCCAGCACCCAGTCATAGAGACGGCGGTTGTCCTGAAACTCCAGCGTACACAGTGAGTGCGTGATGCCTTCCAGCGCATCGGAGATGCAGTGGGTAAAGTCATACATCGGATAGATGCACCACTTGTTACCCGTCTGGTGGTGTTCTGCGAACTTGATGCGGTACAGCACCGGATCACGCATCACGATGAAACTAGAGGCCATGTCGATTTTGGCACGCAGACAGGCGCTGCCTTCGGCAAACTCACCGTTGCGCATTTTCTCAAACAGCGCCAGGTTCTCTTCCACGCTGCGATCGCGATAAGGGCTGTTTTTGCCAGGCTCTTTCAGGGTGCCGCGATATTCGCGAATCTCATCCGGACTGAGTTCATCAACGTAAGCCAGACCTTTAGAAATCAGCTCGATGGCATAATTGTAGAGCTGATCAAAATAGTTTGATGAGTAACAGACCTCACCGCTCCACTCAAAACCCAGCCACTGGACGTCACGCTTAATGGATTCAACAAATTCCATATCCTCTTTAACCGGATTGGTATCGTCGAAACGCAGGTTGCATTGCCCCTGATAATCCTGGGCGATGCCAAAATTCAGACAGATCGATTTCGCATGACCAATATGCAGATAGCCATTGGGCTCTGGCGGGAAACGGGTATGCACGCTGCTGTGCTTACCGCTCGCCAAATCTTCGTCAATGATCTGACGAATAAAGTTAGTTGGGCGGGCTTCAGCCTCACTCATCTCAAAAATCCTCAATACGAATAACGGGTGATTTGTACCACGAAGTAACGGAGTATGATCCACAAAGCGTCTGAGGGAAACAACCGTTTGTTAAGCCTTTAAAACAAAAAAGGCAGGAATCGCTTCCTGCCTGTGGGGTTCTGTTGCGGGGATTAGCCTTTCACTTCGTATAGCGGGGTTTCACCGGCTACCACCTGGCCGCGAGCCAGTAATGTCAGCCCTGCGAAGTCATCGCTGTTACTGACCACGACCGGACTCACCATTGAGCGGGCGTTCGCGTTCAGAAACGCCAGATCCATCTCCAGCACCGGCTGACCGGCGACCACGCTGGCCCCCTCTTCTGCCAGACGGGTAAAGCCTTTGCCTTCCAGCGCTACGGTATCCAGCCCCATATGCACCACAATCTCTACACCATTCTCCGTTTCCAGACAGAAGGCGTGATTGGTGTTGAAGATTTTAACCAGCGTACCCGCTATCGGTGCCACGACCCATTTGTCGCTGGGTTTGATCGCCAGACCGTCACCCACCGCTTTGCTGGCGAAGGCTTCATCCGGCACATCATCCAGTGCCACGACTTCACCGCTGACTGGTGCCAGCAGGGTTGCGATGACACGCTTCTCACTGTTCAGCACCGCCTGCGGTGCCACAGCCGGCTCAGTCGGTGCGCTGCTGGCTGTCGCTGCAGCAACCGGACCCTTGGTCAGCACTTTTTTCATGGCCGAGGCGATGCTTTCTGCCTGGGTGCCCACGATGATCTGCACGCTCTGTTTGTTAAGACGAATCACGCCGGACGCACCAAGACGCTTCGCCACACCTTCATTAACCTGAGCGGAATCATTCACATTAAGACGCAGACGGGTGATACAGGCATCGATGCTGGTTAAGTTCTCTGAACCACCCACTGCACTGATGTAACGGCGCGCCAGTGATTCAGTGGCCGTTTCACCATTGTCGGTTTTATCCACGTTGACGTCGTAACCATCACTTTCATCACCGTCAACCGCCAGCTCACGGCCTGGCGTCATCAGGTTGAATTTTTTAATCGTGAAGCGGAACACGACATAGTAGATAGCGAAGAAGACCAGCCCCTGCGGAATCAGCATGTACCAGTGTGTCGCGAGAGGATTACGGGTCGACAGCACCATATCCACCAGCCCGGCGCTGAAACCAAATCCGGCAATCCAGTGCATACTGGCAGCGATAAAGACAGAGAGACCGGTCAGAACGGCGTGGATCAGATAGAGCACCGGCGCCACGAACATAAAGGAGAATTCCAGCGGTTCGGTGATACCCGTAAAGAAGGCAGCAAACGCAGCAGCCAGCATAATACTCCCCACTTTGACGCGGTTCTCTGGACGCGCACAGTGGTAGATAGCCAGTGCTGCACCCGGCAGACCAAACATCATAATCGGGAAAAAGCCCGCCTGATAACGACCGGTAATCCCTACGGTTGCGGTTCCGTCAGCCAGTGACTGCGCACCGCCAAGGAATTTAGGAATGTCATTAATACCTGCAACGTCAAACCAGAACACGGAGTTCAGCGCGTGATGCAGACCGACCGGAATCAGCAGGCGGTTGAAGAAGGCATAGATGCCGGCACCGACAGAGCCCAGCTTCTGGATGTGTTCACCAAAGCTGACCAGGCCGTTAAACACCACTGGCCAGATGTACATCAGGATAAAAGCGACGAAGATCATCAGGAACGAGACCAGAATCGGCACCAGCCGCCGTCCGCTGAAGAAGGAGAGCGCTTTAGGCAGCTCAACATGGCTGAAGCGGTTATAGACTTCTGCTGACAGGATACCGACCAGAATACCGACAAACTGATTCTCAATTTTGCCAAACGCTGCAGGTACCTGAGCTAAAGGAATTTTCTGAATCATGGCCACCGCGGCCGGTGAGCAAAGCGTGGTGACCACCAGGAATCCGACAAAGCCGGTCAGGGCTGCCGCACCATCTTTATCTTTTGACATGCCATAGGCGATACCAATCGCAAACAGGACTGACATGTGCTCAATGATGGCAGAACCTGATTTGATCAGTAAGGCAGCCAGCGCATTGCCTGCACCCCAGCTGTCTGGATCAATCCAGTAGCCAACCCCCATTAGTATTGCTGCTGCTGGCAGGGTAGCGACCGGCACCATCAGTGCACGCCCCACCTTTTGTAAGTAACCTAACATAACCCTTCCCCCTATGAGCCTGACTTGTCGCTTTGCGCTGCTTAATGTTGTTGTGTCAGCTGCAAAGATCGTTAATACACTTCATATCACGCAGCGAAGTGTAATAATAAATTAATTCGCTTCGCAAATTAAAACCCTGCCAGATGTGATTTTTATCACTAAAAAACATCGTGTCATACGGCAACATCTGGCAATGACTGCAAACTTATTTTATGATCCGAAATATTGAATTGCGCTCCGCCCGTGGCGAGAATAGAAAATCTGCTCAGGCTGATGAGTAACGCAACGGTTTAGCGATCCCCTTTCCATTTCTAATGAGGTGAAACATGAGACTGATTCCTTTAGCGACGCCAACCCAGGTAGGCAAATGGGCCGCCCGACATATTGTTAACCGCATCAATGCATTTAATCCGACGGCGGATAAACCTTTTGTTCTGGGTCTGCCGACCGGCGGTACACCCCTGGAGGCATACAAGCACCTGATTGATATGCACAAAGCGGGCCAGGTCAGTTTTAAGCATGTCGTCACCTTCAATATGGACGAATATGTTGGCCTGCCGAAAGAGCATCCGGAAAGCTATCACAGTTTCATGTATCGCAATTTCTTTGATCACGTTGATATTCAACCGGAAAATATCAACCTGCTGAATGGTAATGCGCCGGATATTGACGCAGAATGTCGTCAGTACGAAGAGAAAATTCGCACGCTGGGTAAAATTCACCTGTTTATGGGCGGTGTCGGTAACGACGGTCATATCGCCTTTAACGAGCCGGCTTCTTCACTGGCCTCCCGTACCCGCATTAAAACCCTGACGCATGACACCCGCGTGGCAAACTCTCGCTTCTTTAACGGCGATGTTGATCAGGTGCCTAAATATGCCCTTACCGTGGGCGTCGGTACGCTGCTGGATGCAGAAGAAGTGATGATTCTGGTTACCGGCCATGTTAAAGCGCAGGCACTGCAGGCGGCGGTCGAAGGCAATGTGAATCATATGTGGACAATCAGCTGTCTGCAGCTGCATGCCAAATCGGTGGTGGTCTGTGATGAACCCGCCACCATGGAACTGAAAGTGAAAACCGTGAAATATTTCCGCGAAATGGAAGCGGAAAATATGAAAGGCGTGTAACAGAACATTGTCGTGCCCTGCTGTTACGCTGAGTGACAGCAGGCCAGGACGGGAGAAAAGAGATGTACGCATTAGTAAACGGTCGAATTTACAGTGGCCATGAGGTTCTGGACAATCATGCCGTCGTGGTGGCTGACGGGCTTATTGCACGCGTCTGCCCGCGTGAATCGCTCCCGGCCAATATTGAGCAGCGGGATATGGCGGGCGCGATGATTGCGCCAGGTTTTATCGATCTTCAGCTCAACGGCTGCGGCGGTGTGCAGTTCAATGACAGCCTGGATGCACTGAGTATCGAAACCCTGGAAACGATGCAGCGCGCCAATGAGAAGTCTGGCTGCACCAGCTTTTTACCGACGCTGATTACCAGCAGCGATGCCCTGATGAAGCGTGCGATTGAAACCATGCGCGCCTATCTGCAGAAACATCAGCATCAGGCCCTGGGTCTGCATCTGGAAGGGCCCTGGCTGAGTAAGGCGAAAAAAGGCACCCACGATCCGGCGCTGATTCGCCTGCCGGATGCTGCGATGGTGCAGTATCTTTGTGACAACGCAGACGTCATCACCAAAGTCACGCTGGCACCGGAAAACGCTGGCAGCGAGGTGATTCGTCAGCTGACAGACGCCGGAATCATCGTTTCAGCGGGTCACTCGAATGCGACTTATGAAGAGGCGAAAGCGGGTTTTTCTGCTGGCGTGCGTTTCGCAACGCACCTCTACAACGCCATGCCGACATTTGCCGGCCGTGAACCCGGGCTTATCGGTGCGCTGTTTGATTCACCTGATGTATACTGCGGCATTATTGCGGATGGTTTACATGTACATTACGCTAACGTACGGAATGCAAAGCGCATTAAAGGCGACAAACTGGTGCTGGTAACGGATGCCACTGCCCCCGCTGGTGCTGACATCAGCGAGTTTATTTTTGCAGGCAAAACAATCTATTATCGTGATGGGCTTTGTGTCGACGAAAACGGCACATTAAGTGGTTCTGCCCTGACGATGATCGAAGCGGTACAAAACAGCGTCGAGCATGTGGGTATCGCACTGGATGAAGCGTTGCGCATGGCATCACTTTATCCGGCACGGGCGATGGGCGTGGAAAGGCAGTTGGGCTCGATCGAAGCAGGAAAAATCGCGAACCTGACTGTGTTTACGCGCGACTTTAAAATCATTAAGACGTTTGTCAACGGAGACGACGTCCTGAGCGAGTAAGCACTGAATGACCACTGGCGGCCAGTCACAAATAGGAAATGTCGATCTTGTTAAGCAACTCAATAGCGCAGCGGTTTACCGGCTGATTGATCAACAGGGGCCGATATCGCGCATTCAGATTGCTGAACTCAGTCAGCTTGCCCCCGCCAGTGTCACCAAAATTACCCGCCAGTTGATTGAGCGCGGCCTGATCAAAGAGGTAGACCAGCAGGCCTCTACCGGTGGTCGCCGCGCCATTTCGATTATTACTGAAACCCGCCATTTCCATACCATCGGCGTCCGTCTCGGACGCAATGATGCCACCCTGACCCTGTTCGACCTCAGTGGTAAATCACTGGCGCAGGAAGATTACGCCCTGCCGGAACGCACTCAGGAGACGCTGGAACATGCGCTGTTTAACGCCATCAGCAGCTTCATTGAGCAGCACCAGCGCAAAATACGCGAGCTGATCGCGATTTCCGTTATCCTGCCAGGGCTGGTCGATCCGATTAACGGCGTCATCCGCTATATGCCGCATATTTCCGTCAGCCACTGGCCGCTGGTCGCCAGTCTGAAAAAACGTTTCAACGTCACGAGCTTTGTCGGTCACGATATCCGCAGTCTGGCCCTGGCCGAGCACTACTTCGGTGCAAGCCGTGACTGTGCAGACTCAATTCTGGTGCGCTTACACCGTGGCACCGGTGCCGGCATTATTGCTAACGGCCATATCTTTCTTGGCAGCAACGGCAACGTCGGCGAGATCGGCCATATTCAGGTCGATCCCCTTGGTGAACGCTGCCACTGCGGCAACTTTGGCTGCCTTGAAACCATTGCCGCCAACGGCGCCATTGAAAATCGCGTACGACATCTGTTGAGTCAGGGCCATCCCAGCACGCTGACGCTGGAGGCGAGCCAGATGTCCCATATCTGCAAAGCGGCCAATCAGGGTGATGCGCTGGCGTGTGAAGTGATCGAGCATGTTGGCCGTTATCTTGGCAAAGCGATCGCAATCGCAATCAACCTGTTTAATCCACAAAAAGTGGTGCTGGCGGGTGAGATCACAGAGGCCGAAAAAGTGCTGCTGCCCGCTATCGAAGGCTGCATCAATACCCAGGCCTTAGCCGCCTTTCGCAAAAATCTGCCGGTTGTGCGCTCCACCCTGGATCATCGTTCTGCCATTGGCGCGTTTGCGCTCGCCAAACGTGCCATGCTTAACGGCATTCTGCTGCAACATCTTCTGGAAGACTAAGCTAACCCGCTGCTGTGGCGGGCCACATCGGATCTGACTATGACCATTAAAAGCGTAATTTGTGATATCGATGGCGTGCTGATGCACGACAACACGGCCGTTCCCGGCGCGCAGGAATTTTTACAGCGCATTCTGGCCAAAGAGATGCCGCTGGTGGTGCTGACAAACTATCCCTCGCAAACCGAGCAGGATCTGGCTAACCGTTTTGCCTCGGCCGGTGTTGAGGTTCCTGAATCCGTTTTCTATACCTCGGCAATGGCCACAGCCGATTTCCTGCGCCGTCAGGAAGGCAAAAAGGCCTATGTCATTGGTGAGGGCGCGCTGATTCACGAACTCTACAAAGCGGGCTTTACGATTACTGATGTGAATCCCGACTTCGTGATTGTCGGTGAGACACGCTCGTTTAACTGGGACATGATGCATAAAGCGGCTTTTTTCGTGGCTAACGGCGCTCGCTTCATTGCCACTAACCCGGATACGCATGCGCGCGGTTTTATTCCTGCCTGTGGCGCGCTTTGTGCGGGTATCGAGAAAATCTCTGGTCGTCGCCCGTTTGTTGTTGGCAAACCCAGCCCCTACATCATGCGCGCCGCGCTGAACAAAATGCAGGCTCACTCTGAAGAGACGGTCATTGTTGGCGACAATCTGCGAACCGATATTCTGGCCGGTTTTCAGGCGGGTCTGGAGACGGTGCTGGTTCTCTCTGGCGTCTCCACGCTGACGGATATTGATGCTATGCCGTTCCGCCCGGACTGGATCTACCCTTCTGTTGCCGATATTGACCTGTTCTGATTCATTTCTCTTATGACGCATCCGGCTAATCTGTGATGCGTCCCCCTTTTTTTCCCCTGTTCCCGCGGGTTTCACTGCCTGTTTTTTGTTCATAAAAGCCATTCCATTGCTGATCCATCAACAAAACAACGTTTAAATTATCGTTTATTCAAAATTATTGCCATGTGAACAATATTTTTATCAGTAAATCACGATTCCTCTTGCATTGAATGCACTAAATAGCGCATTTTCTTATGTATCACGCAGCGACAGGCTGCCGGACAAACGTAAAAGATAACATCGCCGTAAGGTGAGCTCAGGAGTCAGTTATGTGTTCAATTTTTGGTGTGCTGGATCTGAAAACCGATCCTGTTGAGCTGCGCAAAAAAGCGCTGGAATGTTCACGCTTAATGCGTCATCGCGGCCCGGACTGGTCAGGCGTCTTCGCCGATGATCATGCTATTCTGGCGCATGAACGCCTCTCAATTGTTGACGTTAACAATGGCGCACAGCCGCTGTACAACGCCGATCACACCCACGTACTGGCGGTTAACGGCGAAATTTACAACCATCAGGCACTGCGCGCTGAACTCAGCGATCGCTACGAATTTCAGACCGGCTCTGACTGTGAAGTCATTCTGGCGCTCTATCAGGAGAAAGGTGTCGATTTCCTCGACGAGCTGGAAGGCATGTTCGCCTTTATCCTCTATGACACCGTTAAAAAAACCTGGCTGATTGGTCGCGACCACATTGGCATCATCCCGCTCTATATGGGTAACGATGAGCACGGCAACCTGTTTGTTGCTTCAGAAATGAAAGCGCTGGTGCCAGCCTGCCGTTCCATCAAAGAATTCCCGCCGGGAAGCTATCTCTCCAGCACCGATGGTGAAATCCGTCGTTACTGGCAGCGTGACTGGATGGAATACAAAAACGTTGAGCACAACACCACCGACGCCGCTGGCCTGAAGCATGCGCTGGAAGAGTCCGTGAAAAGCCACCTGATGTCAGATGTACCTTACGGTGTGCTGCTGTCAGGCGGTCTGGACTCCTCCATCATTTCAGCTGTGACCAAGCGTTTTGCAGCAAAGCGGGTTGAGGATCAGGACAAAAGTGATGCCTGGTGGCCGCAACTGCACTCCTTCGCAGTCGGACTGGAAGGTTCACCCGATTTAAAAGCGGCGAAAACCGTAGCGGAACATCTGGGCACCGTGCACCACGAAATTCATTTCACCGTTCAGGAAGGACTGGATGCGATTCGCGATGTGATTTATCACATTGAAACTTATGACGTCACCACTATTCGCGCCTCTACGCCGATGTATTTAATGTCGCGTAAAATCAAAGCGATGGGCATTAAGATGGTGCTGTCTGGCGAAGGCGCAGATGAAGTCTTCGGCGGCTATCTCTATTTCCATAAGGCGCCAAACGCCAAAGAGTTCCACGAAGAAAACGTGCGTAAACTGCAGGCGCTGCATATGTTCGACTGCGCCCGTGCTAACAAAGCGATGTCAGCCTGGGGCGTTGAGGCACGTGTACCCTTCCTGGATAAAAAATTCCTGGATGTGGCGATGCGGATTAACCCGGCCGACAAAATGTGTGGCAGCAACGGTAAAATGGAGAAGCACATTCTGCGTGAATGTTTCTCCTCTTACCTGCCAGAGAGCGTGGCGTGGCGTCAGAAAGAGCAGTTCTCGGATGGCGTGGGGTACAGCTGGATCGACTCACTGAAAGAAGTCGCGGCGAAGCAAATCAGCGATCAGCAGCTGGCAACCGCCCACTTCCGTTTCCCGTTCAACACGCCAGGTTCGAAAGAAGCGTATCTTTATCGTGAGATCTTCGAAGAGCTGTTCCCATTAGCGAGCGCGGCAGAATGTGTGCCTGGTGGTCCATCGGTCGCCTGCTCTTCTGCCAAAGCAATTGAGTGGGATGAAGCGTTTAAAAACATGGACGATCCATCCGGACGTGCCGTCGGTGTGCATCAGTCAGCTTACAAATAAGCAGGCAGAGAGCCGTCAGAATGGGCCCGCTGCGGCCCATTTTTTTTACGATTAGCGTTGTATTCACTGAAAAATTGCCGAATAAACCGCCAGGCTGGTTATAAGCCAGTCAAACAGCAATTATCTGGCAAAAAACGGTAAAAAACTTGTTGACGCTGTCTGGTCAACTCCGCATAATGCGCCCCGCAACGCCGATGAAGGTAACGCGAAAAAAAGATGGCTACGTAGCTCAGCTGGTTAGAGCACAGCACTCATAATGCTGGGGTCACAGGTTCGATTCCCGTCGTAGCCACCATCTTTTTTTGCGGGAGTGGCGAAATTGGTAGACGCACCAGATTTAGGTTCTGGCGCCGCAAGGTGTGCGAGTTCAAGTCTCGCCTCCCGCACCATTTCATTATTCGGCAGCGTGGATGGGATATCGCCAAGCGGTAAGGCACCGGTTTTTGATACCGGCATTCCCTGGTTCGAATCCAGGTATCCCAGCCAATTTCGATGATTCTTGTATGCTGAGAACGGACGAATGGGATATCGCCAAGCGGTAAGGCACCGGTTTTTGATACCGGCATTCCCTGGTTCGAATCCAGGTATCCCAGCCATCATTGAAAAATGCAGTACAATTAGGCTACGTAGCTCAGCTGGTTAGAGCACAGCACTCATAATGCTGGGGTCACAGGTTCGATTCCCGTCGTAGCCACCATATAATTGGGGTGTCGCCAAGCGGTAAGGCACTGGTTTCTGATACCAGCATTCCGGGGTTCGAATCCCTGCACCCCAGCCATACAAAGACAATTTGAAAAACACCATTATTGGGGTGTCGCCAAGCGGTAAGGCACTGGTTTCTGATACCAGCATTCCGGGGTTCGAATCCCTGCACCCCAGCCAAATTGCACAACCAGGCCCGCTTTTGCGGGCTTTGTTGTTTTTGTCCCTTCTGAAACGTTCCACGCTTCCTGATTGCCGGCCCGCCCTGCGGCGAGCCTCAATGCGCAATGGTCTATAAACCCAGTGCGTATCGTAATACCTGTCGCTTCAGGACACCGGAATGCTCGGCAGCAATCAGTCCGAGATTACGCGCGAAGCGCAGTGGTGCCAGCTGATTGCTGAAAGCAAAGTAAAAGAGATCCATTCCGCCCTGCATCAGCATATTGTCTTTACGACGCTGCCGGTGATAGCGCTGCAATATCCGCTCTGACGCCCAGTCTTCCGCCGCACCGCGTGCGCTGACCAGCACCTCAATCAACGCATCAATATCGCGATAGCCAAGATTCACGCCCTGCCCGGCCAGCGGGTTAATGGTATGCGCGGCATCGCCAACCAGCGCCAGTCCTGGCAGGACATAGCGTGAAGCATGGCGACGCACCAGCGGAAAACCCCCTGCCGCATGGGCTTTGAAACGTCCCAGCCGCGCCGGGAAGTGGCTGGCAATCTCTTTTTCCAGCCGGGCCATCGGCATCGTCTGCAGCTGACGCACTCTTGCAGGCGCGTCGTACCAGACCAGTGAGGCGCGATTGCCATACAGCGGCAGGAAGGCGCGCGGCCCCTGCGGCGTAAAGTGCTGCCAGGTGGCATCTCCTGCCGGATGTTCGCAGGTCACGCTGATCAGTAAACAGGACTGCGCATAGCTCCAGCCATGAATCCCGATTCCGGCCATCTGCCGCACCTGTGAGTTCGCACCATCTGCGCCAACCACCAGCCGGGTGTGTAAGGCCACGCCGTCGTTAAGATCAACGCGCCAGCCGCCATTTTCTGGCTGCAGATTTTCCAGCGTGGCCGGACAATAGCAGGTCACGCCCAGCGACTGCATCTCCTCCCACAACGCCCGCTGAAGCACGCTGTTCTCAACCATAAAACCCAGTTCAGGTAAGCCCAGCGAGGCAGCATCAAAACTTACCTGCGCCGCTTGCCACTCCCAGGTTTCCAGTCGCCGATAGGGCGCGCTGCGCATCGCGTCTACCCGCGGCCAGACGTTAAGTTGCTTCAGTAACGCTACCGAGGAGGATCCGATCGCTGAAATTCGCAAATCGGGATCGCTGTCGGCCTCAAATGGAGCGGGTTCGGCACGCTCAATGACCGCCACGCGAAAATGTTGCTGTGTCAGTCCACAGGCCAGCGCAGCACCGACCATGCCACCGCCGACAATCACGACATCAAACTGATTATCCTGCATTGCTTATATCCCTCTCTTATTCCCGCCAGCCTGCGCAACACGGGTCTGAATAGAGCAAAGTGTACCGGAAAACCCGAAGGCTGGCAGAAAAGCCCTCAGGCTGGTCACAACAGCATCAAAGCATTACAATACGCGCCCCTCACTTCACTGCACTGAATCAATGGCTAGCGCGATGACAAAAAAACTGCATATCAAAACCTGGGGATGTCAGATGAATGAGTATGATTCATCCAAGATGTCTGATCTGCTGAACACGACGCACGGCTACACGCTGACCGAGGTCCCTGAAGAGGCGGATATCCTGCTGCTTAACACCTGTTCTATTCGTGAAAAAGCGCAGGAGAAAGTGTTCCACCTGCTGGGACGCTGGAGAAAACTCAAAGAGCGCAATCCGGATGTCATTATCGGCGTTGGCGGCTGCGTCGCGTCGCAGGAAGGGGACCATATTCGCCAGCGTGCTCCCTGCGTCGATATCGTTTTTGGTCCGCAGACACTCCATCGTCTGCCGGAAATGATTAACACCGTGCGCGGCACCAAAAGTCCGGTGGTCGACATCAGTTTCCCGGAAATTGAGAAATTCGATCGCCTGCCGGATCCGCGCGCAGAAGGTCCCACAGCCTTTGTTTCTATCATGGAAGGCTGCAACAAATATTGTACTTTCTGCGTGGTTCCTTACACACGCGGCGAGGAAGTGAGCCGTCCCAGCGATGACATTTTGCTGGAAATCGCGCAGCTGGCGGCGCAGGGTGTGCGTGAAGTTAACCTGCTTGGCCAGAACGTCAACGCGTATCGTGGCGCCACCTTTGACGGTGAGATCTGTACCTTCGCCGAGCTGCTGCGCCTGGTCGCTGCTATCGACGGTATCGACCGTATTCGTTTCACCACCAGCCACCCGATTGAGTTTACTGACGACATTATCGAGGTCTACCGCGATACCCCGGAGCTGGTGAGTTTCCTGCATCTGCCCGTTCAGAGTGGATCGGACCGTATTCTGACGCTGATGAAGCGTGCGCACACCGCGCTGGAATATAAGGCGATTATCCGCAAGCTGCGCGCAGCGCGGCCCGATATTGAGATCAGTTCTGACTTCATCATCGGCTTCCCGGGTGAAACGCAGCAGGATTTCGAGCAGACCATGAAGCTTATCGCCGAGATCAATTTCGATGTCAGCTTCAGCTTTGTCTACTCTGCCCGTCCTGGCACGCCAGCCGCTGACCTGCCGGATGATGTCAGCGAAGAGGAGAAAAAGCAGCGTCTGTGGATCCTCCAGGACCGCATTAACCAGCAGGCACAGGCGATCAGTCGCCGCATGGTGGGCACCGTGCAGCGTATTCTGGTAGAAGGCATCTCCCGCAAGAACGTCATGGAAGTTTCCGGCCGCACCGAAAATAACCGTGTGGTTAATTTCGAAGGCTCGCCTGAGATGATTGGCCGTTTTGTGGATGTTGAAATTGTCGATGTCTACACCAACTCGCTGCGCGGCAAACTGGTGCGTACCGAAGAAGAGATGGGCCTGCGTATGGCGGAAAGCCCGGCCTCTGTGATTGCCCGTACCCGCAAAGAAAACGAAATCGGCGTGAGCCTGTTCCAGCCGTGATCCCTGCACTACCGGGCGGCAGCGCGCAGCGCGTTGTTGCCGCCAATTTCACGCCGCGACACTTGGTTTATGAAAGTGTCGCCCAAATATCTCTCCTTAAGCTTGCGCCCAGGCGTTACGGCATAAATAATTTCGTTATGGTGCACACGGTTAAGCCCAACGGTGCGTCAGACACATCCCATAACTGGCCCTGAGTGACCCAAAGGATTCGTTTGAATATCGAAACTCGTGAAATCGCCCTTGAACCGGCTGATAACCGTCGACTGATGAGCCTGTGCGGGCCTTTCGACGATAATGTGAAACAGCTTGAGCGTCGTCTGGGCATTGAGATCAATCGTCGCGACAATGTCTTTAAGCTGGTGGGACGTCCACTGTGCGTCAATGCCGCCGCAGATATTCTGAAAACCCTGTATGTCGACACCGCGCCGATGCGTGGTGAGATCCCGGATATTGAGCCTGACCAGATTCACCTGGCCATCAAAGAGAGCCGGGTACTGGAACAAACCGCCGAAAGCGTGCCGGAGTACGGTAAAGCGGTCAATATCAAGACTAAGCGTGGTGTGATTAAGCCGCGCACGCCGAACCAGGCGCAGTACATCGCTAACGTGCTCGACCACGACATCACCTTTGGCGTCGGCCCGGCGGGTACCGGTAAAACCTATCTGGCGGTGGCAGCCGCAGTGGATGCCCTGGAGCGTCAGGAGATTCGCCGCATCATGCTGACGCGCCCTGCCGTCGAAGCGGGTGAAAAACTCGGCTTCCTGCCTGGCGATCTGAGCCAGAAAGTCGACCCATATCTGCGTCCCCTCTACGATGCCCTATTTGAAATGCTCGGTTTTGAGCGGGTAGAAAAGCTGATGGAGCGCAACGTCATTGAGGTGGCTCCGCTGGCTTACATGCGTGGTCGTACCCTGAACGATGCGTTTATCATTCTTGATGAGAGCCAGAACACCACCATCGAGCAGATGAAGATGTTCCTGACGCGTATCGGCTTTAACTCCAAAGCGGTAATTACCGGCGACGTCACCCAGATTGACCTGCCACGTCACGTTAAGTCGGGCCTGCGGCATGCCATTGAAGTGCTGGCAGACGTTGAAGAGATTAGCTTTAACTTCTTCCACAGTGAAGATGTGGTGCGCCATCCGGTGGTTGCCCGCATTGTTACCGCCTATGAAGCCTGGGAAGCGGCCGATCAGACCCGTCGCGATCAGCAGGCTGAAGAGCGTAAACGTGAAGCACTGGCTGCACAGAGCACCTCGCAGGAGAGCAAATGAGTGAGGTCATTCTCGACCTGCAGGTCGCCTGTGAGAACACGGCGAACCTGCCGGATGAAAGCCTGTTTCATCGCTGGCTTTCCGCGGCTGTTACCCCTTTTCAGCCCGAAAGCGAAGTCACCGTCCGTCTGGTCGATGAAGCGGAGAGTCATGAGTTAAATCTGACTTATCGCGGCAAAGACAAGCCGACAAATGTGCTCTCCTTCCCGTTTGAAGCACCACCGGGTATTGAGTTACCTCTGCTGGGCGATCTGATCATCTGCCGCCAGGTGGTTGAGCAGGAAGCCGCAGAACAGGGCAAAAGCGTTGAAGCCCACTGGGCGCATATGGTGGTACACGGCACGTTGCATCTGCTGGGTTACGACCATATTGAAGACGACGAAGCGGACGAGATGGAAGGACTGGAGACCGAGATAATGCTTGCTCTTGGGTATCCTGATCCGTACATTTCGGAGAAAGAAGACGCCTGAATCCCGAATTCTGGCTATCCGGCTGTCAGCACGGTGTGCTGACAGCACCTATTCCTCACCAGAGAGATCTATAAAAACCGCCATGAGCGACGACCATTCTCAAAACAGCGATGCACCCAGTAGTAAAAAGGGATTTTTCTCCCTGTTGATCAACCAACTTTTTCACGGTGAACCGAAAAGCCGTGATGAGCTACTGGAGCTGATCCGCGACTCGAATAACAAAGAGCTGATTGACCAGGACACCCGCGACATGCTCGAAGGGGTTCTGGATATTGCGGAGCAGCGCGTGCGTGACATCATGATCCCGCGCTCGCAAATGATCACCCTGAAACGTAATCAGAGCCTCGAAGAGTGTCTGGATGTCATTATCGAATCCGCCCATTCCCGCTTCCCGGTGATCAGCGAAGACAAAGATCATGTGGAAGGGATTCTGATGGCGAAAGATCTGCTGCCGTTTATGAGCAGCGAATCTGAGCCTTTCAGCATTGAGAAAGTCCTGCGTCCTGCGGTGGTTGTGCCTGAAAGTAAGCGCGTTGACCGGATGCTGAAAGAGTTCCGCTCCCAGCGCTACCACATGGCGATCGTTATCGATGAGTTTGGTGGTGTCTCTGGTCTGGTGACCATTGAAGATATTCTGGAGCTGATTGTCGGTGAGATCGAAGATGAGTATGACGATGAAGAAGATCGTGATATCCGTCAGCTCAACCGTCACACCTTTACGGTGCGCGCTCTGACCGCCATTGAAGATTTCAATGAGGTGTTTGGCACGCAGTTCAGTGACGATGAAGTCGATACCATTGGTGGTCTGGTGATGCAGGGCTTCGGCCATCTGCCCGCGCGCGGTGAAAGCATTGAGATTGAGGGTTACCAGTTCAAGGTAGCAATGGCTGACAGCCGCCGCATTATCCAGGTTCACGTGACCATTCCGGAAAACTCGCCACAACCTCAACTGGAAGACGAATAAGTCTATGGCTTTAGCCTCACTCTACCCGCGCCAGCGGGTTCGCCTGCTGCTGGCTTTAATGACGGGTGCGCTGGGCACCCTCGCCTTCTCTCCTTACGATTTCTGGCCCGCCGCACTGCTGTCGCTGTGCGGCTTACAGCTCCTGACCCTCAACCGCTCAAGTCCGCAGGCTGCGGCAATCGGTTTTGTCTGGGGAGTTGGCTTATTCGGCAGCGGCATCAACTGGGTTTACGTCAGTGTCGCCACCTTTGGTGGCATGCCTGGCCCGGTGAATGTCTTTATCGTGGCATTGCTGGCGGCGTATCTGGCGATCTACCCGGCGCTGTTTGCCGGTGTACTGAATCGCATCTGGCCGCGCACAACGCTGTGGCGACTGGCGCTGGCCGCACCGGCTTTGTGGCAGATCACGGAATTCCTGCGCGGCTGGGTGCTGACCGGCTTTCCATGGCTGCAGTTTGGCTACAGCCAGATTGACGGCCCGTTAAAAGGTCTGGCCCCGCTGGCGGGGGTCGAGACCCTGACCTTCCTGCTGATGGTGGTGGCTGGCCTGCTGGCATATGCCCTGCAGCAGCGCAACGTCAGAAGTCTGGTCGCAGCATTGCTGCTGCTGGCCCTGCCGTGGCCGTTGCGCTATATCCAGTGGGTTCAGCCGATGCCCGAGCGTGCCGTCGAAGTGGCGCTGGTGCAGGGAAACATCCCGCAGTCGATGAAGTGGGATCCGCAGCAACTGCTCAACACCCTGCGCATTTATCACGGTCTGAGCCAGCCGCTAATGGGCAAAGCGCCGATTATTATCTGGCCTGAATCGGCGATTACCGATCTGGAAAGTAATCAGCAGCCGTTCCTGCATTCACTGGATGATGAACTGCGTGAACGCGGCAGTTCGCTGGTCACGGGTATCGTAGACTCCCGACTGGAGCAGAACCGCTATCACGATTACAACACCGTGATCGTGCTGGGTGGCAAGACGCCGTACAACTACTTCAGCGGCAATCGTTACCAGAAAAATCACCTGGTGCCATTTGGCGAATTTGTGCCGCTGGCCGATCTGCTGCGTCCGCTGGCTCCGTTCTTTGATCTGCCGATGTCGGCGTTCAGCCGTGGCAACTATCTCCAGCCGCAACTCCGCGTGGCGGGCTATAACCTGACCAGCGCCATTTGTTATGAGATCGTGCTGGGTGAACAGGTACGAGCCAACTTCCATCCCGACACCAGCTTCCTGCTGACCGTTTCGAACGATGCCTGGTTTGGCCACTCTATCGGCCCGTGGCAGCACTTCCAGATGGCGAGGATGCGGGCGCTGGAACTGGGTCGTCCACTGTTGCGCAGTACCAACAATGGCGTAACTGCAGTGGTCAATGCCAGTGGTGATGTTGAAGCCATGCTGCCGCAATTTACGCGCGATGTCCTGACCAGCAAAGTTACGCCTACGCAGGGAGAAACCCCGTACGCGCGGGCTGGCATCTGGCCTGTCTGGTCACTGACGCTGCTGGCGGCGTTGATTGCCCTGCTGCGCCGACGCCGATAACAGCGCAGAGGCGTCATGGCGAAGCGAATGCTTCGCCTGAGGTTGTTGAAAACGCGTGGTGCTCAGGGAGTAAACGCCTTGCCTTACGCAGAGTCGCAAACACCGCCAACCCTGGCTTGCTCAGCGCGGGCCATCCATGGCCCGCGCTGCGCTGCTAAAGGTGTTAGCTCCCCTCGCTTTACGTTTGTCTGCCGTCGGTGCGAGGTGCCAGTTTCGCCTTTTCTCCTTGTTATTCTCTGATTCTCCCACTTCCTGACCGCATACTCTGCTGCCTTTCTCACCCTGCACCGCTTTCTGGCACGATGATTGCAAAATGTTTCACTGTTTTTCGCTAACAGCCTGATTGCAGACGCTGCCGCGAGGCGGATTGCACCAAAACTGTCGCACCTCCTGCACCGTAAACGCGCAGTGTGAGAAATTTGCCTTTTTTTGGTGCGGATCACCTCGCAAAAAAGAAACTTTTTTGTTTCATTGCGTTAACAATCAGCTATGTTAGTGACTCTTCTGCGCCCATTTAATCCGCAGAATGAGCAGAAACGCAGCACAAAACAGACACAACATCATAATCAGCGCAGGTTATATCCTGTGCCTTTTTCATACGAAGGAGTTGGAACATGCAACTACGCAAAGTGGCATTATCTCTTCTGCTGATCGGTGCAGCGGCGGGAGCGGCCCAGGCGGAAGATCTCAGCGGCACCCTGAAGAAAATCAATGACAATGGCGTCATTGTGGTCGGGCATCGCGAATCATCAGTTCCCTTTTCTTATTATGACAACCAGCAAAAAGTCGTCGGCTATTCACAGGATTACTCAAACGCCATTGTGGAAGCCATCAAAGCGAAGCTGAATAAGCCTGACCTGCAGGTCAAAATGATTCCGATCACCTCACAAAACCGTATTCCACTGCTGCAAAACGGCACCTACGATTATGAGTGTGGCTCCACCACCAATAACCTTGAGCGCCAGAAACAGGCGGCTTTCTCTGACACCATTTTTGTTATTGGCACCCGTCTGCTGGTTAAGAAAGATGGCCCGATCAAAGATTTCGCCGACCTGAAAGGCAAAACCGTGGTGGTAACCTCAGGGACCACGTCTGAAGTGCTGCTGCACAAACTCAACGACGAACAAAAACTGGATATGCGCATCATCAGCGCAAAAGATCATGGCGACTCGTTCCGTACACTGGAAACCGGCCGTGCCGTGGCCTTTATGATGGATGATGCCCTACTGGCTGGCGAACGCGCTAAAGCCAAAAAGCCGGACAACTGGGAAATTTTAGGCACGCCACAGTCTAAAGAGGCCTATGGCTGCATGCTGCGTAAAGATGATCCGCAGTTCAAAGCGCTGGTAGATGAAACCATCGCCAAAGCCCAGACGTCGGGTCAGGCAGAAAAATGGTTCGATACCTGGTTCAAAAAGCCTATTCCGCCTAAGAACCTGAACATGAACTTTGAGCTGTCTGATGACATGAAAGCGCTGTTCAAAACGCCAAACGACAAAGCACTCAATTAACAAAAAAATACCCAATGGATTTCAGGTCACATTGAGTCGGCAGGAGAGCATGCATCCCGGGGAACCTACTCAGGTAGATGATTCGGATGCGTGGACATACATAGCCAACAAAATGCAGCCTGAAAGACGGCGGGTATAACAAGGGCGGCCTGGCTGCCCTCTCGATTGCTGAAACCGCGGCATGGACAGACAGACTGACACGGGTCGTTCCCCTGCGTCAGGACATAAAACGCCGTTCATCAATCTTCAGGGTAGCTTAGCTACCCTTTTTTTCCGGAGCTCGTTATGGGTATCGATTGGAACTGGGGCATATTTCTCGAACAGGCCCCGTTCGGTAACACGACCTACCTCGGCTGGCTGTGGTCCGGTTTTCAGGTGACGATAGCCGTCTCCTGCTGCGCCTGGATTATCGCTTTCTGCGTGGGTTCATTTTTTGGCATTCTGCGCACCGTGCCGAATCGCCTGCTGTCGACCATTGGCACCTGCTATGTCGAACTGTTTCGTAACATCCCGCTGATTGTCCAGTTCTTCTTCTGGTATCTGGTGGCGCCCGAGCTGGTGGGCGAGAATCTCGGCATGTGGTTTAAGTCTGAGCTGGACCCCAACATTCAGTTCTTCCTCTCTTCCATGATCTGTCTCGGCCTGTTTACCGCCGCCCGCGTTTGCGAGCAGGTGCGCGCGGCGATTCAGTCACTGCCGAGTGGACAGAAGAATGCTGGCCTGGCGATGGGATTAACACTGCCGCAGACTTACCGCTATGTATTGCTGCCGAATGCGTATCGCGTGATTGTTCCGCCGATGACCTCGGAAATGCTGAACCTGGTCAAGAACTCCGCTATCGCCTCCACCATTGGTCTGGTGGATATGGCAGCACAGGCGGGCAAGTTGCTCGACTATTCTGCTCACGCCTATGAATCCTTTACCGCCATTACGCTGGCCTACGTCGCGATTAACCTGGTGATTATGTTGTTGATGAGTCTGGTCGAGCGCAAAGTCCGGCTGCCAGGCAATGCGGGAGGCAAGTAATGTACGACTTTGACTGGAGTTCGATTGCGCCCAGCCTGCCCTATCTGCTTAACGGCTTAGTGATTACCTTTAAGATCACGATTACCGCCGTGGTCTTCGGCATTCTTTGGGGCACCCTGCTGGCGGTAATGCGTCTGTCGACCTTTAAGCCCATCAGCTGGTTCGCCAAAATATATGTCAATCTGTTCCGCTCAGTACCGCTGGTGATGGTGCTGCTGTGGTTCTATCTGGTGGTGCCGAGTTTCCTGCAACAGGTGCTGGGTCTGTCGCCTAAAACCGATATCCGCCTGATTTCAGCCATGGTCGCCTTTTCACTGTTCGAAGCGGCGTACTACTCAGAGATCATTCGTGCCGGCATCATCAGTATCTCACGCGGCCAGGGTAATGCCGCGCTGGCACTGGGTATGACGCAGTGGCAGGCCATGAAACTGATTATTCTGCCGCAGGCATTCCGGGCCATGGTTCCGCTGTTACTGACGCAGGGTATCGTGCTGTTCCAGGATACCTCTCTGGTTTATGTGTTAAGCCTGGCGGACTTCTTCCGTACCGCGTCGACTATCGGTGAGCGCGACGGCACCCAGGTTGAAATGGTTCTGTTTGCAGGTCTGGTCTACTTCGTTATCAGCCTGAGCGCATCGCTGTTGGTCAGCTATCTAAAAAGAAAAAGGACGGTTTAAATGATTAGCCTGAAAAATGTTTCTAAGTGGTATGGTCACTTTCAGGTGCTGACCGACTGCTCAACCGAAGTCAAAACCGGTGAAGTGGTGGTAGTGTGCGGCCCGTCCGGCTCCGGTAAATCGACGCTCATCAAAACCGTGAACGGACTTGAGCCTGTTCAGCAGGGTGTGATTTCCGTCAACGGCACCGAAGTGAACAACAAAAAAACCAATCTGGCGCAGCTTCGCAGTCAGGTCGGAATGGTGTTCCAGCACTTCGAGCTGTTCCCGCATTTGAGCATTATTAACAATCTGGTGCTGGCGCAGGTAAAAGTGCTGAAGCGAGACAAAGCGGCGGCCCGCGATAAAGGGCTGAAGCTGCTGAAGCGTGTGGGACTGTCAGCGCATGCTGAGAAGTTCCCCGGGCAACTCTCGGGTGGTCAGCAGCAGCGTGTAGCCATTGCGCGTGCGCTCTGCATGGATCCTATTGCGATGCTGTTTGATGAACCGACCTCCGCGCTGGATCCGGAAATGATCAATGAAGTGCTGGATGTGATGGTTGAACTGGCGCAGGAAGGGATGACGATGATGGTGGTGACACACGAGATGGGCTTTGCCCGTAAAGTCGCCAATCGCGTGATCTTTATGGATGAAGGGAAAATTATCGAAGACACCAACAAAGATGACTTCTTTAATAATCCGCAGTCTGACCGCGCTAAAGATTTCCTCGCTAAAATTCTGCACTAAACAACGTATGCGGGTCACTCAATGTGGCCCGCATAATGTTTGTTATCAGGGTTCAAAAGGCTGACGCTGGAACTGATCGTGGCCGCACTCCGGACAACGGGATAAGGTCTCAGGCGTATAGATTGCCCGGGTAAACTGGCACTTTTCACACACCAGATTGCCAAGACCGACCACTTCACCGCTCTGATAGACACCATGGTGATGCAGATCCTGAAAGACCTCACGCCACTCCAGCTGACTTTTATCCGTAATATCCGCCAGCTCTTTCCAGACGCTCTCGCGGATAATGCGCATAAACAGTGAGTCCGCCAGCGGTTCTTCAGCATCGCTGTAACTTCGGGCAAACTCGCCTAAATCACGGCGCACCGAACGCAGCGCCTGGTCAATCTCACTTTCTGACATATCATCGCGCACCAGCAACTGACTTCGCCGCCCGGCAATCAGCTCATCAAGGTTACGATCGCCCTGACGAAGACGTTCAGTCAATACGGCTAACGACTCGCGATACTCCTGAGCCACTTTATTCATTTTGTTCTCCTTTATGCAGACCCTCGCTGACTTAAGTTTAGTCGTAATGTTGCTTTTGCCGTGTCGTCTGTACAGTGAATTACAAAAGGGTGAAGAGGCTGACGCTTTCGGCAGAAATCGTGCCAGCAAAAGTGGGAAGTGTTGTTGATACGCGGCCTTATGGGTATGCTATGCGGATCTTAGAGCCAGAAAAATGTTTTTCATAAAGGACCACAGGCAGCCATGCAAGAGCAATACCGCCCGGAAGAAATTGAATCCCGTGTGCAGCAGCACTGGGATGAAAACGAAACGTTTAAAGTGACTGAGCAGGAAGGTAAAGAGAAATACTATTGCCTCTCCATGTTGCCCTATCCTTCTGGCCGCCTGCACATGGGTCACGTTCGTAACTACACCATCGGCGACGTAATCGCGCGCTATCAGCGTATGCTCGGCAAAAACGTACTACAGCCGATTGGCTGGGATGCTTTCGGCCTGCCTGCGGAAGGCGCTGCGGTTAAAAACAATACTGCACCTGCCCCGTGGACTTACGACAACATCGCCTACATGAAAAACCAGCTCAAACTGCTGGGCTTTGGCTATGACTGGAGTCGTGAACTGGCCACCTGCCAGCCTGAGTACTACCGCTGGGAACAGTGGTTCTTTACCAAACTGTATGAAAAAGGCCTGGTCTATAAAAAAACCTCCGCAGTGAACTGGTGCCCGAACGATCAGACGGTGCTGGCGAACGAGCAGGTGATCGATGGCTGTTGCTGGCGCTGCGACACCAAGGTTGAGCGTAAAGAGATCCCCCAGTGGTTTATCAAAATCACCGATTATGCGGAAGAGTTGCTGAACGATCTGGATACGCTGGAAGAGTGGCCTGAACAGGTCAAAACCATGCAGCGTAACTGGATTGGTCGTTCTGAAGGCGTCGAAATCACTTTCGACGTGGCAGAGAGCGAAGAGAAAGTTACTGTCTACACCACCCGCCCGGATACCTTTATCGGCGCAACCTATGTGGCTGTCGCAGCAGGCCATCCTCTGTCGACTCAGGCGTCGGTAAATAATCCGGCACTGGCCGATTTTATTGCTGAATGCCGTAATACCAAAGTGGCCGAAGCCGATATGGCGACCATGGAGAAGAAAGGCATGGCGACCGGCCTGTCTGTTATTCATCCGCTGACCGGTGAGCTGCTTCCGGTCTGGGTCGCCAACTTCGTCCTGATGGAATACGGCACCGGTGCCGTGATGGCGGTTCCGGCACACGACCAGCGTGACTGGGAGTTTGCCACTAAATACGATCTGTCGATCAAGCCGGTCATACTCAACCTGGATGGCTCCATTCCTGACGTCAGCGCTGCGGCGATGACGGATAAAGGCGCCCTGTTCAACTCGGGTGAGTTCAACGGCATGGATCACGCAACTGGCTTTAACGCTATCGCGGATTCACTCGCGGCAAAAGGCGTGGGCGTACGTAAAGTGAACTACCGTCTGCGCGACTGGGGTGTTTCCCGTCAGCGCTACTGGGGTGCACCTATCCCGATGGTGACGCTGGAAGATGGCACTGTGATGCCGACACCTGAAGACCAGCTGCCGGTTATCCTGCCGGAAGATGTGGTGATGGATGGCATTACCAGCCCGATCAAAGCGGATCCGGAGTGGGCGAAAACCACAGTAAACGGTCAGCCAGCGCTGCGTGAAACGGACACCTTTGACACCTTTATGGAGTCCTCCTGGTACTATGCGCGTTATACCTGCGCCAGCTACAAGGAAGGCATGCTGGACCCGGCCGCAGCAAACTACTGGCTGCCGGTCGATCAGTATGTGGGTGGTATCGAACACGCCATCATGCACCTGATGTATTTCCGCTTCTTCCACAAGCTGCTGCGTGACGCGGGCCTGGTGAACTCTAATGAGCCAGCAAAACGTCTGCTGTGCCAGGGCATGGTACTTGCTGATGCCTTCTACTACCTGGGCAACAACGGCGAACGTAACTGGGTTTCCCCGGTTGACGTTGAAGTTGAGCGTGACGAGAAAGGCCGCATTATTAAAGCGACCGACACGCAGGGCCGCGACGTGATCTACGCGGGCATGAGCAAAATGTCGAAGTCGAAAAACAACGGCATCGATCCACAGCTGATGGTTGAGCGTTACGGCGCCGATACCGTACGTCTGTTTATGATGTTTGCTTCGCCAGCAGATATGACGCTGGAGTGGCAGGAATCGGGCGTTGAAGGGGCTAACCGCTTCCTGAAACGTGTCTGGAAGCTGGTCTACGAGCACACCTCACAGGGTGCGACCGTGGCACTGGATGTGGACAGCCTGAATGACGAGCAGAAATCGCTGCGTCGTGACCTGCACAAAACCATCGCCAAAGTGGCGGATGATATCGGCCGTCGTCAGACCTTCAACACCGCTATTGCGGCAATCATGGAGCTGATGAACAAGCTGGCCCGCGCTCCGCAGGAGAGCGAGCAGGATCGCGCCCTGATGCAGGAAGCGCTGCTGGCTATCGTCCGTCTGCTCTATCCGTTTACCCCGCACGCCTGCTATGTTCTGTGGCAGACGCTGGGCGGCGAAGGCACCATTGATGAAGCGAGCTGGCCGGTTGCTGATGAAGCCGCTATGGTTGAAGATTCACTGCTGGTGGTGGTACAGGTTAACGGTAAAGTGCGCAGCAAAATCACCGTACCCGCCGATGCAACACAGGAACAGGTTCAGGCACGCGCTGCGCAGGAGCATCTGGTGGCGAAGTACCTGGACGGCGTGACTATCCGTAAAGTCATTTATGTACCGGGCAAACTGCTTAACCTGGTCGTAGGTTAAGTTCAGGAGGAACTGTGCGACATCCGATTATCAGGCTGTTTGTCATGCTGGCGGTGGTGATCACCGCTGGCTGTGGTTTTCATCCGCGCGGCACCACGCAGGTGCCCAGCGAACTGAAAACCCTGATTGTTTCAACCGGCGATCCTTATGGTCCGCTGGCACGTACTGTACGTCAGCAACTGCGCATCAACGATGTCACCATTGTTGAAGACAGCAAGCAGACCCGTACCGATATTCCGACACTGCGTCTGGGTCCTGAAATGTCAGGGCGTAACACAGCCTCGGTCTTTATCAGCGGCACCACTGCCGAGTATCAGCTGGTGATGACCCTCACTGCGCAGGTGCTGTTGCCGGGCAAAGGTATCTATCCCATCAGCACCACGGTTTATCGTTCGTTCTTCGATAACCCGAATGCGGCGCTGGCAAAAGATGCCGAGCAGGACCTGATTACGCAGGAGATGCGTCAGCGTGCAGCTGAACAGCTGGTTCGTAAGCTGCTGTCGGTGCATGCCGCGCAGATGAACAGCAAAGATACTCTGCCAGCGTCAGTGATTTCGGTGCCGGGTCAGGGTTCACAGGAAGCGCCCTCTTCCTCTGCTACCAGCCTGCAATGATCAGGATTTATCCTGAGCAACTCAGCGCGCAGCTCCGTGAGGGGCTGCGCGCCTGTTATTTGTTAGCCGGTAACGAACCGCTGCTGTTGCAGGAAAGCGCGGATGCCATCCGTGCCGCCGCAACCACACAGGGATTCGACGAACATTTTAGTTTTACGCTGGATGCCCAGACCGACTGGGAGAGCCTGTTCGTCAGCTGCCAGTCACTGAGTCTGTTTGCACAGCGTCAGACGATGACACTGCAATTCCCCGAGAATGGCCCCAACGCCGCCATGGCCGAGCAGCTGGTTAAGCTCTCTCAGCTGCTGCACGCCGATATTCTGCTGATCTGCCGGATGCCAAAGCTGACCAAAGCGCAGGAAAACAGCGCCTGGTTTAAGGCACTGGCTGCCTCTGCGGTTGTCGTGCCCTGCCAGACGCCAGAGCAGGCACAATTGCCACGCTGGGTGGTAAATAGCGCGAAAGCGCTGAAATTATCCGTGGATGACGCGGCAGTACAGCTGCTGTGTTACTGCTATGAGGGTAATCTGCTGGCGCTGGCGCAGGCGCTGGAGCGGCTCTCACTCCAGTGGCCGGACGGCAAGCTGACACTGCCACGGGTCGAAGAAGCAGTCAGTGATGCCGCGCACTTCACGCCCTTCCACTGGGTGGATGCCCTGCTGGCAGGTAAAAGTCGTCGCGCGCTGCATATCCTGCATCAGCTGGAGAAAGAAGAGAGCGAAGTCGTGATTCTGCTGCGTACGCTGCAGCGCGATTTGCTGACGCTGTTGCATCTGCAACGCCATCAGGCCCGGCAACCACTGCGCACGCTGATGGATCAGCAGCGTATCTGGCAAAACCGCCGCGCGCTGTTCACCGACGCACTCCAGCGACTGGATGCCACCCGTCTGCAACGCGCCATCCATCTGCTGAGTCAGATTGAGATCACCCTGAAGCAGGATTATGGTCAGTCAGTGTGGCCGCAGTTGCAAACCCTGACGCTGCTGCTCAGCAGTCGCGCTTTTCCGACGAGCTTTGCCCATGTCTGAGTTACACGCACTGTTTGGTGGCACCTTCGATCCGATCCATTTTGGCCATCTGCGCCCGGTGGAAGCGCTGGCTCAGCAGACCGGCTTACAGCGTGTGACGCTGCTGCCCAATAATGTGCCCCCGCATCGTCCACAACCGGAAGCCAGCGCGTCTCAGCGGGTTGCTATGCTGCGCTGCGCTATCCGTGGCTTACCGCTGTTTGAAATTGATACCCGGGAGCTGGAACGTGACACACCCTCCTGGACCGTGACCACCCTGGAAGCCTGGCGCGCAGAACGCAGTGCAGAGCAGCCGCTGGCCTTTATCATTGGTCAGGATTCCCTGCTGAGCCTGTCCAAATGGCATCGCTGGCAGGATCTGCTGTCACTCTGCCATCTGCTGGTCTGCCAGCGTCCCGGCTATCCGACCCGGTTCGACTCTCCAGAGATGCAGGCGTGGCTTGAGCAACACGTCGCTCAGGATATCCGGCAGCTGCATCAGCAGCCCGCGGGGCATATCTGGCTGGCGGAAACCCCACTCTATGATATTTCGGCGACCGAAATTCGCCGCCGTCGCCATCAAAATCAGCCCTGCGATGACCTGTTACCCGCTGCGGTTATCGACTATATCGACCGCGAAGGCTTATATCGCGACTGATCCGGGCATGCTATACTGCGCCGCTTAATTTTTTGGCTGCACTCTCCGGGCTTACAGCCGGCTCGTTACTACCAGATTCCAAGGGGAACCTTTTGCAAGGTAAAGCACTCCAAGAGTTCGTTATTGATAAGATTGATGATCTTAAAGGCCAGGACATTGTTACCATCGACGTTCAGGGCAAATCCAGCATCACCGATTACATGATCATCTGCACCGGTACCTCCACGCGTCATGTGACTTCGATCGCAGAACACGTTGAGCAGGAATCCCGTTTAGCTGGCCTGATGCCATTAGGCATTGAAGGTAAAAGCGCGGCAGACTGGGTCGTGGTTGATCTGGGCGATGTCATCGTGCATGTGATGCAGGAAGAGAGTCGCCAGCTGTATGAGCTGGAAAAACTCTGGAGCTAATCGGTGAAACTGCAACTCGTTGCCGTCGGCACCAAAATGCCTGACTGGGTGCAGACCGGTTTTATGGAATACCTGCGCCGCTTCCCGAAAGATATGCCGTTTGAGCTGATCGAAGTTACCGCAGGTAAGCGCAGTAAAAATGCTGATATCAAACGCATTCTTGAAAAAGAGGGTGAAGCGATGCTGGCGGCGGTCGGCAAAGGTAATCGCATCGTCACGCTGGATATTCCGGGCCAACCGTGGGAAACCCCGCAGCTGGCACAGCAGCTTGAACGCTGGAAGCTTGATGGTCGCGATGTCAGCCTGCTGATTGGCGGGCCCGAAGGCCTGGCCCCCGCCTGTAAAGCGGCGGCAGAACAGAGCTGGTCACTGTCAGCATTGACGTTGCCCCATCCGCTGGTGCGCGTGCTGGTAGCCGAAAGTCTGTATCGTGCCTGGAGTATAACGACAAATCATCCTTATCATCGTGAATGACCGATCAGCCCACATCAGACATGACAAGTAGCGGATGAAATTACAAAGCAACGCCTTTCGCGATTACAGCGCCGAACAGAAACTCTTTGTCCGTCGGGCGTTTATCGCCTTCGTCGGTATCTTACTGCTCTCGTCAATTCTGGTGGTTAACCTCTACCACCTGCAGATTCTTCGCTTTGATGATTACAGCACCCGCTCTAACCAGAACCGCATCAAACTGGTGCCTGTCGCGCCCAGTCGCGGCATAATTTACGATCGTACCGGCACCCCGCTGGCACTGAACCGCACCATCTATCAGGCTGAACTTGTCCCGGAAAAAGTCGATAACCTGCAACAGACGCTGGAAAACTTACGTCCGGTTCTTGAGCTGACGGATGAAGACCTCGAGAATTTCCAGAAAGAGCGTAAACGCTCACGTCGTTTCACCTCTATCCCGGTTAAAACCGGTCTGAATGAAGTGCAGGTGGCGCGCTTTGCGGTTAATCAGTACCGTTTCCCCGGCGTGGAAGTGAAAGGTTATCAGCGCCGCTACTATCCTTACGGTGCCACGCTGACGCATGTCGTCGGCTACGTGTCAAAAATCAACGACCGTGACGTTGCCCGCCTCGATAAAGAGGGCATATGGCCGAACTATGCCGCAACACACGATATCGGTAAGCTGGGGATTGAAGCGTATTACGAGAGTTTGCTGCACGGCAAAACCGGCTTTGAAGAGGTAGAGGTTAACAATCGTGGCCGCGTTATTCGCCAGTTGCATGAGGAGTCACCTCAGGCTGGACGTGATATCTATCTGACGATCGATCTCAAACTGCAGCAATATGTCGAGACTCTGCTGGCGGGAAGTCGCGCAGCAGTGGTGGTCAGCGACCCGCGCACCGGCGAAATTCTCGCCATGGTCTCTACGCCGAGCTACGATGCCAACTTATTTGTCGACGGTATTTCCAGTAAGGATTACCGTGGACTGCTGGAAGATGAAAACCGCCCGCTCTACAACCGCGCCATTCAGGCGGCTTACCCACCGGCTTCCACAGTCAAACCTTATGTCGCGGTTTCTGCCATGAGTGCGGGCGTGATCAACCGTAACACCAGTCTGTTTGATCCCGGCTGGTGGCAGCTTCCGGGTTCAGAAAAGCGTTTTCGTGACTGGAAAAAGTGGGGCCACGGCCGTCTGAACGTCACCAAAGCACTGGAAGAGTCTGCTGATACCTTCTTCTATCAGGTCGCCTACGACATGGGTATTGACCGCCTGTCGGAGTGGATGAACAAATTTGGTTATGGCAGCCGTACCGGCATCGATTTGCCGCAGGAGAGCGCCGGTAATATGCCTACCCGCGACTGGAAAATGAAACGGTTTAAAAAGCCGTGGTATCAGGGTGATACCATTCCGGTGGGGATCGGTCAGGGTTACTGGACGGCAACCCCGCTGCAGATGAACAAAGCGATGATGATTTTAATCAATGACGGTGTCGTCAAGGTGCCGCATATGCTGCGTGCTACCCGCGAAGGTCGTACCCTGGTGCCCTATCGTCAGCCGCCTGAGGCCCCTATTGGTGATATCCATTCCGGCTTCTGGGAAATCGCCAAAGATGGCATGTACGGCGTGGCGAATCGCCCTAATGGTACCGCGCACAAGAGTTTTGCTGATGCGCCCTATAAAATCGCCGCCAAGTCCGGTACAGCACAGGTCTTCGGCCTGAAAGAGAACGAAACGTATAACGCCCATAAAATTGCTGAACGATTACGCGACCATAAATTAATGACCGCGTTTGCCCCTTATGACAAACCTCGGGTCGCTGTGACCATTATCCTGGAAAACGGTGGCGCCGGTCCGGCTGTCGGCACCGTCATGCGCCAGATTCTGGATCACATTATGTTGGGTGATAACAATACAGTTCTGCCGGACGCCGCCCCTGTGCCGCCCGGTTATGAAGGTGAATAAACATGTCGATGCAAGATAGTCCGCAGAAACGATCGATCTGGATGCGCATCCACATCGATCCGATGTTTATGCTGATCATTCTCGCGCTGCTGACCTACAGCGCCGTGGTGATCTGGAGTGCCAGCGGACAGGATCCTGGCATGATGGAGCGTAAACTCGGGCAGATCGCGATGGGTCTGGTGATCATGATTGTGCTGGCGCAGGTGCCGCCGCGCGTTTATGAAGGCTGGGCGCCCTATCTCTATATTGTCTGCGTCATCCTGCTGGTGGCAGTGGATGCTTTTGGACAGATCAGTAAAGGGGCCCAGCGCTGGCTCGATCTCGGCTTTGTGCGTTTCCAGCCTTCGGAGATTGCCAAGATCGCGGTGCCGCTGATGGTGGCGCGCTTTATCAACCGCGATGTCTGTCCGCCGACGCTGAAAAATACCGGTATCGCGCTGATTCTGATCTTCCTGCCTACTCTGCTGGTGGCCGCACAGCCCGATCTCGGCACCTCGATTCTGATTGCCGCCTCGGGCCTGTTTGTGCTTTTCCTCTCAGGAATGAGCTGGAAACTGATTAGCGTGGCGGTACTGCTGGTCGCCGCCTTTATCCCGATTCTGTGGTTCTTCCTGATGCACGACTATCAGCGCGACCGCGTCATGATGCTGCTCGATCCGGAAACGGACCCGCTGGGTGCCGGTTATCACATCATCCAGTCGAAAATCGCGATTGGCTCGGGCGGACTGCGCGGAAAAGGCTGGCTGCAGGGCACCCAGTCTCAGCTGGAGTTTTTGCCGGAACGTCATACTGACTTTATCTTCGCCGTTCTGGCCGAAGAGTTAGGGCTGGTCGGCGTACTGCTGCTGCTGGCCCTCTATCTGCTGCTGATCATGCGGGGACTGGTGGTAGCAGCCCGGGCGCAGACCACCTTTGGCCGTGTTATGGCGGGCGGTTTAATGCTGATTTTATTCGTTTATGTTTTCGTTAATATTGGCATGGTTAGTGGTATCTTACCGGTAGTTGGCGTGCCGCTGCCGCTGGTCAGTTATGGCGGCTCCGCGCTTATCGTGCTTATGGCGGGATTTGGCATTGTGATGTCGATCCACACTCACCGAAAAATGTTATCTAAAAGTGTCTAAGAGGCTGCAGATGCGTAAGGAATGGCTTGGCGTTGCACTGGCATCACTGGTTCTGGCGGCCTGTACCACGCCCGAACCCCAAAATACGGCGCCGCCGCAACCGGCTTACAACGGACCGGTGGTAGAGATTCCAGGCGTTGAGCCACGTTATGAGCCAATCAATCCGGGCACCAGCCAGGATTACAGCGTTAACGGCAAAAATTATCGCATTATCAAAGATCCGTCGAACTACAGCGAAGTCGGTCTGGCAACCTGGTACGGTGAAGAGGCACAGGGCAACCGCACCGCCACCGGTGAAGCTTACGATCCCGATGCGCTGACTGCGGCTCACCCTACTCTGCCGCTGCCGAGCTATGTGCGCGTGACCAATATCGCGAATGGCCGTCAGATTGTGGTGCGCGTTAACGATCGCGGTCCCTACACGCCGGGACGCATTATCGACCTGTCGCGGGCTGCCGGTGATCGCCTGAATATCTCTAACAATTCGCGGGTACGCGTCGACTACATCAAGGTCGCACCCGACGGCACGCTCTCAGGTCCCGGCACCATCGGAACCGTGGTAGCCAAACAGAGCTACTCTCTGCCTGCCCGCCCGGATCTGAGTGGCGGCGCGGTGATGAACGGCGGCAGCGCAGCCCCTTCTGAACCGCCTGCACAGAATGTTGAAGCCATCAGCAACAGCACGCTGCAGAGCAGTGACAACATGGGCGCGCCAGTCCAGAGCAGCGGCTTTCTTGGCGCACCCCAGCCATTAGCGAACGGTGTACTGGAAGGTAACGAGCCGCCAGCCGCCGCACCTGCCAGTTCCGCACCCGCAGCAGCCAGTGCCTCGCCTGCAGCCAGCAGTGGTTCCGCCGATGGCTATGTGGTGCAGGTTGGTGCGCTGAACGATCCGGCGCGTGCGCAGCAGATGATGAAAAGCCTGAGCCAGCGTTATGGTGTGCCCGGCAAGGTTGAAAACGCGGGCAACAATGTCTATCGCGTACAGCTTGGTGGTTATACCTCCCGCGCCGAAGCGGCTGCGCTGCAACAGCGCCTGAGCAGTGAAGGCCAGGCCGCGTCATTTATTACGAACACACGTCGCTGAACCGTGGTTCAGAGCACTGCAGGTTACGTCTGCTAACAACCCAATCATCATGCCCGGTGCCAGAAAATCTGGCATTGGTTATGATGAGTGACATTTTTAACCTCAAACTCACGGATGTTGTAGTCCTACACATGAACACGCTGAAATCATCTCGTTTACTGAAACGCCTGACAGTGGGATCACTGATCGCTATCTCTCTCAGCCATGCTGCTATTGCTGATGACGTCAATCTCAAGACCATGATTCCGGGCGTGCCGGACATTGATGCCGAAGCGTATGTCCTCATCGACTACAACTCAGGCAAAGTGCTGGCAGAGAAAAACGCCGATGCACGCCGCGATCCTGCCAGTCTGACCAAGATGATGACCAGCTATGTCATTGGTCAGGCCGTGAAAGCGGGCAAAATTCATCAGGATGATCTGGTGACCGTCGGCCCGGATGCCTGGGCGACCGGCAACCCGGTGTTTAAAGGTTCTTCGCTGATGTTCCTGAAACCAGGCGATCGCGTGCCGGTTTCACAGCTGACCCGTGGCATTGTCCTGCAGTCCGGTAACGACGCCTGCGTTGCGATGGCTGACTATGTCGCTGGCAGTCAGGATGCCTTTGTTAACCTGATGAACAACTACGTCAAAGCGCTTGGCCTGCAGAATACCCACTTCGGGACCGTTCATGGCCTGGACGCGGAAGGTCAGTACAGCTCCGCGCGCGACATGGCGTTGATCGGCCAGGCGCTGATCCGCGACGTACCGGAAGAGTATGCTGTTTATAAAGAGAAAGAGTTCACCTTCAATAATATCCGTCAGATGAACCGTAATGGTCTGCTGTGGGATACCAACCTGAACGTGGATGGGATCAAAACCGGTCATACTAACTCAGCCGGTTACAACCTGGTGGCGTCAGCGACCGAAGGCCAGATGCGCCTGATCTCCGCTGTGATGGGCGGTCATACCTATAAAGGCCGTGAAACTGAGAGCAAGAAACTGCTCACCTGGGGCTTCCGTTTCTTTGAAACTGTTGCGCCACTGAAAGCAGGCAAAGAGTTCGCTTCTGAGCCAGTCTGGTTCGGTGATAATGACCGTGTACAACTGGGCGTGGAAAAAGATGCTTACCTGACCATTCCACGTGGCCGTATGAAAGATCTGAAAGCCAGCTATGTGCTGACCAATACAGAACTGCACGCGCCACTGAAGAAAAACCAGGTTGTGGGCAGCATCAACTTCCAGCTGGATGGCAAAACTATCGAACAGCGTCCGCTGGTGGTGCTGAACGAAGTTTCTGAGGGTGGTTTCTTTGGCCGTATCGTTGATTACATCAAACTGATGTTCCATCACTGGTTCGGTTAAGCGTAAGGGGTGATTGAAAAATCACCCTTCTGCCCCCATTACAGGATATTATGATGCTCCCGCTCAGGCGGGAGCCTGTTTTTTATGCACCGGAGTTAATATGAAAACCAAACTGAATGAGCTGCTCGAATTTCCTACCCCGTTTACCTACAAAGTAATGGGTCTGGCGCAACCGGAGCTGGTTGATCAAGTGGTTGAAGTGGTGCAACGTCATGCGCCCGGCGACTACAGCCCTGAAGTTAAGCCGAGCAGCAAAGGCAACTATCACTCCGTAAACATCACTATCACCGCCACCCACATCGAGCAGGTTGAACGCCTGTACGAAGAGCTGGGCAACATCGAAATCGTGCGGATGGTCCTGTAATTTACGGGTCGGCAAGGCGCCTCTGCCTGACGGTTTGCCGACGCTATTCTTAACGTTATTTCCTTTAGCGGGCTATCGTTTTGTCAGTTGAAACCCTCTTTGTCCGTCAGTCCGGTCTGTGCGACTGGCAATCTGTCTCCGACGCCATGCATCACTTCACCGACCAGCGCGATGACCAGAGTCGTGACGAAATCTGGCTGGTCGAGCATCCTCCGGTCTTTACGCAGGGTCAGGCGGGAAAAGCGGAGCATCTGCTGATGCCAGGCGATATTCCGGTGGTGCAGAGCGATCGTGGCGGTCAGGTGACCTATCACGGGCCGGGACAGCAGGTGATGTACGTCCTGATCAATGTGAAACGCCGTAAACTCGGCGTGCGCCAGCTGGTGACCATTCTGGAAGAGACGGTAATCGCGACGCTGGCAGAGTTCGGCGTCAGCGCCCGCGCCCGCGCGGATGCCCCTGGCGTTTATGTCGGGGAAGAGAAAATCTGTTCACTGGGATTACGCATCCGCAAAGGCTGTTCATTTCACGGCCTGGCGCTGAATGTGGCCATGGATTTATCTCCTTTCCTGCGCATCAATCCCTGTGGTTACGCCGGGATGAGCATGACCCAGTTGAAAAATTTTGAGCCAGAGGTGACAACGGAGCAGGTACGTTCTCCGCTGGTCAGCGCCTTTGCGCGGCTGTCAGGTTATGAAAATGTTGAATGGATATCAGGCGATCTCCCTGTTAAGCCTTAACGCAGAATGCGAATTTACAAATATGTAACGTATCCGTGCTGACTGTGGCTGCTTCGCAGGCGATGTGATGATATAATTTTTGCACTTTTTTCAAATAAAGTTGAAAGCCCCCTTCCCGGTTTGAGTGGGAACGCTTTCAAATCGCAATCCGACCGGAACCTGCTGATTTATGAGTAAACCAATTCAGATGGAACGCGGCGTCAAATATCGTGACGCAGACAAAATGGCGCTGATCCCGGTGAAAACCGTGGCTGTTGAACGGCAGGAGATGTTGCGTAAGCCGGAATGGATGAAAATCAAGCTGCCAGCTGACTCCAGTCGTATTCAGGGCATTAAAGCCGCGATGCGTAAAAACGGGCTGCACTCAGTCTGCGAAGAGGCCTCCTGCCCTAACCTTGCTGAATGCTTCAACCACGGTACTGCCACCTTTATGATTCTAGGTGCTATCTGTACCCGTCGTTGTCCGTTCTGCGATGTGGCACATGGCCGTCCTAATGCGCCTGATGCTAACGAACCGGCAAAACTGGCGCAGACGATTGCCGATATGGGCCTGCGCTACGTCGTGATCACCTCTGTTGACCGCGATGATTTACGTGATGGCGGTGCACAACATTTTGCAGACTGTATCCGCGCGATTCGCGAAAAAAATCCCACGATTAAAATTGAAACACTGGTTCCGGACTTCCGTGGCCGCATGGACCGTGCGCTGGAAATTCTCACCGCAACGCCACCGGATGTGTTTAACCACAATCTGGAAAACGTACCACGCGTCTACCGCCAGGTGCGGCCGGGCGCTAACTACGAATGGTCACTGAAATTGCTGGAGCGGTTCAAAGAAGCGCATCCGGATATCCCGACCAAATCGGGTCTGATGGTTGGGCTGGGTGAGACCAACGCCGAAATCGTGGAAGTGATGCGCGATCTGCGTCGCCACGGTGTCACCATGCTGACTCTGGGCCAGTATCTGCAGCCGAGCCGTCACCACCTGCCGGTTCAGCGCTACGTCAGCCCGGCTGAATTTGATGAGATGAAAGAAGAAGCGATGGCGATGGGCTTCACCCATGCCGCATGCGGTCCGTTTGTCCGCTCTTCCTATCATGCGGATATGCAGGCCAAAGGCGAAGAAGTGAAATAAGCCGGCCTCCGCTATCAGAAGCCTGAAAAACAAAAAACCAGACTGGAAACAGCCTGGTTTTTTTATGCGTGCCTGACGTTGCCTGAAATAAAAAGTAACAGTTATTTTCAGCAAATAACCGATTAATCTTTATGAACGACGCGTTCTGCCGGTACGTCTTCAGCGGTTGTTCGGGTTGCGCTGGTATCTTCGTCTTTCATGGCTTTTTTGAAGCCCTTAATCGCGGAGCCCAGATCGCCGCCCAGTGAGCGCAACTTGTTGGTACCAAAAAGCAGTACGATAAGCGCACCGATAATCAGCAGCTTGGCAATACTGATACCTTCCATATTTAACCTTTCAACTTATTCAAATCACGGTGACTGTTATTTACGCGCAGTTTGCCTGCGGCGACAACTGGAATCTGTAACAGAGTGAGATCTCAGAGAGGCCGATTAAGTATGCACAAGTGCCAGCACTCAGCGTTTTGCTCGCTTTGTCGTCATGGATTTTTATCCTTAGATCACTTGAGTTCAGGACGCGCAAAGCGCCGGTTCTCCAGTACCGGCAGCATCTGTCGGGCATAGACGACGCGTTCCGGGTCGAGTTCAGCAAACAGTAGTGTCGGGGACTCCGCGGCATTCGCCACCGCTACCCCCAGCGGGTCGACCACCAGACTGTTGCCAATATTGCGTGGGCCACACTCGCCCACCGCCACCATATAGCAGGTGTTCTCCAGCGCGCGGGCACGGGTCAGTAAATCCCAGTGCATCTCTTTCAGCGGGCCTTTCACCCATGCGGCAGGCAACACAAGCACTTCTGCACCGTCCAGCGCCAGTCGTCGTGCCAGTTCCGGGAAACGCACATCATAGCAGGTCATTAATCCGACTTTCATACCCGCAACCTCAATCAGCGGTGGAATGACATGGCCTGGATTGACCCGTTGCGATTCCTGCACGGCAAATGCATCGTACAGATGCAGCTTTTCATAGGTGGCAATAATTTCGCCGTTGCGGATAGCCACCAGTACATTGAGCGCTTTATGCTGGTCACTGGGGACATGGACGCTCATTATAGTGGTCAGCGCATTATGCTCACTGGCAGCCAGCAACTGTGTGATAAAAGGGCCATCCAGCGGCTGTGCGGCTTTCACCACTAAATCGGGATCGGTATTATCGCGCGCCAGAACAGCTTCTGGCAGGACCAGCAGATCCGCTTCTCCCTCTGCTGCCCGCTTCATCAGAGCCAGACAGCTATCAGCGTTCTCCTGCCATTCACGGCTGACCGCAAATTGTCCCAGTGCAACTTTCATCATCTCTTTCCTCCCCCAGCGACCAGAAGTGTCACTTCCCGCGTCACTCATCAGTGATTAAGCCCTTGCAGAGAATGCTCGCATCCAGAGCCGGCGATCGTTGTCTGTTCTCTTTAAAACGAACCTGATCGCCGCTTATTCCTGCGCTGTGCTTCGGCATTGTACAGCCAGTGCAGTGTCATCCTGTTTTCTTTTATACCGCCATAGCCTCTAAGCGCTATCGCTCGCCGCCCTTAATACCGCTAACAGCTTCAGTGCGTGTTCTGCGTGGACGCCGTCCCGATGGGTATGCAGAGAGTGTCTGCATCACGTGAGGTAACGGCGCTAATCAGCAGTCGGACAACTGTTTATGCTGTCCTGAAACCAGATAGGAAGCAGAAAGTGCTGGCAAAGAACAAATGCTGTGGTAGCAGGTCAGCAATAATCCCTGTCGCCAGCCTCAGGGATGAACAGCGGGAGATGATTGCCGAGGCACTGGTCATCGCCTCAGGACGGGAATTTAACCCGCTTGCAGATTTTTAATGAGATAACAGGGTGATTCAGCATAACCCTCGCGCGCGTAAAACTGATTCGCCTTGAGCCGTGACTGATGGCAATGGACTTCCATACGATCGCAGCCACGGCGGGCTGCCAGCGTTTCGGCATATTGGAGCAGTTGCTGGCCGACGCCTTTGCTGCGCTCACCTTCCGCAATACAGAAGTAACTGATGCGGGCGAAATCACCGGCCAGGGCCAGCTGAGGAATAAAATGAAGTGAAAGGAAACCCAGAACCTGACTGCCCAGTTCAGCCACTAACAGCGCTTCACTGGGATCGCTGCATAACTGCGCCAGACGCTGCTCAATGAAACTTTCAGTGCCGCCGTAGCCTAACTCACTCAGCAAGGCACTCAACGCAAAACTGTCTCTCAACTCCGCATGCCGTATGTTCATCCTGTCTCCTCACTCATCGGGTTCTGTAGCACTGTTATATAGCGTCGCAGGCTAAAAAGCTGCACAGCTGGTTGTTATAAATATGTTACGAGGATTTATTGTGAACCGCCGCGCAGTTTGTGCGCCCCTGGGGACAATTCAGAAGGTTACGATGTGAGGGATGAAGCGCAGATTACAGCCATAAAAAAACCCGCCATAAGGCGGGTTTTTAGAATTCTGACTGTTAACTTACAGACTGATAACGTTAGCAGCAGATGGGCCTTTAGCGCCGTCGGTGATTTCAAACTCTACGCGCTGACCTTCAGCCAGAGTTTTGAAGCCGTTGCTCTGGATTGCAGAGAAATGTACGAATACATCTTTGCTGCCATCTTCAGGAGTAATGAAACCGAATCCTTTAGATTCATTAAACCACTTAACGTTACCTTTGATCTTAGACATCTATATTACCTTTACATGAAAAATGGACACTAAACTGTGTCGGGGTCTAGTACAGCAATTGCTGAGGGATTTGTCCAGCATGATTTGATGAAAAAGTGATAAATATCGACTTTCCGTACATGCATCACACTTTCCTGCTTTTCGACTTGCGAAACACTCATCAGCAGGGATCAGACGTATGGCCTGTGCCTTCCACTAACCTGCTGGAAAGGCAAACCTTTTTGATCTTTAGCACCGTGACGTTTTGAGGTTAAAAAGGAAAATCTTATTAAGACGTATTCCTGTTATTACTGATAACGATCGTCTCAAAAGCGTTATTTTTTATCGTCCTGCGGGTAGTAAACCTCAGCATAAAAATCCGATTTCCCTGCTTCCGGAGGCCGCCGTAACGCGTCTGGTTATTTAATGTGCAATTGATCGCAAATTCCTATCCGCCGAAACGACTTTTTCTCAGACAATATTGAGACTGCTGTGCCATTGCCCCCAGTGAGAGCAGGCCACCTGCTGATATTTTCACCAAAAGCAGGCAAACCTTGAGAAAGATCAATGAAGTGCTTTTTAGTGTCCGGATTCGCATCTGGCAACAAACAATTAACGTTATGAGCAACTACTTTTCTTATGGCGAGCCGGAATAATATTACCCGGCAATAGATTACGTCCGCTTAACCGGTGAGGGGATAGCTTCCTTCCGGGCAAATGAAAAGGAGAGTGATGCACAGGATGGTGATGAAGATACGCTGCAGTCAGTGCGGAAGCACCCGATTCGTTTTTACGGAATATCACGAGGAAGAGCACAACGTTCATGGTGCCCGCTGTGCGAACTGTAAAAAATGCCTGGATTCCCAGGATCTGCTGCCCACGACGCCGATGGATCCCATTACACAGTGTCTGCTGGCCAGCCAGAAAACAGTTCGGGCACCTGATTAGGTGCCCGTTGTCGCTGAAGCTTTTACAAAAATCAGAAAATCAGTTTGAACACCCCTGTCAGGGTCAGCAGGCCGACGATAAAGATAATCGCGATAATCCACAGAATAATTTTCATTTCCTTTTCCCTCACTGATTAGACACGTTTCCTGTAGGCAGTATAGACAGGAATATTTATCGCGCCGCTTCACCCAGGCTTCAATTGGTCAAAAGTTCACCAATCCTGCTCTTTATTTGCTTTCTGGGATAGCGATCGCAACACCAGTTTTTACCGGCACTCTTTTTTCGTTTTAAAGAATACTCCTGGCTAAAATTTATGCGGCAAGGCAGGCCTCAATAGTGATGAGACTGAAATGAGTCGCGAGGAGATCTTATGAGCACGATTAATACCAGCATGGGCCGCTACAGCCTTAAGGCCAAAAACAGCGGTAACCACATCAGAGGTTCTTTCGCCATCAACGATGAAGGCGGCACGCAGCTCTCTATGCAGGAGTTTGACGAGCACTATCTTGATGATGTGGTGAATAACGTGATCTACCCGGTCACTGGCGGCAACCGTGAAATTGCACGTGCGCTGCGGGAAGAGATGGTGAAAGCCGGTTTTGAACCGCCTCACTAAGGCGTCAGAATTAAGTGACAGCCTGGGCCGCACTTGCGGCCCATTTTAGTTTTAACGTCGTGCACCCGGTCAAAACAGAGAGCCGCTGACAGATTTGCCAGCGACGACAGGTTAAATCACCCAGGAGAGCAACAGGCAACCCACCAGGCCACAAACCGAAATAATGGTTTCCAGCGCAGACCAGGAGCGAATGGTTTCGCCAATCGTCAGGTTGAAATACTCTTTGAACAGCCAGAATCCAGGGTCGTTAACGTGAGAGAAGATCACGCTGCCGGACCCCACGGCGATCACCATCAGTTCCGGGCTGGCGCCACTGGTAACAATCAGCGGTGCAACAATACCGCCGGCAGTAATCGCTGCTACCGTGGCAGAGCCCAGCGCAATACGCAGCACTGCGGCAATCGACCACGCCATAAAGATGGGTGACAGCTGCGTTGAGTGCATCATGCTGGCGATATATTTATCTACGCCACTGTCCACCAGCACCTGTTTAAAGGCACCGCCACCACCGATGATCAACAACATCATGGCAATGATTTTGATCGAGTCGGTCAGGGTATCCATCACCTGTTCCATCGTGCGGCCACGATTCAGTCCAAAGGTGAAGATGGCAATCAGCACCGCAATCAGGGTCGCCATGACCGGGTCGCCAAAGAACTCCGCATAGGGCAGCAGCACGTGGCCTTTTGGCAGCAGCATCTCCGCCACGGCACGCAGCGCCATCAGCACCACTGGTACCAGTGCCGTCCAGACACTCACGCCAAAGCTGGGCATTTCCGCTTCGGTAAACGTTTTCGGGTTATAGAGCCCCTGTGGAATCGGTTTATCGATATTTTTCAGGAAACGTGCGTAGACCGGACCTGCCAGAATCACCGTAGGGATACCCAGCAGCGTGCCAAACAGCAGCGTTTTACCCATGTCTGCGTTAAACAGCGTGGCAATGGCGGTTGGACCCGGATGGGGCGGAAGGAAACCGTGCGTCACGGACAGAGCAGCGGCCATCGGCACCCCGACATAGAGCAGCGGCACACGCGCCGACGCCGCCACGCTGAATACCAGCGGCAGCATCAGTACAAAGCCGACTTCATAGAACAGCGCAAATCCGACAATAAAACCGGTCAGCACCAGCGCCCACTGAATGTGCTTTGTGCCGAATTTCTCAATCAGGGTGGTCGCGATACGTTGCGCCCCGCCGCAATCGGCCAGCAGTTTACCGAGCATGGCACCAAAGCCCATGATCAACGCCAGGCTGCCCAGCGTGCCACCTACACCCGCTTTGATTGAGGTAATAACTTTATTCACCGGCATGCCCTGCATCACGCCGACGGCCAGCGCCACCAGGATCAGCGCGATAAATCCATTGAGCTTAAAGCGAATCATCAGCAGCAACAGTAGCGCGACGCCGATCGCCACATAGAGTAATGGCATAGCTTTTCTCCACCTTGTGCACCGAACGGAATACGGTGTCGATTTATTATCATGATCCCCGTAGGGCGACAAAACAGTGCCTTTGTAAGATGTTTACACATCCCGACAAACGCTGTTACCGATAACATGTTAAGGGTAACATCCGCAGGAAAGCATCACCCCGCCGACGGTGAATTTCTGTTTTGCGAAGGTGATCAACTTTTTGCCGATGCGTTATCAGAAAGTTTGCCAGTGTCGACGCCGCGCTTTTCGTTACACTCAGATTTTAGTGAAATGTAAAAAGGATGCACTGGTGAGTGAGAACCTGAGTGAGCTGTACAGTAATCAACGAACCCTTTTTGGCCGCGGTAGTCTCGATAAGCTGGTGCCGCTGCTGGCCGCCCGTTCACAGCCTACCCTGCTGTTTTGCGGACAATCTTTCCTGCAGGGCCCGGCCTACGCCCGGCTGAAAGCTGGCCTCAACGATCACATTATTGGCTACGAAATTGTCAGCCATGAAGCCTCACCCACTGAAATTGATGGCTGGGTTGCGCGCTGGCGCGGGCATGTTGATCGGGTAGTCGCGATTGGTGGAGGGAGTGTGCTGGATGCGGCGAAAGCGTTCAGTGCGATGGTACAACATCCTTTACCTGTCGCCCGTTATCTGGAAAAAGTGGGTGACACTGCCGTTCAGCCCATCACGTTGCCGCTGATTGCTGTTCCGACTACTGCCGGGACCGGCAGTGAAGTGACGCAAAATGCGGTGGTAACCGACCAGCAGGACATTCAAATCAAAGCGTCATTGCGCCACCCGGTCTTTGTGCCAGAGGTGGCGATTCTTGACCCGGATCTGCTGAAAGGTGCACCTGACTCTGTGCTGGCGACCTGCGGAATTGATGCCTTTACCCACCTGTTTGAAGCGTATCTCTCCAGCAAAGGCAATCTCTTCACCCGACAGCTGGCGCTGACCGGTCTGCGTCAGTTTATTCAGGCCTGGCCTGCACTCAATCGCGAGGATGCGGTTGGTGATGAGGCACGAGAAGCGATGATGATGGCGTCGTGGCTGGGAGGTGTCAGTCTCAGCAGTGCGGGTCTCGGCGTGATCCATGGTATTGCGGGAGAACTGGGGGCGATAAAACCGTTCCATCACGGAGAAGTATGCGGACGGCTTCTGTTTCCGTTCCTGGATCTGTTGTCTGATAGCGAGCAGCCGCTGCAGCGAAAGCTGATGGCCGAGCTACACCCACAACTTTTCAGCGAAACCACGGATTCACCGGCACAGTTTCTGAAGCAGTGGCTGCAGGCGCAGTCGATCACCCCGTTCTGGCAGGATGGCCCCACACTGAGCCGCACCGAGGTCGAGTGGATTCTGGCGCGTGCCAACAGCAAAAACTCGCTGGTAAATTACAGCCACGAACAGAAGCAGACGATGATTACGCAGGCCTGGCAAATCACGGCGTGATCAACGCGAATCTCGCTTCCCGGTTCCGGCAATTCTGACCTGCCAGCCCTGGCAGGTCAGGCATCCGCTCAGCGCAATTCTGTTGCATCCGCGCTCTGAGACGCGAGGCTAAGCCTCTCTGGCGCTAAAAGGCCCCTCACCTGCCAGCATCTGCTCAATCACCTGCAGCACGCCCTGCTCGTTGTTAGAGGGTGCTTCAAAGCGCGCCGCCTGCTTCACCCGCTCTGGCGCGTTGCCCATGGCAAAACTAAAGCCGGACTGTTTGAGCATCTCCAGATCGTTACCGCCATCGCCGAAGGCCAGCACCTGATCGTGCGTAATCCCCCAACGTTGAGCCAGCAGATCCAGACCGTGCGCTTTATGATTTCCCGGCACGATCAAATCTACCGAACCGTGACCGCTGGAGGTCGCCGCCACGCGGCCCTGATGCAAACGCTCAATATCCGCCATCAGTGCTTCTATGTGATCGTCAGACAGATTCAGTGCGAACTTAAACAGCCTGTCATCCTGCACCTCATTCAGATGATGAATCGGCTTCAGCCGGTGACAGTAGTGGCGCATCTTCTTAAGCCAGGTCTCTTCCATGCCCTCGAAGTAATACGCGCTGTCACGTCCACACAGCAGGTAACGCAGGCCGGGATAGTTGCCGTTTTGCAGAGTGTCGATGACCGCTTCCACATCACGTCGTTCAAAGGCACCGCAAAACATCTCCTCATCACGATCAATAATCCATGCGCCGTTCTCTGCCACAAAAGCGATATCGCTGGCGATCTCCGGGAAGAAGGATTTGAGCTGGTAATACTGATTGCCGCTGGCTACCACAAATTTGATGTCACGGGCGGTGAGTTGCTGATAGCAGTCGAGAAAACGGGATCGATTATACTGCTTGTTATCGTCCAGAAACGTGCCATCCATATCTACCGCAACCATCTTAACCGTCGTCATCATGACTCCTTACACAGGAAATTTCAGAGTGGAGTCTCAGGATAGCCGCTGGCGCAGCAAAACGGAAAGAAAGAGGGATGGCCTGAGCCATCCCCCGGGAATCAGTTCAGGGCGCTATTCAGCACCAGCGCGGTAATCACCCCGGTCGCGGCAGCAATCAGCACATAGTTGCCATCAATGTTTGCCCAGTGGTAACCACGTGGCGGTTCACGCAGACCGCGTTCATGCCAGTCGGCTACACGATAGTGGTCACCGCGATATTCTGGCGGAACAGGATGGCCGCGACGGAAGTCGTGCCCCTGCCAGGCGAAATGGTCCCGTTCATTGCGGCCCTCTCTGCCATGGCGTTTGTTATCCTGATCCGGGCGATGATTGCCCATATCATGATCGCGATTGTCGCGGCCGCGATTCTGGTCAGGACCGCGATTGTCAGGACGATGATCATCATTCTGATGTGGCACCGGCATACGCGGTGCGTCTCCGTGATCGTCTGCCCGTGAGGGCTGAGAAAAGAGTGTGCTGCATGTCAAAAGTGAAGCGATAAGCGTGAGTGTTGTTTTTTTCATGATACTGCCTCCGAAAATAACGGCTGTTCAGGCACCGTTGATCGGCATGATGGCAATAATTGTGGCGGGAGACATCTTCAAAAGTCTTAAAATCCGGTAACTTACACACTATTACGCTTGCTTAGCGCTTTCTTAACACGCGTCATATCCGGACAGCTTTCCTGACATAATCCAGATATCAAAGAGTCAGCCTGATAATCACGCATCAGGCTGACTGTTTAAGCGTTGAGATGCGTCAGGATGCTGAATCGCTCTCTGACGCGTTATCCGGTTATGGCGTACTGAGGATCACTGGCGCGTCCGGTAACCCGGTAAAGTGCGTCACAATGTGGTGATAATCAGCCGTCGGATCCAGATCCCTGAACAAATCCGGATAGAGATCTTTTGCCAGAATTTCCATTCCGATAATGTTGTAAGGGTGATTATAGAAATGGTGATAAACGCCATACACCCGCTTCTGTTTTATCGGTTCGATCTGCTCCAGACCGGTACGGCTCTGCAGGCGGTTAAAGGTGGCGGTCACGTCAGCCTGGCTGGCACCGTAGCCAAACGGCAGCACATTGCTGTTCGGGCGTTTGGAGCCGGTCATGATGTAGACGTCCGGCTTCATGGCGATAATCTTCTCCAGCGACACAAACCCTGAACTGCCGGGCAGTAACGCTGAGCCAATGTTTTTTCCACCGACCGCTTCTACGAGCGCGCCCCAGCCGTTATGACCGTGGGTAAAGCAGCAGTTATCGCTGTTGCCGGCAATTGGCTCAATAAACACTGTCGGCTTGTGCTGCACCTGCGCAATCTTCTGCTGAAGCATCTCCCAGCGCTGCTGGTAAAAATCGGCATAGGCTTTTGCCTCGGCTTCGCGGTTCAGAACGGTGCCCAGCACTTTCACACTCTTCAGGGTATTCTCTTTTGGATGGAGTTCATCATCCAGGAACAGCACCGGGATATGCAGATTTTTCAGGGTCGCCAGCACGCCTGACTGCATCAGGGCCGGTTTGGCACGCAGCTGGGCAATCATCATATCGGGCTGCTGAGCCAGCACGCTCTCCAGATTGACCTGTCCCTGATCGTTAAAGCCCATGTCCACAATGGATGCGGCCTGCGGCCAGCGCTGCTTCAGCAGGTCCCAGGTCTGAGTGTCCTGCTTTTTCGGCAGGTTGTTCCAGGCGACAACCCGCTGAAACGGATTCTGTCGATCCAGTAGTGCCAGCGACATCACGTCGCGCCCATCCTGCAAAATTACATGTTGCGGCTCTTTTTGCAGCGTAATTTTCTGGCCATCCATGTCGGTCACGGTGACCGGATAGGTGGTAGCCGCACAGGCCGTTGACAGTAAAAGTGTGGTAGCTGCAGCAATCCCGATTTTCATTTTTCTCCTGTCCCATAAAGGAATAATAATTATTCGCGTTTACTTTACCATGCGAATACGTAACAAATGTAAAAATTGCTGACCGGATGCTACTGGCAGAGAAGATCAGGAACGCGACTGCTGGCTGAAATCACGAAGCGATGGCGCAGAATTGCGGAGGAGGAGAGTAAGAACGGCGAGTAGCGGGCAGGAAAGCAGGCGCGTCTCAGCGTGACTGAGATGCGCCTGTTGCGTGTTACTTCACCAGCGAATAGAAGATTGCAGAGATAGCAATTAGTCCGATCAACACAACAAACAGGTTGCTGATGTGACCACTGTATTTACGCATCGCGGGCACCTTCTGGATGGCATACATCGGCATCAGGAACAGGATCATGGCAATAATCGGTCCGCCCAGTGTCTCAATCATGCCGAGAATATTCGGGTCCAGCGTCGCCACCAGCCATGTGGTCAGCAGCATAAAGAGTGCCGTCAGGCGATTCAGTCTGGCTGGCGCGATGGTCTTACCGCGACTGCGCAACGCCTTATTGACCATACCGTTAAATCCTTCGCGCGCACCCAGATAGTGACCCAGGAATGATTTGGTGATCGCCACAATGGCAATCAGCGGCCCCATCCACGCAATCATCGGCACCTGAAAATGGTTAGCCAGATAAGAAAGGATGGTGATGTTCTGCGCCTTGGCAGCGTGTAAATCTTCGGGCGACAGGCTCAGCACGCAGCTGAACACAAAGAACATCACCGTCACTACCATCATCAGGTGCGAACAGGCCAGAATGCGCGAACACTTTTTCTCAGCGGCATCGCCATACTCTTCGCGCTTCGCCAGCGCAAAGGAAGAGATGATAGGTGAATGGTTAAACGAGAAGACCATCACCGGAATCGCCAGCCACAGCGTCATCCACAGGCTGCTGCCCGCAGGCTGAACGTTAAGGGTCGACAGCGCCGCGCCGTGCCAGTGTGGAATCAGGTAGCAGGCCATCAGCATCAGTACCGCCACAAACGGGTAAACCAGCACGCTCATCGCTTTCACGATCATCTTCTCGCCGAAACGCACAATGGTCATCAGTCCGACAATCAGCAGCAGCGACAGCAGCACACGCGGCGGTGGCACCAGGCCAAGCTGATGCACCATCAGGCTCTCTACCGTATTGGTAATCGCCACGCTGTACATCAGCAGTATCGGGTAGATAGCGAAGAAATAGAGCAGCGTAATCAGCTTGCCCGCGCCGACGCCAAAATGCTCCTCGACCACTTCAGTGATATCACCGGCCGGATTTTTACCGGAGAGCACAAAGCGCGTCAGAGCGCGGTGCGCAAAGAAGGTCAGCGGAAAAGCCAGCACCGCCATAATGATCAGCGGGATCAGACCGCCGACACCCGCATTAATTGGCAGGAACAGTACACCCGCGCCAATTGCCGTGCCGTATAAACCCAGCATCCACATGGTGTCGGTTTTACGCCATCCCGTATCGACGTCACTCTCAAGCGCACCCAGCGTGCCCGTTTGCGTGGTTTTCATCAGATTTTCCGTGTTAAAAAGCCGCCATTAATTTGAGCCAACAGGCAGGAAAAGGTCTCTCCCGCTCTCCGCCTCTGCTGCAAGCGGATCAGTGAAGGGTGCCGCTGATCCGCCCGCGCATAGGTAATCGATTGCGTGCGCCACTTTTTACACTACATGACGATAAAACTTCAAGTAACGAAGATAAACTCGCATGTGTTGCGCAAAAATCCGTCACATCGTGCAAGGCGACTGCACGGCGATCATGCCATTTATGTGGCGGTTTTACCCCCTTAAAAAGGTGATCCCTGCAACGATTCAGCATAACGGACTACGCTTTACCTCACGCTGTCGCGATCACGCCGACAGATGCAAAGGAGATGAAAATGAAGATTGCCTGCCTGGGATGGGGATCGTTAATCTGGAAAACCGGCGACCTGCCAGTGGCCAGTCCGTGGCATCATGATGGTCCTGCGGTACCGATTGAATTTGTGCGCATCGCTGACGGCGGTGAACTCTCGACCGCAATCTGTCTGAACGCAAAACCGGTGCAGGTACTCTGGGCCTGGTTAAACACGGCGTCACTGGAGAGCGCCTGCCGTGCATTGCGCCTTCGTGAGGCGATTCCGGACAGCCGCGTCGATGGCATCGGCATGATTACGGTGACAGAGAACGCAACCGGACCGCTGGCGGTGTGGGCACAGACGAAAGGCATTGAAGGATTAATCTGGACCGGTCTGCCCGCCCGCATGGCGGGAACGGAAGGCCAGATCCCCACGCTGGATGACGCACGGCACTATTTGCAGAATCTCACCGGTGAAACACGCGAGCATGCGTTTCACTACATCGAACAGGTTCCGGCGCAGATCGATACGGTTTATCGTCGTGCCTTTGCCGATCTGGCCCGCTGGCAGCCCGATTCGGCCTCCGCCCCGGTCGCTACGATCCAGCTGCATCCGCCCTGTCAGCCCGGCTGATACAGGTCAGTCATATGCACCGCTCTGCTTACTCCTCAAAGGGTTACTACACTTCAGGCAGGTTGCGATTTCAGGTTCCCTGAGTCTTTCCCGCGGGTAGTCACGCCTTCTGGCCTGACCACCATTCCCTTGTCAGCAGGAGATGAAGAGATGAAAGCATTAACTTATCATGGTCCCCATAAAGTCAGTGTGGATAACGTGCCCGATCCGGGACTGGAAGCCGCCGATGATATTATCCTGCGTGTGACCGCTACCGCTATTTGCGGTTCAGACCTGCATCTCTATCGCGGCAAAATCCCGGGGACCGGGCATGGCGATATCTTCGGTCATGAGTTTATGGGTGAAGTGGTTGAGACCGGAAGCGCCGTGACCGCCGTGGCCAAAGGTGATCGGGTTGTCATCCCTTTTGTTATCGCCTGTGGCGACTGCTTTTTCTGCCTCATGAGTCAGTATGCCGCCTGTGAAAATACCAATAGCGGACGAGGCGCCATCCTGAACCGCAAAAACATCACGCCACCTGCGGCGCTGTTTGGGTTCAGCAAGCTTTATGGCGGTGTGCCTGGCGGCCAGGCGGAATATGTCCGTGTGCCCAAAGCCAATACAGGCCCGTTCAAAGTGCCGTCGGTGCTGTCGGATGAAAAAGTGCTGTTCCTGTCGGATATTCTGCCCACTGCCTGGCAGGCGGTGAAAAACGCTGAGGTCAAGCCGGGCTCCAGCCTGGCAATTTTCGGTGCCGGACCGGTTGGCCTGCTCAGTGCTGCCTGCGCCCGCCAGCAGGGTGCCGAACAGATCTACATGATTGACCATAATAATTACCGCTTAAACTTTGCCCGCGAACGTTACGGCGTAATCCCGATTAATTTCGATGAAATTGATGATCCGGCTGGCTGGATTATCGAACACAGTACCGGCAATCGCGGTGTAGATGCCGTAATTGATGCCGTCGGGTTTGAGGCAAAAGGCAGCATGACTGAGACCGTGCTCACCAATCTCAAGCTGGAAGGCAGTAGCGGCAAAGCATTGCGTCAGTGTATTGCTGCAGTGCGACGTGGCGGTATCGTCAGCGTGCCAGGCGTCTACGCAGGATTTATTCACGGCTTTCTGTTTGGCGATGCCTTCGACAAAGGGCTGACCTTTAAGATGGGACAGACGCATGTCCATGCTTATCTGCCTGACCTGCTGAAGCTGATTGAGCAGGGCCATCTGACGCCGGAAGAGATTATAACTCACCATCTCCCGCTGGAAGATGCCGCACGCGGCTACGATATTTTCGCAAAACGCGAAGAGGAGTGTCGCAAGGTGATTCTGGTGCCTGGCATGGCAGCCTCCCAGGCCACCATTTAGTCACATGAACCAGCAGGGCCACATTCCCTGCTCCCCGGCAGAGAACTCTGCCGGGGAATTCATTTCAAAACGGCTTACGCTCCAGACTGCTTCGCCACTCCCGCCGCTCCAGCAGATGTTCATCCGGCGAATCCGCCGTGTCCACCTGACTCCCCTGCTCGAGCAGTCGCGCACTGCGTGAATGGGGATGACTTTCACTGATCACCTGTTGTGAAAACGCGCCAAACGATAACAGCAAAAACAGTAATGTACTGGCCAGCCTCACTTTCATACGCATACCTCAATGAATTCGGTGTCGCTATGCTGCCTGAAGGGTTTTCATTTTCTGTCAGTAACAGGCAAAGTTATGTGGGTAGCGGGAACAAGCTGCGACGGGTTTACTCGCGGTTCAGGATAGCCCGTCAGTACAGCTCGAAAGTTTTCCCGCTTCCCGTCCCTATTCCCTTCAGGAGGATGCCAGTGAACATCAATCAGTTTGATCAGCCGGTCGGTGAAGCGTTGCCTGACTGGCAGCCGGTCGCCAGACCTCACGGCGTTCCTCTCCAGGGACAGCACTGCCTTCTTTTACCGCTTAGCGTGGAACATGCGGCGTCGCTGTTACAGGCCTTTATGCTGGCACCGGATGATCGCGACTGGACCTGGCTGAGCGCAGAGCGGCCCGCTTCGCTGATGCAGATGCAGCGCTGGATTGCGGATAAAGTTGCTGATAAAGCCCTGGTACCCTTCACTGTCTGCACGCCGAATCAGCAGCCCTGCGGTGTGGTCTGCTTCGCCAGCATTGAACCCGAACATGGCACCCTTGAAATCGGTCACGTCACCTGGTCGCCGCTGATGCAGCGTAGTGTTATCGGCAGCGAGGCGATTTTTCTGCTGCTGCAACAGGCTTTCTCGCTGGGGTATCGGCGAGTCGCGTGGCGCTGTGATTCAACCAATGTGGCGTCACGACGCGCAGCAGAACGGCTGGGGTTTCGATTTGAGGGCCGTTTTCGTCAGGTCATGACGCGAAAACAGCGTAATCGGGATACCGACTGGCTGTCGATGATTGATCGGGAATGGCCAGACGTTCAGCGCGCCCTGAACGCCTGGCTGAGCGCGGATAATTTCACCGCCGAAGGAGAGCAAAAGCGCTCACTCAGCGCCTGTTTCGCCGGTGCTCATCGGGGCGATACTGACGCGACAAGCCGGAAAGGTTAAGCAGGCACGGGCCATTAATGCAGCCGACGCACGCTCAGTGCCGCAGACCAGCGCTGCCGCTGACAGCGCGGACAGACGGCCGGCTGCCCGGCTTCTATCCTCTGTGTTTGCCCGCAATGCGTGCAGGCGTAAAGGGCGCTGATCGGCACCGTACTGTAATCCTGCCGATGCTCCGGCGGCAGTATGCTTAGCCCGGCGCGCATCTCATTATCATCATAGAAATAGAGGCTAAGCTGACCGTCGACCTCCACCAGCGCCAGCCGGACCTGTCCCAGATGCTCCACGCCGCTCTGCCGCAACTCCATAAAGAACTCATCTTCGGAAATATTCAGCCGATCCAGACTTTCCAGCACATACAACCCATCTTTAATCAGCGTAATGACGTCGCCCTGAATAAATCGTGAAAAGCGCGGGCTGTGTGCCGTCAGCCAGGTCGTCAGGCGGTAGAGGGCCAGAAGCACCACAAACACCATAATGACCGGCAACACCGGTACATCATCGTAAAATGTGACGTCACCCGATGCCGAGCCCAGTGTCAGGATGACCACCAGTTCGAACAGGGACAGCTGGCGCACGCCGCGTCGTCCAGACACTTTCAAAAAGGTGAATACCACCAGATATGCGATCAGGACCCGCGCCACCACCTCAAATAAAAAAGTGGCCGGTTGATCGTTGAGTAAGAAACGGTGCCAGTCGAATGAGAACATAGTCTGCTAAACATCCTGTTTTAAGGGAACGCGCATTATCGCAGCCCTCCGTTGATGACCCGCAGATTCAGGCCAGTGATAAGTAAATCTTGTCGCCAGCCCGCCAAAAGGCAAGCGAAGCTGTAACGTAAAAGCGGGTGAGTCTGACCTCTCTGCATGTGAAGGAAAAGGTTAATAAAGCTGAAAATAGCGCTGACGCTGTTCACGTTGCGCTTATCAAACAGATTATGAAACTTAACCAAAAAACATCCTGTTTCTGACTGGAATTCTTTTACCGCTACGCTTTTTTCTTTTTAATTCAATGAGTTGATTACCACACTCTCGCATCTATACTTTCCAGTAAGGCTTCCGTAAACCCGATAACATTCAGAGAAGTCAGCCTTTTTCCTGTCGATAGCGCCGCACATAGATACCTGCTATCTCTCGTCCAGACCGCCACAGGACCTGATGCCTGTCCTTCAGTGGTTGTGCCTTATGGCAAGGATCGCCCATCTGTTCAGACTGGTCATAACGACCAGTCTGCAATGCATACCTGTAACGCCCTGACCCGTTTCACGACGGCTCGTCAGAGAGAAACGTGTTGCTTTTTTTTCGGGAGATGCCATGACGCCTTTTACCAGTTTCTGGCAGGCCGGCTATGAAGGTGCCGACCATATCAATCCTGCCGGGATTGCGCTGTCGATGAACGATCTTAATCAGCATCAGGCACGTGTAGCAGAGGATTATGCCGCGCTGTCCCCCTTTTCTATTCGCACGGTACGCGAAAGCGTCGGCTGGCGCTTATGTGAACGCGATGGGCATTATGACTTTTCGACGGTCGCTGCGCGGATGCGGGCCGCAGAGCAGCAGGGCATCCAGCTGAGCTGGACAATCTGCCATTACGGCTGGCCCGCTGGCGTCAGCCTGTTTGATCACGATTTTATCAGTCGCTTTGCTGCGTTCTGCGGTGCGCTGGCCCGCTTTCTGGCGCCCTGGTATCAGCAGCCGCCGGTCTACTCCCCAATGAATGAAATCTCCTTTGTCAGTTGGGGCATCTCGGTCGGGCTGTTCGCCTGTGAGGCGATTCCGGCGCCGGATCGGGCGGATGCTGCCAAGCAGCAACTGGTTCGCGCCACTCTGGCCGCCTGTGATGCGATCTGGCTGGCCGATCCGCGCGCCCGTCTGCTGCACTGCGATCCGCTGATCCATATCGTGCCCGATCCTGCCGATCCCACCAGTGACGTGCTGGCACGTGAGATGTGCGATACCCAGTATCAGGCGTGGGACATGCTTAGCGGCAGGCGTAACCCGGAGCTGGGTGGCACACCGCGCTATCTCGATCTGATTGGCGTGAATTACTACCACGATAACCAGTGGGAACAGGGCTCAAACCTCCGCCTTTACTGGCATCTGGGCGACAACCGCCGCCAGCCACTGCATCAGATGCTGCAGCAAGTCTGGCAGCGTTACCAGCGGCCCATTCTGCTGGCGGAAACGAGTCATGTTGGCAGCGGACGTGGAGCCTGGATCAGCGAAATCACCGCCCAGGTAGCGCAGGCACAGCTAGCAGGCGTTGATCTGATCGGCGTCTGCCTCTATCCGATCCTCGATCGTCCCTTGTGGGAAGAGACAACCTTCTGGACCCGCAGCGGTTTATGGGATCTCGATCTGCTGGGGCCGGATCCTTACGCCCGCCAGTTACAGCAGCCTTATGCCGACGCTTTACGGCAGGCGCAGCGCTTTTTGCAGCACATTCAGTCCCCACTACAACGTCAGGAGCACACCATGAAACCACCTGTTCTCATTGTTTTCAGCCATTTACGCTGGGGATTTGTTTTCCAGCGTCCGCAGCAGCTTCTGACACGCCTGGCGCAGCACTATCGCGTGCTGTTTTTCGAGGAGCCGGTCCGGCAGTCGGGGCCACCGGGTCTGCATCAGAGTTCACCTGCCGCTAACATCACGGTCATCCAGCCACATACCGACAGCGACGCGCCCGGTTTTCATGACAGCCAGATCGCGCCACTGTTGCTGCTGCTGGCGCCACTTCTTGAGGAAGATGAACAGCCGCTGATCTGGTTCTATACGCCGATGGCGCTGCCGCTGCTGACGCCGTTTGATCCCTCGCTGGTAATTTACGACTGTATGGATGAGCTTTCCGCCTTCCGGAATGCGCCGCGCCAGTTGCAACAGCGCGAATCGGCACTGATGACCCGCGCCGATCTGGTCTTTACCGGCGGCACCAGTCTTTACGAAGCGAAGCGTGACAAACATTCTCAGGTCTATTGCTTTCCCAGCAGTGTCGATGCTGTTCATTTTGAGCAGGCACGCGATCGCACTAATCGTCATCCGTTGCAGGATACGATTCCACCGCAGCGTCTGGGATACTACGGCGTGCTTGATGAGCGCATCGACCTGTCGCTGATTGCGACGCTGGCAGACACCCACCCCGAATGGCAGATCATTATGGTTGGGCCGGTAGTAAAAATTGATCCCGCCAGCCTGCCACAGCGCGACAATATTCACTGGCTCGGCCAGCAGCCCTACCAGGCACTGCCGCAATTTCTGGCAGGCTGGGATGTTTGTCTGATGCCGTTCGCCATTAATGCCTCCACCCGCTTCATCTCGCCTACCAAGGTGCTGGAATATATGGCGGCGCAGCTGCCGATTGTCAGTACCGCGATTGTCGATGTGGCGCGCCACTACGCAGAGGAGGTGGCAGTAGCAGAAACTCACCCGGCGTTTATTGCCGCTTGTGAACAGGCAATGGCGATGGGTGCCGCTGAGCGGCTGGCGCTGATGGGACGGATGCAGACAAAAGTGGATGCCACCTCATGGGATCGCACCGCTGAGCAGATACATGGGCTGATCCAGCAGGCGCTCGCGCAACGTCAGCCTGCCCTGAAGTCAGCCAGTCAGGCCAGCGCACAGGCTAACGTCACACCTTTAACGCCGGCCATGCTGGAGAGCGAAGCGGTGCCCTGCCTGATTATCGGCGCCGGACCCACCGGGCTGAGCGCCGGTTATCACTATGGCGAAGGCGCAGTCCTGCTGGAGAAAAATAGCACCCCAGGCGGCTGGTGCCGCTCGATTGACGATCAGGGGTTCACCTTCGATTATGCTGGTCACATTATGTTCTCGCAGGACCCATATGTGTTGCAGCTCTATGAAATGCTGCTGGGCGACAATCTGCACTGGCAGGCACGTGAAGCCTGGGTCTACAGTGACGGCGTGTATACCCGCTATCCGTTCCAGTCTGCGCTGCACGGCTTACCCGTCGAAGTGGTAAAAGAGTGCGTGCTGGGGGCTATCGAGGCGCGTTATGGCGCAACGGCGACAGCTGCCGTGCCGCTGGATCGCGCGCGGGCGCGGCGGGATTGCTGTGCGGATGGCGCGATTCCTGATGAGGGCAGCAGCAGCGGCATGGTGGAAGGCGAAGAGGATTTCCAGCACTTCATTATGCGAACCTGGGGTAAAGGCATCGCACGTCACTTTGCCCTGCCCTACAACCAGAAGCTGTGGAAAGTGCCGCTGACAGATATGGAAACCTCGTGGCTGGGCGGACGCGTCCCACTGCCCGATCTGTCGCAGATCATCGATGGCGCACTACAACCACTGGCGAAACCGGTCGGCCCTAACGCCCGATTTGGCTATCCGCTGCGCGGCGGTTTCCAGGCACTGATGTCCGGCTTCCTGCCGCATCTGAAATGTACGCTGGAAACGGATACGACGCTGACCCGCATCTATTCGCAGGCGCATGTTGCGCTGCTGGCGGATGGTCGCCACTACCGTTATGAGCAGTTGATTAGCACCATGCCGCTACCTGAGCTGATTAAACTGATGGGCGATGAGGTGCCGGAGAGTGTGCAACGGGCGGCGCAGCAGCTGCAGTTTGTTTCGGTGCGCTGTGTGAATCTGGGCATTGGTCGCGCTGATCTGACCGAAAAGCACTGGATTTACTATCCTGGCGATACGCTGTTCCACCGCATCTTTGTGCAGGGTAATGCCAGCCCACACTGCAATCCGCCGGGCGGATTCGGCTTAACCTGCGAAATCACCTACAATGCGGCCAACCCACTGCCGCTGGAGGGCGATGCGCTGATTGAGCGCTGCCGTCAGGATTGCATCAGGGTCGGCATGATCACTGCGGACGATCCGCTGCTTTGTGCTTCAGAGGTTGATATGCCCTATGCCTACGTGGTCTATGACCATGCACGAAGCGATAACGTGGCGCTGATCCGTCAGTGGCTGCTGACTCAGGATATTCATCTGTCGGGTCGCTACAGCGAGTGGGAATATTACAATTCGGATCACGCGTTTCTGGCAGGTAAACGTGCAGCCGAAAATGTCCGGCTGCAGCATGTCCGCGCAGGAACCGTTGGCTGATTTTAAGCCGCCCGCTACGACAGTCGCTGGCTGCACTTCGCGGCTTTCAGCGACTGTAACTGATTCAGTCGCCGTTCTGCCTTCTGGCTGGCATTGTATTTCGCAATGCCATTACCCAGCCCGAAATCGCCGACAAACCCCAGTACGGTCAGTGCATCAAACTGGCCGGTTTGCTCAATGTCACTCTGCACGCTGTGCGCTTTCACGAGTTCCTGATCCAGTGCACTGCAGTTAAGTGTCGCCGTCTCTTCCGGCGTTACCGCCGCCGCCTGAGGATACTGTTTGGTGGCACAGCCGGTTAGTGCCAGCGCCAGCAGCACCGTTAAAACGCTCGGTTTACCCATTTCTTATTGCCTGTTTTTTGCTCAGTCAACGCTATTATCGGCAGCATACACAGAGAACATGAGTCTCTGACCTACCAATAATGGTCGAAACCGCTACGCTAATGTAGGATTCAGCGCGCTGCAGTCATAAGCAGCCTGCTACCGACCGGAAGTCACGCAGCGAACGAACATTATCCGTTCATCACTTCTGCCAGACCTTTCAGATAGTTAGCCAGTATGATGCTGCCACCAGCAGCGTGTTAAGAACAAAGCCAGACCGTTAATGCGTCCCAGGCCCTCGCATAGGCGAAGACAGGCACAGAAAATTTGCGCGTCGGGTTTATCAGCGTTTGTTCCAGATGAGGTTTTTCCATGCGTTTTAAAGGATTGAACATCGGGTTTTTCATTTTGATTCTGGCTATCGCCACCGTCGCTTTTTTTGACGTCCTTTCGCCCTATTTCTCGTCGATTTTATGGGCAGCGATTCTGGCGGTCATTTTCCATCCGCTGAAAACCTGGCTTCGTAATCGACTGGGTGATCGTAATGGCGTAGCGGCGTTAATTACCCTGCTCTGTATTTGCCTGATTGTGTTTACGCCGCTGGCGATCATTGCCTCCTCACTGGTGGTTGAAACCAACGCGGTCTATCACAAGCTGCAGACCAACTCGTCGCAGTTCCCGGTGGTCTTCGCCGATCTGTTGCAGCATCTGCCGCGCTGGGCGAAGCATTTTCTGGCTGAAAACAATCTGGATAACGCCGGGCAGATTCAGCAGAAGCTCTCCTCGTTTGCCCTTAAGGGCGGTCAGTATGTCGCGGGCAGCGCCTTTATTATCGGTAAAGGAACGTTCAGCTTCACCGTCGGCTTTGGCATCATGCTTTATCTGCTGTTCTTCCTGCTGAAAGATGGCTCCTATCTGGTACATCTGATTCTGGAAGCGCTGCCGCTTTCAACCTACGTGAAGCATCACCTGATGGTGAAGTTTGCCGCCGTGGCGCGCGCGACGGTGAAAGGCACGGTGGTAGTCGGTATCGTTCAGGGTATTCTCGGCGGGCTGGCCTTCTGGTTTACCGGCATCGACGGCAGCCTGCTGTGGGGTGCGCTGATGGCCTTCCTCTCCCTGATTCCGGCCGTCGGTTCCGCCATTATCTGGGTGCCTGCGGCGATCTTCTTCTTCGCCACTGGCGCACTGTGGAAAGGGCTGTTCCTGGTGGGTTTCTTCGTGGTGATTGTCGGTCTGGTGGATAATATCCTGCGTCCGCTGCTGGTCGGCAAAGACACCAAAATGCCTGACTATATGATCCTGATTGCCACGCTGGGCGGCATGGAAATCTACGGCATTAACGGTTTTGTTATCGGTCCGGTGATTGCTGCTCTGTTTATCGCCTGCTGGAATCTCCTCTCCGGACGCGACAACCGCGAGAATATCGAAGCCATCGACGAAGAGTTTATCGAAGAAGGCAAGAAACAGTCCGATGACGCCGCCGAGGCAGCAGCAGAAGCCGCGGCAGAAGCGGCTGCGGCATCAGCGGAAGCGGCTGCAGAAACGGAAAGCAAAGTCTCAGCGTTAGTCGCCTCGCAGAGAGAGAAAGCAGCCTTGAATAAGCCCTGACAGCGTCAGGCCATAAAAAAACCCACCTTTCGGTGGGTTTTTTTTAACTCTGAAACAGCAGCGAATTAGTTGGTCGCTTTGTTTTTCAGATCTTCAGCACCCTGCTTGGTTTTATCCCAGCCTTTCTCAGTGCCTTCTTTGGTTTTGTGCCAGCCCTTCTGTGTACCTTCGGTGATTTTGCTACCGGTGGTGTGGCTCTTGCCTTCAGCGGCGTGCTCAGACTTCAGCTTCAGCTCTTCGCCTTCGTTCTGGGTCTGATGCAGTTTTTCTTTCGCGGTATCAGCGCCTTTATGCGCTTCTGCAACGGTGTTGTCTGTAGTAGTAGCAGCAAATACTGGCGAGGCCAGCAAAATAGCAGACAGTGCAATAATTGATTTCTTCATAATTCCCTCTGTATTCATCGTTGCCGTGTAGGTTTTAATCCTGGCATAGCCTTCCCAGGAAAGATTTAAGAATAAACCAGGAATGAAAAAGGGCCAGTTTTCACCAGAAAAAGTGATTGATTGTAGATTTTTCGCCCACTACCAAAGCGCGAGCTGCGGATCGTCGTCTTTTTCAGGCTGATTTCGGGTCACGCGAGCAGGCGGCGCAGGCTGTTCCAGCTGTCGCGTAATCCACGCCAGTAACACCGTTACCACATACGCCTGCTGCTCAGCACTCAGCGGCTGATGCTGTCCGATATTGTGCCATTTACTCAGACAGCCACGACAGCATGTCGCGGTGGCGTGCTGGGCGATAAACACCGGATGGCCGCGCATGGGTGTCTGTTTGCCATCATTCTCAGGCTGGGCAGGCGCAAGGCGCTGTTCCACAAACCCTGCGGCGTGCTGTCTCACCACCGACTCGCCTTTGCTGTTGGCGTAATCATATTCAGCGCGTCCAAGGCGAAAACGCTGGCGGAACGGTGAGCGCGCCAGCCGGATAAAGAGATCGTCTGAAACCTTCATGCTAATACTCGTTACTCATATTTACGTCCCGCCAGATAACTGACGCCCTGCAGACCAAACGCCTCGCGATGCAGCTCATTCGGCTGCAGGTGAAATGTCTCACCGGGATGATAAGTCGTGTCGCCCTGTTCAGTACTGATAGTGATGTCACCACTGAGAATCAGTGCCAGCGCCTCAAAGGGATGGACGTGATTATCAAGCTGGGCTGACGCTGCACGTTCAACCAGCAGCGGCTCATCAAAGCCCTGTTCGGCTAACAATTTTCTGAATTCATGTTCGGTCATGGCAACACCTCAATGTGGAACAGACCCTAAGCAGTGTAGACGATCTTTATGGTTACTTATGGCACTCAACGGGTTACGTACCGTCGCGCAGGCAACGTTGTTGACCGGTCAGTCGGATGGTGTTCCTGCTCTCTTATTGTCGCTGGTTTGACATCAGGATGACAAAAAAGTGTGTTCACCATGAAAGAACAGGGCTATTGCTGATTAACTACCAATAGTCCAAAAGAGGCGTGGAGGCCCGTCGGGCACAGACGCTGCTGACTCAAACAGGACTCATTATGCTGCAATCAGACGAAAACGAACCCCGCAGCGACAGCCAGTGAATCGCAGCGTAGGCCAGTCGCATAGTGTGGCGTGGATAGCGTTATTGTCGGCGGTGGTGCCAGTAGGTTAAATGCGGCGGCAGCGTAACGGTGTGCGCACCCGACGATGGATTACTGAATGCCAACCGCCAGGCGTCTTCCCGGATGGAAACTAGTGCTGGTTGCCCATTTTTTCGGCGTAGTCGATATGTTCGGAAAGACTGGCAACCAGTTTTTTGGCCATTTCAATGGTCAGCCCCAGGAACAGCGTCTCCTGCGGGCCCTGTTCACGCGGGGCGTCGGGATCGATATAACCGAATTTGAGGACGAGTGCCTGATGCGAGCTCAGAGGACCGATATGCCAGCCGGTGATCGGATAGAAGGTAAAACGTGTAAATTCATTCACATTAATCCTGACTGTAAAAGCATAACGCTGATTGATAGTCAGGCCAGCTCTGATGATAAAACATGAGTGGAGTAGTGAGTCTGAACTAAATCGACAGGATTACAAGGGCAGCGGCAGAATAAGCGCAGCGTCAAAGGGTTCGCTTTGTGGCGGTGTCTGTTGCCTGTTCTGCCGGACCAATCCCGCGCATCTTCATGTGGACCCGCGGCAAAAACGGGCAGCTGCGTCAGTTACAGCGAAATAACACGGGTCAGGAACCGGATGACCGCCTGTGCAGCCTCTCCTGACCCGTCACGATCACAACCAGCCAGAGCGGCGCAGCCTGGCCCACAGCCCGCCGCAGGCCACCAGTGTCAGCCCGACAGCCAGCGGATAACCATACAGCGACTTCAGCTCTGGCATGTGCTCGAAGTTCATGCCATACATGCTGAATACAACTGTCGGGATCACCAGAATCGCGCCCCAGCCGGCCAGCTTTTTCACCACTTCATTCTGCTGCACCGTGACCAGCGCCAGATTGACCTGCATGGCGCTGGTCAGCATCTCGCGCATATCTTCCGCGTCGGTTACCACATGGCGGGCATGGTCCTGTACGTCACGGATATAGGCACGCAGCGGACGGGGTATCAAATCTTCATGCAGGTGAATCAGCTGATTGCAGATCTCTTCAACCGGTAGCGCCGCATTGCGCAGCGACAGCAGATGACGACGCATGGTGTAAACCGATTGCACCGACTTGCGGTCGAATTCGCTGGTAAAGAGATCGTTCTCCATCTGCCCGACCCGCTCATTCAGAGAGGTGGAGAGTTGAGCATACCGATCCACGACAAAATCGAGCAGGCAGTAAAGCGGATAGGCCGGACCAAATTTTAGCAGCGCCGGGTTTTCAGACGCCCGCTGTCGCACCGGGGTGTAGCTTTCCGATGCGCCGTGACGGATGCTGATCAGGAATTTTTTCCCAACAAAGAAATGGGACTCACCCAGCTCGCAGGTATCATCCTTAGCGCACACCGTCTTCACGACAATAAACAGTGAGTCGCCATAATGTTCGATTTTAGGTCGCTGATGGGCATTAAGCGCATCCTCAACCGCCAGTTCGTGGAGTCCAAACTCCTCTTTAATCTTCGCCATAAACTCAGCGTCTGGCTGCCACAGCCCAAGCCAGATAAACGCCTCCGGCTCTTTAATCACTTCACTGATATCATCGACCTGGACCTCTTCGCCCGCGCATCCCGGACGATACACCATGCTACTTACGATCATCTTCTGCATTCCTGTTGTGACAGTACATGGAGCTTAGCTAATGCCGGGCCTGTAACCGGATAAAAACCGTAAGGATTTGCTGCGGCGTTGCGCAATCTGCGGATTACCACTTTAGCCCAAGCCCGGTGGAGAAGATGCCTTCATTCAGGGTATCCGGTATGCCGCTGACCAGGTTGCGATGATAGCCAATATGCAGGGTTGACCAGGAAGTCAGGCTATAGCGCATTCCGACTTCCGCATCCAGCATAAATACCCCGTCATCGTCCAGCGAATGGCCGATGTCGCCATTGCTGTAAAGCGTGACCGACTTGCCCAGCAAATAGCGCTGATAGTTCCAGCGTACTGAGCCGCCAAAATGTCGCTCTTCCCTGTCATCGCTGTAGCCATACTCAAAGGCACCGCCCAGCAATGAGAGTGAGAACGCGCTGAGTTCAGTGTCCCACAGCTGATAGCCTGGCCCGGTACCGATCAGCGCCTGCCGGGAGAGATTCTCAACCCAGTCGCGCTTGTAGGTCGCGCGGGTCTGCCAGAAATACTGCTCCCTGACCAGGTAATCAAAGGCATAGCGCAGGCTGTAGTTACTGGTGTTGATGCTGTCGTTTTCCTGCTCGCGATTGAAGGTCGCGCCGATGTCATGCCGCCATTTTCCCTGGTTGAGTTTGGTGTTAAGCGCAAAACTGTAGTCATCCGTTTTGGTCGAGGCTTTTTTGACTTTGACGCCCGCATCGATGTTGCCGGTCCAGGCGAGCTGATCGGTGCGTACTTTGGCTTTCATAAACTCGTCAATACGCCTGAGGGAGACCTGCTGCTCCTGCTCGTTGCGCTCAACCCAGACATAGCCGGGATCGGACGAGCTGAGCCGCACCTGATAATGCTCACCGGTCTGTTTGTTTTCGACATTGACCGGATTCTCGCTGGCGAGCGTGCTGACCGCATTCCAGTCCAGCGTGACGGTCCCGGCATACTGTGTCTCTATACCCAGCTTGCCGTCACTGAGATAACGAATCGTGCCCGTCAGCCGGTCGCCATTATTCAGCCAGACGGTATCGGCTGCGGCCTGCTCTGCCCATCCGGCACAGCAGAAGATGACCAGCAGTCTGGTCAACAAGTTGGAACAACGCATGGCTTTCCCTGTAAAAGCGTTGTCCTGCATGGACGACGCGTCACCGCAAATTCTGACCCGACAATTAAGCCGATTCTGCGATGATAAGCAATCTGCCCAGGGTTATGACAGGTCGTGCAGTGCTTTACCGAGCGGCGGAGTCAGCGCGAAATCCATAAAGCTAACCCCCAGCCCTTCGCGTTCGGGCGAGCAGCCCATCACGCCGACAAAACGCCGCCCCTGACCCGGCCACGGGCAGAGTCGCAACAGCGGCCATATCTCTCCATCAGTGGAGTACTGGATCCTCAGCGCGGCATTTTCCAGCGTGGCTCGCATCCAGAACTGACGCGCATCGCCTGGAAAAACGCCGGTAGACCAGTCAGAAAACTCACGCGTGACCACGCTGCCAATGGCGGGCTGGTCATCGTTGAACTCAATACCCGCTTTAACCCAATGCGTTTCACTGTCCTGAATGAACAGACCAGCCTGATCATAGAGCTGACTGAATTCTGCCCTCACCTGCACCTGAACGGTGAAGTCGTTTTCTACCCAGAAGCCAAAGGCGTGGCCGCTGTGCCGTTCGAAGCCGTACCAGGTGCGCTGCCAGAAATCACTGTTTAATGCGGTTTCGAACTGCAACGTATTGCCATCCAGACTGTGTACCGGCGGCTGATTAATCCAGACGCCGCCTTCGGTGGTCAATGAACTGACTGCTGTCATAGGGACTCCTTTCTGTACGTTAAACCGCCCGCGATCAGGTTGCTCTACCGCAAGGCGATGGGTCTGATTATCATAGCCTTGTTGTTAAACGCGCGGCAGACTCACGCAGCTAATCTGATTAAAGTGATGTGGCAGATGAACAGGTCAGAATGCCTGATGCAACAGACAAATTCGCCTTATCTGCGGTTTCGCTTATTTTTCTTTCACACACTTATGAGGGGAAATAATATCGACCAGGACCAGTGCACTTAACTATTTCATTTTGTTAATCGCCTGGCTAAAAACGTATTTAACTACCAGGCTTGTTTTGTCTGAGGGCAACTTAACTCATCAAATATAAGGATTAAGCCACCATGGTAGATAAATCAGAGATTCTGGATCACGCACAGGTTGTTGATGTAAATGGCGAACATGTCGGTATTGTCGACCATTTTGAAGGCGACGACAAAATTAAACTGGCGAAAAGCGACCCTGAAGCAGGCGGCAAGCACCACATTATTCCATTCAGCTGGGTTAAAGAAGTGGATGACAATAAAGTCATTCTCTCTAAAGCCAAAGCGGATGTTGAAAGCGAGTGGCAGTCTGCATAAATCGTTAGCCGTGGCGCCTGCCACGGCTTATTTTTATTACTCCAGAAAACCGCTGTAAATGACAACGTCATTCCGCCCTTCCCGAATTTATTTAATCACTCTGCTTATATTAAACAGCGCGATACGCATCTCCCTGCACTCATTATACCCCTCCTGTTTATAACGCTTCAGATGTTGATATTTTCAGCATGGGACGAGGAATAACAGTGAAACACACCGTCAATCAGAGGATAGTTCTCTGAACCGGGCAATTCAAAATGCCACCATTCGGTTGCAATACTGCTGAAGCCACCGCCCAGCATGATGGCATTAAGCATTAGTCGGTTGCGCTGTGCCTGAACAGGCACCGCAGGATGATAAGGATGAGAGTACTCACTCATCTCATCGAAGCCGGTGCCCATATCCACGATCTCACCGCGCTCATCGATCAGCGTCACGTCTACCGCCGTTCCGCGACTGTGGTTTGATCCACGCGAAAGCGGCACAACATAGTCAGGATTCGGACAGGCCTGCCATAAAATAGCCTGCGCAGCAGGTGGCCGATATGCATCGAGGATCAGCATCTTATAGCCCGCCACACCGGCGATATTGATACATTTTGCCAGCGCTTTCGCCGCATCAACGTGCAGCAGACAACGCGCGTCGCGATAGATCGGCTTACCGGTGAGGTTGTCAGCGGTGGCATATTTGAGATCGATGGCTGACTGAGGAAAGGCCTCAGCGATATTAACAAGACTCTGACTTTCCATGATGGGGTGCTCCTTGTTCATAAAATTTTAGGGTTCAGGTATCTTTGCTAACGCATTCTTCCAGACCGTAATGAACGATCTATTTCCTTTACCAATTCTGAGGTATTTGCAGGCATTTGCCAGATTCTGTAGTCAATGAATCTTTCTGGCACTCCTGGACATCCTGCTTTTCAAAAAAAACAGTAGTCTAAAAAATTACATGCCTATCATTAACAAAAAATTACTTCAAAAAATCTCATTAAACTTACTTTTAGGCAAGAGTAATTTTACTGCCGGAATAAAATTAATATCAATGAGTTCTGCTTTTGGCATATAATGACCACTGTTATTCGACCAGCTTTTCAATACGCCATTAATAAAATCCACTTCACCCGCAAAAAACACATCTTTATCAAGACATATTGAAGTATGGCCCTGTATTGGTTTGATAATATCAGAAGCAAACGTCCGGTAACCATCAGGTACGCCACAGAAGACCTTTCCTGGCGAGAAAGAGGGAATAACAAATAAAAATCGCCCATGAGGTTTCGGGATATTAACTTTCCTTTCAGGCATCACAGGGACAAAAAAATAATCATTGTCAGACAACCTCCTTAGCTCAAGGATTTGCTCTGGGCCCGCAGGTTCTTGTAAGGATAAAAATGAATTGATTGTCTTCATTTTAGCACGATGATTAAATATATTTTTTAACTTATCACGTTGAGTGCTTGTTAACATAAACATTACCTTTTATAGAAAAATAAAAGCATCCACCAGAAAAAAATAAGAGAAACCTCACCCTGAAAACACCGCCATATTCTTCTTAAAAGCTAAAAAACCAAAAGAAGATATTTATGGAGTGTATGTTTTAACCCCAGCATTTTCAGGTGTGATATCAAACATGTTATTAAAATTATGCCTTAACGTTGCAATTTATGAACATCTGTTAAAAAGGGTATTTCCTTATCGGTATCTGGCGCAGGAACCTCTTTTAATTTATAGATAAACGCGCCGTATGTAGCACCCAGATAACGTATTTTTTCATAAGTATTTACTGGACAGACCTGAAAATAAACTTCTGGCGGATATAACACTTCACCTTCATCAATCCAGGCTGATATTTCTGCACCAGAGTATCCCTCCACGATAAAGACAACTTTTTTATCTCCTTCAGAAACAGATCGGGAATCATATTTTCCTGCGGAAAACTCTCTGGCAACAAGCTGATATGTGGTAGTGGAAAGAAATTGATCTGTGGTTACAACGGTAGAATGCTGACTGTAATAATCGAGCAAAGTCACAAACTGTGATGACGCCAGAACGCCACGAAACGTTGTCCCTTTTCTTTTTCTTTCCAATAGCAGATTTTTAAGCAGTAATGTTGAAAAGCCCGCAGACAACCTGCCCTGTAATCTCATGCTTCTTACAGTAAAATCAAGGCTAAACCCATAACCTCTGGCAGCTTCTTCGCTTTCACGCCTGAACTTTTCAATGACATCCTCCATACTCATGGTAAGTGGTTCAGACACAAGCCGCTGAACTGGATTGAGACGTCGTCTTAAGGGCGTATTATAGTAATTACCTGAAGTAACATAGGTTGCTACTAATGCCCTGTGAAGGGTTTTTATGGGGCTGATTGCTTTTTCTTTTTTTACAACCATCCGGTTTCGCACTATAAAATCCTTTTTACAATACCCTTTTGATATAGCCATACTTCTTATTTTTGACTGAATAACATTATCACTACCCCCGAAATCCCAGTTGCATTCTTCAAACTTAACTTCGCAGTTAGTATATTTTGGGAAATAACACATAATCAATGCCTGTAGTTCCAATGCCTTGTTTACCTGCAATGGATTGCCGGCCACACACTTTTTTTCATCCATACGTATCTCCTTAATAATTAACGGATAACAGGGCTGGCAGGAACATTCTCCCGGCACCTTATGAATAATCAGTAAAATGTTAAAAATTTAGCTTTCATCTAAGCACATAAGAGCTACCATCAACTGTTATAAACCCTGCTTTTTCAATGTGATATGAAAACTTAAGCCTCCTTAATCCAGGATGTCTTCCCATCGGAAATAGAAGTCTGTTACTAGCATTAATCCTGAGGATTTTTTTTATAAACTCCATGTCCTCTTCAAATTTTGACAGTGTTTCTTCGTCATATTCCCCTTTGATCAAAAGCTTTATAAGATAATTTGGTCTGAATGAAACCCCTATTAGCTTTATCATTTCAGTACATGGGAAGTCCATATACATCCGTACGCCTGTCTTCCCCACAAGAAGTATTTCGTTATAATTACCCGCACTGGAAACAATTTTTCTCAAGAATTCATTTGGATGACGTAAAATATTATAAGGACCAGACATTTTGAAACCATGATCATTAGGTCTTTCTATCCCTTTAAAAATACTTTCGGTCAATGCCGCTTTATCCAGAACACGTCCATGCGGAACATTACCTTCAAGCCCTGAAAAATTATTGAATCTCACATCACTATGATGCGTACCCAAAATATTTTGTACCGGAACACGAAGATTGAGTTGAATATCCAGAGGCACCCGACCTTCCATAATACCGTTAGAATTCGACACTGCACCTGTACAACAGGCAGATATAACATCCCATGATGATAGAACCACTTCTACAGTCTTTGTTAAAAAAGGTGAGTTTGTGTTCTTTTTTCCAATGGCAGAAACGCTTCCGCGGGAAGAGATACAGTGTGCGATCATTAAATCTGGTCTTGCTTTTTTATTTAATTCATAATCCCATGCCCGTAATATATCGCTATTAATCTTTTCTCTTTCGTTTCTAACCTGAGTTCTCTCACTGAATTTTTTTAAACATTTCTTTGAAATACTTCTATCAAAGTTTATCATTTTAAATCTCATGTTTAGTATAATTTTACACGGGTGATGCTAGCTTAGTGTTGCCAGCCACCTCAAAATAACAAAATCAAATCAGCTTTATTTTTTCAGAAAAAACATTACGTTCATTAAAGAGCATAATCCTTTTGGGACTTAATGATTTTCTTGTGCTGGCTTATCATTTTGGTTCACTGACAATACATACAAAGCATTTAAAGCAGACAAGGTTTTTGCAACAGACTCCAGAATTTCTTTACGGCTGCCTTCTTTATCCTCTGCTGAATATCTAAGCAGTTCTTCTGGTGGTACGCCTGAACTTTCCAGTTTTCTGCGTATTTTCCAGGAAAAGCTTTTCAGTTCAGAAATCGTTAAATATCCTCCTTTTTTCTGTTCTGCATTGGCCAGTTTTAAATCAAATTCGTCCAGATCGGCAGTAACCTCTTTGTAGTTCCACGTTGAGGGTAAAATGTTAGCCTTAGCCTGCAGTTTATACTTCCATTTCTGACTGACTGAATTATCAGGCCATGCATTTTCAAGACGCTGAGCAAGAATATCGCCCTTGCGAAGTAATTCATCGTTTGGACGATCCGCAATCCATGTCAATAATGACGCCGACTTATGCAATATTTCATCACGATGACTTTCCAGTTCTTCCTTATCTATCCCCTGCCATGCTAATGCTGTCAGTGCATCGTCACCCGGAAAATCCTGAAGTACCCCAGCAAGCTTTTCGGTAACTCCTGGTTTTTCCATGTATCTGATGCCGGACATTAACAGCATGGTCGCCAACATACCGCCAATAATACCTGCACATCCAGCCTGAATAAGATGCTTTCTTTTTATGCTGCTCCCCTGGACAGAGGAATTGGTTTTAATATTGATCGGAGATAATTCTGGCCGTATATCTTTATCAATTTTTAAATGTGCAAGGCTTAAAATCAAAGAAGAAGATGCTTTACTGCGAACCTGAAGAAAATAATGCATATTTTTTAAAGAGTTTCTGCAACGCGCATCCGTTTTCACCGCTTCGTCATAAAGCAGTGCAATACTTTCAGCAATACTACTGGCCACGGCCGTAAAATTATCATCACAGTCAAGCTGGTAAATACTGGTCACTACGTGTGTATTCAGCCATTCAAGCAGATATCGTCGTCGATCCGAATCGACGACCGGAGGCCAGCAATATTCGGATGCCTTGCCGCGCCATACTCTAACCAGGATATTGAGTCCCTGCGCCAGACCTCTCCATCCGTCCAGCTTTAAGCTCATCAGACAGAACCAACACCCACTCTGCAAATCATACCCATACTTACGCCAGTATGCCCGGCACTGGCTATCCAGCGTTTTCCATTCACTTTCACTCATCCTGCGAATATCTGCATTCTGCATGGACCAGTTGATTTCAAGAAACTCCGGGCTCTGTCTCGGATCTTTTTTATTAACTTTTAGCGCCTGAAAACCAGTGCCTGAGTTCATTTTCTTTTACTCTGTCGATCTGTAACGATGGCAAGATCTTTTCCCGTAACCTGCACCCGGATATGCAGGTTTCCGCTGCCGTCAGCTTCGAGCAAATAATCGGTCACCAAAGGCAACAGGCTTTGATTGATTACAGTATCAACATCACGCGCGCCACTTTGCCTGACATGACAGCGGTCAGCGATATACCTCACTACTGCAGGACTGTAACTGAGAGATCTCTTCTCACCGTCTCTGCCAGAAAAGCGCAGGCTGATTTTTCTGAGCTTAGCGTTGATAATATTATTAAGCGCCTGGGCACTGAGCGGTAAGTAAGGGAGCAGGGTCAGACGCCCCATAAACGCCGCTGGAAATACGCGGCTGAATTCAGGTCGTATCTGGCGGACTAATGCATTGATATCAGGAGATTCCTTTTCTCCTGCCGCCATAATTACATCATCAGCCAGATTACTGGTCAGAATGATGAAGGTGTTGCGAAAGTCGATAGTTTGCCCTTCACTGTCCTCCATGACCCCTTTGTCAAATACCTGATAGAAAAGTTCGATCACATCTCTGTGTGCTTTTTCAACTTCATCAATCAGAACAACGCTATAGGGTTGTCGACGCACAGCCTCAGTCAGTACACCACCCTGTCCATAGCCGACATAGCCAGGGGGAGAGCCTTTCAGGCCGGCGACAGAGTGTGCCTCCTGGTACTCAGACATATTCAGCGTTATCAGCCCTCTACTTCCGCCGTACAACATTTCTGCCAGGGCCAGTGCTGTTTCTGTTTTACCTGTCCCGGAAGGTCCGGCCAGCATAAAGACGCCCATTGGCTTTAACGGATCGGCAAGACCCGCCCGACTGGTTCGAATCTGCCGGACAATTGCCTCAAGCGCATGTGATTGTCCGGTAACCCGTTCGCACAAACGTTCATACAGAGTATTCAGCGGCCCCTGTTTTTGCTCCAGGATTTGTTCCACCGGAATCCCCGTCCACCCGGCAATAATTTCTGCAACGCATGCCGCATCAACACGCTCGAAGACCATAGGTTGCTGTTTGTGCATTACAGACAGTTTCTGCCGCAGGCTTGCTTGCTGCTCAGAATTTTGGCATTGAGCAATCCGGGCAACCAGGCTCTGCTGTTCTTTCCATACCGGAGTCAGAATGGTCAGGTCTTGTTTGATTTCAGCTTTACGTTGATCCAGCCAGGCAATACGTGTTGCACATCCACTGTCCAGAGAGAGGCTACGGCGCTCAAGTGAGATATTCCTCAGCATGACATTCAGATCTTCAATCTCTCGTGGCTCGTCGCTCTGGGATAAAGCCACCCTGGCACATGCCGTATCCAGCAGCGTGACTGACTTATCAGGCAACTGCCGGCCCGGAAGATAACGGGCAGAGAATTCAACAGCAGCCACGATTGCCGAATCAGGGACTGGAATACCATGATGACTGCTGATGGCGGGTACAATCGACCGCAGCATATTAATTGCCGTGTCCCGGTCGGGTTCCGTCACCCTGACTATCTGAAAGCGGCGGGCAAGCGCAGCATCCTTTTCAAAATATTTTTTGTACTCGGACCACGTTGTAGCACCGATCATGCGTAACTCTCCCCTTGCCAGGGCGGGTTTTAGCAGGTTGGCCGCATCGTTCTGGCCCGCAGTCCCTCCTGCTCCAACCAGCATATGTGCCTCATCAATAAAAAGAATGATCGGCACGGGGTGTGACTGAATGTCACAGAGCAGGCTTTGCAGCCGATTTTCAAATTCACCTTTTACGCTGGCTCCAGCCTGTAACAGGCTGAGATCAAGTGACATGATATCCATTTTTTTCAGTGCGTCTGGTACGGTACCGCTGACGATGCGCTGCGCTAATCCCTCAACCAGTGCTGTTTTACCGACGCCAGGTTCACCCGTCAGGATTGGATTGTTCTGACGCCGACGAAGTAATACATCTATCATCTGGCGGATTTCATTCTCACGCCCTGTAGCGGGATCCAGCTCTCCCCGGCGCGCTTTCTGAGTCAGATTATGGGTGTATTTCAGCAATGCAGGCCCACCAGATGGCACACCTTCTTCCGTGTTATCTTTTTTCTGGCCCGTACCTGAGTATTCAGCCATGAGTGCGTCAGCCTTCAGCACGTCACAATGCAGTGCCTGACGAACCTCTGTCGGAAGAGGCAACGTAACATCGTCCGGGTCAGCAAGCAGACAACCAATAAACGCCGTGGCAGGAAGATGCCGCTGATGCCAGCAAATGCTGGCATGCAGCCATGCTTTCTCAAGATGCCGGACAAGGGACTCAGACAGTACGGGTCCACAGGTATTGCCGCTGCGCTGCTGGTTCAGACTATGCGTCAGCGCGTCTGCCAGCTGGTCCCCTCTGAGCCCCGCCACCAAACACAGCTGTTCAAGCAATACCGTCTGAGTAGTGATTAGCGCCAGCAGTAAATGCTCAACACTCACCTCATGGTGAGTCCGGCTAACGGCCTGACTCACTGCCGCATTCAGGCAGTACCGCGCATCGGCAGAAAAGACTTCCGTAATTTTTTTCAAATACTGACTCATCTTTTTTTCCTGATTTTTATACTAAATGAACAGTTCATCCGACAGCTGGTCAGGGGCAACTTGCAATTTTTGCAGGAAGGCGGGAAAGCAGGTGTTTCTGCTGTTCAGAAAAGCGTCCATCGCCGGATTGAATGAGAGACGCTTGCTGCGCGCTATTATTCTCATCAAGTGCGTGTTCAAGCGCCTGCCATTGCCGCCAGGTCTCCTGAACATCAGCCTGGCTGGCTGGCTGATAGCGAACCATAATTTGTTTAATACCCTGCGCACGCAATAATGCAGCCTGGTCGGAAAAATCCTCCGCCTGATAAGTGTGCTGCCCTTCTGCTATATCGTTGAGGAAATCTGGCCAGGCACTCTCTCCTGTGTAGTTATATTCAAGGCTGAAGCCGGGAAACTGAATAAGCTGTGCCACCCGGCCGCAATGACCCGGCCGCCATCTGAAAAGCGCCTGTTCATCGAAGTTCATACTCTTCAGTACCCAGCGTTGATCGTCACAAAAAAGAGTAAGTTTTGTGCCGACAGGCATTAGCCCGGCACCACCAGGTACTGTGGCTGGCAGGCTATGCAGGCTCAGTTCTCTGGGCGTGCTCTCCAGCTGTTTCTGCTTATCTTCGAGACTTTTCTGCTGGGCTCTGAGCAGGGCTAATTTGTCATCCTTACGGGTTTTATCCCGCTCAGGCATGGGCAGCAAATCATCGGGATTGAGTTCCGCGTTTATCAGGGAGATAAACGATTGGCTCAGCTTTATATGCTGGCCTTCAAATTTGCCTGCTTCAGCACCGTTCTTACCGATAGCGAGAACATGTTTTGCTGAATCACGCATAAAGGAGGAAATATATTGGTGTGCGAGAGCCTGTTGTGCCGGATAGTCTATTCGCCTGGCGTTCTGCTCCAGTGGCCATAGCACCGTGCTTTGCCATTGATGCTGTAACCAGCATCCACTCTGTTGCATGGCATGAGCGATTATCAATTTTTTATCCTGCCCATACAGTGTCCAGACCGCGTCAACACCGGCATCTGGCGTCACAGAGATGAGGTTTTTACGCAATGCAGTGAAACGCTTACTCAGTGCAGGAAGTGGATTGTTTTCGTTTCCCTGAACAGGGGCAAACAGACCTGACGTCAGCAAGGGAGTATCTGATGGCGAATTAAGTGCATCTGATACGGCAGAATGTAAACTGCTCTGCCAATCCGTCCACGACTGTGCCTGTAAGCCCGCGTCAGTAATAACCTGAGCGCCCTTGCCCTTTTTAAGCCACTCCCCGAAGACAAAATCCAGCTCCCGCTTGCGCTGACTGAACTGTCGAACCAGCGTTCCTGAAACACTGTTCGTCTGCAATTCAACCAGCTTTCGCAGCTGTAACAGCCAGGGCGAAGCGTCAGCATGACTGATGTCTGCAAGCTGCTGATTTACCATACGCGCAAGGCCTGTTGCAGGACTGTTTCCCTGGGCAATATTGAGCAAGATATCAGACCACTGTTGCTCACTCAGATCCGAAACAGGCAGTCTGTTCAGCTGTATAATAAACTTAATCCAGGCCGACTGACGTAGTGCAGGCAGGCGTTGTTCAAACCGTGCCAAGGCGGGTAAGTCTATTTTTTTACCTGCTGCGTAGTGAATCTCTTTCAGCCAGCGGTAAATTTGTTGCGTCCCCTCCGCTGTCCAGATGCCATCAATGCTAACTTTGTCACCACTTCCTGGAAAAAAGCTTCCCGAACGTACAGGCGAAATCTGCTGAGTTGATGCCAGCAGCCATCGCCACTGTGGATCGTCACTGACAAGTTCACCCAGTAAACGTCTTAAACGGGATATCTGTTGTTCTCCTCCATTACGCAACAAAAGTGCACGCTGGAGCAGCAAACTCTGGCGTGGAGTCAGGGAAATATCGCTAGTCATCATTGTCAGGGCAGGAGATATCGGTGACTTTCCTGATGACGAAGCCAGTGAGTTGCCGTTCAGAAGGCTTTCTTTTGCCACAACAGCACGAGCAAGTTCCAGGATGAGTTCACGTTGTTTTTCCGGAACGGCCAGTTTGAAATCCTGGTGGTAACGGCTGATAACCTCGCGATCATCCTGATAATGAATCACCGAATAGGATAATATCCTATCCTCAATCTCGGCCTGGCGGGAATAAAGCACACTTATGAAAGGTAAATAGCGGACCGGATGCTGAAGAGCAGCATCAATCGATTCCAGCTGAGAAAGAGAGCTAATTACATCGCTGCTTTTATCGGTATCAACAACATGAAAGGTCATTGTCGCGCTAATCAACAGCAGAAATGTAACTATGCTCGCGATAAAAAGCGTTCCCCAGCGGCTCAAAAAGCCGCGGACAGGGCATGTGTATAATATTTTGCTGTTGCTACTGATAAATGGCAGCGTTCTGGAAAACAACTCTCCTGTAAAATAACTCTTTCTCTCATTTGATGTGTTGCTAACAGGTTCTGTTGCCGTAAACCAGATCCCGCCTAATGCCGGGACCGTAGAGTCTGAACTGACATCATCCCCACAGATGGACGCAATATATTGATGCAATACAGGCTGAAGCGACTGCATCTGCTCAGGCATGTCCAGCAGAAAAAGTGTATCAGCATCAGGCTTTGCTCCGGAAAACATGCTGATACGCACGTTATTTAGCCCCTCTCTCATGGCATCGAAAAGGGGACTGAGGAATGAGGGATCACGGCTATCAATCGCGGGAGGCGTAAGCCAGAAATATCCCAGAGGCTGGTGCTGTTGTTCTGGTGATAGCGCACTTATCCAGCGGCTGAATCCCGGGATATTTTCACACTCTGTCACCAGGACATAAACCGGCAAACGTCTTCTGGTTTTATTCAGCAACGGCTCCAGGCAAGCACGTATACGCCTCCCCCTGATGACAGGCGGCTCATCGCGAAGATTCAGCAATTCGGTAACAGAAATGCAGACGACAACGCCGGCCGGCGGCGGAGCCGCATGAAACCAGCTCGCAGTTCGTTTCCAGACTTTTTTCACACATCCGGACTCAGAAAATAGTCGGGGCAGTTCCAGAAATGACAGTGGCTGGAAAAACCACCACCGCAGGGTTCGGGCTGGCGTGATCTCCCGATTTTCCCGACATCCCGAAGCTGGCATCATCTCTGACCCCGACAGCAGGGTTGAATGACTGTTGCCTGCTGCGGTAATAAAAAACCAGGGATAGACCTTATTTATTCTTTTGGCTTTTTTTAATCTACGTACGCCCGATCTCCAGTGTGTATACAGGATCCGTTCTGTACGGGAAAATACATGGCGGGAAAAAAGCTTCTGAAAATAATCCTGTTTTTGCAAGGCGGATAACGATTTCCGAAGCAGACTAACCAGACAAACAGAAAAAATAAAAAAAAACCATAAAACAATGGCGTAAACAAGAGATATTTCCATCCATACTGACAGGAAAAGGCAAAAGATGAAAAGAATGCACAGCAAAACCGCCCAGATTATAACGGGAATTATCTTTTTTAACATATTAGTTCCGGATTAACAGATGCAGTCCTGAAAGAGTTGTCAGATAAAAAACAGCACCAAATAAAAACAATGATGTTTTGTTATGAAAAAAACGCAACCTCTGAAAAGACTGGCGCGAATTTAATTCGACGTCCGTTGCTATAATTCTCGCAACACCGGGCCAGGACTGCCATTCATCTGGAAGACATTTCCTTTCATCACTGATACGCAACTGTAATTCATCGCTCCTCTTATGAGCATACTTCCCCTGGAAACCCATGAGCAAACAAAAAAGGTAAACCTGCCTCAGGTCCTTATTCACTAAATCAATTCTATCAAGACGGGTGTAAAATTCCTCGCCCCCGATCGCCGTCCGGAACCTTTGACTTTGCAGCATGCTGGTGCGCCATTCATTTACCCAGTCCGGTGACGTTTTTAATACCATTTCATCAAGCCATACAATCACCGCAAAATGTGAATCCTCACAGTCCTGCAGGCTGTATAATAATTCTGAGTTCAGCATAGCCTTATCCAGCAATGTAATGCACTCATTTCTGAAATGATTACAGTCAGGATAATCCTCGGGCGTCAGACTGAACTTTATTCCCATACTGAACACAGGTAGATAATGATTTAACAGAGAATTCATTCTGCCCCCGTAAAAACCAGCTGCACTTCCAGGTCATCCGGCATTTCAGGAAAATAAAACGCAACCTCCCCATTTTCAGCTACAGAACGCCACTGGTCAGAATTGTGGTGTATGTGAAAATAATAATAATCGTTGCGAACAGGCACTCCCCGAGGTGGATTTTCGCAGGCGGTGAGCGCTACCCCTGGCAAAGCATGTCGAATCAATCCGTCAATCGTATTACCCGAGGCAAGCTTAAAGCCTGCCGCACTGAACTGACCACTTTGGCTCAGGATTTTTTCCGAAGTACGTAATAACAATAAAACATCGCCTTTCTTCAGTTCCTGATTTTTCGTTATCTCTCCACAAAATATGCCATTCTCATTTTTCAGCTTTATATACGTGCTGTCTTCAAGCACCAGGCTGTTCATAAGCATAGTTAACGTCGTTCTCACACGATAAAATGAGTCAAATAGTTTTTCATGATCATAATACAGGGCGATATTTTCCTCCCCTTTCCATTCTCCCAGACAATTACAACAATCACTGAATGAGGAAAGTTCGCCGACAAGCTGACTCAGTAAATTATAAATACTCCAGGGATGTACCTGAGCAGCCGCCATGTAATTTTTCAGCACGGGTAATGCGCGATTAAGAGAGCGCATAGTCATCAGTTGAATTAGCTGATCGCTCCGTTCCTGACGGCTGACCAGCTGTTCCGGACGCTTATATTCTTCGAGTTTCCGGGTTCTGGCTCCGATTTCGAACACAAGGCTCTCAATGAGCTTATGCAGTGAGGGGCTGCCACAGAGCGTAACGGCAGGAGGTGAAAACATTGAATCAAAGACCACTTGCTCACCCTCATGACACAACCTTACCAATGGGATGCATTCACAGTTGGTTGCGGCCTCTTTTTCCTCGCTCGTCAGCAACAAAACATTATATAAGATACGGTTTACTTCAGTTTCAGGACCGCTACCATGCACGTCTTTCATCAGAGGAGCATTTGCCATACTCAGCCAGCGAGTTACCACATGGCTGTTTTCCTTTTCTGGCAACGTCACATTACAGTGGGCAGCGTCAAACCGCGGTAATGCCAGCCATAACGTTAAAGGATGATCGCGAAGTTTCCAGGCATCACGAAAGTTTCTTTTTTGAATACGACAGTTTCCGGGGTACGTCAGATAATCTCCACCCGGAAGAAAGAAACTAATGCTATCAACACTCATGACATAATCGTTCAGAGCAGCCCTGTTCACAGACATCTCACTAATCCCGTAGTTATAAGGTTGCGCCTGCTGCCGATGACGGGCATGCAACCATGCATAATGGAGATCGAGCGACTGTAAATGTTGAGGTTGCAGATAAAGTCCAGAATGCCAATAGATCTGTTGTTCTTCAGCGTTCATTGTTTATCTGCTCCGCTATTTTTTGTCTCAGTCAGATCAATGTCAGGCAGGCTGACATCCGGAGCCTGGCTTTTCTGAACGTTTTTCTGTGTGCTGATAATTCCCTCACTTCCCAGCGTGATTGCCAGAGATAATGGTGAAAGTTCGCGATGCCAGACGGGATTCAGCCATCCTGTCTTGTATTTCCTTACAGGAATATCTTCCTGGATCTGGTGCTGTTTACCCGGGAATGGGTAGTACCCTGCAATCAGCGCCATGTATCGCGTGTGCATTGCCCTGTCGACATGCAACGTGGTTGTCTGTCCCGGCATCATGGTGTAACGATCAATCTGTAAAACTGCGTGGCCGTTTGCCGCATCCGTCCCGACTCCTGCCCCCGCAAACAGGCTCTTTACTTTCACAGGATTGATGAGTATCTGTTCAAGCGTTTCGGCTTTTGCAGCCTGAAGCACTAAAATAGTGCAACTGTTGGCCATGCCGTTGACCAGATTCAGGTCAGGCCTGGCATTTAGCGTTACGCTAATGGCTCCAGCTGAAAACGGCGCTGACAGATCTGGTTTCGCTGAATTTTGCAAACTGCTCTGATGTCCCGCACAACCTGACAACATCCATATCAGGCTGAAACAGCACAGATTTTTCCCTTTTATAATCATTCCTTCCCTGGCCCCGTTAGCACGTTATTAATATCCTGAAGAGTGTTGTTATCACTCAGCATCTCTTCCAGCCATTCCGTCAGCGTCATGTCAGCCCAGCGGGCAGCTCGCTCCATTAAAAATGGAACCGGACTCGAGGGCTCAGACTGACGAAAAAAATGAGCAATCGTTAACATCTGGGTGATCGCCAGATCGCGAGACATTTGCTGATTGCCTGATCCTGAAGCCAGCTCATTGGTTTTTAACACAGGCTGTTCGTCATTCCGTGCGAGAACATTAAGCGACATGACATCTTCGCTGGTTGGTGTCACTAACCCGGCCAGTCGTTGTGAAAATGCCTGCAGGTCATTAATTCCCTGAGCTGTCTGCCCTAGTGCTGGTCCTTCTTTTTGCGGATTCAGCGTCTGATATGTGGCTTCAAAATCTGCAAGACATACTGACAGCAGTAACAATTCATCAGACAGTCGTGCTAACTTTTCCGCTGACTGCCGGGAGGCCCAAAGGTGAAACGTTTCGGCTGAAAAATCCTCGCTGCCGCGTTCACCCGGAGCCATTGACGCCTGATGTTCATAAGCCAGTACCTTCCGCCAGTATTCGAGCGTGCTTTCAGGCTGACTGAGCAAAGGAAGCTGAATAATCAGATCAGACAGTTGCCGATCAAGCCGGCTGACGATGGCATGACTAATCAACAGGCCATCGTCATCATCTTTCCTGGGCCAGCCACTGTCCCAGTAACGGGCAACAAAACGATGCAGAAAAGCAAGGCCTTCCCTGATACCGACAATCCCGTATTGCTGGCTGGTCCCTTCAACCAGCCAACAGGCGACCTGCAAGTCTTTACTGGTTTCACGCAGTATTGATGCGCTAAGACGTATTACTTTTGGCCAGTCGGCTTTACGCAGGGGTGTCCGCCATTCGTCCTGTGGCAGAAAGTCCGGATCGCTCTCACGCGCCTGACGGATCTCTTCATATACAGATTCATATTCCATGCATCTGCCCGCTGGCTGCCCTCCGGGCAGGGGCAAGAGAAGCTCGTCTAAATCAATTTTCATCCCTATGCCCTTTCATGAAATCAGCACTGTGACGCAACCTGCGACAACCGTTCCACCATGGGCACAGATGTCCCCCATACGCGCCGCTGGCTTACCACCAATGAATACGCAGGTACTTCCCGCCACTAAACTGTCTGGTGGCCCCACACAGATGGCAAGCGATCCCACTGTCGCTGCAGGCACGCCGCCTATCAGCACCGTGGGTGTACCGGGCGTTGATACCGCCCCTCCCACATGAGGAATTGGCGGCACTCCCGGAGTGACCATCGGGCAGATATGCATATCGCCGACTCGTGCTGCTGGCTGTCCCATCATTCGTTCTCCTGCACCGGAAGCCAAAGAGAATAGAGTTGCCGTGCGCCAAAATCCGGCGTATCGGGTCCGGCAAGCCTGATGCTCAGGAGTCGCAACACGGTACAGAGCATCAGGGGCGTAAGATGTTCGTCAGCATATACAGCTTCATATTCCGGCTGCGTCAGGCTTCCCGTCCAGAAAATCGCCAGGCCAAGAGCACCTGCAGGTGTGGAAAACCCCAGCGATTCAGCCTGATGAAAAATACGCCAGCGGTAGTTATCCTCGTAGGTTTTAAGCCAGTTACTGATATCGGCTTCAAATGCATGGGTGGATTCACCCGGCGGCAGCGTGCTGACTGAATGCGGTAGCAGCCAGGCAATCAATTTCTCAGCCGTACACGCGTTTACCCAGTACCCAAGCGCGTCTTCCCAGTGCAAAGCGGTCAGCAGGCTATGCATGTTTTCATGCCAGGACGCCGAATCCCGAATCTTCGCAACCCCTTCCGGGGATAAAATCTTAGACACAGTCATTTTTGTCATCCTCAGCCAATCATGACCACGCCACCTTTGACCTGGGTCATGCCGCTTCCTTTGATCGTGACCATTGCACCACCCAGTTCTGCCGTGGCTGTCCCTTCAATTTTGATGGTGGTGCCGCTCAGCGTTATTCCGGCCGGGGTAATGGAGATTTTGCTGCTGCCCACTTTCAGCTCAACCGCCTGGGTTGACTCGATAACACAGCGCTTATCTGCCTTTATTGTGCTGCCTCCCCCGGATATGCTGAGTGAATGGCTTCCGTCTTTCAGATTTTGCTGCAGGTGACCATTAATTTTCAGGCTGTAATTCCCCTGCTGCAGACCCAGCGCCATGTTTCCCTGTTGAAGGAGGGTGTTAAAATCTCCCTGTTCCAGGGTCAGGTTACAATTTCCCTGATGCAGAATGAGTGCATCGTTTCCTTTGGTGATTTCCGTGGAGCGATCAGAGCCGATGGTCTCTTTAACCGCAGAAGTAACGGCCGTCGTCAGATTATTTTTGACCACCACATCCATATCTTTTTGGGCGACGAGAGTTAGCTTTTCTTCTCCTTTTTTGTCGTCAAAACGGAGCTGATGCCCCTCTTCCACTGAACCATTGAGAGAACTTCTTGATACAAATCCCGCCTGTTCTTTCTCACCGGGCAGGTTAAGCAAAGGAAGGTTCCTGCCGTTGGAGACGGTGCCGGTAACAAGCGGATTGTCAGGATTGCCGAGCAGGAAACTAACCACCACCTCACTGCCGATGCGGGGGATGAACATGGCACCGAAGCGCGCGCCGCTCCAGGGCTGAGATACCCTGACCCAGCAGGAACTGCTGTCATCATTCTTATTTTCGCTGTCCCAGGGGAACTGTATTTTTATGCGGCCGTACTCATCCGTATGCACATCTTCAGAGGCAGGACCGACCACAGTCGCCGTAAGTACTCCGGGTATGTCAGGTACGGGCGTGACACACTCAGGCCGCCACACTCTGGCGGTATCAAAAACTGACGCGTTACACTTAAAATCGGGTAAACCATCATCCAGGTTGCTGACAGCCTGAAATGTCAGGGAATGCATAATATATTCGCCTGCCTGATCAGGCAGCGACGTGAGACAGAACGTCTCGCCGCAACTTAGCCACCATGCCTGAATGCGGGCATGCGCATAGCGGGTCTGCGCTTCAAGCTGCTCCATTTTCAGCCGTGCAGCGCTTTGCAGCGTCTCCCGGTCACTCAGGTCATACGCATCAACGAAACTGATCCCCTGAGCACTGTATTCCAGGTTATTACACAGACATTCGCCCTCTGCGGTAGCCGCCTGTTCGAAACTGAACGCTTTATAATGAACAGAAGACACTGCCAGACTTACACGGGATGACCAGCTCGAAATGCCGCCATCCTCACCCTTTCCCGCTTCAGGCTGATAGGCCAGCTCAGGTGTTATTGCACGGTAGTGACCGGATGGATGATCGGCCAGGACAAGCGTATGTCGATCTTTGGTCTGGCAGAAGAAATAGTAAATTCCTTCCTGCTCAAGAAGTCGGCTGATAAAATCAAAGTCCGATTCACGGTATTGAATACAGTATTCATGCGGTGCATAACTGCCATGTAACCGCAGGTCAATATCGGTGATGTTATTCCCGCGTAACAAACGACACGCCAGGTCGGGTACCGTTATATTCTGATATACGGACAGATTACGGCCCATTTTCAGCAGAGCCAGGCGAGGCTGTAACCGTGCGTGCCAGGTACAGATCCCCCTGTCATCGCTTTCTTCTTCCATTTCTGTTACGACCCCCTGCACATAACGCGAGCGCTGTCCTGAACCAACATGGCAGGCAAGTTCCTCACCCAGCAAACTCGCCGTTTCTGACGATGTCAGTGTTGAACGAAAGCGGATTGTGAAGTCGTACGGCGCAGACAACTGTTCTTTACCTTCCAGGGACAACAGAACCAGAGACGATGCAGACTGTCCGACAAAACGGATAAAGCGATTTTCCTGACCTGATAACATTTATTTATTCCTGTTCACGGCACACGGGTAAATAAACACGATGAAAACCTGGTCCGGGCTGCCCGAGACAAAGATCCACACCGAGACATCCCCCCGGGACGCCGTGGCGATCATGTTTTGTAATTATTTCGACCGAGAATGCCAGTCCGGGACCAACATATTCGCGAATGCGTTTTAACAGGTCGGCATAGAATTTTCCGCCAGGCAGATACTGTGGCGCATGACTTAATGGCAACGGGCCCAATTCCACTGTAAAGCCGGAAGCCCTGTCTCTGCGCATCTGACCCAGCATAGGGGCCTGTCCCAGAGTCAGCCTGACATGACCAAGATGACAACACTGCTCAGAAGGAACCTTCAGCCATCCTCCGGTGAAAGAACGCACTCGGGCGGGAACGGAAAAAAGGTTTTCCAGCCATGTTTCAAGGTTCAGGGCTGACCGCACAGGGTGCATAAAAAGACCTGCGAAGGCTTCATTCTGAAGCGCAGGAGCAGACTGCATGACGCCAGCCAGCCCCAGCAACGCCTCGCTGAGAGGGCGTTGACTGTTCAACTCATACGAGGCGTAATAGTGATATTTAAGCCAGGCCAGATAACGCAGGGCATGCAATCTGTTATTAAACATATCAATAAATGCTTTCGCCGTTTTATCACCGTATCGGTAATAGCGCTCCAGCATCCATTCTGTATACGTCGTGGGTAGTGCTCCCAGAGCACCCGTCATTCCATACATCAGAACCTCAACCTGCCATACTCCCTCTTCCGTTCTGATAATTTGACCCACTTCGCCTGCTGGAGCGTCAAGTGAAAGAGGCGATACAAAACTGATATCACTGGTCAGCGATTTTGTTCCGTTACTCTCAGGTCGTTCCTTCAGGCGCCGCAACATCAGGCGAACCTGCTGGAAAAAGTTATATCGGCTGAAAATCGTACTTAAATCCACGACAGCCTCCCGCTCCGCACAGGCCACACTCGCCGGCTTTCCTGATGAAATTCGATGCAGGTTACGACCTGTGAAAAGCTGTTTACTGGTGCATAAAGCGAAAGAAAGTGCTCAATAAAACGACAGAATAGAAAATACTCAGGTTCTTCTGCGGCGGAACTTTGGAAAGTCACACAGATCTCAACCCCACGCGCCATTGACAGGGGATCGTTGCTCACCAGACGAGCGGTCACAGGTGTTACAACGACATGTTTGATTAATCCGATCAGCTGCTGAATAGCGGGATTATCATTAATGTTATATAGCGCAAATGTTTCTTTAAGGACCTGAACCCCGTTATCGCCGCTGATGAGCATATGATTGAGGGATAAATGCGAGATGAGCCGCCAGCGTGAAGCCTGTTTTACCGGCTGAGAGACGGTTCGCGTGGGCCGCGTGAGTGCCGTAATGGTCACTCCCGCTACTGCCAGATCCGACTCGAAATCCCCTTCAGGATTACCATTGCGTATGCTGGAGGGTATATCCCGGTCATAGCAGGTCAGTTCTATATTAATCAAGTCATTCTTCGGCGTCAGAGGCTTTTCACCGCGGTCGGAAAAAGCAATAAACAGGCGGTTTGCAGGGCCACTTTCATCAACGGTTTCACGCTGCATACACTGCCAGTATGTCCCCTGCTCTCCCCCTGTAACGGAATGCGACAGACCAAACAGCGGCGCGATATCCCTTGTGCTGATTTCATTACCCGTTTTGTGCGTGGCACAAACGCGGTTCACTGACCATATTCCTATAGCATCACCATGACGGATATCGGGTCTCACAGGATATTCCGCAGTATCATCGTGCGGAACCAGAGGTTCAGCGCGCATTGGAAAAAGGTTTACTGCCGGCGTACAGTGCAGCCGGAAAAAATGTCGGTCAACCGAGCAAGCAATTTTATCCAGCATTGCAACCATCGCGCACTGGCGAAAACGCAGCCTGAACAACATGACCTCATTCGATGTCACAGTGAGTCCTGCGGGCAGGCTGAAATCAATAAAATGGAACTTCTGAGGGAAATAAAAATAATCCTGAAGCAGAGCATAGACCGGTGATATACGGGGATCGCATTCGAGAATACTCTCTGCACGGTTAAATCCCACGACCTGAATATCAGATTCAGAAAGTAAATAATGCTTTTCTCCGCAAACCAGTGAAAAGGCTTCAATCTCATCATTTATCAGTGTGTAAAGTATATTCACTGCCAGACTGCTGCCATTAAGATAAAAGCGCAGTGAGGGTGAATTAAGGATTGCTCCCGGCCAGACCTGAAGCCGTAATTCCAGTTGCCAGCGCAGAGTGCTGTTATCAAACCTGAGACTTGTTTCCTCAAGCGTCATGGGCTCCATAATGACCGGGTAAAGCGTCCTGAAATGGCAGACATGCTCCTCTGATTGTCGGGTATAGAGCATTGTCCCGGCCTCAACCTCACAGCCAGTGGTCAGTCCGCTGATTCTTTTGTCAGGCTGCATCTGTACAATACATACCGACGGGTACGGCCGGAGAAACTGAGGAGCCAGAACGGTCAGCAGAGCTTCGGTTACTTCAGGCATATCCTCATCCAGACGCTGCTGAATTTGCGCAGTAACAAGTGCAAAAGACTCGATGATCCGCTCAACGTGCGGATCCTCGGACAGTCCATCTGACATGCCAAGACGTCGGGCAACCTTCGGAAAATGACGGGAAAACCGTTTTCCGTATTTTCTGAGATAGCTCAACTCATTCTGATAATAAGAAAGCAACTTCTTTGACAGCATGTCAGAAACCACTGTTAACGTAATGAGAAATGGCTGAGGACGTCATCCCATTCCAGATAAAAACGGATGGGAGCATTATTTTTTTCAGCCTCAATAATAAAGGAACTGCATCCATAACTTTCGTTTCCGGCGGACACCGTGACGTCTTTTAAACGCGGTTCGAAAAGCTGAAGCGCACGTAAAATGCGGGATTCAAGAATAATATTTCTATCACTTCTGGATATCCCTCCCGGAAACACATCGCTGATACCGTAGTTAATGACCGACTGACATATTTCAGGCATGTCTGAAACGTGGTAGTGCCGAGGCCTGGATGAGAGCAGCATCAATAGCTCCGCTGCGAGCACCCCGTCATCCGAAATAATTTCCGGGATTTCATCCTGGGCGACAGGATTATCATCAGACAGCAGCTGTAAAAGCATAATGTTCCCATAAGCAGCACGCTATAAAGCGCGCTGCCGCTTAACTTAAAGTTTGGTATTAGTGACTTGATTCCAGCCAACAGGACCCTGTTTACTGGTTGAACCTTCAGACGTAATCATACTGGTCTGGAACTTAACCGAGCCAAATACCATGGCAAGCTGCTCATCAGGTATACCGTTTGAATTATGCAGGCTGATGTTATGGCTGGTAAAAATGCAATTCTCAAATTCCCAGCGGCAAATTTCATTATCTTTATTGTCAGTTTTGACGTTCAGCGCAATAATCACTTTTTTAACGTTGGTTCCCTGCGCAACCATATCAACCAGTTGGGTTGATGTGGCATCCAGCGCCTTCGCAATAGAAATATCTTCAAAATGCACGCCGCTGCTATTCAGTTGCCCACTGCCATTATCAATACTGGCCTGGCTATGCACGCCCATTGATGCATGACCGATAGCAATCCACTGTTTATACTGTTTATCAGTTACAATTCCTTTTACACCGTCGATTTGCATAAATAGATTACTTGCACTGGACATATCTTCTCCTGGTTATAATACGTTTTTTATCAGCCTGCCGATGCAGGTAATTCAGCTACAAGCCGAAGCGACATCGTCAGTCCCTCAAGCTGGAAGTGAGGCCTCAGATAGGCCACGGCACGATAGCTTCCGGGACATCCCGGGACATCCACTACCTCAATCCGGGCTTCGCGCAGCGGATGGCTGGCCTTAATATGCAGGCCGACATTGTCAGAGCCCACCACATATTGATTAATCCAGTTTTGCAGGAAGTTCTGACATTCTGTTCTGGACATAAAACTGCCGACTTTATCCCGCACAATCGATTTAAGGTAATGAGCAAACCTTGATGTGGTCATAATGTACTGCAGCTGGTTTGATAACCGCGCATTCGCGTTTGCAAGGTTGGAGTCATATTTCCGCGGTTTATTTGCCGACTGCACAGCGAAAAAGGCGGCATAATCCGTTCCTTTGCAGTACACCAGAGGAATGAACCCGAGGTCTGCTAACTCTTTTTCACGGCGGTCGGAGATAGCCACTTCCGTTGGACACTGCAATACCTTCTCGCCGGTATGCGAAATGTAGTTATACACCGGCATCGACTTCACCAGACCACCACCTTCAACACCGCGAATAGCCGCACACCATCCATGATCTTCAAAAGCAGAAATCATTCGGCCGGCCAGTTCATAGGCGGCATTGATCCACAGATAGCTGGCTCCCTCACGGCTCTCGTCGATTTTCTCTTCGAAATTGAACATCTCTACTGGTGTTGTTTTGGCACCATAAGGCAGGCGACCTATAACCCGGGGAAGTGTGAGTCCAACGTAGCGGGCGTCGTCGCTCTGTCGGAAAGAACGCCAGCGGATATAGTCTGACGTGTCAAAAAGCTTGCCGAGATCCCGGGGACGCGGCATCTCCTGAAAGTTATTCATACCAAACATGCCGGCATCCGCTGCCGTGAGGAAAGGGGCGTGAGCTGCCGCCGCCACATGAGAAATCTGCTCCAGCAGATATAAATCTTCCGGCATGGCGTCGAATTCAAAATCGCCCACAAATGCGGAGTACGGCTCTCCACCAAAAGTGCCGTATTCGCTCTCATAGACGCTTTTGAACAGGACTGACTGGTCAAAATCAGAGGCAGATTTAAAATCGCGGATCAGCTCTTTTTTGGTACAATTCAACACCCGGACTTTCGTGTTTTCCGTAACGCTGCTCTGAACCAGCTTCTGCAGACCCCGCCACGAAGATTCCATTTTCTGAAACGCTGGCGCCTGCATGATTTTGCTGATCTGCGCCGAAAGAAGGGCATCAATGACTGTGATGCGCTCCTCAATGCTACCCACCAGGTCATTACTTACAACAACAGCGCCTGTTGCCACCTCACTGAGGAAACTATCAAGCTGAGACCTCAGCTTGCTGCGATCAGACTCACGCCTGATAGCCTGGGTATTGTCAATTATCTGATCAAGGTAATCGGCACTGACCGCCTCTGTGACTGCAGCCTGCATTTCCTCAGCACTCATTCTGCCTCTTCTCCCACATTATCAACTTTCGTTTCTGAAGGCTGATTGGCCAGCAGTTCCGCCAGTTGTTCTTTCAGGCGATCATTACTGGCTGTACGGTTGCGTAAATCACTCAGTTGCTCCCGCAGCTCAAGTAGTTTTTTCAGAGGCTCCACCTGTAGAGCTATATTTTCAGGAGCGAAATCCTCAATAGAATTGAAACGCAGTGCGACCGACAGCTTTCCATCGTCATTATTCAGTTCATTATCAACCAGCATTTCGATTTCAGGCTTCATGCCCTGCATCACTTCATTAAAATTGTCTTTATCAATCTGAACAAAGCGTCGCTCACGAAGGGGCTTTTTTTCATCCGAAAATTCGCCCATCACACCAATAACCAGTGGCAACTCTTTCTGGGTTTCCGCGCCACCAACTTCAACGTCATAGGTAATATGCACGCGTGGCGGCCGGGCCTTGCCCAGTTTACTTTGGGTTTCTGACATGAATTAAACTCACAGACATTAAGATCTCAAGAGAAAATTAGATTTTTAATATTTAAAAAATCCGCTCAGTTCACCAGCAAAATCGGTAGCAAGCTAAAAACAGCCCCATAGAAAAGACAATGGAATTTGGTGACATCTCAAATAAGTTGAATTCGGCGTATTAACCTCGCTTTTGAATTTTACCCACGCTCAGTGTTGACGTTCATAATCCTCGCTGTAACTTTGCTCTGGTTTATTAACATGATCAGATTCCTGAAGAGGACATTTGGTTCCACTGCAGTGGGTGTCCCAGCATGTATTAGTTCTCTGACATTTATCATGCCCGCAAGCCAGAGGATAAAATTAAACAGATAACTTTAATAGCTCACTTCGCCCTGAAAAAGCATGTTAACGTCAAAACCTTCACCTATCGTATTAAGCGAAGCAATTTCACACTGCGAGCAAGAATAAAAGGAATAATTAAAAAAATCACCTGCTTATTACCTTCCTTTAAACGCCCTAATAAAAAACCAGCCATCCACCCAAAAAATCATTATTACCAGCCGGATCCATATTATGTAATTTCATTCATCATCTCGTTAATGCGAAACTAATGTAACTAAATTTTTTTCCTGACACCACCTTTAAGTTCAGGAACCTTAAACAAAGACACAATCAAAAATGAACCAACTTTAAATTAATGTTAAATAAAGGTTGGCGCATCACTCACTGAAGAACAGCTTTCGAGCATGTATAATCAGATTACACAGAAAAAATGACCAGCAACAAAGAATTGAAAATCATACAACATGAAAAGAATATGTTATTTTTACAGCCAGCTCCTGAATAAAAATCAACAAAATCACCTTAAAAAATATTCGTATATTTTAAAAAATAGTTTTAACCCCTGATTATAATAGCTTCTGCCTTATAAATTTATGCAGGCTACATATTGATGGTGTGTTGACCGAAATCCTGAGTACGGTTAGCAGCTGATGAGACTTCCGGTATACAGCCTGTGGCAGAGCTCCCGGGCCAAAACACCGGCTTCTGTCTCGCGGAGAATACTGAAGATTGGTGTGTAGGAAAAATACTTCTTCAAAGGATCTTCTCCAGTGACTTATGAATACATCACTATTCATGGTCAGCAGGTCAGCAGGTCAGCAGGTCAGCAGGTCAGCAGGTCAGCAGGTCAGCAGGTCAGCAGGTCAATCATCGATAAATTGCTCAGCATTGCAAAACTTGCACACCTCAATTTGTGATCCCATACAACTCCAGCTATTTTAGGATCTGAAAATCACGTTTTGTGAGACCACGTTTTTACAGAGGCACTGTTATGGACAACTACTGGGACACAAAAAGACTCTCAAACTACTTTCTGACGATGGCAAATCTTGAAGCTAATCAGTTAGTTAATATAGCTACTTCACTTTCTCAATTTCACCTCAAGGATGCTCTTGTAAAACTGAAATTCCAGGATGAGGTGCGCGAGTTCGCTCGTTTACAGATCCATACCATTCGTACTTCAAATTCTGACGATCAGTGTCAGGAGTGCATTCAGAATCTTAAGCAGGAAAGTCAGCATCTCAAGATTCAGGACAGAATGCTTAGGACCGGTGAAGCTGTCGTATCGTCTTCGGTGCAGTTTTATCATGACCATGAAAAGGTCATTGGATATGTCATCAATGGGATCGGCGTGGTGTTAAGTGGCTTGCAAATCGTGGCTGGTGTCGGTCTGATTGTAGGTTCTGTCACTACAGGTAATATTTTAGGTGTTGTAGCGGGTTCGACCCTGGTGATGAATGGAGTGGGATCAGGGATTGAGAGCATAGGAAAACTCAGCGGTGTGCCTCACCCATCGAACCCAATAAGAGATAAATATGAAGATGTTGCAGATTTTTTTGGTTTTGATAAGCGACTCGGCTTGTTAGCCTATCAGGTAGTTGATTTGACAACATCATACTATGGCATTTTCAAACTGACTTTAAAGCCAGAAGCATGGCGGCTATACAAATATCTGCCAACAGACTATTACCGCAAGGTTCAGGTTATGAGTAAACCAGCACTTGCCTTAAAAGGCGCTGGAGCAGCCTATAAGGGGGCTGGAGTAGGTTTGAACCTATACCAAATGCAAAATAGCCCTGCTCAAAACTAACCTCTGGTTTTTCTGATAAACCTGTTAGCTTTCCAGGAGAGGTTCAGAGGAGTCACAAAATAGACCACAAGAAATGCAAACGTCAGAACAATAATATATGGAATGGCATTTGAAGCATCCGCATTGAAAATGCCATCCAGTCCAATCAGTAGCAAAATAACAAGAGCAATGACACCGCCCCAGAAGCGTTTACTCAAATCAATAACGAGGCTTTGTAGTGTATCTTTTTTTGATTCGTCTTTTTTAATGATGCTCTTGAGCTTACCGATATCTTTAGCAGAGAAGCCGTTATTATAGAGTTCTTGCTCAAATTCGTTCATCTGATTCATCCTGAATAACGTTGCGATACGTGCGAAATATAGCACAGTGAACGAGACACATGCTAACCAACCTGCTTACCTGGCCAGCACTGGTATCAACGTTTCCTCACCTCAGAAGGCTCTGCCTGAACATCATATCCATGCAATTGCGCATGATATTAAAATGCTATATGCAAAAAACAGCATGCACAATAAGGAGATCGTAAGCACAGAAAAATACTAACCTATCCAAACAGCCATGCGAGTAATGCGGGCAATTCGTTTTTTGAACATAAATAAGAGTAAAATGTTGAGGTATCAAACTGACAATAGAGAAAAAAAAGTCTCAGTATGCAAAAAATAGGAGAGAATTTGGTACGCCCTACAGGATTCGAACCTGTGACCTACGGCTTAGAAGGCCGGTGCTCTATCCAACTGAGCTAAGGGCGCATGGAGATGGCACGGATTATACGTCGGGAAGCGGGTACGTCAACGTTTTTGCCGTTTCCCCGCAGCGAAGTGCTGCGGGAATAACCAATTGGCGTCAGTGACGACTGCGCCATTCGCTGAGCGACACGAGTTTACTGCTGCCGGTCAATTCTCCTTCCAGCTCAATCCCTTGTGATGTGAAGCGCGCGTTGTATTGCTCACGAAGTGCGTGCAGTTCCTGACTGTCCGGTTCCAGCTGGCGCAGAAAGCCCAGCGCGAGTAGCAGCTGCTGGCGGCTGATAAGCGGTGAAAAACCGGCGCGACTGAGAATCGTATGCCAGCGCTGGCTGTTCTCCTCGCTGCCATCAACAATCAACACCTGCCAGATCAGCAGTACCGCTGCGCCATTATGCAGATGCGTTTCATTATCGTGGCTGAGATAGTCGGTAAACTCTTTCGCGGCCTCTTTTCCCATCATAGAGATCATTGATTCCACCTGTACCGGTGGCAGCTGCAGTCGTTTGCTGAGCCGCTGGGCGGCGTGGCGTGAGCCCGCGGTGAGCAGCTGAAATCCAGCGACAAATACCACCGCCAGAGTCGCAAGCATTATCCAAATCATTACATCGTCCCCGGATTGTCCTGCAGATATCATACGCATGCAGGCTGGCATCGTCGCGACGAAAACATCGGAAAGCGCATACACGGCTGAAACTGTAACTGACAGCAGCCCACGCTTCTGACAAAATAGCGCCCTTCCCCGATTCAACACAACACAGTGGATTTCCTCTCTGATGGCAGCAAAAATTATTGACGGTAAAACGATTGCGCAGCAGGTGCGCGTTGAGGTTGCGGAAAAAGTGAAGCAGCGTCTGGCGGCCGGAAAACGTGCCCCAGGTCTGGCAGTGGTTCTGGTGGGTGAAAATCCGGCTTCGCAGATCTATGTGGCCAGCAAACGCCGCGCCTGTGAAGAGGTTGGTTTCCACTCCCGCTCTTACGATCTGCCTGCCACCACCCGCGAGGCTGATCTGCTGGAGCTGATCGATAAGCTCAATCAGGATGATGAAATCGATGGCATTCTGGTACAGCTGCCGCTGCCAGCGGGCATCGATAACGTGAAAGTGCTGGAGCGGATTACGCCTGACAAAGATGTCGATGGGTTCCACCCTTATAACGTTGGCCGCCTGTGTCAGCGTGCACCAACCCTGCGTCCCTGCACGCCACGCGGTATCGTCACGCTGCTGGAGCGCTACAACATTGACACTTATGGCCTGAACGCTGTGGTGGTCGGGGCATCCAACATCGTTGGTCGTCCGATGAGCATGGAGCTCTTGCTCGCGGGCTGTACGACAACGGTTACCCATCGCTTTACCAAAGATCTGCGTCATCACATTGAGCACGCCGATCTGCTGGTCGTTGCTGTGGGCAAGCCAGGCTTTATTCCGGGCGACTGGATCAAACCCGGTGCCATCGTTATCGACGTGGGCATTAACCGTCTGGAGAGCGGCAAAGTCGTAGGCGACGTTGACTATGACAGCGCATCAGCGCGCGCATCTTACATTACCCCGGTGCCGGGCGGTGTGGGTCCAATGACAGTAGCAACATTGATTCAAAACACGCTGCAGGCGTGCGAAGAGTTTCATGATAAAGAGGTTTTTTAAATGACAAGTTTTTCACTGTGTAAATTCCCGCATGTCGATCTGTGTGACCTGTTAAAGCTGGAAGGCTGGGTTCAGAGCGGTGCACAGGCGAAAGTCGTGATTGCCGAGGGTGAAGTGAAGGTGAATGGCGCGGTTGAAACCCGTAAGCGCTGCAAGATCGTAGCCGGTCAGACCGTGGAATTTGCCGGTTTCCGCATCACTGTGGTCGAGTAATTCCGGAGCGTCCCTGCGGGGACGCTATTACAGCGGTTCATCCTCCTTCACACGCGTCTCCCCTTCCCGTTGCTCCAGTGCAATATGATTCACCGCCGTATGCTGCGCAATCAGCGTTGCAAGTCGGGGTGAATGGCTGGTGATCCAGAGCTGACTGTACTCGCTGGCTTCGGCGATTAACCGCGCCAGCGCAGGCAACAAATCCTCATGCAGGCTGTTTTCCGGTTCATTCAGTGCCATAAAGGCGGGTGGACGCGGGCTGAGCAGCGCCACAACCAGACAGAGAAACCGCAGCGTGCCATCAGAAAACTCCGCGCTCTCCAGCGGACGCAGAATGCCATGACGGGACATCAGCATCTGAAAACGGCCGTTCTGCACCTCGACGTCAAACTGGCAGTCGGGAAACGCCTGCGCCATAACCTCAAACAACAGTTCTGAATGACCACGCTCCACGATGGTCGCCCAGGCCGCTGCCAGATTGCGGCCATCGTGAGCGAGCACCGGCGCACGCACGCCAATCTGCGGCGCACGAATCGGTGAGCCGGGCCAGACCGCGAACTCGTGGTAGAAGCGCCACTGCTGCAGACGTTCACGCAGTTGCGAAAGCTCCGGATAAAGATGGGGTTCGCCAAGCTGACCAAACAGCGACTCCTCCGGATGCAATACTGCCGGATAGGCGACGCGCTCACCTTCAACGTTGTGCAGAAAGGCGGTCTGGTTTTCGCGCTGCATGATGCAGGCAGAAGGACGACGTCGCTGGCCGCTGAGCCAGAGCCGCTCCTGCTTCACCAGCGGATCCAGATTGAACAGGCTGGTCGACAGTGGCTCGGGAAAACCAATCTCCAGCTGGTAATCCATATCATCCATTACCACCGCCAGCTCCAGTCGCTTTGGATCGTGTCGGCGATCGCCCCGGCGTAAACCACCGGCCCACATCGCTTTCTGGATGCCGCCTTCTTCAGCCAGCGCCAGCGCCAGACGACCGCTGGCAGCCTCATGCAGCAACCGCACCGCTTTATAGAGGTTGGATTTACCGCAGCCGTTGGGACCGCTCACCACATTCAGCTGCTGAAGCGATAGCGTCAGGTTCCGTATTGAGCGGAAGCCGCGGATCTGAATCTGTTCAATCGCCATAATAAAAAAGGGCGATTGCTCGCCCTCTCCGGTTTATTTTCGACGCCAGCTGGACCCTTGTGGCCCATCTTCGACGATGACACCCAGCGCGTTAAGTTTGTCACGCGCGATATCCGCTTCTGCCCAGGCTTTGGCAGCGCGTGCATCGGCACGAGCCTTCACCCAATGCTCAATCTCGGCAACTTCTTCGTCATTCACCTGCGCGCCGCTTTGCAGGAACAGCTCAGGATCCTGCTGCAGGATACCCAGCACGTTAGCCATTTCGCGCAGTTTAGACGCCAGCGCATGTGCTGAAGCACCATCTTCGCTTTTCAGACGGTTGACTTCACGCGCCATATCGAACAGCACAGAGTAGGCTTCCGGGGTGTTGAAATCATCATCCATCGCGCTGCGGAAACGCGCTTCAAACGCGTCGCCGCCGCTTGCAGGTACGCTGCTGTCGGTGTGGCGCAGCGCCGTATAGAGACGCTCCAGCGCCGCACGCGCCTGATTCAGGTTATCTTCGCCGTAATTAAGCTGGCTGCGATAGTGACCGGACATCAGGAAGTAACGCACTGTTTCCGCATCGTAATGTTGCAGCACGTCACGCACGGTAAAGAAGTTGCCGAGTGATTTGGACATCTTCTCACGGTCAACCATCACCATGCCGGAGTGCATCCAGTAATTGACGTAAGGGCCGTCATGGGCGCAGCTCGACTGAGCGATTTCGTTTTCATGGTGCGGGAACATCAGGTCTGAACCGCCGCCATGGATATCGAAATGCGTACCCAGTTGTTTGCAGTTCATCGCAGAACACTCAATGTGCCAGCCAGGACGGCCGTTGCCCCACGGCGATGACCAGGCTGGCTCATCCGCTTTGGACATTTTCCACAGCACGAAATCCATCGGGTTGCGCTTCACATCGGCCACTTCAACACGTGCGCCCGCCTGCAGTTGCTCCAGATCCTGACGCGACAGCGCGCCGTAATCGGTATCGCTGAGCACATCGAACATCACGTCGCCATTGTCCGCTACATAGGCGTGACCGCGAGCAATCAGTTTTTCCACCAGCTCGATAATCTCAGCGATGTGACGGGTCGCGCGCGGCTCCTCATCGGGCGGCAGGATCCCCAGCGCAGCGAAGTCATTGTGCATCTCGCCGATCATGCAGTTGGTCAGGGTTTCGATGCTCTCGCCGTTTTCGTTGGCGCGTTTGATGATTTTGTCATCAATGTCAGTGATGTTACGGACATAATTAAGCTGATAACCGAGGTAACGCAGGTAGCGCGCCACGACGTCAAATGCCACGAACGTCCGCCCATGACCAATGTGACAGAGGTCATACACCGTGATGCCGCAAACATACATCCCGATTTTACCGGCATGAATGGGTTTGAATTCCTCTTTCTGTCGACTCAGGGTGTTATAAATCTTAAGCATTGAACGGTTCCGTTTTCGCGTGTGGTTGGCACTTTTAAGTATCCAGACATTGTGCCGTATTTTTATCGCTCGCGCGACGCAAAGCAAGCCAACTGCGCCGTGCTGCTGACGCGTCATTGGAAATTATGATATAAGAACGGTCGACAAAAAGAGGTACGCCAATCGACACCGCGACCTCAGCAACTGATGACAACCTTTACAGGACGACAAAAATGGTAACTTTCCAGACGAACCATGGCGATATCGTAATCAAAACTTTCGATGATAAAGCGCCGGCAACCGTACAGAACTTCCTGGATTACTGCCGTGAAGGTTTTTACGACAACACCATTTTCCACCGCGTAATCAACGGCTTTATGATTCAGGGCGGCGGCTTCGAGCCGGGCATGAAGCAGAAAGAAACCAAAGCCGAAATTCAGAATGAAGCGAACAACGGTCTGAAAAACACCAAAGGTACGCTGGCAATGGCACGTACTTCTGCGCCGCACTCTGCCACCGCACAGTTCTTCATCAACGTAGCTGACAACGACTTCCTGAACTTCCGTGACGAAAGCGTTCAGGGCTGGGGCTACTGCGTGTTCGCTGAAGTGGTTGAAGGCATGGATGTGGTCGAGAAAATCAAAGCAGTCTCTACTGGCCGCAGCGGCATGCATCAGGATGTGCCAAAAGATGACGTCGTTATCCAGAAAGTGACCGTCAGCGAGTAATGTCGCGCACGCTGTTTATCGCAGATCTCCATCTGTGTCAGGAAGAACCGGCGATTACCGCCGGTTTTCTGCATTTTTTACAGCGCGAAGCGCCCCACTGCGACGCGCTCTATATTCTCGGCGATCTGTTCGAAGCCTGGATTGGTGACGACGATCCCAATCCTCTGCATCAGCAGATTGCCCGCGCCCTGCGCGCCCTCCCGGTTCCGGTCTTCTTCATCCATGGCAATCGGGATTTCCTGATTGGCCGACGCTTTGCGCGCGCAAGCGGCATGACGCTGCTGCCGGAAGAGCAGGTGCTGACGCTCTACGGCCATCGGCTGCTCATCATGCACGGTGATACGCTCTGCACCGACGATGCGGGTTATCTGCGCTTTCGTGCCAAAGTGCACAATCCGTGGATCCAGCGACTGTTCCTGGCGCTGCCGTTGAGGATCCGCAAACGCATTGCGGCCCGGATGCGCGCCGACAGTAAACAGGCAAACCAGCACAAATCCCAGACCATCATGGATGTAAACCAGGAGGCAGTCACTGCCGCTATGCTGCGCCAGCAGGTGCCGCTGTTGATCCACGGTCATACCCATCGCCCGGCCATTCATACGCTGAACCTGCAGGGTGAAACGGCGGAACGCGCGGTGCTGGGTGCCTGGCACAGCCGGGGTTCCATGATTCAGCTCGACGCCAGCGGCATTCAGCTCATCGATTTCGACTTCTAATCTGCGGTTAATTCGCGGACGTTAGCGGGACGCAACCGTTTTCCTTGCGTGCTTCTCATGCTATTCTCGGTGCCCTTCAAAACCTGTCCGCCCGGCCAGGTCTGTTTGTCTATTCACAGGAGTTGACCGCATGTCATCCAACGCCCCGGCCCGCATCGCCATTGTTATGGGTTCCAGAAGTGACTGGGCCACCATGCAGTTCGCCGCTGAGATCCTCACCAGCCTGGACGTCCCTTTTCATGTTGAAGTAGTCTCTGCGCACCGTACCCCGGATAAACTGTTCAGCTTTGCCGAAACGGCAGCCGATAACGGTTTTCAGGTGATTATTGCTGGCGCAGGTGGCGCAGCACATCTGCCAGGTATGCTGGCGGCAAAAACTCTGGTGCCAGTGCTGGGTGTACCGGTGCAGAGCGCTGCACTAAGCGGCGTGGATAGCCTCTATTCAATTGTGCAGATGCCGCGCGGCATTCCGGTCGGAACGCTGGCGATTGGCAAAGCAGGCGCAGCCAATGCCGCGCTGCTGGCCGCACAGATTCTGGCGCTGCATGACAGTGGGCTGGCGTCACGCCTGACGACCTGGCGTCAGAGTCAGACCGATGAGGTGCTGAACCATCCTGATCCGCGGGTGGATGCATGAAGCCGGTTTGCGTACTGGGCAACGGCCAGCTGGGTCGTATGCTGCGTCAGGCAGGTGAACCATTGGGGATCGCGGTCTATCCGGTGGGTCTGGAGGCGGATCCTGCTTCCCTGCCCATCGCTGACAGTGTGATCACCGCCGAAATCGAACGCTGGCCGGAGACCGCGCTGACGCGCGAACTGGCGAGCCATCCGGCCTTTGTTAACCGTGATATTTTTCCGCGTCTGGCCGATCGTCTGACGCAGAAACAGTTGCTGGACCAACTGGGGCTTGCCACCGCGCCATGGCAGTTGCTGGCCGATAAAAGCGAATGGCCGGCAGTGTTTGACTCGCTGGGCGAACTGGCCATCGTGAAAAGCCGCACCGGCGGTTACGACGGGCGAGGTCAGTGGCGTCTGCGTGCTGATGAGACGCATCAGCTACCCGAAGCGTGTTACGGCGAATGTATCGTTGAGCAGGGCATCAACTTTTCCGGTGAAGTCTCACTGGTGGGCGCACGCGGTCACGATGGCACCGTTGTATTCTATCCGCTGACGCATAACCTGCATCAGGATGGCATTCTGCGCACCAGTGTAGCGTTTCCGCAGGCAGACCAGGCTCAGCAGCAGCAGCAGGCTGAATCGATGCTCAGCGCCATTATGCAGGCACTGAATTACGTTGGCGTAATGGCAATGGAGTGTTTCGTTACGCCTGATGGGCTGCTGATTAATGAGCTGGCGCCCCGCGTGCACAACAGTGGTCACTGGACGCAGAACGGTGCGTCGATCAGCCAGTTTGAGCTGCATCTGCGCGCCATTCTTGGTCTGGCATTGCCACAGCCGGTGGTGTTTGCGCCGTCGGTAATGGTTAATCTGATCGGCACCGATGTGAATCTCAGCTGGCTGCAGCAGCCGCTGGTGCATCTGCACTGGTACGACAAAGAAGTGCGACCGGGCCGTAAAGTGGGTCATCTGAATCTGACCGACAGCGATGCCGGGCGGCTCAAAACAGCACTGAATGCGCTGGTGCCCCAGCTCCCGGAAGAGTACGCCAGCGGCATCGCCTGGGCCGTTGAAAAGCTGTAGTTTCCCGTTACCCGCTTGCGGGTTCTGGGGGCGTTCCGGATAAAGGTCAAAGGCGGCCTCATGCCGCCTTAGTCAGCCCTGCTTTATGCCGCATCAAACTTCCTGAACAACGCCTTCCCTTTCAGTAACCGAATCCCAAGCCAGCCACCGCACAGCGATAACAGCAACGCGCCGCATAACGGCAGTGCCAGCCATAATGTCCAGTCAGGCTGCCACGGGAAATCGAAAATCTTTGTCTGTAATCCCCATAGCGCCGCTTCTGCTCCCATCGCGGCCGCCACGCCCGAGACGACGCCGAGCAGGGCAAACTCACACCACAGCGTGGTGCGTAGCAGTCTTTTGCCCGCACCCAGCGTGCGGTAGACCACCAGCTCCTGCCTGCGTTGCCGCATTCCGACCTGAATCTGCGCCAGCAGCAGTAACACACCGCAGGCAGTGACCAGTACCACCATGATCTCCAGCGCCCGGCTGACCTGCGTCAGTACCTGACCTATCTGCTGCATGATGCTGCCGATATCCAGCAGACTCAGCGCCGGAAAAGCACGATTCAGCTGCGCCAGCAGATCCGGGTTCGCCTCCATGCGGAAGCTGGTGAGCCAGGTCTGCGGCTGGCTGTCGAGCGCACCCGGCGGGAAGATAAAGAAGAAGTTCGGCTTCAGGCTTTCCCAGTCCACTTTACGCAGGCTGGTAATACGCGCGCTGAACGTCTGCGTATCGCCGTCGAACGTCAGGGTATCGCCGAGCTTCAGCCCCAGCCGATCCGCCAGTTCCACTTCCATCGACACTTCACCCGCTTTTGGTGGCCAGTTGCCTGCCACCAGCGGATTGTGATCCGGGCGATCGGCCAGTTCCGTCAGGTTGAGCTCACGGTTCAGGGCGTTATCCAGCTTCGGATCGGCCGGTTTGCCATTGAGTTCACTAAGCCGTACCCGCGCAATCGGGTAAAAGGTCCCGGGCGTGATCTGATGCGACTGCAGGAAGTCACGCACCTGCGGCACCTGGTCCGCCGTCATGTTCAACAGGAAGAAGTTCGGGCTATCCGCCGGTAACTGCTGCTGCCAGCGATCCAGCAGATCGCCACGCATTACCAGCAGCAGCGCCAGCAGCATAAATGACAGTGAAAAAGCGGCGAGCTGGCTCAGCGTCATGCCAGGCTGGCGCAGCAGCCGGTTGATCGCCAGCCGCAGCGCCAGATTGCGCACCACCAGCCGACGCAATAGAAGCAGAGTTCCCCAGCCGAGTAACGCCAGTAATCCTGCCAGCACCACCACACCCGCCAGCAGCGCCCAGAGCATTTTACTGCCGCCGATCAGCAGCGCTAACAGCGTCACGACCACCGCAATCATCACTGGAATATAGAACTTCAGCGGCCAGAGGTTTGCCACGGCATCGCGCCGCAGCACCCGCAGCGGCTGGGTTGCCAGCAGCAGACGATAGGGACGCAGTCCCACCAGCAGCGAAATCACAAATAATGAACCCACTGCCCAGATCCATGGCCAGACGCTGGCTGCCGGTAAGCTGGCAGGCAATACCGGTTTCAGCATCGCCATCAGGATCGCTTCCACGCCCTGCCCCACCAGGCCACCGGCAATCGCCGCCAGCAGCAGCACCGCCAGCCACTGACCGATGATTAAGCGCTGCAACGCGCCGTGCGTCGCACCCAGGGTTTTCAGCACCGCCACCAGATCGTAGCGGCTGCGGCAGTAGTGACTCATGGCGACCGCCACGGCTGCAATCGCCAGCATCAGCGTCAGCAAGGCCGAGAGCAGCAGGAACTGCTGCGCGCGCTGCATCGAACGGCCCAGCGCATCTTCCGTGTTCTCCACGCTGATCCAGCGCTGATCCGCCTTCAGCTGCGGCTCAATCCAGCGGTCATAGCTGGTCAGCTGGTCAGGATTACCAGAGAATTTATAGCGCCAGGTGATGCGGCTGCCCGGCTGAATTGCACCGGTTTTCGCCGCATCTGCCAGGTTAATCAGCAGACGTGGCGCCATCTCAAACGGGTTAAAGCCGCCATCCGGCTCCTGAATTACCTCACCGCTGATGCGCAGCTGGGTATCTCCCACTTCCAGCGTGTCGCCCACTTTCAGATTGAGCAGCGCCATCAGGCGCGGTGCTGCCAGCGCGGTGCCTGCCTGCGGTCTCAGCCCCGGAGGTTGCGTCTGTAAGGTGCCAAACATCGGATAGCGATCATCGACCGCTTTGACTGAGGCGAGTTGTGGCGACTGCCCGGCAAAGGTCATGGTCATGAAAGTCAGTTGAGAACTGACCGTCAGGCCGTTTTCCTTCGCTTTTTCCAGCCAGGCTTCCGGGGCAGCATCAGTGCTACGCAGCGTGCGGTCACCCGCCATAAAATCACGACTCTGCTGATTCAGCCCTTTTTCCATGCGATCGCTGATTGAGCCCAGCGCCAGTACACAGGCTACCGCCAGCGTCAGAGCCAGCCAGACGATCAGCAGTGAGGGGGAGCGCCACTCGCGCCAGAACCAGCGCCAGATCATTGCTCCTCCCACAATTTTCCGTCACGCAGCCGCAATCGACGGTCGCAACGCGCCGCCAGCTGTTCATCATGCGTCACCAGAATCAGCGTGGTGGCGAAGTCGCGATTAAGAGAAAACAGCAGGTCGGCAATACGGTCACCCGTTTTACGATCGAGATTGCCGGTGGGCTCATCGGCAAACAGCAGGCCCGGACGACCGCTGAAGGCGCGGGCCAGCGCGACCCGCTGCTGTTCCCCGCCGGACAGCTGGGCGGGCAGATGATGCAGACGCTCACCCAGCCCGAGTAGCGTCAACAGTTCACGCGCCTGTTCGCGGCTCTGGCGATCGCTGTCGCCGCGCAACAGTGATGGCAGTTGAACGTTTTCCTGCGCATTCAGAGTCGGTACCAGCATAAATGACTGAAACACAAAACCAACCTGCCGGGCACGCAGTGCTGCACGCTGCTCTTCATTCATCTGGTGCAGCGGCTGACCCAGCAGATGGACTTCACCGCTGCTGCCATCGTCCAGCCCGGCCAGAATGCCCAGCAGGGTAGACTTGCCGGAACCCGACTCGCCAATCAGCGCAATGGTCTCGGCTGGTTTGACAACCAACTCAACTCCGGTGAGGATGGTTAACTGATGCTCTCCCTGACCGACGGACTTAGTAAGATGATGAACTTCAACAATGTTTTCCGCTGGCATTATCCCTTCCTGTTATTGATTCTTCTGCTGGTATCCCGTCTTGCTGCTGCAGATACCCTGATGGTGCTGGGCGACAGCCTGAGTGCGGGCTATCGCATGTCTGCCACTGCGGCCTGGCCCAGCCTGCTTGATAAGCAGTGGCAGCAGAAACCGAAAGTGGTCAACGCCAGCATCAGCGGTGATACTGCTGCCCAGGGACTGGCGCGACTGCCTGCGCTATTAAAACAGCATAAGCCGCAATGGGTGTTAATCGAACTGGGCGGTAACGATGGTCTGCGCGGTTTCCCGCCCGACGCTATCGCACAGAATCTGAGTAAAGTGATCGACGATGTTAAAGCCGCTAATGCGAAACCCTTGCTGATGCAGATCCGTCTGCCCGCCAACTATGGCCGCCGCTACACCGAGGCGTTCAGCGGCATCTATCCGGAGCTCGCACAGCAGCATGCCATTCCTCTGGTGCCCTTTTTTATGGAGCAGGTCTATCTGAAACCCGAATGGATGCAGCAGGATGGTATTCATCCGAATCCTGATGCTCAGCCGTTTATCTCTGCGTTAATGGCAAAAGAACTGGCCCCCTTAGTTAAGCAGCCGTAACGCGCCAGGATGCGCAAATAGGGTAAATAAATGCAAAAAACTATTCTGATTACAGGTTGTTCAAGCGGCATTGGCCTGGTCGCCGCCCACGATTTACTGGCGCGAGGTTACCGGGTGATCGCCGCCTGCCGCAAAGCCGAAGATGTCGCGCGTATGAACACGCTGGGTTTTACCGGGCTACAGCTCGATCTGGACGATCCGCAGAGCGTGGATCAGGCAGCAGATGCGATACTCGCGTTATGCGATAACCGTCTGGATGCGCTGTTTAACAACGCCGGGTTTGGCCTCTATGGACCGCTTCGTACCCTCTCCCGTCAGCAACTTGAACAGCAGTTTTCCAGCAACTTTTTCGGTGTACATCAATTAACGCTGCGGCTGTTACCTGCGTTACAAGCCAGCGGCGATGGCCGCATTGTGAATACCAGTTCGGTGCTGGGACTGATCTCCACGCCAGGCCGGGGCGCGTACGCTGCCAGTAAATATGCACTGGAAGCCTGGAGCGATGCACTGCGGCTGGAAGTGCGCAGCAGTGGCATTCGGGTCAGTCTGATAGAACCGGGACCGATTGAGACGCGCTTTACCGATAATGTGACGCAGGGCGAACAGCATAATCCGGTGCGTAACCCCGGCATCGCGGCACGCTTCACCCTGCCACCGGAAGCCATTCTGCCTAAACTTCGTCACGCACTCGAGAGTAAACATCCACGTTTACGCTACCCGGTGACACTGGTCGCACACGTAATGAGCCTGTTGAAACGGTTACTGCCTGGCTGGATGCTGGATCGCATTTTGCGCAGCCATTAATCAGGCCTGCGTAATAGCGCTTGAAGCCGGGCCAGTTGGCCCCATATTCTTAGAACACTTTTTGCAAAGAGACTTATCCATGTCACCACAAGCTTCTATCATCGACATCAACGAATCTAACCTGCAGCAGACCCTTGAGCAGTCGATGCAGCTGCCGGTGCTGTTCTACTTCTGGTCTGAGCGCAGCCAGCACTGTCTGGAGCTGACGCCGGTGCTGGAGCGTCTTGCCCAGGAGTACGCGGGTCAGTTTATCCTCGCAAAGCTGGATTGTGACAAAGAGCAACGGGTGGCCTCGCAGTTTGGTCTGCGTTCAATTCCGACCGTCTACCTGTTCCAGGATGGCCAGCCGGTCGACGGCTTCCAGGGACCACAGCCAGAAGAAGCGATCCGCGCCCTGCTGGAAAAAGTGCTGCCGCGCGAAGAAGAGCTGAAAGCGCAACAGGCGATGGCGCTGATGCAGGAAGAGAAACCGCTGGAGGCGCTGCCACTGTTAAAAGATGCGTGGCAGTTGAGCAACCAGTCCAGCGAAATTGGTTTCCTGCTGGCGGAGGTGCTGATTACCCTGAACCGCAGCGATGAAGCGGAGGCAGTGCTGAAAGTGGTGCCGCTGCAGGACCAGGATACCCGTTATCAGAGCCTGATGGCGCAGATCGATCTGCTGAAACAGGCTGCGGATACGCCGGAGATTCAGCAGCTGCAATCCGAGCTGGAAGCGGATCCGACTAACGCCGGACTGGCTGCTAAACTCTCGTTACAGCTGCATCAGGTGGGTCGTAATGAAGAAGCACTGGAACTGCTGTTCAGCTTCCTGAAATGCGATCTTAATGCCGCTGATGGCCAGGCGCGCAAAATGCTACAGGAAATTCTGGCCGCGCTGGGGACCGGCGATGCACTGGCTGCGCGCTATCGTCGCCAGCTCTACTCCCTGCTGTATTAAACAGCAGCACCACGGGCCGAAGCGACTCGGCCCGTTAATCTGACAATGCGGAGGTTGTATGATTACTGTTATTCCTGCCCTGATTATTCTGGCACTGGTAGCGGTCTGGGCGACCGTTAAAATCGTGCCACAAGGTTTTCAATGGACGGTCGAGCGCTTTGGCCGTTATACCCGCACCCTGCAGCCAGGATTAAGTCTGGTAGTGCCGTTCATGGATCGTGTCGGTCGTAAGATCAACATGATGGAACAGGTACTGGATATTCCCTCGCAGGAGATCATTTCTAAAGACAACGCCAACGTCACCATCGACGCCGTCTGCTTTATTCAGGTCGTTGACCCTGCGCGTGCCGCCTATGAAGTCAGCAATCTTGAGCAGGCTATCCTGAACCTCACCATGACCAACATGCGTACTGTTCTTGGCAGTATGGAGCTGGACGAAATGCTGTCACAGCGCGACAGCATCAACACCCGCCTGCTGCACATCGTGGATGAAGCGACGAATCCGTGGGGCGTTAAGATCACCCGTATCGAGATTCGTGACGTGCGTCCGCCGCAGGAACTGATTGGCGCGATGAATGCGCAGATGAAAGCGGAGCGAACCAAACGCGCCGACATTCTCACAGCCGAAGGCGTACGGCAGGCGGCAATCCTGCGCGCTGAAGGGGAAAAGCAGTCGCAAATCCTTAAAGCCGAAGGTGAACGTACGTCGGCATTCCTTCAGGCAGAGGCGCGTGAGCGTCAGGCTGAGGCAGAAGCTAACGCCACGAAAATGGTCTCTGAAGCGATCGCAGCAGGCGATATTCAGGCGATCAACTACTTCGTGGCACAAAAATACACCGATGCGCTGCAAAAAATCGGTGAGGGGAATAACAGCAAAGTCGTCATGATGCCGCTGGAGGCAAGCAGTCTGCTGGGTTCAATTGCAGGCATCGGTGAACTGCTGAAGGACTCACGCACTGAGTCGAAACGCTGATGCTGGCCGACATTATCGCGCACCCGCACTGGTTCTGGCTGACGCTGGGTGGATTACTGCTGGCGGCTGAGATGCTGGGCACCAGCGGTTATCTGCTGTGGAGCGGTCTGGCGGCGGTTATTGTCGGCCTCATTGAATGGTTTATGCCAGTGAGCTGGACGGCACAGGGCTCCCTGTTTGCCGCGATGACGCTGGTGTGTGTTTTTTTGTGGTATCGCTGGATGCGCCACCGCGAGGCGCATCAAAAACCCAACGCTCTGAACCAGCGCGGCAGCCAGATGATCGGGTTGCAGCTTACACTGGATACCGCCCTGCACAACCGCACCGGCCATGTGCGCATCGGGGACAGCAGCTGGCGTGTTGAGGCAGATCGGGATCTGCCTGCGGGCACAGCGGTGGTCGTGGTGGGTGTTGAGGGCATCACACTGCGTATTCAGCCACGCTGACCGCAGCATCCGGCCAGATTATTGATGATGGGACACTCGGCACTGTCATCGCCGGGACAGGCGTCCGCCAGCGCCAGCAGGCGTGCGCGCATGGTGTGGAGTTCTTCAATGTGCGCCGCGATTTCATCAGCTTTCTGCAGCGTGCGGGCTTTGACATCAGCACTGTGGCGCGAGGGATTATTGAAAAACGCCACCAGCTCACGACACTCATCCAGCGTGAACCCCACCTGACGCGCCTGACGTAACAGGTTTAGCTCGTCAATGTGATGACCGCTATACGTGCGGTAACCATTTTCACTGCGCAACGGCGGTGTCACCACGCCTTTCTCTTCGTAAAAGCGAATCGCCTTGCTGGTCAGCCCGGTCTTTTTCGCCACATCGCTGATGTTCATTTGCGTCCCCTTGACCTTCCCCTTGATGGAAGGTTTATGCTTAAGCATGAATCGGAACTGACCAATTCGTCAAATGGGATTACAGAAGGAGTTGATTATGTCACACACTATTTCCCTGGCACTCGACGGCTTATCCTGCGGTCACTGTGTCAAACGCGTCAAAGAGGCACTGGAACAACGCGACGATGTTGATTTGGCTGAGGTCACTCAACAGGAAGCGCAGGTTTCTGGTCAGGCGGATGCGGCCGCGCTGATTGCTACTGTGGAACAGGCGGGTTATCACGCCACGCTGAAAACAGCAGACGCCTCCCCAAAGTCTGAACCGTTGACAGCATCGGAGCCGCCGCCGGAGGCGCTGACAACGGAGACCGCTTCTCATCCGGCAGAAAAAGCGTTGCCTGCCCATATGCTGCTGATTGAAGGCATGACCTGTGCCAGTTGCGTCAGTCGTGTTGAAAAAGCGCTGCAGCAGGTTACCGGTGTCAGCCAGGCACGGGTCAATCTCGGTGAACGCAGCGCGCTGGTGCTGGGTAATGCTGACCCGCACCAGCTTGTGGCTGCCGTCGATGCCGCAGGTTATGGCGCACAGGTCGTTGATGACGAGCAGGAGCGACGTGAAAAACAGCAGCACAGCGCTCGCCGTGCCATGCGGCGTTTCAGCTGGCAGGCTGCTGTCGCCCTGGCGTTTGGCGTGCCACTGATGATCTGGGGCATGGTGGGCAACAACATGATGCTCACCGACAGCAACCACACCACCTGGCTGGCGCTGGGCGTCGTAACCCTGCTGATCATGGTCGTGACCGGCAGCCACTTTTATCGCAGTGCCTGGCGCAGTTTACGCAATGGCAGCGCCACCATGGATACGCTGGTGGCACTCGGCACAGGCGCCGCCTGGGTCTACTCCTTTAGCGTGGTGCTGTGGCCCGACTTTTTCCCGCCGCAGGCACGCCATCTCTATTTTGAAGCCAGCGTCATGATTCTGGGACTGATCAATCTGGGGCATGCGCTGGAGCAGCGGGCGCGTCAGCGATCGTCTAAGGCGCTGGAACGCCTGCTTGATCTGACGCCGGCCCAGGCGCGGCTGGTCGATCAACAGGGTGACCGGCTGATCCCGGTAAGCGACGTCCAGCCTGGCATGACGCTGCGCCTGGTCACCGGCGATCGGGTTCCGGTCGATGGTGAAATCGTCACGGGTGAAGCCTGGTTTGATGAAGCGATGCTTACCGGCGAAGCGGTGCCGCAAAGCAAAAATCCGGGTGCGGCGATCTTCGCCGGCACGCTGGTGCAGGACGGCTCGGTTGAATTTACCGCCCGGGCCACCGGGAATCACACCACCCTGTCGCGCATTATCCGGCTGGTACGTCAGGCACAGAGCAGCAAACCGGATGTGGGACGTCTGGCCGATCGTATCTCTGCTGTTTTTGTTCCGGTCGTGGTGCTGATTGCACTGCTCAGCGGCGCAGTGTGGTATCTGTTCGGGCCACAGCCACACATCGCTTACATGCTGGTAATCGCGACTACCGTCCTGATTATTGCCTGCCCCTGTGCGCTGGGACTGGCGACACCGATGTCAATTATTGCCGGTGTTGGACGTGCCGCTGAACTGGGCGTGCTGGTCCGCGACGCCGATGCCCTGCAGCGCGCCAGCCAAATCGACACGCTGGTGTTTGATAAAACCGGTACTCTCACCGCCGGTAAGCCGCAGGTCAGCGAGGTGCTGGTCTGGGGTGATGCCAGCCGTGAATCCGTGTTAGCGACTGCGGCCGCGCTGGAGTTTTCCTCGGGTCATCCGCTGGCGAAAGCGATTGTCGCTGAAGCGAAACTGACGCAACCGCCTCAGTTAGCGCAATTTCGTACAATACGCGGTAAAGGGGTCAGCGGTAATCTGGATGGCAGAACGCTGCTGCTGGGTAATGCTGCACTGTTACACGACAGCGGCATTGATTATCAGGTGGCAGAAGCAGAAATTGCGCGCCTGACACAACAGGGGGCAACGCCGGTGTTACTGGCGGAACAGGGCCAGCTAACCGGTCTGATTGCGCTCCGCGATCAGCTTCGGCCAGAAAGTGGCGCCGCCCTGAAGCGGCTGCATCAGCAGGGTTATCGCCTGATTATGCTGACCGGTGACCATGAAAATACCGCGCGCGCCATTGCAGCCGAAGCCGGTATTGATGAAGTCATTGCTGGCGTGTTGCCGGATGGCAAAGCGGCTGCCATTGAAGCCTTACAGCAACAGGGCCGCCGCGTTGCGATGGTCGGTGATGGTATCAATGACGCGCCTGCGCTGGCGCAGGCCGAAGTGGGCATTGCCATGGGCGGCGGCAGCGATGTCGCCGTGGAAACGGCAGGCATTACATTAATGCGTGCCGACCTGAACAGCGTGGCGGATGCGTTAGCGCTCGCTTCTGCGACACTGCGCAATATCCGGCAGAACCTGTTTGGCGCATTTATCTATAACAGCATCGGTATTCCGGTGGCTGCGGGTGTGCTCTATCCGCTGACCGGTACTCTGCTTAGCCCGATTGTGGCGGGTGCAGCGATGGCGCTCTCCTCTATAACGGTGGTCAGCAATGCAAACCGCCTGCTGCGTTACCAGCCGCCGCGCCAGTAATCGCCGTTTCAGCGCTGTTTTTCGTTCTCTGAAGTCGCTAGCATGGCGTTTTGAACCGCAAGGATTGGGAATGACAGGCAACATCTGGCGCTCACTGCGCGGCTTTATCAGCCAACTTTTTCCCGCCAGTTACCGCTGGCCTGCGATGGATGTCCGGCTTGGCGATCGTCAGTTGCATCTGGTGGGCAGCATCCATATGGGAACGCGCGACATGCAACCGTTGCCGCCGCGCCTGCTGCATCGGTTGCAGCAGGCGGATGCGCTCATAGTGGAAGCGGATATTACGCAGGGTGGATCACCCTTTGATCACCGGGGCGATCGTCCAGCACTCGCGACACGGCTGGAGAGCAGTACGATGCAAACGCTCACCGCACTGTGTCAGGAGATGAGTCTCAACCTGAGCCTGCTGGATAACCTGCCCGCCTGGCAGGTGGCGCTGATGTTACAGGCACAGCAGGCGCAAAGACTGGGATTGCGACCTGACTACGGCATCGATTATCAGTTGCTGCAGGCAGCAAAAGATCTGAACAAGCCGGTGATTGAACTGGAAGGCGCAGATGCACAGATCGCCCTGCTGACCGCACTGCCGGATGACGGTATGGCGCTGTTACAGGATACGCTGCTGCACTGGCATACCAATGCGCGACTGCTGCAGATGATGGTGAGCTGGTGGCTCGATACGCCGCCACGCCAGCCGGAAATTACCCTGCCCGCCACGTTTAGTCAGGCGCTGAATGATACGTTGATCGGTCAGCGCAATGCACAATGGTGTCACAGCCTGCGAGGGCTCGCGGCAGGAAACTATGTGGTCGCGGTCGGCGCGCTGCATCTGTACGGCGAAGCTAATCTGCCTGAGATGCTGAAGAAGCCCTGAAAAAAAGAGAGCCGATAATGTTATCGGCCCGTCAAAGAGGAATTTGTTTATGATTTTGGTTATCGCCAGCAATCAGATTGCGGGCGCGAGGCCAATTTTACGCAAAGAACAAAATTTCGCCACCTTTTTCAATGGATCTGCGCAATAAGATTTTTCTTAGTAAGGAGCCCGTATGACGCCCGCCGTAAAATTGCTGGAAAAACAAAAAGTCAGCTTCATCCTGCACCCCTATGAGCATGACAGTCACGAAACGCATTTTGGTGATGAAGCCGTGCGCAAACTCAATCTGGATGCGCGGCAGGTGTATAAAACACTGCTGGTGGCGCTGAATGGCGAGGCGAAACAGCTGGCGGTGGCGATTACGCCAGTTTCGACACAGCTGGATCTCAAGAAGGTGGCAAAAGCGCTGGGCGCGAAGAAAGCGGATATGGCTGACCCGCAGCTGGCGCAGCGGGTCACGGGTTATCTGGTGGGCGGTATCAGTCCACTGGGGCAGAAAAAACGGCTGCCTACGGTGATTGACCATTCTGCCAGCGCATTTGACGCCATGTTTATTTCAGGCGGTAAGCGTGGACTGGATATCGAACTGGCACCACAGGATCTTTCGCGGCTGCTGGACGCCCCGTTTGCGGATATCGCCCGCCACGATTAAACCCGTGGCTGGGCGCAAAGCTGATCGATCATCCAGCGGCCCGCCGGGCCAGGTGGCGTGCGTCGCGACCACACCACCTCAATGGCGATATGCTGCGGCCAGCCCGGCATCGACAGCTCTTTCAGGACGTCATGTCCAAACTGCTTCACCAGCCAGCGCGGCAAAACAGTCCAGCCAAATCCCTGCTCCGCCATCTCTAACAGCAGTAAGTACGTGGGTGCCGACCAGATTCGTCCCATCGGCGCGGGTTCAGAGTCCTCAACCCAGGTGTTTAGCCGCAGGTGACGAACGCCTTCCAGCTCGCTTTCGCTTACGGTACTAAGCTGCGCCAGCGGATGATCGCGATGTAAAAAGACGGCCATCTGCGCTTCAACCTGCAGTCGTGCTACCGCAATATCCACCGGCAGATTAGGCTGTGCCCGCACCACACCCAGATGGACCCGCCCGGCCTGCAGCAGATCCAGCACATCGCCATCCTCGGCAATCATGACCTCCAGTTCAATCTCCGGATAACGGGCATCAAATTGCCTGAGCAGATGCTCGTGGTGATCGGTTTGCCAGAAATCGGACATAGCAAAACTCAGCCGGGGCTCAACGCCCTGCGACAGACGTATCGCCAGCGCATCCAGCCGCTCACTGGCGGCGAGGATTTGCTGAACCTGAGGAATAACACGGCGTCCCTGCTCGGTCAGGATGGGTTGACGACCGGCGCGATCAAACAGCACGAAACCGAGATCATCTTCTAAATTTGCCACTGCTGCGCTGATGGTGGACTGACTTTTACCCAGCGCGCGCGCCGCCGCAGAGAAAGAACCGCTCGCCACGGTCTGCATAAAAGCCTCAAGGGATTCCGGGGAGTAACGCATCTGAACCATCGCTTTTTTCGATAGGTGTTCATTTTATCTTAGCATTCTGACGTGTGAAAATGCGCCGCATTATTCAAGGAGAATTAACAATGCGTACCCGCTCAATTAAAGAACGTATTCTTCATGCTGTCTGCTTTGAAACGCTGGCGATTCTGACCGTTTCGCCGCTGGCGGCATGGGTGATGGATAAGCCGCTGTTTCAGATGGGATCGCTGGCGATTATGCTCTCAACGGTCGCGATGCTATGGAACATGATTTATAACAGCGGATTTGACAGGCTCTATGCGCCGGGCCAGAAACGCGGACCCGGCGTGCGTGTGTTACATGCACTGGGGTTTGAAGGCGGATTTATCCTGATTGGTCTGCCGATTGCCGCCTGGATGCTGGATATTTCTCTGGGTCAGGCATTGCTGGTCGAAGTGGCCTTTTTCCTCTTCTTCCTGCCCTACACCATGGCCTACAACTGGGTATGGGACAAACTGCGCGAGCGCTGGATCAAGCGTCACACCTGCCGGGCGTAAGGAAGACGGGAGGCGTAAGCGCCTCCCGGTGAGTTCAATGCGTGGCGGCTGTCTGGTTCCCCCACGGCCAGATCCACGCCAGAATCATTTTGGGATAATTACGCTTCCGCGCTTTTTCCGCCGCCTCATCCCGCGCCTTAATCTGCTCATCCGTCAAATGCACGATCTGCCCTTTCGGCTCATAGTCGCTGGCTTTCACTGGCGAATGCGCCTTAATGAAGTCGCGCAGCACCTGCGCATCAACGGCTCCACTGTTGGCATACCCGGGGTGATTATCCAGACGCGGGTAACCGTCGCCACCTGCTGCATTGAAGCTGTTGGTCGCCATGCGATAAATCTGCGTGTCCTGCAGCGGTTTACCGTTAATGCTGACGTTGCTGACCTGCTTACCGTCGGTGGTCAGGCTGATGCCGGCAAACTGCGCGTAGCCGCCTGAATCAGGCTGAATATTAGCAACGACATCCAGATATTTTTTGATCTCCGCACCGGTCAGGGTGACCGAAACCACCTGATTGCCAAATGGCTGAACCTGCAACAGGTCACGCCAGTTCAGCTTGCCTGCTTTCAGTGAGGTACGAATACCGCCACCGCTCATCACCGCAAAATCGGCTTTGGTGAACGCCATCTGGGCGCGCAGAATCAGCTGGCCCAGATTCGTCTGCTCAAAGCGAACCTGCTCTTTTTCACCACTGAAATTGCCGTCAGCGCTACCAACATTCACGATTAACTTCGCCTCTGCACGTTTCTGGAACGGCATCAGCAACTTCATCATGGCGGTGTTTTTCGGGATCTCTTCCTGCCAGGTCAGCCAGGTTTCGCTGCCATCTGCATTCTTTATCTTATGTTTGAGGTTAACCGGCACCAGCTGATAAGCCTCCAGCGTCACCTGACCATTACGGAAGGTGAAGTCGCCGCGGCCGACATATTTGCCCCACTTGTCAGCCTGCATAATCCAGATACCATTTTGCTTATCCGGCTCACACGGCTGGCCTGGCTGATAATTTTTTACGCTGACGTTCTCTTTTTCCATGCAGACCGCATCATGCGAATGACCGCCGACAATCAGGTCGATCGTTCCGGCAGGCAGGCTGCGCGCCAGCGTGACATCACCTATGCCGTTGCTGCCGTGTTTACCGTCGTCATAGTGGCCCAGATGGGTCAGCGCGACAATCACGTCCGGCTTCTCGGTGGCGCGCAATTCAGCCACCGCTTTCACCGTTTCAGCGACCGGATCGCGGAACTCGGTATCTGTCAGTCCGGCCGGATTAGCCAGTTTCGCCGTGTCCGGGGTGATAAGCCCGACCACCGCGATCTTTAATCCGAGACGGTTGAATACCGCCCAGGGTTTGAACAGGCGCTGACCGGTGCTTTTTTGATACACGTTGGCGGCCAGTAGCGGGAATCTCGCCCACTTCTCCTGCTTACGCAGGACCGCGATCGGCTTGTCGAATTCATGGTTGCCCAGCGCCATCGCATCATAGCCAATGAGATTCATCGCGCGGAAATCGGGTTCAGCGTCCAGCTCATCGGACTCCGGCACGCCCGTGTTCACATCACCGGCAGAGAGGATCAATGCGCCACCGCCGCGGGACTGAACATCGTAGCGCATGGTATCCATCAGGGTTTTCTGCGCGGCCAGACCATACTCACCCTGTTCATTAAACCAGAAGTGACCGTGCTCATCGTTGGTGTGCAGCAGACTGAAACGATAGGTGCGATCGGCCTGGGCAGCCTGTGAAAACAGCGGCATCACGGCCACCAGCAGTGCCACGCCCACCCCTGTCCATTTAGATAACAACACTGTGACTCTCCTTAATTTATCGTCTGGCCCGACTTTCTGCCGCTTTGCCCCACTGTGTCGCACATTCCCCCGGCGAACTCAAGGCCAATGCACATTCATCTGCCTGACACGCCCTGATCTTTTTATTTCTGATCCGCCTTTGATGAGCAGGACAGCCCTGCAAAGCGGCGTTAGTGCGATAACGCGCTTTACCAGTGACCCTGTCCGGTTATTGGTGGAGAGTGCAGATACAGGCAGTAAACGCTATTGCTGACCTCCCTGCTGACTGCTGTAAAAAGTGCCGCTGACAGAATTTAACTGCTCTGCACACACATTTATCTCTTTTTCACGCCAGAACGGCATCATTTACTGCATCTGATATTTATTTCTCATCCCCGGGTCTGAAGCGTCAAATCAGTGAATATTGCGGATAATGAATAAAAACACCCACTCAACTGTACATTTGACTTTTTTTCGTGGTTTTTTAAGGTATTCCCGCAAATTGCTCAGCGAAAGAATAGATTTTGTTTTAAACTCATTTGTTACAAGCGGACACATTTGTATACAGGGAGACAGGCATGCATCACACCACACCGCTGATCACTACCATTGTCGGAGCACTGGTTCTGGCATTTCTCCTTGGGATGCTGGCAAATCGCCTGCGAATTTCTCCCCTGGTCGGCTACCTGATAGCTGGCGTGCTGGCCGGTCCCTTTACTCCCGGCTTTGTTGCAGATACGAATCTGGCCCCTGAACTGGCAGAACTCGGCGTTATCCTGCTGATGTTTGGTGTCGGCCTGCACTTCTCGATGAAAGATCTGATGTCGGTAAAGTCGATCGCCATTCCCGGTGCCATCGCACAGATCGCGGTCGCGACGTTACTGGGAATGGGATTATCGTGGACGATGGGATGGTCATGGATGACGGGCCTGGTGTTTGGTCTGTGCCTCTCTACCGCCAGTACCGTGGTGTTACTGCGCGCGTTAGAGGAGCGACAGCTGATCGACAGCCAGCGTGGACAGATAGCGATTGGCTGGTTGATCGTTGAAGATCTGGTGATGGTACTGACGCTGGTGCTGCTGCCTGCGATTGCCGGCATGATGGAACAGGGTAACGCCAGCGCCGGACTGCTGGTCTGGGACCTGCTGTGGACGATTGGCAAAGTCGCCGCCTTTATGGTGCTGATGATGGTGGTGGGACGCCGTGCTGTGCCCTGGATTCTCGCCCGCAGCGCCGCCACTGGCTCACGCGAGCTGTTTACACTGGCGGTGTTAGCACTGGCACTGGGCATCGCCTTTGGTGCGGTTGAATTCTTTGATGTGTCGTTTGCGCTGGGCGCTTTCTTCGCCGGTATGGTGCTGAACGAGTCGGAACTGAGCCACCGCGCTGCGCGCGATACCCTGCCGTTGCGCGATGCGTTTGCCGTACTGTTCTTTGTGTCGGTCGGCATGCTGTTTGACCCGTCGATTCTGATCACGCAGCCGCTGGCGGTGCTGGGCGCGCTGGTGATTATTGTTGTGGGTAAGTCAGTCGCTGCCTGGCTGCTGGTGTCGCTGCTTGGCCATTCGCGTCGTACGGCTCTGACCATTTCGGTCAGCCTGGCGCAGATTGGTGAGTTCGCCTTTATTCTGGCCGGCCTGGGTATTTCGCTGGGGCTGCTGAATGATGAGGGCCGCAATCTGGTGCTGGCCGCCGCCATCCTGTCGATTATGCTGAACCCGATTCTGTTTACCCTGCTTGAGCGTTTCCTGGCGAAAACGGAGACAATGGAAGAGCAGACGCTGGAAGAAGCAATTGAAGAAGAGAAGCAGATCCCGGTCGATTTCTGCAATCACGCCGTGATTGTGGGTTATGGTCGTGTTGGCAGCCTGATTGGCCAGAAGCTGCTTGAAGCCAATGTTCCGCTGGTGGTGGTTGAGAATTCCCGCACGCGTGTTGAAGCACTGCGCGAGCAAGGCATCAAAGCCGTGCTGGGAAATGCGGCTCGCGCGGACACCATGGAACTGGCCCGACTCGACTGCGCCCGCTGGCTGTTGCTGACCATCCCGAATGGATATGAGGCGGGAGAAGTGGTCACCGCCGCGCGTGAAAAGCATCAGAATATCGAGATTATCGCCCGCGCCCACTATGACGATGAAGTGGAGTACATCATGGAACGTGGCGCCACTCGCGTGGTGATGGGTGAGCGTGAGATTGCCAGCAGTATGCTGCAAATCCTGCAGGATGAGATGACGCAGGGCGAGGATTTACAGCCCTGCGACGTAGTGCGCTGATTAAGTCTGGCCCGTATAGCTGTGATACCGAGACGGCACAGGGAACAGGTTCAGAGCGGAAAGACGCAAAAGCCGTCATCCATGACATGCTCGGCCCGCGCCGTCCTGGCGCGGGACGCTTTCCTCTTCTGACCCTGTTCCCTGCGCGTTGAATTAATCCATTGCTGTCAGATTCACCCTCATTTAAGTTTGCAAACTGTCTGCCGCCCTGTGGCGACCCGCTTTACCGATCCCAGTAAGACTCTTCCAGACTGTCTTCCCGCTCCGGCAGGCCGCGGGTTAAACGCGGCGAATGCTGATTCAGCACCTGATAGCTGACACGGTTGGCATACTTACACACCTGCGCCAGCGACGAATAGGTCAGATACGGACGCGCATGTTTGCTGGAGTTCGGCACATTCAGGCTGTGATAGTTATTGGCGGTGATGTCATGCAGTAACGCCGCCAGCGCCCCATCACCGGCACCGTTGGTGTTCATGATCTTTTCCGGTCCACCCATGTAAGGCGCGATGTGCGAGAAAACACGCAGCGGCTGCTGGCAATCCTGCTGGCGCATTACGCGGCTGAACTCGTACTGGTTGAACTCAGCAATCGCACCCGGCAACAGCGGATGATTGGTTTTACGTTTGAACTCGTCTTCGGTGTAGCCCGCCATGTAAAGCCCAATCGGGCCGGCGGTGCAGAGCACCAGATCCACCCAATCCAGCGCCATATTGGAAGCGAGCAGTGGATCGGCTTCGCCGGTCAGCGCCAGCGCTTCCTCTTCATTCATGGCCACGATGCTGACATGATCACGCAGGAAGTCCCGCCAGAACTCAGGATTGTCGCCAATCACATGTTTGGTGCCCAGCGTCAGCACCACCGGCACGTTGTGACGTTTGGCATACTCAATCGCCCGTAACGTCGCCTGCGGCATCGGCTCACCTTCGGCGCAGCGCACCAGGTAAGAGGTCAGTACCAGGGCAGAGGCACCGGCAATCACCTCTTCCGGCACGTTATCCGGATGTAACTGGTTCATCTGGCCTGGGCTGATAGCAAACGTTCGCTCGCCATGTTCACCAATCAGCGTAAAGCAGCGGCCAATAGCGCCATCGACACCCTGCAGATAGTTGAGATCGACCCGGCTTGACGTGTTACAGAGATAACGATAGGCGTAGCCGCCAATCTGGATGTTATTGCACATAACACCCAGCAGCACCGAGCGGTCATCAGCCAGTACCGAGAAGTTATGCAGCGTGTTACCGATGGTGCCACCGGCAAACTGATGGGTGATCAGCGCTTCGCGCATCAGCTCGTTATAGAGCGCTTCCGCGACGGCATTATCGATGACCAGCGAGTGCCCGGCACTCAGGCCGTAGCGCTCAAGAAAAGCGTCATCGACTTTGGCTTCGATATCCACCAGCGTCTGGTCGATACCCACCACCCAGCTGCCGGCATCAACGTCGTGTTGTGCGGGTTGTAACAGGGGATCGCGTGCGCTGACGGGAAAGTAGTGTTTGGATTTGCGTTTGCCGGGAAATTTCATCGGGAGGTGCCGTCTGGAAAAACAGGCGGAGAATGATATCACACTCTCCGCCTGCGCTTTAACGGCGTGCGTCGACCAGTTGCGCCATCATGTCGATATGCGCCTCATCGGCGTTCAGCGCAGGGATATACTCAAACTTCTCACCACCGGCATGCATAAAGATCTCGCCGTTTTCGCCACTGATCTCCTCAAGCGTCTCCAGACAGTCAGAGGAGAAGCCCGGACTCATCACCTGAACATGCCTGATCCCTTTGGCGGGCAGGCTTTCCATGGTTTTGTCGGTGTAAGGCATCAGCCAGGGTTCACGACCAAAACGTGACTGGAAGGTCATCATGTACTGACCGTCACGCAGACCCAGCGCTTTAACCAGGGCCGCTGTGGTATCCGCACAGCGCTGCGGGTAGTCATCGCCTTCGTTGGCAAAACGCTGCGGAATGCCGTGGAACGATAACACCAGCAGATCGGGCTGACCGTGCCGCTCAAATGAGCGCTCCACCGTCGCTTTCAGCGCGGCGATATAGGCCGGATGCTCGGCATAGTCGCGAATAAACTGTACGTCAGGCAGCGAACGGTAATCTTTGAATACGGCGGTCAGACCATCCCACACTGAGGCCACAGTGGAGCAGGAGAATTGCGGGTAGAGTGGCAGCACAATCAGGCGGGTCACACCCTGCGCCATCAGCTTATCGACTGCACTTTTCAGGCTCGGGTTACCATAGCTCATGCCCAGCTCGACGGGCATATCAACACGGGCCGCCAGGGCATCGCGCTGACGCATGCTGTAAACCAGTAGCGGTGATCCCCCTTCCATCCAGACCGATGCGTAGAGTTTAGAGACGCGTGGCGAGCGAAACGGCAGAATGACAGCATTGAGAACCGGCCACCAGAGCCAGCGCGGCGCATCAACCACGCGCGGATCGCCTAAAAATTGTTTCAGATAGCGTTTAACTGCAGGTGTGGTTGGGGCGTCTGGCGTACCTAAATTTACCAATAACACGCCGGGCTTATCTTGCCTCATTGGAGTTCCTTGATGACAGCGGGGATGCGTGAAAACGGGGAAATTGTAGCGGAATTAGTGGGAGGTAAAATCGATTACTGCAAAAGGGGCCAGTAATACCGGCCCCGTTGAGCTTAGCCGAGGATCTTAGCCAGCTCAGCACTCACTTCGGTCACCTTACGGGTCCCGTCGATTTTGTGATAGGCGGTGTTGCCCGCTTCCGCTTCTTTGCTGTAGTAAGCAATCAGTGGCGCGGTCATCTGATGGTATTCCACCAGGCGCTTACGCACGGTCTCTTCCTGATCGTCTTTACGCGTGGTCAGCTCTTCGCCGGTCAGATCATCTTTGCCTTCCACTTTCGGTGGATTAAAGGTGACGTGATAAACGCGGCCAGATGGGGTGTGAACACGACGGCCCACGATGCGTTCAACGATCAGTTCGTCCGGTACGGCAAACTCCAGCACGTGATCAACCTTGATCCCGGCCTCTTTCATTGCATCTGCCTGAGGAATGGTGCGCGGGAAACCGTCCAGCAGGAAACCGTTTTTGCAGTCTTCCTGAGTGATACGCTCTTTGACCAGCGCAATCACCAGCTCATCGGTCACCAGTTTGCCAGCATCCATAATGGCTTTCGCCTGGTTGCCCAGCTCGCTGCCTGCTTTTACTGCTGCACGCAACATGTCGCCGGTGGAGATTTGCGGAATACCGTACTTCTCCATGATGAATTGGGCCTGAGTCCCCTTACCTGCGCCCGGAGCTCCGAGCAGAATAATACGCATTGCGTAAATCCCCTTGCGAATCGCATTGATCTATCTTAGAAGCGGAAGAACATACCATTATGACCCGCTCATCACAAGGAAGGGCGCGGATCGCGCAGGGTGACTTTAGCGGCTTTCTGGCCCTGACCCCGACCCGCCCGGCCTGACTGACGCTTTTTCAGATTTACCACCTGCGCTGAGCAGAAATTGCAGTCGCCGACTCAGATGATGCGTCATATTCACGCTTTTTTTGCCGCTGCCCCGCACGTTAGCATTCAGCTGCAGCCTCGCCAGCTGCGGCCATTTCACCACATCGTCCGCATCTGACAGCGCAGAGATCAGCGAGGCCGGAACATTAAAGCTGGCGAACGGCAAACCAGGCTGATGACAGGAGTTCAGCGGCAGCGGGGATGACAGGGAAAGCGCATCGACGGTGGCAGCATTGTAGGGGCGCCACAGCGGATCGTCGAAGCGGCGCAGCGCCTCGTACGTGGCGTTAAGAGTCAGTCCCTGTTCAAATAGCCGCAGTTCGCTGCGCACCAGCGTACTGAAGTCATGGGTCCGCAACGCTACGAGCACCAGATCGCTGCAGATCTCAGCGTGGCGATCCAGCCGGGTAACAAACAGATGGGATTCATCGATCAGTCTTTGATGCAGCACGCTGGCGAAGCTCTCGCTCGCCTCAGTCACGCCCTGATTCTGGCAATCCTGTAAGGGACGCACGCGGCCATTCGGCAATTCGATATGAGGAACCAGCATAATGCTGCCTGCTATCAGCGGAACCGCTGGCAGGTTACTAAGTTCGGTGATCGGATAACGCGAGGCGTAGCGCTGCTGATTACGTGCCTGCTCCTGACGCAGAAAAAGCTGAGAAAGCAGGACCTGCGCTACATGCAGTGAGGGCGCTAAGAAGAGATCGAATTGCTCCAGCCGGTAAAAGCGTGAGAGCGCCAGGCGTAACCGATGGCGCGCCTCTGCTGACGTTTCAGAGGATAAAGGGCTGTGAGCCATGGTTGTCTCGCTTCATGGAGTGTGCGGCGTGAGCGCAGGTTAAGCGAGGCGGAATATCGCTGAAAAAAACACAGATATAAGGCTGAGTCAACCCGCCAGAATTTGCTTTACAGAGTAGGTCAATGCGGCTGGACTTTAAAATGATATAAATTAACAATCCCTGTTAGGTTTCTGCACAGGAGATAGGGATGAACGGACTGCCACCACTCAGAGCGCTGCACTATTTTCACCAGGCAGCCTTACACAGCAGCTTTAGTGTGGCGGCTGAACATCTGCATGTGACCCACAGCGCCATCAGCCATCAGATTCGCCAGCTGGAGAGCTGGATGGGTAAGCCGCTGTTTGTCCGTAGTCATGGCCGCGTGAAACTGACCGCACACGGCGACCGGCTGCTTCTGAGCTGTCAGCAGGCATTCAGTGAGTTACGCAGCAGCTGCGAGACTATTCGCACCGGCCTGCTTCAGCAAATCCGCGTCTCCTGTGCTCCCAGCTTTTTGTCACAATGGCTGATCCCCCGAATCGCCAGCTTTTACCAACGCTATCCGGAGATTGAAGTTCACTTTCTGCCGCTCGCTGAGATCGCGCAACTGCGCAGCGAACATGTGGATGTACTGATCCTCAGCCATGGCGATCCACCTGAACCCGATTTAGACGCCACGCTGGTCAGCGAGGATGAGATTGGACCGCTTTGCGCACCGCATTTTGCCACGCAACTGCGGGTCGGAGAGGATCTGGTAGCACTGCCTCTGCTCCATGCAGATACCCGACGGCACGCCTGGTCAGAGTGGGCGGTCCAGACCGGAGTCAGGGGTCGCTTTAATAGCGGTAAACATTTTGAGACGCTGTCGCTGGGCATTCAGGCCGCACGAAGTGGTCTGGGTGTTCTGATGGCACCGCGTTTGCTGGTTCGCAAAGAGCTGGAAGATGGCACGCTGATCGCCCCGCTGGGCTTTGTTCCCGTGGAGCGTGCGACCTGGATGATGACGAAGCAGAGCCGTCGTCAGGATACAGAGATCCGTGTGTTTCGTGACTGGCTGCAGGAGGCCGCACAGCCATAAAAAAAGCCGGTGAAAACCACCGGCCTGTTGCCGTTATGCGGTCAGCAGCTGGTTCATGCGGCGGATAAACTGGTTTGGATCGTCCAGCGTACCGCGCTCTGCCAGCAACGCCTGATCCAGCAGCAGCTCAATCCACTCACCGAAGCGAGCTTCATCCTGCGTATCCGCAACACGTTTCACCAGCGGATGATCCGGGTTGATTTCAAACAGGTACTTCACTTCCGGCACTTCCTGTCCGGCCGCCGCAAACAGCTTCGCCATCTGCGTGGTCATCTCGTTGGCATCGGTAGTCACAATCGCTGGCGTGTCGGTCAGACGATGGGTCAGACGCACCTCTTTCACGCGTTCGCCCAGCAGATTTTTCACACGCTCAACAAATGGCTCCAGCGCTTTTTCCGCTTCTTTCTGCTCTTCGGTCTCTTCATCCGCCAGCTTGCTCAGCGACTCATCCGCTTTGCTGACCGACTGGAAGGTCTTACCGTCGAACTCAGTGAGGTAGCTCATCATCCATTCGTCGATGCGGTCAGAGAGCAGCAGCACCTCGATGCCTTTTTTGCGGAACAGCTCCAGGTGCGGGCTGCTCTTCGCAGCGGCATAGCTGTCAGCAGTGATGTAGTAAATCTTCTCCTGACCTTCCACCATGCGGCTGACGTAGTCTTCCAGTGAAATGGTCTGTGCTGAACCTTCGCTCTGGGTGGTGGCGAAGCGCAGCAGTTTCGCAATCGTTTCCTGGTTGGCGTTATCTTCCGCCGGACCCTCTTTCAGCACCAGGCCGAATTCATTCCAGAAGGTCTGGTATTTCTCGTTGTCATCTTTCGCCAGTCTTTCCAGCATCTGCAGAGTACGCTTCGTCAGCGCAGCACGCAGGCTCTGGGTCACGCGGCTATCCTGCAGGATCTCGCGGGAGACGTTGAGCGGCAGATCACTGGAGTCAATCAGACCACGCACAAAGCGCAGGTAGTTCGGCATAAACTGCTCAGCATCGTCCATGATAAAGACGCGCTGCACGTAGAGTTTCAGGCCATGTTTCTGATCGCGGTTCCACATATCAAATGGCGCACGCGCCGGAATGTAGAGCAGGCTGGTGTACTCCTGCTTACCTTCCACCCGATTGTGGCTCCAGGCGACCGGATCGCTGTAGTCATGGGCGATATGTTTGTAGAACTCGTTGTACTCGTCGTCGCTGATCTCAGCTTTGTTACGGGTCCACAGCGCCTGGGCTTTGTTGATTTTCTCCCAGTGAGTTCCCTCGCCCTCTTCATCTTTGCTCTCGATCTCAACCGGCAGCGCGATGTGATCGGAATATTTGCTGATGATGCTGCGAACGCGCCATGCGTCCAGGAACTCATCTTCGCCTTCGCGCAGATGCAGCGTGATCTCAGTACCACGATCGGCTTTCTCGATCTCAGCCAGGGTATATTCACCCTCGCCCGCAGATTCCCAGAACACACCTTCATCGGCAGATGCGCCCGCAGCGCGGGTACGAACGGTGACTTTATCTGCCACGATAAAGGCAGAGTAGAAGCCCACACCGAACTGACCGATCAGCTGGCTGTCTTTAGCCTGGTCGGAGCCGAGGGATTCCAGGAAGGATTTGGTGCCCGATTTGGCGATAGTGCCGAGGTTTTCAATGACCTCATCGCGACGCATACCGATACCATTGTCGCTGAGCGTGAGGGTACGGTTGTCCTTATCAACAGAGAGACGAACGCGCAGCTCGCCGTCACCTTCATACAGGCTGGAATCTGACAGCGCGCGGAAACGCAGTTTGTCTGCCGCATCCGAGGCGTTGGAAATCAGCTCACGCAGGAAAATCTCTTTGTTTGAATAGAGAGAATGGATCATCAGGTGCAGAAGTTGTTTTACTTCCGACTGAAAGCCACGGGTCTCTTGTCCTTTCATGGTCATTGCTACCTCAACAAAACAGGTTGAACAAACGTTGTTGAGGTTGATGTGGGGATGACGCGGGGGTTTTCAAGCCGGTGTCTTTCACAACACCGGCAAGTGATTAAAATTTAAACTTCTGTCGACCTGCCAGCGAGTGGGACAGCGTGGTGCCATCGACCATCTCCAGCTCTCCGCCCACCGGCACACCGTGCGCGATACGGCTGGCGTCAACGCCATACTGACCACAGAGTTCCGCAATGTAGTTTGCGGTCGCCTCGCCTTCCACCGTCGGATTGGTCGCGAGGATCACTTCCTGCAGCGTTTCACTCTCCAGTCGCTGTTCCAGACGATCCAGGCCGATATCTGCCGGACCAATGCCGTCGAGCGGCGACAGATGTCCCATCAGCACAAAGTAGCGGCCGCCAAACTGGCCGGTCTGCTCAATGGCGTGAATATCTGCCGGGCTTTCCACTACGCAGATTTGACCATTCTGCTGACGCCGTGGATTGGCGCAGATGGTGCAAATTTCCTGCTCGGTGAATGTCCGGCAATCAGCACAGTGACCAATCTCCGACATCGCCCGGGTCAGCGCCTGCGCCAGGCGCATACCACCGCTGCGATCGCGCTGCAGCAGCTGAAAAGCCATGCGCTGTGCCGATTTCGGCCCAACGCCGGGCAGACAGCGCAGCGACTCCATCAATGATTCAAGCAGTGGACTGGTTTGCATCAGAACGGCATCTTAAAGCCTGGTGGCAGCTGCATACCCGAAGAGACAGACGCCATCTTCTCTTTCTGGGTTTCATCAATGCGACGTGCCGCATCGTTGAACGCCGCAGCGATCAGATCTTCCAGCATATCTTTGTCATCTTCCAGCAGGCTGGGATCGACTTCCACGCGACGGCAGTTGTGCGCGCCGTTAATGGTCACTTTTACCAGGCCAGCACCCGATTCGCCGGTCACTTCAATCGCGGCGATCTCTTCCTGAACCTTGGCCATTTTGTCCTGCATCTGCTGGGCCTGTTTCATCAGGTTGCCCAATCCGCCTTTACCACCAAACATAGTTTTCTCTCTCAGCTAAGGCTACAACGCTATCGTTACGATAGCAGCAGCGTGTTCAAACAGGTCGGATACTCTCCTCATCCAGATCAGCATCGAAAAATCGCTGCAGCGTCTGGATGTGGGTATCACAGGTGATCGACTGACGCGCCTGCGCCAGTTTCTCTTCGTAAATGGCCTGACGCCACTCCAGTGGCGTCAACACCGATGAATTATCGTCTTCAACGACCGAGAGTTCAACTTTCTGCCCGGCACGCTCACTCAGTGCATCGCATAACACCTGCTGCGCCGACGGTGAATTCAGATGACGCTGACTGCTGCGTAAATGCAGGCAGACCCCGTTTTCGGTGGTCTCTTTCCAGGCATTTAATGCCAGCTGCTGCACCAGTTTTGGCAGCGGCAGAGTCGCAATCTCTGCGGCCCAGGGATCGCGCTGTTGCGCTTCTTCCGCCAGTCGCGCCGCCAGCTCAGGGGTTTTCTCATGCTCCAGCGCAGAACGCAAGGCCTTCGGCGTCGCGACCGGCTCTGCCACTTCAACCTGCTGATTAACGGCTTTCCAGCGGTACGCTTCCTCTTTTACCGGCGCGGCAGGCTCGCGATCGCGGATACGCTGCTGACTGCGCTCGGTAACCGAAGCCAGCCGCTCCAGTGCCGAGTTGGCCGGCCGCGCACCTGGCGCCGCCGGCTCACTCTTTTTTGGTTTGTTCGCTCCCTGACGCAACAACTGCGTGCGCGCCTGGAGGAGCTGGCTGGTGGAGCTTGAAAGTGGCGCTTCCGGTGCCGCATCCGGCGGCGGCGCGGGTTGCGGAGCTGCATCGGGCGCGGCCATCTGCGGCTGAGCGGCAACGTGCTGTTGCGGCGCAGGCATCGGCTGCTGAGGCTGCTGCGCCACAGGTGACGCTGTCTGAGCAGGTGACGATGTGGCGGGCTGTGCTGCCGCGTGTCGTGCGACAGGTGAAGGCCCGGAAGGTGCCGGTGCCGTCTGCGCCGGCGCGACAGGTGCCATCTGCTGGGTTAGCGCGGGACGGGCAATCGGTTCTGCCACCGCCGCTTTGGGGTGGAACGCCAGTGCGCGCAGCAGCGTCATCTCCACGCCCATGCGGCGATCGGGCGCAATCGGCAGATCTTTGCGGCCCATCAACAGCGTCTGATAATAGAGTTGCAGATCTGCGGGCGGCACCACGCGAGCCAGTTCACGCAGTCGCAGAGCGTTGCTCTCGTCATCATCGCTGAGCGAAGCCGGCAGCAGTTGCACCATTGCAATCTGGTGCAGCAGGCGCAGCATCTCCACCAGCAACGCCTCCCATTCCACACCGCGTGAAGCCGCCTGGCTCAGCAGTGTCATGACCTGCTGACCGTCACCGTCCACCAGCGCTTCCAGTAGCCCAAGCGGCTGTTCATCATCCAGCGTGCCGAGCATGACGCTGACCGTGCTGCTGGTCACCGCGCCCTGCCCCATGGCAATCGCCTGATCGGTGAGGCTCAGCGCATCGCGCATACTGCCATCGGCGGCGCGCGCCAGCAGCTGAAGCGCCCGGGTTTCGCTCTCAATCTGTTCCTGCTTCAGCACATGCTCGAGCTGCTGGCGGATTTGATCAACATCCAGCGCTTTGAGATGGAACTGCAGGCAACGCGAAAGAATCGTCACCGGCAGTTTCTGCGGATCGGTAGTCGCCAGCAGAAACTTAACGTGTGAAGGCGGCTCTTCCAGCGTCTTTAACAGCGCATTGAAGCTGTGACGCGACAGCATATGCACTTCATCAATCAGATAGACTTTGAAGCGTCCACGGGCCGGGGCGTACTGCACGTTGTCGAGCAGATCGCGGGTGTCTTCAACCTTGGTACGCGATGCGGCGTCAATCTCGATCAGATCGACAAAGCGGCCCTGCTCAATTTCACGGCAGTTATCACACTGACCACAGGGCGTGGCGGTGATACCGGTTTCGCAGTTAAGGCCTTTGGCCAGCAGACGCGCAATGGTGGTTTTCCCCACGCCGCGGGTGCCGGAGAAGAGATAAGCATGATGGATGCGTCCCAGAGACAATCCATTCGCCAGCGCCGTCAGAACATGTTCCTGACCGACAACATCAGCAAAAGCCTGGGGACGCCATTTTCGCGCAAGTACCTGATAGCTCATGTGGATTCGACGAAGTTGGATGGAAAGATGAGCGCAGACGCTCTGCAACCCCTGTATAAGATTGCAGTAGTCTATCAGCTACGCTTTTGGCTGGCACTCGTTATCTTGACGCCAGAGGCGTGACGGCCTCGCCGGGTGGCAAGGCCGAAAGAGTGGCTTAGTGGCCGGGGAATTTGACCAGGCTGTAACTCTCAACGCCCAGGGCATTGAGACGCGATTCACCGGTCAGATCGAACAGGTTAATAATGAAAGCCGCGTCTTTCACTTCACCGCCTGCACGACGGATCAGTTTAACGGTCGCTTCGATGGTCCCACCGGTCGCCAGCAGGTCATCAACCACCAGCACCAGATCGCCCGGCTGGATGGCATCTTTGTGCAATTCCAGCTGATCGGTGCCATATTCCAGCTCATAAGCTTCACTGTAAACCTCACGCGGCAGTTTGCCGGGCTTACGCACCGGAACAAAACCGACACCGAGGCCTAATGCCACCGGGGCACCAAACAGGAAACCGCGCGCTTCCGTACCCACCACTTTAGTGATGCCTTTATTACGGTAACGCTCAACCAGCAGCGCAATCGACGCGGCATAGGCTTTGGGATCTTCCAGCAGGCTGGTGACATCGCGGAACAGGATGCCTGGCTTAGGATAATCGGGAATACTTTTAATGCTGTTTTTAATGAATTCAAGCTGCTGCGCAGTGTCGGTCATAATGATACGCCTGGTAAAAAATTCTGTTTCGCGCAGCTTCAAAAGCGCTAATACCTGGTAAAAGGCTCAGCGGAAGTCAATTCACAAAGGGAAGCCACGCACGAAGACGCCCAAATCTAAGCAAATGACCGGCTAAATGCAACTTTATCGCGGCGACTTGGGTGCGTCCGCTGCTTCTGCCACCACCGGAATACGCCACATAAACAGCAGCAGCGCCGCCAGCATGATCAGCAGCATGATGCGTACCCAGAGCTGATGCACCAGGAAAAGCGAAAGACTAAATGTTGCGACTATCAGGCAGATAGCACGGACTTTGGCGCCCGGTGGCATTGCGCGATGCTGTTGCCAGTGACGCAGATAGCGGCCAAATGGCGATTTCCACAGCAGCCAGTGATGGAAGCGCGGCGATGACCGCGCAAAACACCAGGCCGCAAGCAGCATGAATGGCGTGGTAGGTAATAAAGGTAATACAATGCCCAGCGTCCCCAGCACAATCGCCAGCCAGCCGAGGGTTAATAACAGAATGCGTTGCATGAATCCCGCCCAGCTCTTTCCTCATCCGACTACGTTAGCACAACCGGACGTCACGCGATGAGTGCGATCGCTTTGCAACAGCGCCTGCAACAGCTTCTGATCGACCTGCGTCAGGAGATTGCGCGTCATCCGGATGGTGAGTGCCGTATGCCACGCTTTGACTCGCAGCTTTTTCACACCAAAGGCACGCGGCTGGCAGATTACCTGCTGGAAGTGGAACAGAATTTCGCCCGACTGTGCGACAGCGTCAACGATCTGGCGCGCAGTGCCTGGCTGGCTGAACACCTGGTGGATCAGATTGCTGCCCTGCAACGCGAGGCGAGTACCCAAAAGCTGCGTACCCAACGTGAACAGCCGGTTAAGAACCCACGCGCCTCAAAATATCAGGAGTACCGTGAATTTGAACGGCGCTTACTGGCGATGATCGATCAGCGTGAACAGCGGCTGGCACTGGCCGAAACGCTGGCGGTCCAGCGTCAGCTGAAGCAGGATCTGGAAACACTAGAGGGAAGACTGGCGCGCTGTCGTCAGGCGATTCGCTCTGTCGAATGGGGCGCTTCCCTGCGCGGCGGTGAGCACAGCGAATAAAGCGCAGCGTGAGAAAAGCGCTTCTATACTGAGTGCAATTCTGCCTGGAGACGAACCATGGGTTTACTGAGCTGGCTAATTTGCGGGCTACTGCTGGGCCTGTTAAAGCGTCTGCTGATACCGGGTCGGCCCGGTGGCCTGATGGCGACCCTGACGCTGTCGATGATCGGCGCACTGATCGGCGGCTATATCGCCGCCTATTTTGAACTGGGCTCGCTGGCAACGCTGCATGCTGGCGCCCTGGGCATAGCGATTGTCGGCGCGTTACTGATGCTGCTGGTCGCGGCCCGATTACGTATTTAGGAGACAAGATGTCACTGGAAAACGCCCCTGACGACGTCAAACTGGCTGTTGATCTGATTCAGCTACTGGAAGAGCATCAATTGCCGGTTGAGACCGTGCTCTCCGCGCTGGCTATGGTGCAGCGCGATTTCGAGAACAAGCGCGATAGCCAGCCGACCTAACAGGAAGCCGTCAGCGTCGGACTGAGGCGCAGCATATCGATAAAGGCGTTGGTCAGAACGGGTGCGTCTGCGGCTAAATCAAAACTGTCCGGCGAAAACAGCCAGCTTTCCATCATACCGTTGACGTAACCGCGCATAATCAGGGCAGCCTGACGCGTGCTGAGAGTGCCCGGAAGTTGTCCGGCGTCAATGCACTGGCGCAGGACATCTTCAATTTTATCGTAGCATTCCAGCAGTAAGCTTTGTTGCATATTCTTCAGTGCTGACATTTCGCCCACAAACTCGCATTTATGGAAAATGATCTCCATCAACGCGCGTCGCTGTGGATCCTTTGCAGTCGCTTCAAAGATATAGACCAGCATTGCGCGCAACACAGAGAGTGGATCGCCAGGGTATTTTGTCTGATACTCAAGTTCCACATCGTCCAGACCCGCATCACAACGAAGCCATATTTCGTGTAATACATCGGCTTTGTTTTTGAAATGCCAGTAGATTGCCCCGCGCGTAACGCTGGCTGCGGTGGCGATATCTGCCAGTGAGGTGGCTGAGACGCCCTGCTGCGAAAAGAGAACAATAGCGGCATCAAGAATTTGATGCCGTGTTTCAAGTGCTTGCGCTTTGGTTTTTCGTGCCATAGTGGGCTTTTTTTACAAACAGGTAAGTTTACATACATTTGTGAATGTATGTACCATAGCATGACCTGCGCCTTGCCACAGCAATGGGTTTTTCATTTTGTGATCCATTGACCAATTGATACCGGACACTAGAGGTTTATTTATGAATAAAATCAGAGGATTATCGCCTCTGGCGGCCGTCCTGATGCTATCAGGCAGCTTTTTGTTAACAGGATGTGACAACAATAAATCCCAACAAGCCGCCCAGCAACCGCCAGCCGTAGGTGTTGTTACACTGAAAACGGAACCCCTTAAGATTTCAACTGAATTACCAGGCCGCACCTCGGCATACCGTGTGGCTGAAGTCCGTCCGCAGGTGTCCGGTATTATTCTGAAGCGTAACTTTATTGAAGGAAGCGACGTTAAAGCAGGTCAGTCTCTCTATCAGATCGATCCGGCTACCTATCAGGCAGCCTATGACAGCGCCAAAGGTGATTTAACGCAGGCGCAGGCTAACGCACATATCGCTCAGCTGACCGTCAAACGTTATAAACCTCTGCTCGGCACCAAATATATCAGTCAGCAGGATTATGACACCGCTGTTGCTACAGCCGCGCAAAACGAGGCTGCAGTTCAGGTAGCAAAAGCCAATGTCGAAACGGCCCGCATTAATCTGGCTTACACCAAAGTCACCTCGCCTATCAGTGGCCGCATCGGTAAATCGTCGGTAACGGAAGGTGCGCTGGTACAAAGCGCACAAACCACCGCACTGGCCACCGTGCAGCAACTTGATCCCATGTATGTCGACGTCACCCAGTCGAGCGAAGATTTTATGCGCTTACGTTCAGAACTGGAGTCGGGTCAGCTGAAGCAGAGCGAGGGCAAAGCCAACGTGACACTGCTGATGCAGAACGGCAGCAGCTATCCACAGCCTGGTACGCTGGAGTTCTCTGACGTCACCGTTGATGAAACCACCGGTTCTATCACCCTGCGCGCCATTGTCCCGAACCCGAACCATACCCTGTTACCGGGCATGTTTGTTCGTGCGCGTCTGGATGAAGGCACCAATCCTGATGCATTGCTGGTTCCGCAACAGGCGGTAACCCGTACCCCAACGGGTCAGGCAACGGTCATGGTCGTGGGTGCAGATAACAAAGTTGAAGCGCGTCAGGTCACCACCTCTCAGGCGATTGGCGACAAATGGTTAGTCACTGACGGTGTTAAAGCGGGTGAACGTGTGATCAGCACCGGTCTGCAGCGTGCCAAGCCGGGCGCACAGGTGACCCCACAAGAAGTCTCAGACGATGCGAAAGCGGCACCCGATTCAAAGCCGCAGTCTGACAAGTCACCGTCATAACAGGAGCCGTTGATTCATGGCTAAGTTCTTTATCGATCGACCCATCTTTGCGTGGGTGCTTGCCATCATCATCATGCTGGTCGGTGCGCTGTCGATTCTCAAACTTCCGATCGAGCAATATCCCAATGTTGCCCCGCCGGCGATTGAGATTCAGGCCACCTACCCTGGTGCGGATGCTAAAACGCTGCAGGACTCGGTGACCCAGGTTATCGAACAAAACATGAACGGTATCGATGGACTGATGTATATGTCCTCGAGCAGCGATTCATCCGGTACGCTGACCCTGACCATCTCCTTTGAGTCGGGTACAGATGCAGATATCGCGCAGGTTCAGGTGCAGAACAAACTGCAGCTGGCGACGCCGCTGCTGCCGCAGGAAGTGCAGCAACAGGGGATTCAGGTTAAGAAATCGTCCAGTAGCTTCCTGATGGTTGCGGGCTTCATCAGCGACGATGACAACATGACGCAGAATGACATTTCTGACTTTATTTCGTCATCAATCAAAGATCCGATCAGCCGTACCAAAGGCGTGGGTGATACCCAGGTATTTGGTGCGCAGTACGCGATGCGTATCTGGATGGATCCGCACAAGCTGAACAACTACAACCTGACGCCGGTTGATGTGATCAGTGCGCTGAACACTCAGAACACCCAGGTCGCTGCCGGTCAGTTAGGTGGTACGCCGCCGGTGCCAGGACAGCAGCTCAACGCCTCAATCATTGCGCAAACCCGTCTGACCTCAACGGATGAGTTCGGCAAAATCCTGCTCAAAGTGAACGAAGATGGTTCTCAGGTTCGTCTGCGTGATGTGGCAAGGATTGAACTCGGTGCAGAAAACTACGAAATCGTTGCCCGTTATAATGGCAAGCCTGCGTCCGGTATCGGTATCAAGCTGGCCACCGGTGCGAATGCGCTGGATACCGCCAATGCGGTGAAAGAAGAACTGGCCAAATTACAGCCGACCTTCCCGGCCGGATTGAAAGTGGTCTATCCGTATGACACCACACCTTTCGTTAAGATCTCGATTTTCGAAGTGGTGAAAACGCTGATCGAAGCGATTGTGCTGGTGTTCCTGGTGATGTATCTGTTTCTGCAGAACTTCCGCGCCACGCTCATTCCGACTATCGCTGTGCCCGTGGTACTGCTGGGTACGTTTGCCGTTATCAACGCATTTGGTTATTCGATAAACACCCTGACGATGTTCGGGATGGTGCTGGCCATCGGCTTGCTGGTGGATGACGCCATCGTGGTGGTTGAGAACGTTGAGCGCGTGATGGCGGAAGAAGGATTACCGCCAAAAGAAGCAACGAAGCGTTCAATGGAGCAGATTCAGGGCGCACTTGTCGGTATCGCGCTGGTACTGGCCGCTGTATTTATTCCGATGGCGTTCTTTGGTGGCTCGACCGGCGTTATCTATCGCCAGTTCTCCATTACTATCGTTTCGGCGATGGCGCTATCGGTGCTGGTCGCCTTTATTCTGACGCCGGCACTCTGTGCCACCATGCTGAAACCGATCAAAAAAGGCGATCACGGGAAAACCACCGGTTTCTTCGGCTGGTTCAACCGTATATTCGACAAAAGCACCAGTCACTATGTGGATGGTGTCGGCCACATGGTTCGCAGTACGGGTCGCTACATGCTGATCTATCTGGTCATCGTGGTCGGAATGGCGTTTCTGTTTATGCGACTGCCCTCTTCATTCTTACCGGAAGAGGATCAGGGTCTGCTGCTGGCTCAGGCGCAGCTGCCTGCAGGCGCAACGCAGGAGCGTACTCAGAAAGTGCTGGATCAGGTCACGGACTACTTCCTGACGCAGGAGAAAGACACGGTTAAATCGGTGTTCACCGTTAACGGCTTCGGCTTTGCTGGTCGTGGACAGAATACCGGTATCGCCTTCGTCAGTCTCAAGCCGTGGGATGAGCGTACCGGCGCAGACATGAAAGTTCCGGCGATTGCTGGCCGCGCCATGAAGGCGCTGGGCGCAATCAAAGATGCGATGGTCATTCCGTTCAACCTGCCCGCTATCATTGAACTGGGTAACGCGACTGGCTTCGATTTTGAGCTCATCGATCAGAATAACCTGGGTCACGATAAGCTGACGGAAGCGCGTAATCAGCTGTTTGGTATGATTGCACAGCATCCTGATACGCTGGTTGGCGTGCGCCCGAACGGTATGGAAGATACACCGCAGTACAAGCTGACGATCGATCAGGAAAAAGCGCAGGCACTGGGCGTATCACTCAGTGATATCAACACTACGCTGGCGGCTTCCTGGGGTGGCTCTTACGTGAACGACTTCATTGACCGCGGTCGTGTGAAAAAAGTTTACGTGATGGGTAAAGCGGACTCTCGCATGTTGCCGGACGACATTGGTAAATGGTTCGTGCGCAACAGCAGTGGAACCATGGTGCCCTTCTCTGCCTTCTCGTCAGCGAAATGGCAGTATGGTTCACCGCGCCTTGAGCGTTACAACGGCCTGCCTGCGATGGAAATCCTGGGACAGGCAGCTCCCGGTAAAAGTTCGGGTGCGGCAATGGATCTGATGGAAGAGCTGGCGGCGAAACTGCCTGCCGGTATCGGCTATGACTGGACTGGCATGTCCTATCAGGAACGCTTGTCCGGTAATCAGGCTCCTGCGCTCTATGCTATCTCGCTGATTGTGGTCTTCCTGTGTCTCGCCGCACTGTACGAGAGCTGGTCGATTCCCTTCTCGGTTATGCTGGTTGTCCCGCTCGGGGTCATTGGTGCACTGCTCTTTACCACTCTGCGTGGCTTAAGTAATGACGTCTACTTTGTTGTCGGGTTACTGACCACCATCGGCCTCTCGACCAAGAACGCCATCCTTATTGTCGAATTTGCTAAAGATTTGATGGATAAAGAGGGCAAAGGGCTGATTGAAGCTGCGCTGGAAGCGTGTCGTATGCGTCTGCGTCCTATCCTGATGACGTCACTGGCGTTTATTCTCGGGGTACTGCCGCTGGCGATCAGTACCGGTGCTGGCTCCGGTTCGCAGAACGCGGTAGGTACAGGCGTAATCGGTGGTATGGTTACCGCGACCATCCTGGCAATCTTCTTTGTGCCGGTGTTCTTTGTGGTAGTACGCCGCCGCTTTGGCAAGAAAAAAGAAGAATCAGCGAACAGTCATCCGGTTGAACATAACCAGACTCACTAAGCTGTAAATCATCTGAGGCCGCGCAAGCGGCCTTTTTTATGCCTGCGATTCCACCCTCCTTCTCTCCTGCCACTTCACCTGAACCAGCGCTACGACAGTTGCAATCTCAAAAGGTGCGGCGCATAATAATGTTATATTATAACATTACATAGGCGTGCATTATGAAAGCGAATATTCATCCTCACTATCGTCACGTGGTCTTCCATGACACATCCGCGGATGTGTGGTTCAAAATCGGATCCACCATTAAAACCGATCGCACAGTTGAGTTCGAAGGCGAAACACTGCCCTACGTCACTCTGGACGTGTCATCCGCCTCGCATGTTTTCTACACCGGCAAACAGAAAGATTTTGCTAAAGAAGGCAGCACCGCACGCTTTAACCAGCGTTTCGGTTCTTTCCTGGCCGCAAAGAAGAGGTAACTCATGAAGGTATTAAGCTCTCTGCGCTCCGCCAAAAATCGCCATCGGGATTGCAAAGTGGTGCGCAGGAAAGGACGTGTTTACGTCATCTGTAAAACAAATCCACGCTTTAAGGCTGTACAGGGAAGGAAGAAGAAACGCTAGTTTGTGTCGTGATGACTGGCCGGGCTCGCCCGGCCTTTTTTATGCCTATTGCATACTCTTCAGCATCGCATTCACGTTATGTTTAAAGGCCGCCTGATAAGTCGCCGCCGGGCCAGAAGCCGTGGATAACGCTTCCGGATAGAGCTCACCACCTGGCTCAGCACCGGTCGCGCTGGCTATCTGTTTCACTAACCGCGGGTCCGTCTGATTCTCGATGAAATAGCGGTTAATGTGCTGCTGTTTGAGCTGGTTGATTAAGCTCCCCACGTTGCTGGCACTCGCTTCTGCTTCAGTAGAGAATCCGACGGGTGCCAGAAACGTTACGCCATATCGCTGTCCAAAGTAACCAAACGCATCGTGACTGGTCAGCACTTTACGTTTGTCGACTGGAATAGCATCAAAGGCCGTTTTTGCCCAGCTATCCAGCGCCTGCAGTTGCTGTATGTAATTCTGCCCACGCTTGCGGATTGCTGGTGCATCTTCAGGGTCGGCTTTGACCAGCGCATTCATCACGTTGGTCGCGTAGATAACGCCGTTCTGCATGCTGTTCCAGGCGTGTGGATCGGTCACCGTTTTGCCCTCCTCCTCCATGCTGCGGGTAGTCACACCCGTTGAAGCGACCACGGGCTGCCCGCGATATCCCGACGCGCTGACCAGGCGATCCATCCACCCTTCCAGCCCCAGTCCGCTGACAAACACCAGATCGGCCTTCGCCAATGCCTGGCTGTCCTGTGGCGTCGGTTCAAACGTATGGGGATCGCCATTCGGTCCCACCAGACTTTTTACGTTGACATGATCGCCGCCGACCTGTTTGACGATATCTGCCAGCACAGTAAAACTGGCCACGACATCCACCGTTTTTGCCATTGCAAATGGCGTGGCAAACAGCGCAGCGAGCGCCAGGCTAACCGGTAATTTTTTCATAGATACCCCTTAAGATTAATGGCGGCGCAAAATCCCGCCGCATGGCCCTGCAAGAATGGAGAAAAAAAACAGCATGGCGGCGCTCAGCACCACAGCGGGACCGGCCGGTAATGAAAAGTGCCAGGAGAGCATCAGGCCAGCCAGGGCTGAAAGCATTGCCATGAAAATGGCGATAGCCAGCATCGCGGCAAGATGGCGACTCCAGAAACGGGCGCTGGCAGCGGGCAGCATCATTAATCCCACCGACATCAGCGTGCCCAGCACCTGAAAGCCCGCCACCAGATTCAGCACCACCAGCATTAAAAACAGACCATGCACCAGCGGTGCACTCCATTTTCCCTGCGCCCGCAGGAAGTCACTGTCAAAGGCATCGATGACCAGCGGACGATAAATGATCGCCAGCATAATCAGCGTAAAGGCGGCGATGCCGCCAACCAGCAACAGTGCAGCGTTGTCCACCGCCAGCAGCGAGCCAAACAGCACGTGCAGCAGATCCACGCTTGAGCCGCGCAGTGAGACCAGCGTGACGCCCAGCGCCAGCGAACCGAGATAAAACCCGGCAAAACTGGCATCCTCTTTTAAGGGCGTGTATCGACTCACCGCGCCCGAGAGCAGCGCCACGGCTAAACCTGCGATCAGGCCGCCGATACCCATCGCGACCAGTGACAGTCCGGAGATCAGATAGCCAATAGCCGCACCCGGCAACACGGCATGTGATAATGCATCGCCAATCAGACTCATACGGCGCAGCGAAAGAAATACGCCGAGTGGCGTGGCACTGATAGCCAGCGCGACGCAGGCAACCAGTGCGCGCCGCATAAACCCAAACTCAATAAAAGGCTGTATCAACGTCACGGCGCATAACTCCGCAGAGGGGGATCAGGGAGCCAGGTGCAACTGACCTCCGTATCATCCATCGACATCACATTACTGAAGTAGCGAGCGACCAGTGGACGGTCGTGCAGCACCACCAGCAGCGTTGTTCCAGCCTGCTGTTGCTGTTCCAGTATCGACATCAGTAATGTTACCGTCTGACTATCAATGCCGTTAAAAGGCTCATCCAGTAGCCAGAGCTGGCTGCGCTGCAACATCAGTCGCGCAAACAAGACGCGCTGAAGCTGTCCGCCCGATAAGGTCGCGGGCTGCGCATCTGCATAATCACGCATCTGAACCGCCTCCAGCGCCTGCCAGATTTCCCGACGCAGTTCCCGGTTGATGCCGCCGAACCAGCCGCAGCGAGGCCAGCAGCCAATTGAAACCAGTTCAAATACCGTCAGGGGAAAGCGCGTCTCCAGTTCAGTACGCTGTGGCATCCAGCCAATAGCCCGCCGCGAAACCTGCAGCTCGCAGCGCCCCGCTATTGGTGGCAGCAAGCCCGCGATGGTTTTTAACAGTGTTGATTTGCCGCTACCATTCGCGCCGACCAGGGCTGTCATCGAGCCAGCGCTGAGCTGACCATTGATGGCGGGGGTAACAGCCTGTCCCTGATAGCCCGCGCGAAGTGCGTTGAACCGGATCATGCGCTGATCCCCCATTTTATCGCCACAGCAAGCAGCGCAATGAACAGCAGTGCGATAGCCAGTCGCCCACCTAATGACATAAGTAATCCACTCTGACGCATCACTTCACCAATATGTTATAACATAACAATAATATATCGGATATTGTTGTTGCACCTATGCGCGAATGTGTATCAAAAGATAAATAACACCAGGTGTCACTGGCAGTCGCAGACATGCGATGCAGCCTGCTCACACCACTGGCGCAGGTTAACAATTAACGGTTTTGTGCTCTGCTGGCTTGCAAACTGGTTGCAGAAATCCAATGATAGGTTTATTAACGGTTATAAGCGGACCAGATATGTTGTCACGAATTGAATGTGATATTGCTGTAGGCGAATCAGACTGCACAAAATTAGCGGAGATTGTTCAGCGGAATATTCTCAAAATAACAGATTTGCTGGTAGGGGATTTACGCTGGTATTCGCAGAATGCGCAGTTAGTTCCTGGCAGTTTAAAAATTATTTGTGTTGAATATCAGGATCTGGATAGTTTTAAATTACTTTACGATTTTGACTGGAATTTATTTAGTCCTTGTCAGGATTTAAATGAAACAGTAACGCAATCGGAGCAGGTGAAGTTTCGCATTGTGCCCGGTGCACTTGAGTTTGATGCGATTGACAATGCACAACCCTCCCCCAGCGATGAATTGTAATATTTAGTAATGGAGGTGAGCAGAACTAATGGTTTTACACTATCTTTAAGATATCCCGTTTAATAACTGCCCGAATAATCGCTTCCCGGCGGCGTTATCGTGACTCGCTGCCCTGCGGCAACTGTGCTAGCTATGGAGGGGAAAAAGATGGACGAATACTCACCGAAACGGCATGATATTGCCCAGCTTAAATACCTATGTGAAAGCCTGTTTGACGACAGCATGGCAACATTAACCGACAGCCATCATGGCTGGGTAAATGATCCCACTTCTGAAAGCAATCTGCAGCTTAACGATTTGATTGAGCACATCGCCTCTTTCACCATGAATTACAAAATTAAGCACGTTGAAGATGAAGCGCTGATTTCGCAAATCGATGAATATCTTGATGATACCTTTATGTTATTCAGCAACTATGGTGTCAATAGTCCGGATCTTCAACGGTGGCAACGTTCAGCTAAACGCTTATTTAATCTGTTCACTGAAGAGTGCGCTTTTCTCCAGCAACCGAGCCATTCATTATAGTACAGACATGAGAACGGTTTATTTATGAACAAAACCCTGACTAAAACTGATTATTTGATGCGACTACGGCGTTGCCGTTCACTGGATACCCTGGAAAGGGTCATTGAAAAAAATAAGTATGAATTACCTGAAGATGAGTTAGCGGTATTTTACTCGGCAGCTGACCATCGTCTGGCAGAACTGACGATGAACAAGCTTTACGATAAAGTCCCGGGTTCAGTCTGGAAATTTGTCCGCTAGTTTTATTGATTAGTACTTAGCTTTACACTTTTTAGTACCGGATATTCCTGCCTGCCGTCAAACCAATCGGCTAGGCGGGTTTTGCCTGTCTGCAGTTTCTGTGAAGGGATATTGCGAGGGAGAAAGTGGTGGGGGCCCTGCCAGCTACATCCCGGCACACGCGTCACCTGCTACGGCTGCTTCCTTCCGGATCTGACCGAGTTCACAAGCTAGCATTGCGGGAGAACCAACAGGGCCCCCATTGACAAGCCCTCTTTACGAGAGCGGGGGCATTATCTGGGAAGGAGGGTGCAATTGCAAGCGTAGTCGGGACAACCGTTGTTTTCTTGAACAACCGCTGCTATAACGCTTTCACTGCTTTCTCCCCATGCTAAAGTTAAGACCCTATTCCTGATGAAATAAGCAGATGAAATAAACACATGGATCAGCCTGACACCTTTCAGCAACGCATCTGGCAAATTGTTGCCGCTATTCCGTATGGCCATGTCACTACCTATGGCGATGTGGCGCTGCTGGCAGGTTCTCCGCGGGCGGCACGTCAGGTCGGCGGCGTGCTCAGTCGGTTACCTGAAGGTACTGCCCTTCCCTGGCATCGCGTCGTCAATCGTCACGGTAAAATTTCACTGCAGGGCGACCGTCTGTTCAGACAGCGCGATGCACTGGAAGCCGAAGGCATAGAGGTAAGTGATGAGGGACAGCTTGATATCGGAACGTATCGCTGGGATTTCAGGCAGTAAAAGGGGCGACAAGGTCGCCCCGAAAAGTGATTAAATATGGGTTGGTGCAGGAACAGCTGCAGACGGCGTCACCTGAGTCGGTGAGGTCGAAGGAACGGTGGTCGCTGCCCCCGGCTGGGTTGGCATCGCCATTGATGGCACGGGTACCAGCAGCAGTTCAGCTTTAGTGCCACCCTGGTTGATCACCGGCTTCACGCCTTCAGTGACAAAAGCCAGCTTGCCGTCGATTGAGATCGCTGCGCTTAACAGAATGCGCGCATTAGGCTGGATGTCGGCCGGGTTAAACGGCAGCACGAACTGGAACGGTGCCTGTTTACCTTCAGTACGCACCACGCGTTGCGACAGCACTTTTGATGGTGCGTCGGATACAGAGGCATCAGACAGGGTTACCGTTAACACCGCATCCGGCGGCAGCGCAATGCGCTGGCGGATAAATACAGAGCCACTTACGTTAGGCTGCGCAATTGCCGCGGTCTGGCCTGCAACCGCAGAACCCAGAGTGGGGGTCGGAACGGGTTTACTCTTATCGGCGCATCCCGCAACAGCAAGCGCCATAATTACACCACTACACACATGCCTGAGTTTCATTGATGTCGTCTCCATTTGATCAAAATGATTGTCGGCAGCGAATCCTGCTTACAGCGTTTCACTCGCCGTATGTCCTTAATGTTGGCACAAAAATGAAATTTTGCCTGGCTCAGCTAAAGCGGAAAGTCTGATTGACGTTAACTGGTCCGATCTTTCACACTGAGCAGGTCACTTTATTGAGGAATGCGCCATGAGTCAGGCACTGCAAAATCTGCTGAATCTGTTAAATCTGGAAAAACTCGAAGAGGGTCTATATCGCGGCCAGAGCGAAGATCTGGGTCTGCGCCAGGTTTTTGGCGGTCAGGTGGTCGGTCAGGCGCTTTATGCCGCTAAGCAAACCGTTCCGCCAGATCGCGTTATCCACTCTTTCCACAGCTACTTTTTGCGGCCCGGCGATAGCCAGAAAGCGATTATCTATGATGTTGAAACGCTGCGTGATGGCAAAAGTTTCAGTGCCCGGCGGGTAAGTGCCATTCAGAATGGACAGCCGATTTTTTACATGACCGCATCGTTTCAGTCGCCGGAAAGCGGATTTGAACATCAAAATCCGATGCCTGAAGTCGTCGGGCCTGAAAACCTGTTAACTGAACAGGCGATGGCGCAGAAAATGGCACATCTTCTGCCAGAAAAGCTACGCGAGAAATTCATTGCTGAACGTCCGCTGGAGATCCGTCCGGTACAGATTCACAACCCGTTGCGGGGACATGTGGCTAAGCCTGAGCGCCAGGTCTGGATCCGTGCCACTGGCCCACTACCTGACGACTTACGTATTCATCAGTACCTGCTCGGCTATGCTTCCGATCTCAATTTCCTGCCGGTCGCGCTTCAGCCGCACGGCAAAGGCTTTTTAGAACCGGACATGCAGGTCGCCACGATCGACCATTCCATGTGGTTCCATCGCCCGTTCGACTTCACTGAATGGCTGCTCTACAGCGTAGTCAGTACCTCGGCTTCTGGCGCACGCGGTTTTGTCCGGGGTGAGTTTTACAATCAGCAAGGTGTGCTGGTGGCGTCGACGGTTCAGGAAGGCGTGATGCGTCAGCGCAGCGAATAAAAAAAGGGGCGATTTCTCGCCCCCGATTAATCTTTTCCGTACTGACACATTACTGGTTGTAAGCGTTCTCGCCGTGGCTGTTTACATCCAGACCTTCACGCTCATGCTCTTCCGGTACACGCAGACCAACAATCAGGTCAGCCAGCTTGAAGCCGATAAAGGCGACAACACCCGACCAGACGATAGTCAGGCCGACGCTGAACAGCTGCACCCAGACCTGATGGCCCATGGTAACGCCCTGTGCATAGCCCACGCCGCCCAGTGAAGAGGAAGCAAACACGCCAGTCAGAATACAGCCTACAATTCCGCAGACGCCGTGTACGCCGAACACATCGCAGGGATCATCCACACGCAGCCATTTCTTCAGGGTGGTCACACCCCACAATCCTGCCAGGCCGCCAACCAGACCGATGATCAAGGATCCGCCCACGCCAACGTAACCACAGGCTGGGGTAATCGCTACCAGACCGGCAATAAAGCCTGAACAGGCACCCAGCAGAGAAGGCTTACCACGTACCGCCCACTCGCCAAAGGTCCATGCCAGGACTGCGCCCGCGGTTGCGACGACGGTGTTCAGGAAGGCCAATGCCGCGATTTCATTTGCTGCAGACGCAGAACCGGCGTTGAAGCCGAACCAGCCAACATAAAGAATCGCGGTGCCGGTGAAGACCATTGGCAGGTTGTGTGGCTTAAAGGCCTCTTTACCAAAGCCAGCACGTTTGCCTACCAGATAAGCGCCCACCAGACCTGCTACTGCGGCGTTAATATGCACTACTGTACCGCCAGCAAAGTCCAGCGCACCATCCTGAGCCAGGAAACCGCCCGCCCACACCATGTGCGCGATAGGTAAATAGGAGAGCGTCAGCCAGACACCGACAAAAATCAGTACTGCAGAGAAGCGGATACGTTCAGCGATCGCACCGACAATCAGGCCCACGGTGATACAGGCAAATGAGGCCTGGAAAGCGACGTGGATATACTGATAGAAACTGCCCATTACGGCGGTAAGTTGAATGTTTTTCAGCATGGCCCAGCCAAAGCCACCAAAGAAAGCATTGCCTTCACTGAACGCCAGGGAGTAGCCGTAGACCACCCACAATACGCAAACCAGCGAGAAGGTCACCGCGACCTGGGTCAGCATCGACAGAACGTTTTTGCCGCGAATCAGACCACCGTAAAACAGCGCGATACCTGGAATTGACATAAACAGCACCAGCGCGGTGCAAATCATCATAAATGCGTTATCAGCCTTGTCCGCAACGGCAGGCGCAGCCATCGCGAGTGAGGGTAACAGTGCCAGGCTGGTGAGGCCCAACTTAGCTAACATTTTATTCATTTTTATTCCATCCCATCACAGTACTGAGTCTTGATTACAGAGCGGCTTCATCGGTCTCGCCGGTACGAATACGGATGACGCGCTGCAGTTCAGCCACGAAAATCTTACCGTCGCCAATTTTGCCGGTGTAAGCCGCTTTACTGATGACATCCACCACTTCGTCCAGCTGATCATCGGCAATCGCGATATCAATTTTGACTTTTGGCAGGAAATTTACGCTGTATTCTGCGCCACGATAAAGCTCTGCATGGCCTTTCTGACGGCCAAACCCCTTCACTTCGGAGACGGTCAGTCCCTGAATGCCGATAGAGGATAAAGCTTCACGTACATCCTCCAGCTTGAATGGCTTAATTACGACGGTGACCAGCTTCATTGGATCCCCTCCAGCGAGTAAATTGGTAACGTTTATGGACACGAAGGGATATAAGCAAAGCCTGTGCCAGAGTGTAAAACTGACGTTAATCAGTGAGTCAGGCGAGACGCGGCAAGGCATGGTTTTAACCGTAGCGGAAACCTGAAGCCTGGATGAAGGGGAATACTGCCAGGGACTGCACTCCTTTGGTGCTTAAGGCGTCAAAGGAGTGCATTTGTACAGATTATTCTGATAAACATGCTCAAAAAAGGTGCAGCTCAACCTTCAGATGTTACAGGCACGCCCGACGCCAGATTTTCACCTGCCTGTTGTAGCTGATACATCTGCCAGTAGCGTCCCTGCATCGCCAGCAGTTGCTGATGGGTACCCTGCTCCACCACACGACCGCGATGCAGCACCAGGATCTTGTCCGCTTCCACAATCGTTGATAGTCGGTGCGCAATCACCACCAGCGTACTGTGCTGACGAAGCGTCGCAAGTGTCTGCTGAATCGCCTGTTCGGTACCGGAGTCGATATTGGCTGTTGCCTCGTCGAGGATAAGTATCTGCGGCAGATCAACCAGTACCCGGGCCAGCGCCAGCAGCTGCTTCTGTCCGACCGACAAATTATTGCCCTGCTCGCCCAGCCGGGTATGAATTCCCTCTGGTAAAGCCTGCGCCAGTGGCGCCAGCTGTACCTGCTGGAGCACCTGCCAGACAGCCTCTTCGCTGATGTCGCGGCCCAGCCGGACATTGGCCAGCAGCGTATCGGCCAGGACGACCGGATCCTGCTGCACCATCGCGATACCGTGTCGCAGCACGGCATGACTCAGGTCACCAATAGGCCGGTCATCAATCCGGATTTCGCCGCGCGTCACCGGGTAGTAGCCCATCAGCAAATTAGCCAGAGTACTCTTGCCGCTGCCGGTATGGCCCACCAGTGCCACGAATTCACGCGGTGCGACGTCAAGATTGATATCACTGAGTACATCGCGGTTTTCACGGTAGGCAAAACTGAGATTGTTCAGGGTGATACGACCTGAAGCCAGTGGCTGCGGGTCGATGCCATATTGCTGCTGCGTAGCATCCATCAGCTCGAAAATACGCTCACCAGAAACCACCGCCTGTTGCAGCATCGATTGCTGCGTGGTCAGCTCAATCAGCGGCTCATTCAGGCGGCCCAGGTAAGTAATAAAGGCATACAACACCCCGACTTCAAACACGCCAGGCACCGAGAAGCTGAACAGGATCAGCAACCCACACAGTACCATCGCTGAAAACAGGCTCAACAGAGGGCGCAGCAGAAAGCCATCAAGACGCAGCGTCTCCATTCGCGCCAGATAGTGGGAGCGACTCGCTTCGCCCATACGCTCACCAAATCGCGCCTGCTGGCGAAACTGCTGAATCACGCTCATGCCGCTGATCACTTCGTTAAAGCCGTTGTTAATGTCTGCCAGATAACTACGAACCCGTCGGGCAATCGGCGTGCTGTAGCGCTGATAGATAAACATGACTATCAGTACCAGCGGGAAGATCATCATCGCCACCAGTGCCATGCGCCAGTCAAGGCTGAACATCGCTACCATCATGGCGCCAACGAGTGCAGCACTGCGCAGTACAGTGGAGACCACCGTGACGTAGAGATCACGGATGACTTCGGTGTCGTTCGTCACACGCGAAATGATTTGACCGACCGGCTGGGTATCAAAGGCGCTCAGCGGCTGACAGAGTGCTGCATTCATCACGTCACAGCGCAACTGCTGGACCACACCAATTGCGGCACGGTTGAATAACAGCGCCTGCCAGTAGTGCAGCCCGGCGGCCAGTAACTGAAGCAGAATAAAACTCACCACCAGTCCGGCAACGATACCCCAGGGCATCTGATGCTTCGCCACCAGGTTATCAATAAAATAGCTGACCAGCACCGGGCCGGTCACTTCCGCTGCGGCAGCAATCCAGAGCATGCCAACCGCCAGCGACAGAGATTTGCGCCATGGCTTGCCGTAGCTCAGCAGACGCTTCAGGGTTGGCCACAAGCGTGCAGACTTAGCCATGCGGCACTCCTTTCTCATTTTCATCATCATCCAGTGCCGCTTCGAGTTGCTGATACCGGTACATATCACGATACCAGCCAGCACTGCTGGCCAGCGCATCGTGATCGCCTCGCTGCATCACGCTGCCCTGTTGCAGCACCAGAATTTCACTGGCTTCTGTCAGCGCCGACAGGCGGTGTGCGCTGATAATCAGTGTTTTCCCCTGCCCCCAGATGCGCAGATTATGCAGGATTTCGTGTTCGGTACGTCCATCCACTGCAGAAAGTGCGTCGTCCAGAATCAGGATTTCGGCATTCAGCAGGAGTGCCCTGGCAATCGAAAGACGCTGCTTCTGTCCACCGGACAGCATGACGCCGCGCTCCCCGACTTCCGTTTCATAACCCTGCGGCAGACGCAGGATATCGTCATGAACACAGGCCAGCATAGCTGCACGTTCTATCTCCAGCTGGGTTGCGCCCGGTTTCCCCAATGCAATATTGTTCGCCACACTGTCTGAGAACAGGAACGGTGTCTGGCTGACTACGGCCAGACGGCTGCGCCAGCTGTCCAGCCGTAACTGCGGCAGCGGGATCTGATGGTAGCGGATGTCACCCTGCTGAATATCAAAGTGACGCTGAATCAGGCTGAGCAGTGTGCTTTTGCCACTGCCGGTTGGCCCGCACAGTCCCAGCATTTCACCGGGTTTCAACTGGAAGATGATATCGCTTAGCACCGGACCTGTGCTGGCCGGATAGTGAAAGGCGCGAATAGCGACCTGCAGCATGCCGGGTTGGTGGGGTAAAGATTTATCGCCATCTTCCACCGCTGGCGCTTCTGCCAGCAGCGCACTGATGCGGCTCCAGGCGGCGCTGCCGCGTTCGACAATATTAAACATCCACGCCAGCGCCAGCATTGGCCAAATCATCAGGCCGAGATACATCACAAAACTGGTGAGCTGTCCCAGCGTCATCTGATCATGCCACACCATCCAGCTGCCGCCGCCAATCGCCAGCAGGTTTGAGAAACCGATCGCGATGTAGATTGTGGGATCGAAACGGGCATCGACCCGCGCGACGCGCAGGTTTTTTTCCCCGGTATCACGGGCGATGTCGGAAAATTGCTGCGACTGATGCTGTTCCAGACCAAAGGCTTTGATCATCCGGATGCTGGTCAGGCTCTCCTGCGTCTGATCGTTGAGGCTGGAGAAGGCCGCCTGTGCCAGCTTAAAGCGGTGGTGCAACTGATTGCCGTAACGATGGATCACGATAGCCATAATCGGCATCGGCACCAGCGCCAGCAGCGTCAGTTGCCAGCTGATCTGAGTACTCATCACCAGTAACACCACACATCCCATCACCAGCGAATCGACCAGCGTCAGTACCCCTTCTCCGGCCGCAAACACCACCCGGTCCACGTCGTTGGTGGCGCGCGCGATCAGGTCGCCGGTGCGGTGACGCAGGTAAAATGCCGGTTGCTGACGACTCAACTGGCGATAAAAATCTTCGCGCAGTTCAACCGCCAGCTGGTAGGAGGCACCAAACAACAGGACGCGCCAGACATAGCGCAGCAGATAGACCACGATTGCCGTTGCCAGCATGATCCCAATCCACATCATGATGCGGCTGGAACTCATGTTGTCACGTGTTACACCATCGACAATCACGCCGACTACATGCGGCGGCAGCAACTGCAGAATAGCAATAACAATAAGCAGGATGACCGCGCCCAGATAGCGCCGCCACTCCCGCAGGAAATACCAACTTAACTGACTGAATAATCGCACAACGCTGCTCTCAATCTCAGGCCCTCAGAGGGCGACAGGTAAAGCCGTGGTGTATTTAATCTCTTCCATGGCGAAGCTGGATGTCACATCAATCAGGCCGGGCACCCCATTGACTACTCGCTTGTAAAAAGCATCATAGCTTTTCATATCGGCCACCTGAATGCGCAGCAGGTAATCATACTCCCCTGCCATGCGGTAAAAGGCCATGACCTCCGGCATGCTACTCACCACGGAGACAAAAGTCTGATACCAGTCGCGGCTGTGCTGCTGGGTTTTCACAAACATAAATGCCGTCAGTGACAGTCCGATTTTATCACCATCCAGCAACGCTACCCGAGCGCGAATAATGCCATCATCTTCCAGTTTTTTCAGGCGCTTCCAGCAGGGTGTGGTGGTAAGGTTGACGGCATCCGCCAATGCCTGCAGTGACAGGGTACAGTCCTGCTGCAGTAGCGCGAGCAATTTGAGGTCAGTTTTATCTAACATTCGGGGCTCCGAGAGAATCATTTTCTCCATTACCGCGATTTTAGCGGTAATTTTGCAATCTCTTTTTCCTGCACGTGCCATAAAATAGTCTCATTATTTTTTATCGGACGCCTGAGATGCACACTTGCTGGATTCGTCACGCTATCAACGAAATTAATGCTGACTTTCAACGATCGGCAGAGACCCACTTGATCCGGTTCGATCTGGCGGATTTTCCCGGCATCTGGTTCTATCTGAAAGATGAGAGCACCCATCCCAGTGGCAGTCTTAAACATCGGCTGGCACGATCTCTGTTTCTTTACGGCCTTTCTAATGGCTGGATTAAACAGGATACGCCGATTATAGAAGCCTCGTCAGGCAGCACTGCCGTTTCTGAGGCGTACTTCGCAAGGCTGCTGGGCCTGCCGTTTATTGCAGTGATGCCCGCCAGTACAGCGAAGCGTAAAATTGAGCAGATCGCGTTTTATGGCGGACAGTGCCATTTTGTCGAGGATCCCTGCCAGCTTTACGCAGAGTCTGAACGGCTGGCGCGGCAGCTGAATGGCCATTTTATGGATCAGTTTACTTACGCTGAACGCGCGACAGACTGGCGTGGCAATAACAACATTGCAGAGAGCATCTTTCGTCAGATGCAGCACGAGCCCTATCCCATTCCCCATACTGTCATCATGAGTGCAGGCACCGGCGGCACTTCAGCGACCCTGGGCCGCTATATTCGTTACCAGGGACTGGAAACGAAAATGCTGGTAGTGGATCCGCAGCATTCTGTCTTTTTCGACTACTGGAGGCAGCGTGATGCCACTCTGACCAGCACGCGCGGCAGCATGATCGAGGGGATTGGCCGTCCACGGGTAGAACCCTCGTTTATGCCTGACGTGATCGATGAAATGATAAAAGTGCCGGATGGTGCGACGCTGGCCGCCATGCTGAAACTGGAAAAGATTCTGGGACGCAAACCTGGCGCCTCTACCGGCACTAATTTCTGGGGCATGATGCAGGTGGCGAAACGCTTACGGGCGGCAAATCAGCAAGGGGCGCTGGTGACACTGCTTTGCGACAGTGGCGAACGTTATCCCGATAGCTACTATCAGCCAGAGTGGGTAGCAAAACATATTGGCGATATCACGCCGTGGCAGCGCGAGCTGGAATAAAAAACCGGACATCCTGTCCGGTGCACGGCAATCCTCAGCATTCGGGGGAATACGCGAGGTCAGGTGTAGCCAGCCAGTGATTTAAATAGTGAGACACTGCCTGTGTCTCGCAATGCCCTAATACGGGTAAATGCGGAAGTGCGGCTTTCAATTGCGCCATCGCATTGCCCATGATGAAGCCCTGCCCGACCTGCGCCAGCATCTCGCGATCGTTCATCGCATCACCAAACGCCATACATTCCGCCATTGTCAGCGACAGGTGATCACATAACAGCGCCAGCGCGCTGCCTTTGTTGCAGTGAGCGGGCAAGACCTCCAGCGTGTCCACCCCAGAGAAGCAGATCGTAGCCTGCTCGCCCAATGCGGCATCCAGCGAGATCTTTAGCCGACACAGATTCTGATGCTGATCAATAAAGCAGATTTTTGTCACCTGATGCGCAGGCAGCTTTTTAAGATCGCACAGCTGATAGCCGAATCCGCTCATCTGATGGGCCAGCAGCAGCTCCGGAGCAGGTCGATCGGTAAACCACCCCTGATCGTTGAAAATATGGATTGTCGCGGTGGTATCCCAGTGGCGGTGGATGACCTCTTCAGCGACGGCAGGAGGCAGATCACGTGCGAAGATAAGATTGCCAGACCGATCGTGTACGCGGGTGCCATTACCGGTGATCAGCCATGCGGGAAGTGTCATTTTTTCCCGCAGGATCTGCATTTCCTGCAGATGGCGGCCCGTTGCCAGCGCGAGATTAACACCACGCAGATGCAATGCCTGCAAACTCTCCAGAGTCTGCTGACCCAGCTGATGATTCGGCAGCAACAATGTGCCATCCATATCGAACGCGGCTAAACGCACCATGATTCCCCTCTTGATGAAAGATGGCTTTACTATTGCCTGTAAATTGCGGAACTAATAGTGAATACTTAAAAAAAACTGTTCCGGGTTTAGCATGCGCCAACTTAATCGCCTTAATCAGTTTCAACGTCTGTGGCAGCAGAGTCTGGGCGCCGCTCAGCAGACCTGCGTGGCAGAGATGGCACGCCACTGCATCTGCAGCGAACGCCATCTGCGAACGTTGCTGTCACAGTGGCAGCACGCAGGCTGGCTTCACTGGCATGGCGAGCCAGGCCGTGGCAAGCAGGGGCAATTAACGTTTCTGCAAACGCCTGAACAATTACGACAGCAGTTGCTGCAACGCCAGCTTGATGCCGGAGAGGCGGCGGAGGCTTTGCAGTTGCTGGATCTGGCACCGGAAAGGCTAATCAATATGCTGCGGCCACTCATGGGTGGCCAGTGGCAGAACGATACGCCGGTTCTGCGCATTCCCTACTATCGCCCGATGGAAAGCACTGAGCCGCGCCAGATTGCCGGACGGGCTGAACAGCATCTGGTGCGCCAGATCTACTCAGGACTGACCCGGTTTGAGCAGGATGAGCCGGTGGGCGATTTGGCACACCACTGGCAACATGATGAGGCATCATGTTGCTGGTTATTCTGGTTACGTCCTCAGCTAATGTGGCACAACGACGAGCCAGTGCAGGCCGCACAACTGGTGACGCAATTCCGTCAGCTGTTGCACGATACGCGCGTGCGTGTATTGCTGGCTGATGTGATTAGCGTGGATGCCCCCCATCCGCTTGCGCTGCGGTTTATCCTGCGACGCCCTGACTTCTGGCTGCCTCATCGCCTTGCCCATCTGTTATGCCTGTTGCCTAATCCTGATGATGCTGTCATTGGCAGCGGCCCATGGAAACTGGCGCACTTTAGTCCTGAGCTGGTCAGGATTGAAAGTCATTCCCGCTGGCATCTGCAGCGGCCGCTGTTGCAAGCCGTGGAGTACTGGATTACGCCTCAGTTGTTTGATCCTGCTCTCGGCAGTAGCTGTCGTCATCCGGTGCAAATTGCCATAGGGGATGCCGATGAACTCAGGACGTTACAACCGGTGAGCAGCAGCATCAGTCTCGGCTTCTGTTATCTGGTCTGCCGACCACGAGCCGGATTTACGCGCGATCAGGCACGTACGCTTTTTCAGCTAATTCAGCAAAGCGGCATCGTCAGCCGGTTGCCACTGGATGAAGGATTAATCACGCCCAGCAGCGAACTGTTACCTGGCTGGGATGTGCCGCGGATTAATCATGTCCCGGTCCCCTTGCCGGCGACACTGACGCTGCATTATCAGTTACCGGTTGAATTACACCAGATGTCACAGGCGCTGGTTGCCCTCTTAAAACGGCACGGTTGCAGCCTGAACGTGGTGTTTCACCCGGTAAAAAACTGGCACCGCATCGAGCAACTCGATGAAGCAGATATCGTGATGGGTGACAGGCTGATTGGCGATGCGCCGGTCTTTACATTGGCCAACTGGTTGCAGAGCGATCCGCTATGGCGGCCGCTGTGGGTCACACCAGAGGGCGAAGACGTCCAGGCGCAACTGCTGGCTATTCAGCAGATCGCGGACAGCAACATTCGTACTCACACGCTTCACCAGCTTTATCATCAGCTGATGATGAAGGGCATTCTGCTGCCGCTGTTCAATTATCGCTACCAAATCCACGCACCGCCTGGCGTTGAAGGCATTGAGCTCAACACCCTGGGCTGGTTCGATTTCAGTCGCGCCTGGATTCCACCGCCCATTGATCCGCCTTGCAGCTGTTCAGCAGCGGACTGAGGCATTACCATAAGCGCAAAATTAATGACCAGGAAAACACCATGAAACGCGCTGTTGTAGTTTTCAGCGGTGGACAAGACTCCACTACCTGTCTGATTCAGGCCTTAGAGCAATATGATGAGGTTCACTGCGTCACGTTCGATTATGGACAACGCCACCGGGAAGAGATTGAGGTTGCCCGGGATCTGGCCAGTAAACTGGGCGCGCGCGCGCATAAAGTACTGGATGTGACCATGCTGAACGAACTCGCCGTCAGCAGCCTGACACGGGATAACATTCCGGTGCCGGCTTACAATCCTGAGGCCAGTGGTTTACCCAGTACGTTCGTGCCGGGCCGCAATATTCTCTTTCTGACGCTGGCCTCGGTTTACGCCTACCAGGTTGAAGCGGAAGCGGTGATCACTGGCGTCTGTGAGACCGATTTCTCTGGCTATCCCGATTGCCGTGATGAGTTTGTCAAAGCGCTGAACCATGCGGTGTCGCTTGGCATGGCGCGCGAGGTTCGTTTTGAGACGCCGCTGATGTGGCTCAACAAAGCGGAAACCTGGGCGCTGGCGGACTACTGGCAGCAGCTTTCGCTGGTACGTGAGCAGACGCTGACCTGCTATAACGGCGTGAAAGGTGACGGATGTGGTGAGTGTGCTGCCTGCAATTTAAGGGCTAATGGCTTGCAGGGGTATCTCAACGATCGTGATAGCGTAATGGCCGCGATGAAAGCTAAGAGCGGCCTTAGTTAAGGCACTCTGGCGTGGCGGCAGAGAATTTAGTTTGCCGCCTTTACCCGGTTTATGCCATCAGACGCATCAGTCGCTCGCGTAATTCTCCTTCCAGCGCAACCGCCTTCTGGGTCCGCAAATCAATACAGACAAACGTGAGTGCAGCATCCGCCACGACGGTTTCCTGACCTGCCAGCAAAACCCGCTGCGCAATAATGCCGCTTTTACCATTCAACTGCGTGATTGCACTGTCGATAGTGAGTACGTCGCCCAGCACGGCCGGGCGACGATAATTGATGTTGATGTTGACCACCACAAAAGCCAGTTTCTGTTCCTGCAACCAGTGGAATGCTTCAACCTCTTCCAGCCATTCCCAGCGAGCTTCCTCAAGAAACTCAAGATAGCGTGCATTGTTGACGTGCTGATAGACATCCAGATGATAGCCGCGCACTTTTATGGTGGTCTGCATGGTCATGCTCTCCTGCTACTGTAAGTTAACTGGTTGGACCTGTTCACTTTAGCAGAGTCGCCTGCTCAGCGCGGCTTAAGCATCACAGATGTGTACTGCCTCACAATTTCAGCCTGCCCGCATTCCGCTCTATCAACGCGTTGCCAATGCCCGGCACTTCGCTAAGTTGCTGAATTGCGCTAAAGGGCCCGTACTGTTCGCGATAGCTCACAATCGCCTGGGCTTTTTTCAACCCTACGCCATTCATGACGGCAGTGAGCTGTTCCGCTGTCGCGTCATTGATACTGACCTGCTCCTGCTGTGGCTGTAAGGGTGATGCCGGCTTTGACGCGGATAGTGCGCTCTGCGTGACAGCGTCGCTGGCAGATTCAGGGGCCGCAGAGACGCTGGTATGACAGAGTGCACCACCCAGCGCGAGGGAAAGATAAAGGGCAACGAGTTTAGGTTTAGCCATGCTGTGTTTCTCCTTGTGTGTAAACAGCAGCGACAGCGTGTCACCGCTGCGCACAAGGCACAAAAGTGGAATTGCAGAAATGGAAAAGGCCGCGAATGCGGCCTTTGATTGTTACTGTTGTTGCACTGTTTCTGCGAGGCTTACTGCATTTGTGCAGCAGCGCCGTACTTAATTTTGGCTTCTTTACGCAGGTTTTGCAGCAACGCTTCAAACGTCAGCTGTGCATTATTCTGCGTGACGCCTTTGACCATTTCGTCAATCTGCGCCTGCGGCATGCTACCCGTTTTAACTTTATCAACCGCCACCAGTACCACGTTGCCCTGCATATCTTCGCTCACACCCCATGAAGGTTTATTTTCCGCGGGCTGAGGGAGATTAAAGGCCGCCTGTGCAACAGGATCCTGCGCGTTACGGTCAACAGTTTTGCTGGCGCTCAGGGTCAGACCCGCGGCAGTCAGCGCATCCTGCTTACCGGCTTTGAGATCGGTCAGGAGTTTATCCGCCTGGGCTTTCGCCTGCTGCGTCGCTTTATCATGCTTAAGCGTGTCCGTGATCTGCGCCTTAACCTGATCCAGCGGTTTTACCGCTTCTGGTTTGTGCTCACTGATACGCAGCACAAAGGCACGATCGCCATCAACAGTGATGATATCGGAGTTGTTGCCCGGCGCGCCGTTTTGCCCCACAAGGCCACCATTAAAGATCGCCTGCTTCACCGCATCGAAGTTCAGTGCGTCTGGCAGCGTATCCTGGCTGAACCAGCCGGTCTCTTTCGCTTTCAGACCCGAAGCCTGCTCCGCACCCGCCAGTGACTCATTGTCATTGCTGGCTGCTTCGCTGACTTTCTGTTGCAGTTTGTAGAAGGCATCAACGCCCTTTTCCTGCTTCACTTTCGCGGCAATGGCGCTGCGAACGTCATTCAGCGGCTTAACCTGCTCTGGCTGAATATCGTCGAGACGAACGACCAGGAAACCCACTGAGGATTTGATCACGCCTGACATCTGGCCTTTCTGAGTCAGACCCGCATTTTTCAGCTCATCCGGCGTCGTTGAAGGTTCCAGCCAGCCCATATCACCGCCCTTACGCGCAGAAATAGGGTCGATTGATTTGGCTTTCGCCACATCCGCGAAGCTGGCGCCACCTTTCAGCTGGGCCAGTACCGCATTGGCATCGGCTTCAGTTTTAGTCTGAATCACGCTGTAACGCGTACGCTGCGGCTGTGTATAGTCTGCTTTATGCTGGTCGTACCAGGCCTGAATATCCGCTTCGCTGGCATCCTGTTGCATGCTGGCCGCATCCATCAGGATATAGCTGACACGGAACTGTTCCGGCGCCATAAAACTGGTTTTATGCTGCTGATAATACTGACTGATTTCATCGTCGGTGACGGTTTGCTTCGCCGCCAGCGCGTTGACGTCCAGCGTCGCCTGACGAATGTCACGCTGTTGTGAAACCAGGTCCACCAGTTTACTGGCTTCGCCTTTGAGCGTGAAATCGGTGTTAGCAACGGCATTAATCAGCTGCTGATTAGAAAGTTGCTTACGCAATGCTTCAGCGTACTGGTCAGCACTGAAACCCATGTTGCCGATCAGAGCCAGATATTTCGCATTGTCGAATTTGCCGTTGGTCTGGAAAGCCTGCTGATTGAAGATAGCCTGCTTAACCTGATCGTCACTGATGCTGAGGTGGAGATCTTTGATGTAGCTGTCAAGCAGCGCCTGATCGATTAACTGCGACAGCGCCTGCTGGCGGATCTGCTGCATGTAGCCATCGTTGCTGGCTAACTGCGAGAACTGGTCGCCCAGCATCTGCTGCTGACGGCTGCGTTCGCTGTTGAACGCCTGCTCCAGCTGTCCACGGCTGATCTCCTGACCATTGACTTTGGCCGCATAATCGTTATTGCCGCCAATCAGATAGTTGCCAACGCCCGTCAGCACAAAGGAGACCATAATCAGTCCCAGAATAATCTTGAGCACGACATTGTTCGACGCCGCGCGTAAATTGTCCATCATGGTATGGCAACACTCCGCTGTAGTGTGAATGTAAAGCTCGGTCGCAATTCGCCACTCGCTGGCGACTCACGCAACTGCAGGCTTAGCTGGCAGTCTCAATCCGGTCCAGGTCCATCTTACGGCCCGATTCTCACCGGTTAAAACAAAAAAAAGGCACATCAGATTGATGTGCCCGTATGTTACATGAGAACGGGTTAATCGTCCTCTAATCCACTGAAGAAAATGCGTCAATGAATCTATTCGTTGTTATTAATTGACAGCGTCTTTCAATGCTTTACCAGCACGGAAACCGGGAACTTTACCGGCCGGAATGGTGATCTCTTTACCGGTTTGCGGATTACGACCGGTACGTGCAGCGCGGTCACGCACAGAGAATGTGCCGAAACCCACCAGAGCCACTTCATCACCCTCTTTCAGCGCATCTGAAACTGAGCCCATAAATGCATCTAAAACACGTCCTGCAGCAGCTTTAGAAATATCAGCATCGGCAGCAATTTTGTCGATCAATTGTGACTTATTCACTCTATTCATCCCCTCTTTTATTATTTCACATCGCACCCTGCATCCAGCCAGGTCCGAGCGCGCAGCAAGTTATATCAAGCCAGTGACGCCGAAACAACGTAATTTCTCTGAGAACGTCGCGTCGGCAGCCACCTAAATTAGCGGCACAAAAAAAAGCTGGCAAGCGCCAATTGCCTTGCCAGCTCCGCTTTTTAACGGTTTATGCCGTTAATCACTATTTTGCTGTCGCGACCAGCATGCCGTATGGCGCATTTTCCAGTGCCAGATTCAGCACCTCTTCAATGCGTTTCACCGGATGAATCTCCAGATCGGCAATCACGTTCTGTGGAATTTCTTCCAGATCACGCTTGTTGTCGTCCGGGATCAGCACAGTTTTAATACCGCCACGGTGTGCTGCCAGCAGTTTTTCTTTCAGCCCACCAATCGGCAGTACCTGACCACGAAGGGTAATCTCACCGGTCATGGCGACATCTGCACGAACCGGGTTACCGGTCAGACAGGAAACCAGCGCAGTACACATGGCGATACCGGCACTTGGACCATCTTTCGGTGTGGCGCCTTCTGGCACGTGAACGTGAATATCACGTTTTTCGTAGAAGTCACCATTGATGCCAAGCTTCTCGGCACGGGCACGCACTACGGTCAGTGCAGCCTGAATCGACTCCTGCATCACTTCACCCAGAGAACCGGTGTAGGTCAGTTTGCCTTTACCCGGCACGCAGGCGGTTTCAATGGTCAGCAGATCGCCACCCACTTCCGTCCAGGCCAGGCCAGTAACCTGACCGACACGGTTTTCACTGTCAGCACGGCCATAGTCAAAGCGCTGTACGCCCAGGAAGTCCTTGAGGTTTTCGCCATTGATGGTGATGTGCTTCTTAGTCTTGTCCATCAGCAGTGATTTCACCGCTTTACGACACAACTTCGACAGCTCACGCTCAAGGCTACGCACACCGGCTTCACGGGTGTAGTAACGGATAATGCCGACAATCGCGCTATCTTCAACCGTAATTTCGCTGGCTTTCAGGGCGTTACGTTCAATCTGCTTAGTCAGCAGATGCTGCTTAGCGATATTCAGCTTTTCATCTTCGGTGTAACCCGACAGACGAATCACTTCCATACGATCCAGCAGCGGTGCCGGAATGTTCATTGAGTTCGACGTTGCCACAAACATCACATCAGAGAGGTCATAGTCGACTTCCAGATAGTGGTCGTTGAACGCAATGTTCTGCTCAGGATCAAGCACTTCCAGCAGGGCAGACGCAGGATCGCCACGCATGTCAGAAGACATTTTGTCGATCTCATCCAGCAGGAACAGCGGGTTTTTAACCCCCACTTTCGCCATTTTCTGGATTAATTTACCCGGCATAGAGCCGATGTAAGTACGGCGGTGACCACGGATTTCTGCTTCATCACGCACGCCACCCAGCGCCATACGCACATATTTACGTCCGGTCGCTTTCGCGATCGACTGACCCAGAGAAGTTTTACCTACCCCTGGCGGTCCGACGAGGCAGAGAATCGGCCCTTTGATTTTGCTGACGCGACTTTGAACCGCAAGATACTCAAGAATACGATCCTTCACGCGCTCCAGGCCGTAATGGTCGGTATCCAGCGTCTCCTGCGCTTTACGCAGATCTTTCTTCACTTTGCTGCGCGCGTTCCACGGAACCTGAACCATCCAGTCGATGTAGCCGCGAACCACGGTGGCTTCAGCGGACATCGGGGACATCATTTTCAGCTTCTGCAGTTCAGCTTCCGCTTTCTCGCGCGCTTCTTCCGGCATTTTGGCCGCGTCGATTTTGCGTTTTAACGCTTCGTACTCATCAGGCGCGTCATCCATCTCGCCCAGCTCTTTCTGAATCGCCTTCATCTGCTCATTCAGATAGTACTCGCGCTGGCTCTTCTCCATCTGCTTCTTAACACGGTTGCGAATACGCTTCTCAACCTGCAGCAGATCGATTTCAGATTCCATCATCGCCATCAGATATTCCAGACGCTCGTTGACGTCGGACATCTCCAGCACAGACTGTTTGTCTGCCAGTTTCAGTGGCATATGTGCTGCGACGGTGTCGGCAAGGCGGGCCGCATCGTCAATATTGTTCAGCGAGGTTAAAACCTCTGGTGGGATCTTTTTATTGAGTTTGATGTAGCCTTCAAACTGATTGATCGCCGTGCGCACCAGCACTTCCTGCTCGCGCTCTTCGATCTCTGGCGAAACCAGATATTCAGCTTGTGCCACAAAATGGTCACCGTTATCGGCCAGCGTCGTAATGTGGGCGCGCTGTAAACCTTCGACCAGAACTTTGACGGTGCCGTCCGGCAGTTTCAGCATTTGCAATACTGAGGCAACGGTCCCTACTGAAAAGAGATCGTTAATGCCAGGTTCATCCGTTGAAGCCTCTTTCTGTGCGACCAGCATGATTTTTTTATCATGATCCATTGCGGCTTCAAGGCACCGAATTGATTTTTCCCGGCCAACAAACAACGGAATTACCATGTGCGGATAAACCACCACGTCGCGCAGCGGCAACACGGGGATTTCAATGCGTTCAGAACGCTCAGGATTCATAGAGCTCTCTCTTTGTTTAATGTCCGCCAGGTGATGGGAACCGCATCAGGCAGGTATGCAGTTAAACCCACAGGTATCTGAGTATATGGGGATGCTTATCCGACATTCAACGTCACAGAGGCGAGAAAAGCAAAAGGGGAAACATTTTCCCCTTTTTTATTATGACAACATGGACGATCTGTTTAATTATTCGCCAGACGCCTGCGCTTCATGCTTACCATAGATCAACATGGGCTCAGACTGACCTTCAATAACTGATTCATCAATCACTACTTTTTCCACGTCGTCCATGGAAGGCAGATCATACATCGTTTCCAGCAATGCGCCTTCTACGATGGAACGCAGACCACGTGCACCGGTTTTACGTGACATCGCTTTCTTCGCAATGGCAGTTAACGCCTCGTCACGGAACTCCAGCTCAACGCCTTCCAGGTTAAACAGCGCCTGGTACTGTTTCGTCAGGGCGTTTTTAGGTTCACGCAGAATCTGAATCAGTGCTTCTTCGCTCAGTTCGCTCAGAGTGGCAACCACTGGCAGACGACCGATGAACTCAGGAATCAGACCAAATTTGATCAAATCCTCAGGTTCACACTGTGAAAGCAATTCGCCTTCGCTGGCTTTCTGCGACTTCCCTTTCACGGTGGCGCCGAAACCGATACCGGATCCGGTTTCAACACGCTGGGAAATCACTTTGTCCAGGCCGGCAAATGCGCCGCCGCAGATAAACAGAATTTTCGAGGTATCAACCTGCAAAAACTCCTGCTGCGGATGCTTACGTCCACCCTGCGGTGGAACGGCAGCGACGGTGCCTTCAATCAGCTTAAGCAGAGCCTGCTGTACGCCTTCACCTGACACGTCACGGGTAATCGACGGGTTATCTGACTTGCGTGAGATTTTGTCGATTTCATCGATATAAACGATGCCGCGCTGTGCTTTCTGAACGTCGTAATCACACTTCTGCAGCAGTTTCTGGATGATGTTTTCAACGTCCTCACCCACATAACCGGCTTCAGTCAGCGTGGTGGCGTCAGCCATGGTGAACGGCACATCCAGCAGGCGTGCAAGGGTTTCTGCCAGCAGCGTTTTACCACTACCGGTGGGACCAATCAGCAGAATGTTACTTTTGCCCAGTTCAATGCCATTGCTGGTATCGCCGTTGCGCAAACGCTTGTAGTGGTTGTAAACGGCAACCGCCAGCACTTTCTTCGCTCTTTCCTGGCCGATGACATAATCATCAAGGTGATGGCGAATTTCATGTGGGGTTGGCAACGCACTACGTTCACGATGCGGCGCAACTTCTTTAATCTCTTCGCGAATGATGTCGTTGCACAGGTCAACACATTCATCGCAGATATACACTGACGGCCCGGCAATCAGCTTTCGCACTTCATGCTGGCTTTTGCCGCAAAAAGAGCAGTACAGCAACTTTCCTGAACCGTCTTTGCGCTTATCTGTCATCAGTTAACCTCTTCTAGTTCTCAGGCCATACACGCGTACGGCTCAGGCCGTGCAGAGACGGCCGAAATTCATTCAACCCATAATAGTACCGTTACCCTGTTAACTATAGACCAGGGACAACGGTAAGTCGGGTCTTATTGGCGATGCGTCAGAATTGAATCGACTAATCCATACTCTACCGCTTCACTTGCAGAGAGGAAACGATCACGCTCGGTATCGCGCTCAATTTCTTCCAGCGTTTTACCGGTATGCTCAGCCATCAGCTCATTCATACGCTGCTTAACTTTCAGGATCTCGCGCGCATGGATCTCAATATCTGACGCCTGGCCCTGATAGCCGCCCAGCGGCTGGTGGATCATTACACGTGAGTTTGGCAGACAGAAACGTTTACCTTTGGTACCCGCCGTCAGCAGGAACGCACCCATTGAACAGGCCTGTCCCATACAGATGGTGCTGACATCCGGTTTAATAAATTTCATGGTGTCGTAGATCGACATACCGGCCGTGATCACACCGCCAGGTGAGTTGATGTACAGATAGATATCTTTTTCCGGATTTTCAGCTTCCAGAAACAGCATCTGCGCCACGATCAGATTTGCCATGTGGTCTTCAACCTGGCCGGTCAGAAAAATGACACGCTCTTTCAGCAGACGGGAGTAGATGTCGTATGAACGCTCACCACGCGAAGTTTGTTCAACCACCATTGGCACCAGCGCATTGTGCGGTGCAGTATATTCACGATCGCCACTGTATGACATTACCGTCTCCTGGATAAATTTCATTGGCAACATTCTGTACCGATTCTACGTAAGACGCGCGGGAAACTCCACGTCGCACCTTTTCCGACACCTTCAGGACGGTTAATCAGCCAGCCTCACTCTCATTTCTGCATACTCCCACTATCTGGGGATGCTGCACGCATGTTTCAAGCATAACAATCTTTTCCCTGTTCGCTAACCCGGAAAAAGCGATGCGTGAATAATTTGCCGATTAATTAAACAAATAGCAGCGAAGAGTGCCGTTCTGTACGCAAAACACAAAAAAGCCCGTGACTTTTCAGTCACGGGCTTAGCACAGACGGTTAAATGTGAGATCAGGCCTGAGCGGTCTGATTCATCAGATCCTGGAAGTTGGTCTCTTTCTCAGTCACTTTAGCTTTCGCCAGGACTGCTTCAACCGCTTGCTCTTCCAGCGCGACGTTGCGCATATTGTTCATCAGCTCGTTATTCTTGCTGTAGAACTCGATCACTTCCTGCGGATCTTCATACGCAGAAGCCATCTCTTCGATCATGGTGCTTACGCGTGCTTCGTCAGCTTTCAGCTCATGGGTACGAATCACTTCGCCCAGCAGCAGACCGACAACAACACGGCGTTTAGCCTGCTCTTCGAACAGTTCGCGTGGCAGTTCCAGCGCCTGCTGTTCGTTGCCACCGAAACGCTGTGCAGCCTGACGACGCAGAACGTCGATTTCGCTGTCAACCAGCGCAGCTGGCACGTCGATTTCGTTAGCTTCAACCAGACCGTCGATCGCCTGCGTTTTGATGCGGTTACGGATAGCGCCTTTCAGCTCGCGATCCATGTTCTTACGCACTTCGGTACGCAGACCGGCAACTGAACCATCTTCAACGCCGAAACGTTTGATGAACTCTTCAGTCAGCTCTGGCAGTTCGCGCGTTTCAACTTTCTTCAGCACGATCTCGAACTTCGCATCTTTCCCTTTCAGGGTTTCTGCGTGGTAGTCGTCCGGGAATTTCACATCGATAGTGAAAGTCTCGCCCGCTTTGTGACCCACAACGCCTTCTTCAAAGCCTGGGATCATGCGGCCCTGGCCCATGGCCAGAACGAAATCAGTGGCTTTGCCGCCTTCGAACTCTTCACCGTCAACAGAACCGTTGAAATCGATAGTGGCACGATCTTCCGGGCCTGCAGCAGCGTCGCTTTCGATCCAGTTGGCCTGCTGCTTACGCAGCGTGTCCAGCATGGTATCAACGTCAGCGTCAGTGACTTCAACGACTGGTTTTTCGACTTCGATGTTTTCCAGGCCTTTCAGCTCAACTTCCGGATAAACTTCGAATTCAACCGCGTAAGTGAAATCCTGACCTTCTTTGTACTCACCTGGCACGTAGTTTGGTGCGCCAGCCGGGTTAATTTTTTCTTTGATGATGGCGTCAACGAAGTTGCGCGTCATCAGCTCGCCCAGCACGTCCTGACGGACAGAAGCGCCATAACGCTGCGCAACGATGTTCATCGGCACTTTGCCTTTACGGAAACCATCGATACGGACTTTCCTGGCAACGTCAACCAGTTCTTTTTTTACTGCACTTTCGATGCTGTCAGCTGCAACAGTAATCGTAATGCGACGGCCCAGGCCCTGAGTGGTTTCTACAGAAACTTGCATCTTGTTACCTCAAAAAATCACGTGCTCGGTCAACTTCAGACACCACACATAGTGAAATGCGCCGTATCCAACAACCGGGACGGCTTCCGTGAAGAGAACCTGATCCCTGTTACCAGAAGCGTCCCGAAGACATTCCGGAAAAATAGACGCAGCATTATAGCGGCATCGCTGGAATGAGTCGAGGACGCTAACTCACCACTTTTCAGCAGGTTTGCTGCTTTTTTGAGCCAGGGATCGCGTTTTTCACTAAATAAAAGAAAAAACGGCCCGCAGGCCGTTTTGGAGAAGGGAGGTCAGGCGAGTGTACCGGCACCGCGGCAGTTAGGCGAAGCCAGTACGGTATCCTGCAATCCTTCCCACTCTTTCAGTGTGTAAGTATGCAGGGCTAAAGCATGAACGCTGCCCGCTAATTCAGCCGCCAGCTCGCCATAAATTAAGCGATGACGCGCCAGAAAGCGCTGGCCTGCAAAACAGTCGCTGACAATGACCACTTTGAAGTGACTTTCTGAGCCGGCAGGAACGTTGTGCCGGTAGCTTTCGTCATGCACTTCCAGATGAGCTGGCTGAAATGCCACACGCAGCTTTTCTTCTATTTGTTCGCGGATCATGGCTATTACTCCTCAATGGCGAGCGCTGTGCCCCATCTCATTCAATCTTAGTCGCTTTTAGTGCGCTTACCCGTCAGCAGAGGCTAAATATTGCATTTTATGTCAGCCCGCCTCCGACGCGCATAATAACGTAGCTGAAACGAACAGCAAACTAACCTGTCAGAGAAGGGGCTTAAAACGGTTTCAGACACAATTTCACCGGCAACAGGGCTTTTTTCACTGCCGGGCAATGCTATGATGCCTCCAGTTTTTGCAAACCAACCCCCTGACACCAACGAGAAAAAGTATGTTGAAAAAACTGTTATTCCCACTGTTGGCTGCGTTCATTTTAGCCGGCTGTGCAACCAGCAATAATACCCTGACAATCCAGCCTAAAATTCAGTTGCCACAGCAGGACCCGGGCCTGATGGGCGTAACCGTCAGCATCAACGGTGCCGACCAGCGTAAAGATCAGGCGCTGGCAAAAGTAAACCGTGATGGTCAGCTAGTGACCTTAACACCTTCGCGCGATCTGCGTTTCCTGCTGCAGGAAGTGCTGGAGAAGCAGATGACCGCTCGCGGTTATATGGTTGGTCCTAATGGCGCGGTAGACCTTCAGATTGTGGTTAACAACCTCTATGCTGACGTGACGCAGGGCAATGTGCGCTATAGCATCACCACCAAAGCGGACATCTCGATCATTGCGACCGCAAAAAACGGCAACAAACAGGTTAAAAACTACCGCCAGACTTACAGCGTAGAAGGCGCGTTCAACGCCAGTAACCAGAAGATCACCAACGCGGTTAACTCCACCATGAGCGATGTGATCGCGGATATGGCGCAGGACACCAGCGTCAACGACTTCATCAAGCAAAACGCCCGTTAACACCCTCTCTCTTCTGCCCTGCCTTGTGCAGGGCATTTTGTTATCTGCAGGATCCGCATGAACCACTACCTTCGCCTCTTCAGCCAGAAAAACGCCGCCGTATTGTTGCTCCTTGGGTTCGCTTCGGGATTGCCGCTGGCACTGACATCGGGCACGTTGCAGGCGTGGATGACGGTGGAAAATGTCGATTTAAAAACCATTGGCTTCTTTTCGCTGGTCGGCCAGGCCTACGTCTTTAAATTTCTCTGGTCACCCATGATGGACCGCTATACGCCGCCGTTTCTGGGCCGCCGCCGCGGCTGGTTGCTGCTCAGTCAGCTGGCGCTGGTGGGGGGGATTTTCGCGATGGGATTTCTGCAACCAGGACGCGATCTGACCCTGATGGCCGCGCTGGCGGTGCTGATCGCTTTCTGCTCCGCCTCTCAGGATATTGTCTTTGATGCCTGGAAAACGGATATCCTGCCACCTGAAGAACGTGGCAGCGGTGCCGCGATTACCGTGCTGGGTTATCGTCTGGCGATGCTGATTTCAGGCGGACTGGCGTTGTGGCTGGCTGACCGCTATCTGGGCTGGCAGGCAACCTACTGGCTGATGGCGCTGATGATGGTGCCGGGTATTATCGCGACGCTTGCGGCCAGCGAGCCCGACACACGCATCTCTACCCCACATTCGCTGCGTCAGGCGGTTGTTGATCCCCTTAAGGATTTTTTCCAGCGTAACAACGCCTGGTTGCTGATTACCCTGATTATTCTTTACAAGCTGGGCGATGCATTCGCCGCCTCGCTGACCACCACCTTTTTGATTCGTGGCGTCGGCTTCAATGCCGGTGACGTCGGCCTGGTCAACAAGACGCTGGGCCTGCTGGCGACGATTATCGGGGCGCTCTATGGCGGTGTTCTGATGCAGCGTCTGAGTCTGTTCCGGGCACTGATGATTTTCGGCGTGCTGCAGGCAGTCTCAAACTTTGGTTACTGGCTGCTGGCGGTGACCGACAAACAATTGTGGAGTATGGCCAGCGCGGTTTTTGTTGAAAACCTGTGCGGCGGCATGGGCACGGCGGCCTTCGTGGCCCTGTTAATGACCCTTTGCAACAAATCCTTCTCTGCAACACAGTTTGCCCTGCTGTCGGCGCTCTCAGCCGTTGGTCGGGTCTATGTTGGCCCGGCTGCGGGCTGGCTGGTTGAACTCTGGGGCTGGCCAACATTTTATGCTTTTACGGTATTTGCGGGACTGCCTGGGCTGCTACTGCTGACTTTTTGTCGACACACACTGAATCAGGTCGAGCAAAGTGGCAATTTCCTCACACGAAGCTACTATCCTCATGGTTATCGCTGGACTAATCGTCTGTTTGCAGCCGGATGCGGCGTACTGGCTCTCTGGCTGGTAGCGCTGGCACTGAATGCACTGGGACTGACTGCGCTGGCACCGCTGCTGACCCGCCTGTTCGAGCTGGGCATGACCCTCTCCTTACTGGCGGTGCTTGCCGGGGTGTTGCTGGACTACCGGGCGCTGAAGAAAACGCCGGTGTTACCTGCATCAGATGCTTAAGTAAAATCGATAGGTTAACGAGCGGCGACTTATTTTATGCCATGCCGATAAGTCGCCATCATTTATCATCGCGTGTTATTTTTAAAAAATAAGAATATGACCTGAGGAGGCGTAGCGGAAATACTAAAAACCGGTGAGCAATTACTTTAGTTAAATTTCATCGCGCAAATGATGCAGACTTGTTAAATATTTGGGAGTTAAAAGTAAGGGTTATTCCTTTCCCTGATTTTTTTACGGTTACTTCCATTGGTTTTTGTTATATTGATGCCAACTGCTTGTCTGCGTTAATTATTTGTCACCTGGCGCAACATCTGTGACACCCTTAGCAAAAGGTGTCAACACGTATCTGACACATCCTTAAGCTGGTTTACACTGCATAAACCTTCCCGTAAAATGCGCGCACACTTAAACGACAATAGAGCCCTTTGTCATTGAGGTCGTTAAATGAGACTCAGTAAATACAATAAAAGTTTGGGGATTTTGTCATTAATTGCAGGCACTTTATTAATGAGTGGCTGCGATAGTGCATTGTTAAATCCCAAAGGACAGATTGCACTGGAGCAACGTTCGCTGATACTGACTGCCTTTGGCCTGATGTTGATCGTCGTGATTCCCGCAGTCCTGATGGCCGTGGTGTTTGCCTGGAAATATCGGGCATCCAACACGAATGCGAAGTACAGCCCTAACTGGTCACACTCTAACAAAGTGGAAGCCGTGGTCTGGACCATTCCGATCCTGATCATTATCTTCCTCAGTGTGCTGACCTGGAAATCGACCCACGCACTGGAGCCCAGCAAACCGCTGCAATCTGATGTGAAACCGGTTGAGATCGATGTGGTTGCACTGGACTGGAAATGGTTGTTCATTTACCCGGAGCAGGGTATTGCGACCGTGAACCAGATTGCCTTCCCGGCAAACACTCCGGTGAACTTCAAAATTACGTCTAACTCCGTCATGAATTCTTTCTTCATCCCAACGCTCGGCAGCCAGATTTATGCGATGGCTGGTATGCAGACCAAACTGCATCTGATTGCGAATGAGCCGGGAATTTTCGACGGTATCTCTGCGAACTTCAGTGGTCGTGGTTTCTCTGGCATGAAGTTTAAAGCCATTGCAACCAAAGACGATGCGGAATTCCAGCAGTGGGTGGCTAAAGTTAAAGCAGCCCCTAACACGCTGACTACTATGGATGATTTCGAGAAAGTGGCTGTGCCAAGCGAAAATCACCCGGTGGAATATTTCTCTTCAGCTGATCCTAAATTGTTCATGCAAGTCATCGACAAGTTCAAGATGAGCCACGGGAAAATGGACATGCCACAGCATGAAGGTATGGACATGAGTCACGCCGCTTCCGCGGGAGCCGAGGAATAATACGATGTTCGGAAAATTAACACTTGATGCAGTGCCGTACCATGAGCCGATTATCATGGTTACGGTTGCCGCTATCCTGATAGGTGGTGCGGCGCTGGTCGCTGCGATTACCTATTTTGGTAAGTGGAAATATCTGTGGTCTGAATGGCTGACGTCAATCGACCACAAACGCCTGGGTATCATGTACATCATCATGGCATTCGTCATGCTGATTCGTGGTTTCGCTGATGCCATTATGATGCGTACCCAGCAGGTTATGGCTTCGGCCGGTGAAGCGGGCATTCTGCCACCGCACCACTACGACCAGATCTTTACCGCGCACGGCGTGATTATGATCTTCTTCGTGGCGATGCCTTTCGTGGTTGGCCTGATGAACATCGCCGTTCCGTTGCAGATTGGTGCACGTGACGTCGCGTTCCCGTTCCTGAACAACCTGAGCTTCTGGTTTACTGCGGTCGGTGTGATCCTGGTTAACCTGTCGCTGGGCGTGGGCGAGTTCGCACAGACCGGCTGGCTGGCTTATCCGCCGCTTTCCGGCGCGGAGTACAGTCCCGGCGTCGGGGTCGATTACTGGATCTGGAGCCTTCAGCTTTCAGGTATTGGTACGACCTTAACCGGTATTAACTTCTTCGTGACTATCCTGAAGATGCGCGCACCGGGCATGAGCCTGTTCAAAATGCCGGTCTTTACCTGGACCGCGCTGTGCACCAACGTCCTGATCATCGCTGCGTTCCCGGTTCTGACCGTGACCCTGGCGCTGTTGACCCTTGATCGTTATCTCGGCTTCCATTTCTTCACCAATGAAATGGGCGGGAACATGATGATGTACGTCAACCTGATCTGGGTCTGGGGCCATCCGGAAGTGTATATCCTGGTACTGCCGGTGTTTGGTGTGTTCGCAGAGATTACCGCGACCTTCTCCAAAAAACGTCTGTTTGGTTATACCTCTCTGGTGTGGGCGACCATCGCCATTACCGTGCTGTCGTTTATCGTCTGGTTGCACCACTTCTTCACCATGGGTGCAGGTGCCAACGTTAACGCCTTCTTCGGTATCATGACGATGATCATCGCGATTCCGACCGGGGTTAAAATCTTTAACTGGCTGTTCACCATGTATCAGGGCCGCATTCAGATGCACTCTGCCATGTTGTGGACCGTTGGCTTCCTGGTAACCTTCTCTGTAGGGGGTATGACCGGCGTACTGCTGGCCGTTCCGGGCGCTGACTTTATTCTGCACAACAGCCTGTTCCTGATTGCTCACTTCCACAACGTTATCATCGGTGGTGTGGTCTTCGGTTGTATGGCAGGCGTGACCTACTGGTTCCCGAAAGCATTCGGCTTCACCCTGAACGAAACCTGGGGTAAGCGCGCATTCTGGTTCTGGATCATTGGCTTCTTCGTTGCCTTTATGCCGCTGTACGCACTGGGCTTCATGGGCATGACCCGTCGTCTGAGCCAGGATATCGATCCACAGTTCCACCCTCTTCTGGTGGTTGCGGCGGTCGGTGCTGGTCTGATTGCAATGGGTATCCTGTGTCAGCTGACCATGTTCTACGTTTCAGTACGTGACCGTGATCAGAACCGTGATGTGACAGGTGACCCGTGGGGCGGTCGTACGCTGGAGTGGGCAACCTCTTCACCACCACCGTTCTATAACTTTGCTGTCATCCCACATGTGCATGAGCGTGATGCTTTCTGGGAAATGAAAGAGAAAGGCGAAGCGTACAAACAGCCGGCATCTTATGAAGAGATTCATATGCCGAAAAACAGTGGTGCTGCAATCGTCATCTGCGCATTTGCTACTGTAATGGGCTTCGCGCTGATCTGGCATATCTGGTGGATGGCTGGTCTTTCCTTCCTCGGCATGATCGTTACCTGGATCGTGAAGAGCTTCGACGAAGACGTGGATTACTACGTTCCGGTTGCTGAAGTTCAGAAGATTGAAAACCAGCACTTTGACGAAATCAGCAAAGCAGGTCTGAAATAATGTCAACTGAAACTCTTAAACATCACCACGACGCCCATGCGGAGCATGGGCATCACGATGCAGGAGCCAATAAAGTCTTTGGCTTCTGGATCTACCTGATGAGTGACTGCATTATCTTCGCAACCCTGTTTGCGACCTATGCTGTCATGGTCAACAACACTGCCGGTGGCCCGGCAGGTAAAGATATCTTTGAGCTGCCGTTTGTTCTGGTAGAAACCGCCCTGCTGCTGTTGAGTTCGATCACTTACGGCATGGCTGTTATCTCCATGAACAAGGAGCAAAAAGGTGCCGTTATCGGCTGGCTGGCGCTGACCTTCCTGTTCGGTCTGGGCTTCATCGGGATGGAAATCTATGAATTCCATCACCTGATTGCTGAAGGCTTTGGTCCGGATCGCAGTGGCTTCCTGTCTGGCTTCTTTACGCTGGTCGGTACTCACGGTCTGCACGTGACCTCCGGTCTGATCTGGATGCTGGTTCTGATGTTCCAGGTTTCTAAACGTGGCCTGAACGCGACTAACCGCACCCGTATCATGTGTCTGAGCCTGTTCTGGCACTTCCTGGACGTGGTCTGGATTTGCGTCTTCACCGTTGTTTACCTGATGGGAGCCATGTAATGAGTCATTCTGTTAACGAACATGGCGCTTCACACGGTAGCGTGAAGTCCTACATGATCGGCTTCATCCTCTCTATCATCCTGACGGCCATCCCGTTCTGGATGGTAATGGATGGCAGTGCATCTCACGGTACTATCCTCGGTGTTGTTCTGGTTTGTGCGGTAATCCAGGTGCTGGTTCACCTGGTCTACTTCCTGCACTTAGACAGCAAATCTGAGGGTGGCTGGAACATGGTAGCCATTGTTTTCTCGGCCATCATCATCCTGATTGTCGTAGTGGGCTCACTGTGGATCATGTGGAACCTCAACTACAACATGATGCCTCACTAAAGAGTCACGCGTAATGTTTAAGCAATACCTGCAAGTTACAAAACCAGGAATTATTTTCGGGAATTTAATTTCTGTGATCGGCGGATTTCTGTTGGCTTCCAAAGGCAACACAGATTACGCCCTGTTTCTCATCACCCTGGTGGGCGTGTCACTGGTGGTTGCATCGGGTTGTGTTTTCAACAACGTGATTGACCGCGACATTGACATCAAGATGGAGAGAACCAGGAATCGGGTGCTGGTAAAAGGCCTCATCTCCGCGAAAGTAAGCCTGGTTTATGCCACTGTGCTGGGTATTGCCGGCTTTGCGTTGCTCTACTTCGGTGCTAATCCGCTGGCCATGTGGCTGGCGGTGATGGGCTTCGTGGTGTACGTGGGTATCTACAGTCTTTACATGAAGCGTAATTCCGTTTACGGAACGCTGATTGGCAGTCTGTCAGGTGCTGCGCCGCCGGTTATCGGCTACTGTGCAGTCTCTAACCAGTTTGATGCTGGTGCGTTAATCCTGCTGGCGATCTTTAGCCTGTGGCAGATGCCGCATTCGTACGCGATTGCTATCTTCCGCTTTAAAGATTATCAGGCAGCGAACATCCCGGTTCTGCCGGTGGTGAAAGGCATTTCCGTGGCTAAGAATCATATTACGCTCTATATTCTGGCGTTTATGATTGCCACGCTGATGCTGACGCTGGGTGGCTACGCGGGTTACAAATATCTGGTTGTGGCTGCTGCGGTCAGCGTCTGGTGGCTGGGCATGGCGTTATCGGGTTACAAAACCGCAGATGACCGTGTCTGGGCACGCAAGCTGTTTGTCTTTTCTATCGTGACCATCACCGCGCTGAGCGTGATGATGTCGGTAGATTCGCTGGCTCCGGCTTCAAAGGACCTGCTGACTTACGTCTGGTAACTGGCACCGATACAGCATGAAAAGGGCGCGATTATCGCGCCCTTTCTTTTTGTTACCACTGCTTAAAAACTATTGTTTTACCCGCCCTGCCCCGCCACCTAGAATAAAAGCAGCACATTAACAGAGGTTGGAATGAACGATAATAAAATGACTCCGGTGGAGCTGCGCGCCACATGGGGCCTCGGTACGGTCTTTTCCCTGCGCATGCTGGGAATGTTTATGGTCCTGCCGGTACTGACCACTTATGGCATGGCATTACAGGGCGCAAGTGAAACCTTAATCGGTCTGGCAATTGGCATCTATGGCCTTGCCCAGGCAATCTTTCAGATTCCTTTTGGTCTGCTCTCCGACCGCATCGGCCGTAAGCCGTTAATTGTCGGCGGACTGTTGTTGTTTGTTCTGGGCAGCGTTATCGCCGCCTGCACCGACTCCATCTGGGGCATTATTCTGGGTCGTGCGCTGCAGGGTTCAGGCGCGATTGCGGCTGCCGTAATGGCCCTGTTATCCGATTTAACCCGTGAGCAGAACCGCACCAAAGCAATGGCGTTTATCGGCATCAGTTTTGGCGTGACCTTCGCGATTGCCATGGTTGTCGGCCCGATTGTTACGCACGCGCTGGGTCTGCATGCGCTGTTCTGGATGATTGCGATTCTGGCGTCGCTGGGTATCGTGATTACCCTGCTTGTGGTGCCGTCCGCTTCACATCATGTCCTGAACCGTGAATCGGGTATGGTGAAAGGCAGCTTCCGCAAAGTATTGGCTAACCCGCGTCTGGTAAAGCTCAATATCGGTATTTTCTGCCTGCATGTTCTGCTGATGTCGAGCTTTGTCGCCTTGCCAGGGCAGTTTGAACAGGCTGGATTCCCGGCCCCTGAGCACTGGAAAGTTTATCTTTCCACTATGCTTATCGCCTTTGCCGGCGTGGTGCCGTTTATTATTTATGCCGAAGTGAAGCGTCGTATGAAGCGCGTGTTTGTCGGCTGCGTCGGGATGATTGTCATTGCTGAGATTGTACTGTGGGGCGCGGAAGGTCATTTCTGGACGCTGGTCGTGGGTGTTCAGCTCTTCTTCTTCGCCTTCAATCTGATGGAAGCCATCCTGCCTTCACTGATCAGTAAAGAGTCCCCTGCAGGTTATAAAGGTACGGCGATGGGGATCTACTCCACCAGCCAGTTCCTGGGTGTGGCCGTTGGTGGCAGTATGGGTGGCTGGGTATTTGGTCATTTCGATGCTCAGACCGTGTTCCTGGTTGGCGCGATGGTGGCTGCGGCCTGGCTGTTTGTCAGCATGACGATGCAGGAGCCGCCTTATGTCAGTAGCCTGCGCATCGTGCTGAGTGATGCGGCTCTGGCTGTGCCAAATCTGGAGCAGCGCCTGAAAGCGCAGCCTGGCGTTAACTCCGTGTTTATCGTGCCGGAAGAGAAAAGCGCGTATATCAAAATTGATAGTAAGGTCACCAGCCGCCCTGAACTGGAAGCGCTGCTGGGGAGTTGCTAGCTTAAAAAAGTTTGGTGATAACGTCAGCTCGTTTCGCTTCAGGATCGAGCTGGCGCAGGGGGCAAGGTCAGATCGGAAAGTCGCAAAAGTCGCCATCCATGGCGCGGGACGCTTTCCTCCTCTGGCCGTATTCCCTTCGCCTCCTAAGCTTTTGAGTTGCTGAATGGTTCACCCGCATTTAAGTTTCTAAGCAACCTCCAACCCGCATAACCATTCTTACAGACAACTCAGAAATTCAAAGCGATGGGAGCCTGTGCCTGTAGCAAAGCATCGCGGGCCATGGATGGCCCGCGCTGAGCCGCTATGGATGGCGCTTTTGCGTCTTTGCGAAAGGCACAGGCTCCCTGAGCAAGTGCGTGATCGCACAGACGCCCTACAGCTCACACCCACTTCTTCAAAGAGATGCAAGCCAGCGCACGATGCCACTGACGTCACAAACCACGCCTTTATTCAGACGGCTCAAAAATTTGGTTCGATGCAGCGCTGCTCCTGCCAGAAAACATAAAACCCGGCATTAGCCGGGTTTATATCACTGCATTCATGCTGAAAACTCAGCCAATCCCGCTTAATCGCGGAAGTTTTTAAACTGGAACGGCTGGCCCAGATTACTGCCGCGCACGATCGCCATCGCGCCCTGCAAATCATCACGTGCTTTGCCGGTCACACGCAATGCTTCACCCTGAATCTGGGTCTGCACTTTCAGCTTGCTGTCTTTAATCAGCTTCACCAGCTTCTTCGCGACGTCGCTTTCAATGCCTTTCTTCAGTTTGGCATCGACCGCCCAGCTTTTGCCACTATGCTCAATCTCTTCGGGCACCTCTAAGGCGCCGCCTTCAATCCCGCGCTTCAGTAACTTCTCACGCAAAATATCGACCAGCTGCTTAACCTGAAAATCAGACTCGCTGGTGATCTTGATGGTTTCATTCTTTTCGTTGAGCTCAAACTCGGCGCTCACGTTGCGGAAATCGAAGCGGGTAGACACTTCACGGTTGGCATTCTCCACCGCATTGCGAATTTCCTGCAGATCGACCTCTGAAACGATATCGAAAGATGGCATCTCTTCTTCTCCTGACGCTAAAGTGACATGCATAATACGCGTCTTAAGGTGCTAAATAAAATCAGGCTGCACACAACGCTATAATGAAAGTGTGACAATGAATAATAGATGGATAGCCCGCCAGCGGGAGGCAGCATGAAAATTACCGTGTTAGGTTGCGGTGCGCTGGGACAGGTCTGGCTGACAGCACTGGCCCGCCAGGGACATGAGGTACAGGGATGGTTGCGGGTGCCACAGCCCTACTGTTCAGCCAATGTGGTTGACCCACAAGGCAACATATCGAACCGCACGTTTATTGCCAATGATCCGCTGTTTCTGGCGGAAAGCCAGCTGCTGCTCGTCACGCTCAAAGCCCCGCAGGTCTCGCCTGCGGTGAAAAACCTGGAGAGCGTGCTGCAGAAGAACTGCCCGGTGCTGCTGCTGCACAACGGCATGGGGACGCTTGAAGAGCTGAAAGGGCTGACTCAGCCACTGCTGCGCGGCGTCACTACCCATGCGGCGATGCGCGATGGCACCGTCATCAAACACATTGCCAGTGGTATCACCCATATCGGCCCCGGCAACCGTAAAAGCGCCGCTTATAGCGATCTCGCCGATATCCTGCACCCTGCCCTGCCCGACGTTGCCTGGCATGACAATATCCGGGCCGCCTGCTGGCGCAAACTGGCCGTTAATTGCGTCATCAACCCGCTCAGCGTGGAGTATGCGTGTCAGAACGGTGCACTGCGTGCTTATCCGGAACAGATCGCGCAACTGTGTGAAGAGATCAGTTGGGTCATGGAGCGCGAAGGCCAGAGCATAGCCAGTGAAAGCCTTCAGGACATCATCTTCGACGTGATTGAAAGCACTGCGGCCAACACCTCTTCAATGCTGCAGGATGTTCGCGCGCAACGGCTCACCGAAATCGACTATATCAGCGGCTTTCTGCTGCGCCGCGCCCGGACGCACGGCCTGGTGCTGACGGAGAACACCCGTCTGTATGACATTGTAAAACGCAAGGAGTCCCATTATGACCGCGAACGCATCGGTGCTGGTTTGCCTGGCACATGGCAGTGAAGAAACCGAAGCTGTCACCACTATCGACCTGCTGGTTCGGGCCGGGCTAAACGTTGTTACCGCCAGCGTCGAAAGCGATGGCAGCCGGGAGATCGTCTGCTCTCGCGGTGTGCGTCTGCTGGCTGACGTCACACTGGTTGAAGTCGCCGACAATGACTTCGCCGCCATCGTCCTGCCTGGTGGCCTTAAAGGGGCTGAGACTTTCCGTGACAGTCCGCTGTTAGTCGAAACGGTGCGTCAGTTTCATCTCAATGAGAAAATTGTCGCCGCGATATGCGCAGCGGCAGGCACCGTATTGATCCCCCACGATCTCTTCCCGGTCGGTAACATGACCGGATTCCCCGGCTTAAAAGAGACCATTCCGGCAGATAAGTGGATGGAGCGCCGTGTCGTCTGGGATCCGCGCGTTAATCTGCTGACCAGTCAGGGACCCGGCACGGCAATGGATTTTGCGCTGAAGCTGATTGATCTGCTGGTGGGAAAAGAGATGGCGCGCGAGGTTGCCGCACAGCTGGTGCTGGCTCCCGGCATTTATGACTATCAGGCTTAAACAGCCTGTTTATTTTAAATCAATCTGTTTAAAGATAAGCCAGCCAGACCTGAACAGGATCTGACTGGCTATCAGGCGTCACTACGGGCGGTAAACTTTAACGTTCTTAAAGCCCTGCTCATGCAGATAGAGCGCCTGAAGACGGCTCATCACACCGCGATCGCAATAGAGTAGCCAGGTGCGATTCTGATCGAGATCGCCAAACTGCGTACTGAGTTTATAGAACGGCAGCGATTTCACTTCCGTCGCGTTTAGCGTCAGAGGCTTCTCTTCCTGCTCATCGATAGATCGGATATCCAGCACCACATCGTTCTCACTCAGCAAGGCGACGGTCTCAACTTCCACCACCTCCTCTTCTGTCTGCTCAGCGATGGTGCGGATATCGACGTTGGTCGCTTCTTCGATAACCCGATCGAGAATCGTGAAGTCGAAATTCTGCTCTTCCGCCTCAATCTTCGCTTTCACCGCCTTCACGGTCGGGCTTTTTGAGATCACGCCGCAATATTCCGGCATGGTGCTGGCGAAATCTTCGGTGCCGATTTCACGGGCAATTCGGATAATGTGCTCTTTGTCATGAGAGATCAGCGGACGCAGAATCAGCGTATCCGACGCGTTATCGATCAGACGCAGGTTGGTCAGCGTCTGGCTCGACACCTGGCCTACCGCTTCACCGGTGACCAGTGCCTGTACGCCGTAGCGCTCAGCAATCGTCGAGGCAGCCCGCACCATCATGCGTTTCAGCACTACGCCCATCTGGCCGTCATCCACTTTCTCGAGGATCTCACCGACGACCGGCTCAAAATTGATCGCTACAAAGCGTACGCGGTGTGAGCGACCAAAACGATTCCACAGATAGTGCGCAACCTGACGGACGCCAATCTCATGGGCGGCTCCACCAAGGTTAAAGAAGCAGTAATGCACACGGCTGCCGCGACGCAGCAGCATATAGCTGGAGACGCCGGAGTCGAAACCGCCGGAAATCAGCGACAGCACATCTTCCTGCGTGCCAATCGGGAAGCCACCCAGGCCTTCGTAGCGCGCAGTCACCAGCGTCAGACGATTCTCTTCAACTTCCAGATTCACCGTCACGTCCGGATTTTTAAGCTGCACGCGGGCGCTTTCGATATGCTGGTTCAGACCGCCGCCTACATAGCGCTCCACATCCTGCGAACTGAAGCTATGCTTGCCACGACGCTTAACACGCACACAGAAACTCTTTCCTTCCAGACTGTCGCGATACTGCGCTAACGTCTGTTCAAAGATGTGATGAATATCCGTGTACTCGCGATCTTCGACCGCTAAAACGTGATGAATACCGGGAATGCGGGCGAGTTCATCGGGAATAATGTCCGCCAGCGCTGCATTTTTTGACCGCACTTCAATGTGATCCCAGTAGCGCACAACGGCGATGTCGTCGCTGACGGTTTTCAGGACGTTGCGAATATTGCTGGCAAGAATCTTGATAAAGCGCAAACGCACCGACGGACTCTTGATGGTGATTTCAGGAAATAACTTGATGATAAACTTCATGGCGACACAGCTTCGTTGGGCAAATAAGTGCTAAAACAGGCGGCACTTAGCTGGTAAAATCACAAAATTGCGGGCTGCAAGGCGCAACCGCATCCGAGGCGCGGGAGTATATCACCTTTGTCAGGTGACTGCTTCTTCATCAGCCGCCGCATTGATTATTTTGCTAATCATTGGGTCTCAGCTACCATGACCGATTGCGAGATAATGTCCCAACCGTGAGTCGACACGAAATATGCCGAAAAAAGCCGAACAGCCAGCCAGCTTTGAAACGTCATTGCAGCAGCTGGAGCAGATTGTCAGCCGTCTGGAAAGTGGTGAACTGCCGCTTGAAGAAGCCCTGAACGAATTTGAGCGCGGCGTGCAGCTGGCGCGAAATGGCCAGCAGACGCTGCAGCAGGCTGAACAGCGGGTTCGTATTCTGCTGAACGATGATAAAGAGGCCGACCTCACCGCTTTCACGCCGGAAAACGACTAATGGATTTCGCCCGATTACTCGACGTTTATCAGCAGCAGGTGAACGCTGCCCTGACGCGTTTTATAGAGCCACTTCCTTTTCAGAGTTCTCCTCTGGTGAATGCCATGCATTATGGGGCATTATTAGGCGGTAAACGCCTGCGTCCTTTTCTGGTCTACGCTACCGGTGAAATGCTCCACGCCGACCCGGCGAGTCTGGATGCGCCCGCCGCCGCGGTTGAATGCATCCATGCGTACTCTCTGATACATGACGATCTCCCTGCGATGGACGATGACGCACTGCGTCGCGGGCAGCCAACCTGTCACATTAAATATGGCGAAGATACGGCGATTCTGGCGGGCGACGCCCTGCAGACGCTGGCCTTCTCTATCCTGGCAGATGAAGCGATGCCGGGTGTCAGTGCCGAATACCGTCTGATGATGCTCTCCGAACTGGCTAAGGCCAGCGGCGTAGCCGGGATGTGTGGCGGACAGGCGCTGGATTTAGCGGCGGAAGGCAAATCTGTCGATCTGGACCAGCTTGAACAGATCCACCGCCACAAAACCGGTGCGCTGATCCGCTCAGCGGTCCGGTTAGGCGCGTTAACGGCAGGCGATGCGGGCCGTGAAGCGCTGCCGCTGCTCGACCGCTATGCTGAGGCTATTGGTCTCGCGTTTCAGGTGCAGGACGACATTCTCGATGTCGTAGGCGATACGGCCGTGATCGGAAAACGCCAGGGTGCCGATCAGGATCTGGGAAAAAGCACCTATCCTTCATTGTTAGGCCTTGAAAATGCCCGTGCAAAAGCGCGGGATTTGTATCAGGAAGCTCTTGATGCTTTAGAATTGCTCGCTGCGCACTCTTATAACACTACAGCACTGCAGGCGCTGGCGAGCTTCATAATTGAACGCGACAAATAACTTCCATAATGAGTCTCTGATGAGTTTTGATATTGCTAAATACCCGACACTGGCGCTGGCAAACACGGTTCAGGAGCTGCGCGCCCTGCCCAAAGAGAAGTTGCCTGCGCTGTGTGATGAACTGCGTCAGTATCTGTTAGACAGTGTAAGCCGCTCCAGCGGCCATTTTGCGTCGGGTCTGGGCGTAGTCGAACTGACGGTCGCGCTGCATTATGTCTATAACACCCCCTTTGACCATCTGGTGTGGGATGTGGGTCATCAGGCTTATCCGCATAAAATTCTGACCGGGCGCCGCGATCGCATCGGCACCATTCGTCAGAAAAATGGCGTGCACCCGTTTCCGTGGCGCGGTGAAAGTGAATATGACGTCTTAAGCGTTGGACACTCATCGACCTCGATCAGTGCCGGTCTCGGCATGGCCGCGGCGGCTGAACGTGAAGGCCAGGGCCGTCGCACCGCCTGTATTATCGGCGATGGCGCCATCACGGCGGGCATGGCGTTTGAAGCGATGAACCATGCCGGTGATATCAAGCCAGACATGCTGGTCATCCTTAACGACAACGAGATGTCGATCTCTGAAAACGTCGGTGCGCTGAATAACCGCCTGGCGCAGATCCTGTCAGGTAAAACCTACGCGCGACTGCGCGAAGGCAGCAAGCGTGTGCTGACCAGCCTGCCGCCGATTAAAGAGCTGGTAAGACGCACCGAAGAACACCTCAAAGGCATGGTCGTGCCGGGTACGCTGTTTGAAGAGCTGGGCTTTAACTACATCGGCCCGGTTGACGGCCACGATGTGCTGACGCTGGTGAATACGCTGAGCAACATGCGCAGCCTGAAAGGGCCGCAGTTCCTGCATATCATGACGAAGAAAGGCAAAGGCTACGCGCCGGCAGAGGAAGATCCGATTGCCTGGCACGCCGTGCCTAAATTTGACCCGGCGATTGGCGAACTGCCAAAAAGTGCGGAAGGTCTGCCGAGCTACTCCAAAATCTTTGGTAACTGGCTGTGCGAAATGGCTGCCGACGATCCGAAGCTGATGGCGATTACCCCGGCGATGCGTGAAGGCTCCGGCATGGTGGCCTTCTCCCGTGAGTTCCCGAAACAGTATTTTGATGTGGCAATCGCCGAGCAGCATGCGGTGACCTTTGCAGCGGGTATGGCGATTGGCGGCTATAAACCGATTGTTGCCATCTACTCGACGTTCCTGCAGCGTGCCTATGATCAGCTGATTCATGACGTCGCCATCCAGAAACTGCCGGTCCTGTTTGCCATTGATCGCGGTGGTATTGTGGGTGCGGACGGTCAGACTCACCAGGGCGCGTTTGATCTCGCCTATCTGCGCTGTGTGCCGGATATGGTGATCATGACCCCAAGCGATGAGAATGAGTGTCGGCAGATGCTCTACACCGGCTATCACTATCAGGCTGGCCCAAGTGCAGTGCGTTATCCGCGCGGCACCGGTGTCGGTACGCCGCTGGCACCCCTGCAGAGCCTGCCGCTGGGTAAAGCGGTCGTGAAACGCCAGGGTGAAAAGCTGGCAATTCTGAACTTCGGCACTCTGTTGCCAGAAGCTGCCGCCACAGCGGAAGCACTGAATGCGACCCTGGTCGATATGCGCTTTGTAAAGCCGCTGGATGAAGCGCTGATTGCTGAGCTCGCTGCCACGCACGACTCACTGATTACGCTGGAAGAAGGCGCAATCAAAGGCGGTGCAGGCAGTGGCGTGAATGAATTTATCATGGCGAAACGTCTGGCTGTTCCTGTGCTGAACATCGGTCTGCCGGATGAATTTATCCCGCAGGGTACGCAGGATGAAGTGCGTCATGACTATCTGCTTGACGCGGAAGGCATTCAGCAACAGATCGCCCGCTGGCTGGCGCAGTAACCTCCCTTCGCTGCGCTCCCCCTCAGGGAGCGCAACATCCTGCTATGCTGTAACCTTTGCACTTTCGCAGGAGCCTTCACCATGAATACGATTCAACTCGGTAGCACCGATCTGCAGGTGTCTCGTCTCTGTCTCGGTTGTATGACCTATGGCGAGCCAACGCGCGGCAACCACGCCTGGACGCTGCCAGAAGCGAGCAGCCGTCCACTGATTCAGCAGGCACTGGATGCAGGTATCAACTTCTTCGATACGGCTAACAGCTACTCTGATGGCAGCAGCGAAGAGATTCTGGGCCGGGCACTAAAAGATTTTGCCCGCCGTGAAGAGGTTGTTGTCGCCACCAAAGTCTATTTCCCCCTGACTAATCTTTCACAGGGCCTGTCGCGCAAGAATATCCTGCAATCCATTGATGACAGCCTGCAGCGCCTCGGCATGGAGTATGTCGATCTGCTGCAGATTCACCGCTGGGACTACAACACCCCGCTGGAGGAGACGCTGGAAGCGCTACATGACGTCGTGCAGTCTGGCAAAGCCCGCTACATCGGTGCCTCGTCAATGCACGCCAGCCAGTTTGCTCAGGCGTTGCAGATGCAGTCTGAACAGGGCTGGCACCGCTTTGTCAGCATGCAGGATCAGTACAACCTGATTCAGCGCGAAGAGGAACGGGAAATGCATCCTCTCTGTCTGAAGGAGCAGATCGCCGTGCTGCCCTGGAGTCCGCTGGCGCGCGGCAAGCTGACCCGCCCGTGGGGTGAAAACACCGCGCGCTCTGCCTCTGACCAGGTAATGGCAAAGCTTTATGACAACACCGAAGAGAACGATGCCGCGATTGCAGAACGACTGGCGATGGTGGCGGAAGGTAAAGGCGTAACGCGGGCGCAGGTGGCCCTGGCCTGGCTGCTGAGCAAACCTGCCGTCACGGCACCGATTATTGGCGCGTCCCGTGCTGAGCAGTTTGACGATCTGGTTAAGGCGGTGGATGTCACGCTGAGTGACGAGGAAATTACCCTGCTGGAAGAGCTCTATCAGCCACATCAGGCGGTAGGATTCGAGTAAACCTGACGTGACGCCCTTCCCGGGCGTCACCTCTTATCAGGCGTTTAGCATGGCGGTTAAGCCGCCAGCCAGACCCCGATTCCATAGAGCATGGCAGCGGAAATCACGCCAGCAATAATGTCATCAACCATAATGCCCATGCCGCCATGCACATTGCGGTCAAACCAGCGAATCGGCCATGGCTTCCACATATCAAGAATACGGAACAGCACAAAGCCCCCCAGCACCCATTGCCAGCTGTTGACCGGAATCGCCATCAGCGTAATCCACATGCCGATAAACTCATCCCAGACAATACTGCCGTGATCGTGTACGCCCATATCTTTGGCGGTGCGATGGCAGAGATAAACGCCGACGCAGATACCCACCAGCACCACCAGCGAATAGAGATCCTGCGGCAGGAAAGTCATCAGCCACCAGAATGGGATGGCCGCCAGCGATCCCATGGTGCCCGGCACAACCGGGCTTAATCCGCTGCCGAAACCGGTCGCCAGCAAATGCCAGGGATTGCTCATCCGCAGGCGACGTTTGGCCACGTCGTTATTTAGCATCAAAGTGATCAAACCCTTTGTGACGGAAGGTGGCGGGCTTGCCATTATCCAGCAGCGTCAAGCCTTCCGACTCCGGTGCTATTTGTCCGATGCAGGTATAAGGCACGCCCAGATGACCCAGCGCCACATCCAGCGCGCCGCGATTAACTTCAGGCACGGTGAAGCAGAGTTCGTAGTCTTCGCCGCCACTCAGCGCCCAGCGCAGTACCTGCTCAGGCTCGAAGTGGTCGCGCAGGGCCGCCGACAGCGGCAACGCATCCAGGTTAAGCCGCGCGCCGCAGCCGCTGGCTTTCAGCACATGGCCGAGATCGGAAATCAGACCGTCGGAAATATCCACTGCAGAGGAAGCCAGCGAACGCAGTGCCTGACCCTGCAGAATGCGCGGCATCGGACGCAGATGACGTTTAATCAGCGCTTCATGCACTGCCGGATCGTTGATGCGACAGTGATGCTGCAGCAACGCCAGACCCGCCGCGCTGTCACCCAGCGTACCGGTCACGAAGATCCAGTCGCCCGGCTTCGCGCCGGATCGTTTCAGGGCGCGGCCCTGCGGCAACAGACCGTGAATCGCCAGCGTCAGACTCAGCGGGCCACGTGTGGTGTCACCACCCACCAGCTGCATATCGTAATATTCCAGCAGTTCAAACAGGCTTTCACTAAAGGCCGAGAGCCAGCTTTCATCGACCTGCGGCAACGTTAAGGCCAGCGTCAGCCAGGCGGGATCGGCGCCCATAGCAGCAAGGTCGCTGAGATTCACAGCCAGGGCTTTGTAACCCAGATCGGCAGGATGAATATCCCGTAAGAAGTGCACACCCGCGACCAGGGTATCGGTGCTGATCGCCAGCGTCTGTTTTTCCGGCACGCTAAGTAACGCACAATCGTCACCGATGCCGAGTTCGACATCACGGCGGCTGCGTGTTCTGCGGTTGAAGTAGCGTGCGATGAGTTCAAATTCACCACAAGACATAATTGCGTTCCGCTTAACCCTTAATGAAAAAAGGCCGGCAAGCCGGCCTTTTTGTTTATTTGCGAGTGGGTCGAATTTGTGGACCGGCTTTATCCAGCACGCCGTTAACAAATTTATGACTGTCTTCGGCACCGAAGACTTTCGCCAGCTCAATCCCTTCGTTGATGGCCACTTTATAAGGCACATCGTTACGTTTGCTCAGCTCATACAGCGAGATGCGCAGGATAGCTTTTTCTACCTGGCCCAGCTCTTCGAGCTGACGCGACAGATAGGGCTTCATCAGTCCATCCAGATACGCACTGTTGGTCGCCACACCGGACAGCAGTTCGCGGAAGTAGGTAATGTCGACGTCTTTGACGTCCTGTTCCGCCAGAAACTGGTATTCCACATCGGCAATGTCGTTATTCGACAACTGCCAGGAGTAAAGCGCCTGAACAGCGCACTCACGGGCGCGACGACGAGCAGCAGGTTTCACAAAATTCCCCTTACAAAAATCAGGCTTTAATGGCTTTCAATACGTTGATCATTTCGAGCGCAGTCAGAGCCGCTTCAGCACCTTTGTTACCCGCTTTGGTGCCGGCACGCTCAATGGCCTGCTCGATGCTTTCAGTGGTCAGCACGCCAAACGCGACAGGAATCTCGCTGTTCATGGCAACGCTGGCGATACCGGAGCTGGCTTCACCCGCCACATATTCGAAGTGGGCAGTGCCTCCACGAATGACGGTGCCGAGTGCGATAATCGCATCATATTTGCCGGAGTTAGCCAGCGCACGGGCTGCCAGAGGCAGTTCGTAGGCACCTGGCACCCAGACTACGGTGATATTGTCATCTTTGACCTGGCCGATACGTTTCAGGGCATCAACTGCGCCATCCAGCAGGCTGTCATTAATGAAGTTGTTAAAACGCGCAATAACGATGGCAACATTGGCCTCAGGCGTTGCAACAGCAGCTTCGATAACTTTCATACTTATCCTTTCAGGGGTTTGGTTAGCCCCGCGCAGGGGGGCGGATTCTATCATACTCTTGGGCGGCGTGCTCTCGCTTTTCCGACCGTGTTATTGGGGTGTCAGGGTCAGGCGTAAATCGTCACCGACCTGCCGGACGTCGCTGAAACGGAAGGCAGGCGCGTCAGCGAGCGAGCTGAGCCCCGGCAGCTGACACAGGCCACGTCCTTCATGACCCAACAGCTTAGGTGCCAGATAAACAATCAGTTCATCGACCAGTCCGGCCTGCAACAGCGCCCCGGCCAGTGAGGCACCCGCTTCAACCCAGACGCTGTTAATCTGTTTCTGTCCCAGCAGCATCATCATCGCCACCAGATCCAGCTGCTGTTCGCGCAGCGGCACGGCAATCTGCGTCACCTCAGCGGGCCAGTGTTGCTGATCCGGCTGATGACGCATCAGCCAGGTTTCGCCCGGCTGAGAAATGAGCCGATGTTGCGGCGTGACGCGATTCTGACTGTCAACAATCACCCGCACCGGCTGACGCAGTTGCTGTTCATCAAGCAGTGACTGGCTCTCCGGATCAAGTTCAGACCAGCGCACCGTCAGCGAGGGATCGTCCGCCAGCACCGTAGCGCTGCTGCTGAGGATTGCGGCGCTTTGCGCACGCAGACGCTGGACATCCCGGCGGGCCGCAGCCGACGTTATCCACTGGCTTTCACCGCTGGCCATTGCCGTGCGGCCATCCAGTGACGCGCCCAGCTTGAGCTGAATCCAGGGAAAGCCGGTGCGCATCCGCTTGAGGAAGCCGCGATTCAGCGCTTCCGCTTCCGGCATCATCAGGCCGTGGCTGACCGCAATGCCTGACTGATGCAGACGGTGCAGCCCGCGTCCTGCGACCTGCGGATTGGGGTCCTGCATCGCAGCCACAACACGGCTAACGCCAGCAGCAATCAGCGCATCACAACAGGGCGGTGTGCGACCATGATGGCTGCAGGGCTCCAGCGTGACATACGCGGTTGCACCACGGGCTTTTTCGCCCGCCATGCGCAGGGCGTGAACTTCGGCATGCGGTTCACCGGCACGCTGATGCCAGCCCTCGCCTGCTACTTCGCCATCGCGCACAATCACGCAGCCGACATTGGGGTTCGGCATGGTCGTAAAACGACCGCGTCGCGCCAGTTCCAGCGCGCGCGCCATGTAAAGTTCATCCATGGTTTAATCCTGTAACCGGGCGATCTCTTCGCCAAAATCACGAATATCTTCAAAGCTGCGGTAAACTGAGGCGAAGCGAATATAGGCCACTTTGTCGAGCTTCTTCAGCTCATCCATCACCAGATTGCCAATCAGTTTACTGGGGATCTCACGTTCGCCAGTCGCGCGCAACTGCGTTTTAATATGGTTCACAGCGCTTTCAACCGCATCGGCACTCACCGGACGTTTCTCAAGCGCTTTCATCATCCCGCTGGCCATTTTGTCTTCATTAAAAGGCTCGCGCACATCATTGCTCTTCACCACGCGTGGCATCACCAGTTCCGCCACCTCAAAGGTGGTGAAGCGTTCATGACACACCAGGCACTGGCGGCGGCGACGCACCGAAGAGCCTTCACTAACCAGACGAGAATCAATCACTTTGGTGTCCACAGCGGAGCAGAATGGGCAATGCATGACGTTTCCTGACGCGAGAGTGATGGGTCTGACAGTGTAGCGCGAACTGCGAATCAACAAAATCTCTTCCGTGCCTTTACCGGGCTTCTCATCGCAGGATAAACGCGGCTAAATTTCGTCTGCGGCAAAAGGGACTACGCTTTAAGAGCTGCAAATAAAATTTTCCACTAACACTCTGGAGGTTGTATGGGTCTGTTTAACTTTGTGAAAGAAGCCGGTGAAAAACTCTGGGACGCGGTAAACGGCGGAGATGACCAGAATAAAAAGCTGCAGGATCACATTAACAAGCTCGGCTTGCCTGACAGCGACAAGGTCGACGTCAAGGTCAATGGCGACACCGTGACCGTGACCGGTGATGGCCTGTCCCAGGAGCTGAAAGAAAAGATTCTGGTTGCTGCAGGTAACGTTGCAGGCATCACGAAAGTTGAAGACAAGGTGACCGTGACAGATACCGCGGTCGAGTCAGAGCTGTACACCGTGAAAAAAGGCGATACGCTGAGCGCGATTTCCAAACAGGTTTACGGCAACGCTAACGAATATAACAAGATTTTCGAAGCGAATAAGCCAATGCTCTCGCATCCTGATAAGATCTATCCTGGCCAGGTTTTACGTATTCCAAAATAACGGACAAGGATAACTTATGAGCAGGATGGTTTGGATTCCGGTGGCGCTCTCTCTGGTAACGCTGAACGGCTGCAGCACCACGGCAGGCAATCCGCAGGTCAGAGAGCTGCATCAGGAAGTGAGTCAGCTAAATCAGCAGATGCAGCACCTGACCACGCAGGCCAGTGCACTGGAAGTCCAGGGACAGCTTAACAGTCAGTTGCAACAAGGCGCATGGCTGGTGCCGCAGGCGAAAACGCCAGTGGCGCTGCAAACCCAGCTCGGCACACTGCGACTGACGCTGTCGCCTGTGACCGCTGAAGCCAGCGGCTCGCGGGCAACCCTGACTGTGCGTTCAATGGACGACCGCCCTCTGCCCGCCCTGCATGCGACGGTGATCTGGGGTGAGCTTGACCCGGCGACCGGTAAACCGCTGAACAGCGACAGTCTGAGTCAGACCGTCACGGTGCCTGCCTCGTTGCTGCCCCAGCATTCGACCAGCATCCCGCTGCGGCTCAGTGGCCTGACACCGGAGCAATTGGGTTATGTCCGCGTGCATAACGTAACCGGGGATGCGCCGACTCAGACTTCCCCTGCCGCACCCGCTAACCCATAGCCGCGGTGCAAAAAAAACGGGCAGCCTGTTGGCTGCCCGTTTTTATTTCTGACGCGTGATTAAGGCAGGATAGAAGGCTGATCGGCGCCCTCTTTCTCGACTTTCTGCACCATCATATGTTCACGCTTCATGCCCAGCTTCAGCGCCAGCGCCGAAGAGACATAAATGGATGAAATCGTACCAATCGTCACACCAATCAGCATGGTCAGTGAGAAGCCTTTCAGCAACGCACCACCAAACACGAACAGGATGAGGATCATCGCCAGCGTCGTCAGCGAGGTAATCAGGGTACGGCTTAACGTCTGTGTCAGTGACACGTTCGTAATATCGTAAGAGCTGCCGCGACGGATCTTACGGAAGTTTTCACGAATACGGTCAGAGACCACAATTTTATCGTTAAGCGAGTAGCCAATCACCGACATCAGCGAGGCAACAATTGTCAGGTCGATTTCAATGCGGAACAGCGCCAGCAGGCCGCAGGTGATGATCACGTCATGCGCCAGCGCCAGCACGGTACCCAGCGCCAGACGCCACTCAAAGCGGAAACCGATATAGATCAGAATCGCAATCAGTGCAGACAGCAGCGCCATCGCACCCGCCTGCGCCAGGTCGCTACCCACACTCGGGCCAACGAACTCAATGCGCTTAACGGTCGCGTTTTGCTGCGTAGTCTGGTTAATCACCGACACCACTTTATTGCCTAACTCAGTACCCGCCGGGCCGGTCACCGGTGCCATACGCACCATGACGTCACGGCTGCTGCCAAAGTTCTGCACCAGCGGCTCGTCAAAGCCCGCTTTCACCAGATCACCACGCAGGACTTCAAGGTCGGCCGGTTTTTCCAGCGCGATCTCAATCACCGTACCACCGGTGAAATCGAGGCCCCAGTTAAAACCACGCACACCCACGATCGCAATCGCGGCAAGAATCAGCAGTCCTGAAATGATGAAGGCCAGCTTATCCCAGCGCATAAAGTCGACGACTTTACGCCCGTGGTTTAACTGCTCAATGTTATATTCCTGTGCCACAACGCACTCCTCAGATAGACAGCTTGTTGATGCGTTTGCCACCGTAAACCAGGTTAACAATGGCACGGGTACCGATAATCGCGGTGAACATTGAGGTCGCGATACCAATTGCGGTGGTAATAGCAAAGCCTTTGATCGAACCGGTGCCGACCGCGTAAAGAATGATAACTTTGATCAGGGTGGTCACGTTCGCATCGACAATACTGGAGAAGGCGCCTTTGTAGCCCTCATGAATTGCCTGCTGAACCGAGCGCCCGTTACGCAGCTCTTCTTTAATACGTTCGTTAATCAGTACGTTAGCATCGACTGCTACCGCCAGTGTTAACACGATACCGGCAATACCCGGCATGGTCAGGGTCGCACCAGGCAGCAGGGACATGACGCCGACAATCAGCACCAGGTTAACCAGCAGCGCACTCGTCGCAATCAGACCAAACTTCTTGTAGAACACCACCATAAACAGGATCGAGGCGAGCAGACCCCACAGGCAGGCTTCCAGACCCTGAGTAATGTTTTGCTGACCCATGGTCGGCCCGATCGTACGCTCTTCCACAATCTGGATGGGCGCAATCAACGCACCGGCACGCAGCAGCAGCGACAGCTGACGCGCTTCGTTCGGGTTGTTGATACCGGTGATGCGGAAGCTGTTCCCCAGGCGAGACTGGATATTAGCGACGTTAATCACCTCTTCCTGTTTCACCAGAATTGAACGGCCGTTAGCATCTTTTTTACCGCTGTCCTTATACTCCACAAACAGGGTCGCCATCGGCTTGCCGATGTTGTCCTTGGTGAAGTTGGACATGATGTTACCGCCTGCGCTATCAAGTGAAATGTTCACCTGTGGCTGGTTGTACTCATCCATGCTGGACGTCGAGTCGGTGATGTGGTCACCGGTCAGGATCACCCGCTTGTAGAGCACGACCGGCTGGCCATCACGCATGTCTTTAACTTCTGAGTCACCCGGAACACGGCCACTGGCCGCCGCAGTAGGATCTACGCTGGTGTTCACCAGACGGAATTCCAGCGTCGCGGTTGCGCCCAGAATCTCTTTGGCACGCGCCGTATCCTGAATACCCGGCAGCTCAACCACGATGCGATCGGAGCCCTGACGCTGAACCAGTGGTTCCGCCACGCCAAGCTGGTTTACACGGTTACGCAGAATCGTAATGTTCTGCTGAACCGCATATTCACGCGCTTCGCTGAGACGGGCATCGCTCATGGTGGCACGCAGCGCATCGCTGCCGCTGCTGTTGATCACCAGATCCTGATGACGCGATGAGAGCCAGGAGATCGCCGCATCACGACTGGCAGCGTCACGGAAACGAATTTCCACGCCGTAGTTCGCGATTTTGTTGACGGTGGTATAAGGGATATTTTTGGTGCGCAGATCGCTACGCAGCGTGTCAGCATTCTGCTCCTGCAGCTTGCTGAGCGCGGTGTCCATGTCCACTTCCATCAGGAAGTGCACACCACCACGCAGGTCGAGACCGAGTTTCATCGGCTCTGCTGACAGCATGCTCAGCCAGCGCGGCGTGGCTGGCGCAAGGTTCAGCGCGACAACGTAGTTCTCACCCAGCGCTTTCATGATGGCTTCACGGGCGCGTAACTGCACATCCGTATTGTTGAAGCGCGCGGTAATCGCACCATTTTCCAGCGCAACAGATTTGCTCTGGATATTGTCTTGTTTTAATGCGGACTGAATTTGATCCAACGTCTGCTCACTGGCGGCGCTTCCGCGCGCACCAGTGATTTGAACGGCCGGATCCTCACCATACAGGTTGGGAAGCGCATAGAGCAGGCCGACGAGAATCACGACGACCAGCATCACATACTTCCACAAAGGATAACGATTTAACACGGCAGTTCCCTTAGGGAAGAAAGAATTACAGCGCCTTGATAGTGCCTTTAGGCAGCACGGCAGCGACGAAATCACGTTTAACGACGACTTCATTGGTGTCATTCAGCGCGATAGCGACGTATCCCGTGTCAGAGACTTTCGTTACGCGGCCTACCAGGCCACCGCTGGTCAGCACTTCATCACCCTTAGAGATGGAATCCATCAGCTTCTTGTGCTCTTTCGCACGTTTCTGCTGCGGACGCAGGATCATGAAGTAGAAAATCAGACCAAACACCACCAGCATGATCACCAGAGAATACGGACTTCCCTGAGACGGTGCGCCAGCTGCAGCCACGGCGTCAGAAATGAATAAGCTCATTAAATTTCCCTCATTGATGAATTATCAGACGTTAATGGCGGAACTTCTTTGCCCGTCCGTTGGTAAAACTCAGTTACAAAGTGTTCTAATTTACCCTCTTCAATGGCCTGGCGTAAACCTGCCATCAGACGCTGGTAATAGCGCAAATTGTGGATAGTGTTCAGACGCGCGCCCAGTATTTCGTTACAACGGTCGAGATGATACAAGTAGGCGCGGCTATAATTGCGACAGGTGTAACAATCACACTCCGCATCCAGCGGCGCAGTGTCATCTTTGTATCGGGCGTTGCGGATTTTCACCACACCCTCAGTCACAAACAGGTGACCATTTCGGGCATTACGGGTAGGCATCACGCAGTCAAACATATCGACGCCGCGACGGACGCCTTCAACCAGATCTTCTGGCTTGCCGACACCCATCAGATAACGTGGTTTATCCTGCGGAAGCTGCGGACAGACGTGCTCAAGAATACGGTGCATGTCCTGCTTGGGCTCACCCACCGCCAGGCCGCCCACAGCGTACCCATCAAAGCCAATCTCTACCAGACCTTTCACCGAGACATCTCGTAAATCTTCGTAAACCGAGCCCTGGATAATGCCAAACAACGCATTTTTATTCCCCAGGCTGTCGAAACGATCACGGCTGCGTCGCGCCCAGCGCAGCGACATCTCCATGGAGCGTTTGGCATAGTCCCAGTCCGCCGGATAGGGCGTACATTCATCGAAGATCATGACGATGTCGGAACCGAGGTCATACTGAATCTCCATCGATTTTTCCGGATCGAGGAAGATCGGGTCGCCATTGATCGGGTTACGGAAGTGAACGCCCGCTTCGGTGATTTTGCGGATGTCACCCAGGCTGAAGACCTGGAAGCCGCCGGAGTCGGTCAGAATCGGCCCTTTCCACTGCATAAAATCATGCAGATCGCCATGCAGTTTCATGATCTCCTGGCCCGGACGCAGCCAGAGGTGGAAGGTATTGCCCAGAATGATCTGTGCGCCAGTCTCCTGCACTTCTTCCGGCGTCATGCCTTTCACGGTGCCATAGGTGCCGACAGGCATAAACGCAGGGGTTTCCACCACACCGCGATCAAAAATCAGACGGCCACGGCGTGCGCGCCCGTCTGTAGTATCAAGTTCAAATTTCACAAAGCCCCCATTGGAGAAACAGTCCAATGTATACAACCTTCACGCTATTAAGGCGGTTCCGGCTATCGGTTAATAAATCAGTCGCCCACTTTTTCCAGCGGCGCCTGCGGATTTTTGCTGATAAACATCGCGTCACCATAACTGAAGAAACGATATTGCTCAGCCACGGCTGCGTGATACGCCGCCATGGTGTGCTGATAACCGGCGAATGCCGAGACCAGCATAATCAGCGTCGATTCGGGCAAATGGAAGTTGGTGATCAGCGCATCGATCACCTGATACTCATAGCCCGGATAGATGAAAATCTGGGTATCGTCGAAGAACGGCGCAATCAGAGCATCCTGACTCGCTTTGGCGGCGCTCTCCAGCGAACGGACGGAGGTGGTGCCGACGGCGACCACCTTATTGCCGCGCGCTTTACAGGCCAGCACCGCGTCAACAACTTCCTGCGGCACTTCGGCATATTCTGCGTGCATGTGATGCTCTTCGATGGTCTCGACACGCACCGGCTGGAAAGTCCCCGCCCCAACATGCAGCGTCACAAACGCCATTTCAACGCCCTTCTCTTTCAGCGCCTGAAGCAGCGGTTCATCGAAATGCAGACCGGCGGTCGGGGCCGCGACGGCACCCGGACGGGCGCTGTAAACCGTCTGATAAAGCTCGCGATCCGCCTCTTCATCCGGACGGTCAATATAGGGCGGCAGCGGCATATGGCCGACGCTGTTGAGAATGTCGAGCACCGCGCGCTCATCATCAAAGACAATCTCAAATAGCGCATCGTGGCGTGCCACCATCGTCGCTTTCACGCTCTCATCTTCACCCAGAAGCAGTTCTGCGCCCGGCTTTGGTGCTTTCGAGGCGCGCACATGTGCCAGTACGCGCTTATCGTCGAGCATCCGCTCTACCAGCATTTCGATTTTGCCACCGCTGGCTTTACGGCCAAAGACGCGCGCCGGAATCACGCGGGTGTTGTTGAACACCAGCAGATCGCCTGGATTCAGCTTATCCAGCACGTCGGTGAAAACACCGTGCGACAAGGCCCCGCTGGGGCCATCGAGCGACAGCAGGCGACAGCCACTGCGCTGCGCCTGGGGATAGTGAGCAATCAGGGATTCGGGCAGTTCAAAAGCAAAATCAGCGACACGCATTGAAATGTTCTTTCTCAGGCAAAAACAGGCGGCACAGTTTAGCGGAAAAACGACCAATTCTGAACAACTGGCTGCGCTAAGGCAGTTCAGCCTATAATGCGGCATGAACTTTCTTGCGCATCTCCATCTGGCTAAGCTGGCCAACAGCTCCTTACTCGGCAATTTAATGGCCGACTTTGTGCGTGGCAACCCGCACCAGCACTGGTCTGCACCTGTTGCAGACGGCATTCTGATGCATCGTCGTCTGGATGTGATGACCGATGGGCTGCCGGAAGTGCGCAGCGCCCGTCAGCTGTTCCGTGCGGAAACGTATCGCGTGGCACCCATCACACTGGATGTCATCTGGGACCATTTTTTGGCGCGTCACTGGCAGCGTTTCACACCCGAGCAGACGCTGGTGCAGTTTTCTGCCGCCGCCGAGCGCGAAATCCTGCCGCAACTGCCAGATACCCCCACTGAATTTCAGGAACTCAATGCTGTGATGTGGCGTGAGCGCTGGTTTGAGCATTATGCCCAGCCTGCACGGCTTGAGCGGGTGCTGCACGGCATGGCCAGCCGCCGTCCACGCCTGGCGGCACTGCGCGACTCCTACCATGATTTCACCGAACATTATGATCAGCTGGAAGCGCTGTTTTTTATTTTTTATCCGCGTTTAATGGCGCTGGCGACCAGCAGAACCCTGTAAAACCCGATCCTCTGCTGCCGGGCTGGCGGATGCCAGCTTTCGTCTGAATAAAAAGCCGCTTTCCTGACTTCCCGCCATCTTGCCATTGCTGCTTATCTGCGGCTTAATGAAGCCTTTCTTAACAATAGCTAAGAAAACATTACAGCCAGACCGCCTGCTCAGGCGCACCTTCCGTTCGTTATGGCAAAAAAATCATAAGAGGAAAAGATGTCATCCGCTTCGCATTCTGAAATAGACGCGCGTTATCGTTACGCCTGCGACATTGCCCGTGCTGCGGGCAGCCGGGCTTTGTCATGGTATCAACAGCGTCAGACATTGGTAGTGGAACACAAAAGGGATTTGCAGGATGTGGTCAGCGAGGCTGATCGTAACGTTGAGGCATTAATTAAGTCGTTAATTGCCGAGCGTTTTCCTGAGGATGCCGTCTATGGCGAAGAGAGCGGCGGCGAGGTCCAGGGCGCGCCTTTTATCTGGGTCGTTGATCCGATCGATGGCACCGCCTGCTTCGTCAATGGCCTGCCTAACTGGTGCGTCTCGCTGGCCGTCGTCTGTGAGGGCGAACCGGTGATCGGCGTGGTCTGCGATCCTAACCATCAGGAGCTGTTTCATGCACGAGCGGGCCAGGGCGCGTGGGTTAATGAGAGCCGTCTGCAGGCCCATGACGCGCAGCATCTCAACGAGGGGTTACTCGGCATCAGCAACTCCAGCCGCACACCGGGTGAAAGTACCTCGCGGTTGATTCGCGGCTTAACAGAACAGGGTGGCATGTTTATTCGTATCGGTTCTGGTGCGCTTACCAGCGCCTGGGCGGCCGCCGGGCGGCTGATTGGCTACTATGAAGCGCATATGCATCCCTGGGACAGTCTGCCGGGCATCGTCCTGATGCGTGAAGCAGGCGGTGTCACCAATGATTACCTGCGTAATGACGGAATGAAAAACGGCAACCCGGTGTTGCTGTCCAATGCAGCCCTTTACCCGAAAATAAAAGCGCTGACCGGCAATCTGGCGCTGGAGGAATAAATGACGATGCCTGCCCTGTACCGCTGCGCGCTGATCCTCAGTTCTCTCTGGCTGCTAAGCCCGGCGTCACAGGCGGCGGATTACCAGCTGGAGAAAGTAGTCGAACTGAGCCGTCACGGTGTTCGTCCGCCCACGCCCGGCAATCGCAAAGAGATCGAAGCCGCCAGCCAGCAACCCTGGACGCAGTGGACCACTGCCGATGGTGAGCTGACCGGCCATGGCTACAGCGCTGTGGTGAATAAAGGACGCTGGGAAGGCGATCGCTATCGTCAGCTCGGGCTGCTGAGCACGGGCTGTCCTGACGCGGCTGAGGTCTACGTTCGCGCCAGTCCGCTTCAGCGCACCCGCGCCACCGCCGCGGCGCTGACGGACGGCGCATTTCCCGGCTGCGGCGTGCCCGTGCATCACGTAGCAGGCGATGCCGATCCCCTGTTTCAGAGCGAAAAGCTGACCATCACCCGGACCGATCCCGCTCAGGAGCTCGCCGCGAAACAGCAGAAAGCAGCCGATCTGGCCCGGCTGCAACAGCAGCTGCAGCCGGCGATTCAGCAACTGAAAGCTGCCGTCTGCCCGCCCGCAACAGATTGCCCGTTGTTTGATGCGCCCTGGGCGTTTCGGCAGACGCGCAACGGCAATACTTACGTTTACGGGCTGAGTGTGATGGCGAGCATGGTGGAGACGCTGCGACTGGGTTACAGCGAAAACCTGCCGTTTGATCAGCTCGCCTGGGGACACATCACCTCGGCCGCGCAGATCACCTCGCTGCTTCCATTGCTGACGGCAAACTACGATCTGAGCAACGATATCCTTTATCTGGCTCAGCACCGTGGCTCAATACTGCTTAACGCCCTGCTGTCAGAAATTGCGTCTGACAGCTCGCCAACCCGCTGGCTGATTCTGGTGGCGCATGACACCAACATCGCAATGGTGCGCACTCTGATGGACTTTAGCTGGCAGTTACCCGGCTATTCACGCGGCAACATTCCGCCGGGCAGCAGTCTGGTGCTGGAGCGCTGGCGCGACACTCACAGTGGCAAATGTTTTTTGCGACTCTATTTTCAGGCGCAGAGTCTGGATGGTATCCGACAGCTGCAACCAATTGATGATAAACATCCGTTATTACATCAGGAATGGCATCAGTCAGACTGCAGAGTTACCCATGTCGGCGTGCTCTGCCCTTATCAATCCACGCTGACTCAGCTGCGGAAAAACCTGGATAACAGCGCTGTGATGCCGGTTTCGGTTATATTGCCCTGAGTCTGTGGCTAATGAAATTAAGGCTGCAGTCTCAATGCGGCCTTAATAATGTTAACCACGGTTAATTAACGCCACTCCGACCTATTCTTATTTAAAACGACTGACTATCAGCGCTACCCGTTTTGTTTTACGATAGTTACGTCAATCATCCCTTTATTAACTATTTTCCTGTAATCCTTGAGTATTTCGGCGACTGGTTTCGCCGTTTTTTATTTCTGCCTTTATTACCCTTCGTGCCCGATTAGCTGCACCCTCTCCTGCTCAGGCTCTCTTGCGTCCCTGTCCCCGGTTTGCATCCTCCGTGATATTCACTGCTCTTTGAAATAATCATTCCCGGAACTATTTGCTGAAATAATGTGATGCATGACCTTATTTCGCTGATACACAATAAGTGCCGAATAAAAGGAGTTCGTGTTGTGGCGGGGATCACATAAATAATCAGATGCGGGGAAAATTTGAGAGGGGAAATAGCGTGTTCTGCTCCCCCATAAATCGGGAGAGCAGAACAGAGTATTAGCGGGTTTTACGCACCAGCTTATAACCCAGCAGCAATACCACTATCCACACCATACCCACATAGAGTGAAATACGGGTATCGGGGAAATATCCAATCAGCCCGATGATAAAGCAGAGGAAGGCAACGCCGACACCCGCCGTCCAGCTGCCACCTGGCAGTGCAAACTTCAGCTTACTGGCCGCCTCTTTGCCAATATTGCGACGGAACGCGATCTGCGACAGCAGAATCATGATCCAGACCCATACAGTTGCAAAGGTCGCCAGCGACGCGATCACCAGGAAGACTTTTTCGGGCATCAGGTAGTTGAGATAGACCGCAATCAGCATGGCAAACATCATCACGACAACCGTCACCCACGGAATCCCGCGTGAAGAGACCTTCATAAAGACTTTAGGCGCATGGCCTTGCTGCGCCATTCCGTGCAGCATGCGACCCACACCAAACACATCGCTGTTAATCGCCGAGAGTGACGCGGTCAGCACCACAAAATTGAGGATAGAGGCGGCGGCGGCGATGCCAAGATGCTGGAATGTCAGCACAAACGGGCTGCCCGACGTGCCTACCTGATTCCATGGGTAGATGGACATAATCACAAACAGCGTACCGACATAGAACACCAGAATGCGCCACGGCACTGAGTTAATCGCACGCGGAATCGACTTCTCCGGATCTTTCGCTTCACCCGCCGTAATCCCGATGATCTCAATGCCGCCGTAGGCGAACATCACCATCTGCAGCGACAGCAGCATGCCGACCACGCCGTGCGCGAAGAAGCCGCCATTGGTCCATAAATTATGGATGCCGGTCGGCTGGCCGCCGTTGCCAATCCCCCAGATGATCATGCCGAAACCGGCCAGAATCATCACAATGATGGTGGCGACTTTGAAGAAGGAGAACCAGAACTCCACTTCACCGAACACTTTCACGCTCATCAGATTGACGGCACCGATGATCAGCACCACGCTCAGCACCCAAATCCAGTGCGGCACCTCGGGGAACCAGACGCCCATATAGATGCCGAACGCGGTGACATCTGCAATCGCGACAATCAGGATCTCAAAACAGTAGGTCCAGCCGGTAATGTAACCCGCCATCGGCCCAAGATAGTCCTGCGCATAGCGTGAAAAGGAACTGGCCTGAGGATTATTAACGGACATCTCACCCAGCGCACGCATGATGATGTAAGCCACGGCCCCACCGATGATATAGGCGAGCAGCACGCTCGGGCCGGCCATTTTTATCGCGTCGGCGGAACCGTAAAACAGCCCGGTGCCAATCGCCGATCCCAGCGCCATAAAACGGATGTGGCGCGTGCTCAGTCCGCGTTTGAGCTTGTTGGTTTCTTGCATAACAACCTGTACCTGTGAAATGAAAAAACCACGGGCAGGCCCGTGGTTAAAGAAAAATCAGTGCGTTCTGTTACGAGTGAACGGCAACCTGTTCCGGCCCCTTCACCCGATCAACAACAGCGGCAATCAGCAGCATCACCAGCGACGGCGGCAACCAGGCGAGACCCTGATCGGCCAGCGGCAGATGCTGACTGAAAGCGGGCAGCAAATCTTTAAACCCGGTGGTTTTAATCGCATCAACAATGCCAAACAGCAGGCTTACCAGCATCGCTGGCGCGATAATCCGGCTGCTCTTGTTCCACCAGTTAAGGGTGAAACTCAGTACAACCAGCACGATACAAGGCGGGTAAATCGCCGTGAGTACCGGGATGGAGATCTGAATCAGGTGGCTCAGGCCGAGGTTCGACACCACCATCGAGAACAGACCCAGAATAAACACCAGCGTTTTATACGATAACGGCAGGTATTGCGCAAAAAATTCCGCACAGGCACAGGTCAGGCCAACGGCGGTCACCATGCAGGCAACAAAAATCAGTGCGGCCAGGAAGAGACTGCCCATATTGCCAAAGGTGTGCTGAACATACGCATGCAGAATCGCTGCGCCGTTGGCGTTTTGATCAACCAGCGCACCGCTGCCCGCGCCCAGCTTAAACAGGCAAAGGTAGACCAGCGTCAGGCCCAGACCCGCGATCAGGCCTGCCAGCACGGTATAGCGCGTCAGCAGCGCGGCATTGTCGACGCCACGCGAACGGGCGGCGTTGACAATCACGATGCCAAAAACCAGCGCGCCCAGCGTATCCATCGTCAGATAGCCGTTAACGAAACCGCTTGAGAACGCCGCATGCTGATAATCAACGGTCGCGGGAATGGTGCCACCCGCCGGCCACACCAGTGCAGCCACGCCCAGCACGGTCAGCGCGATAATTTTCAAGGGCGCAAGGAAGTGACCTACAGTGTCGAGCAGTTTGCCCGGATAAAGCGATACACCAATCACCAGCGCGAAGTAGATCAGGCTGTAGATAAACAGGGGCAGCGCACCATCGCCGGTCAGCGGCGCAATACCCATCTCAAATGAAACCGTTGCCGTACGCGGGGTGGCAAACAGCGGCCCAACAGCCAGATAGCACACGGTAGCCAGCACAATGCCCGCAACCTTGCCAATCGGAGTGCTGAGTGCATCCACGCCGCCGCCGACGCGAGCCAGCGCGATCACGGTCATCACCGGTAACCCGACTGCGGTAATCAGAAAACCAATTGCGGCGGTCCAGACGTGTTCACCAGACTGAATACCGACCATTGGCGGGAAAATGATGTTGCCCGCGCCAACAAACAGGGCGAATGTCATAAAGCCCAGCGCGAGAATGTCCTTCGAAGTTAAACGATGTGTCATACGGCCTGTCACTGATGTTGCGGTGGAAGTTGGGTTAGTGTTGTCCCCTCGCTGCGTGTAAACCGCGATCTGGCTGACAATGTCAGCGCATTATGCTCGTCGCAGGGTAAAGCGCAGGTGATTTAAGCTGCTTTTATTCTGTTCACAGAGGGATGGATCGACAACGGCGCTAAGTAAAACGTTTATAGCGGTGAAAGGCAATACGGGATCGGAAAACCAGAAGGTTATACCACCATTTTTCCCAAAGGCAGTAGATAGCGTTAATTTTTGCTGCTGGGACACAAGATGATGTGCCTAAATAATAGACAGAGCGTGAGAAATCCCCGCATAAACGGGGTTTCAGATACACAAAAGGCGCGTTTTACGCGCCTGTCTGCACAACGTTACAGCACTACCAGACCTGATTCGCGATATCCACCACCAAACGAATTTTCTGCCACTGCTGCGCTTCACTCAGGCTGTTGCCCTCTTCAGTTGAGGCAAAACCGCATTGCGGGCTGAGGCAAATCTGATCCAGGCTGACGTACTGCGCCGCCTCTTCCAGCCGGATTTTCACCTGCGCCGGATCTTCCAGTTCACCCACCTTAGTGGTGATTAAACCCAGCACCACCTGCTGATGACCCGGTTTAATGTAACGCAGTGGCTCAAAGCCGCCGGACCGGGCATTGTCATACTCCAGGAAGAACGCATCCACGTTGACGCTGCCGAACAGGATTTCTGCCACCGGCCCGTAGCCCCCCTCTGAGATCCAGGTGGAGCGGAAGTTCCCGCGGCAGACATGCAGACCCACCGTCAGATCGGCAGGCTTATCCTCCAGCGCTTTATTCAGTACCTGAGCGTAAATCTGTGCCAGCTGATCCGGATCGTCGCCGCGTTCGCGGATATCGCGCTTCTGATCTTCAGAGCAGAGATAAGCCCAGACGGTGTCATCCAGCTGCAGATAGCGGCAGCCCGCATCATAAAAGGCTTGAATCGCCGCTTTGTAGGTCTGCGCCAGATCCTCGAAGTAGTCCGCCAGATCGGGATAGACCTCTGCATCAATCACTTTGCGGCCACCGCGGAAGTGTAAAACGCTGGGGCTGGGAATGGTCATTTTTGGCACCGCATCCCCGGCAATACTCTGCAGGAAACGGAAATGCGCCAGCATCGGATGATCCGCCGGGAAACCGAGTTTGCTCACCACTTTCACGCCATGCGCTTTGGTCTGCACGCCATTAAACTGGATGCCCTGTTCCGCTTCATAGCGCTCAACGCCATTCAGGCCATAGAAGAAGTCGAAGTGCCACCAGCCGCGACGAAACTCGCCATCGGTGACCACCTTCAGGCCATTTTCACGTTGCTTCGCTACCACATCGCGAATCGCCTCATCTTCGACCTGCTGCAGGGCCGCCGCATCAATCTCTCCGGCAGCAAACGCTTCGCGCGCCTGCTTAATCGCAGCGGGACGCAGAAAACTGCCAACGGTGTCGGCACGGAACGGGGCGGTTTCTCTTTGCATGATCACTCCTGTCTCTCCTGCCGGTAATAACGACAGGAAATCATTGCTCTCTGAAATAAATAGCCATCTGGATGGCTACATGTCTGAAAACAGAGTGTCATGAGTGGCATGCATCTGCAACTGAAGAAAATTCAGGGATGATGAAAAAAATTCAACCGGGATTAACGCAGGGCGGCGCGCGCCTCTGCCATCTGGCTGTCTGAGAGCGGCAGATAGCCCGCTTCGCTGACCCGCCGCTGTCCTTGTGGTGAAAGAACCTGCTGCAGAAATGCCGCCACCAGCGGCGGCAGTGGTTTACCGGGTGCTTTATTAACATAGAGATAGAGTGGGCGCGCCCAGGGATAACGGCCGCTACGAATAGCATCGGCATCCGGGGCAATCGCCTGGCCCTGATCATTCGTCACCGCCAGCATTTTTACGCCGCTGAGATGAAAGCCAAAACTGGCGTAGCCGATGCTGCGCGAATTACCGGCCACCGCCTGCACCACCGCGGCCGAGCCAGGAAACTCCGCTACGTCGCTGCGGAAATCGCCTTTGCAGAGCACCTGCTGTTTGAAGAAACCCCAGGTGCCGGAGGCGGAATTACGTCCATAGCGCTGAATGGGGCGTTTGTTCCATTGCGCGCCGGTTAAACCGAGATCACCCCAGCGCAGCGGCACACTGTGTGCGCCACACAGACGGGTAACGGAGAAGATGGCGTCGAGCTGACGCGGTTCAATCTGCTGCAGCGGGTTACGCTGATTCACCACCACCACCAGCGCATCCATTGCCACCGGCACCGCCAGCGGCGGATAGCCGTAGCGCGCCTCAAAAGCCTGACGCTCATCGGCCTGCATCGGGCGGCTCATCGGACCGAGCTGTGCGGCACCTGCTGCCAGCGCGGTCGGCGCGGTTGAGGAACCGGAGGCCTGAACCTGCACATTGACGCCCGGCGCCTGCCGACTAAAATCCTCGCCCCACAGGGTCATAAGATAGCCAAGCGTATCTGAGCCGACACTGCTGAGATTGCCGGAGAGCGTGCCGTGCTGGGCCAGCGCCAGGCCCGGTAGCAGCGTAACAATCAATACAAGAAGAATGCGCATCAGGAAGATCCGGCAGCCATTAATGAACGGCATTCTCCTGCATCACGCTGCTGACAATCAACCTCGCGGGCAGCGTAAACGTAAAACAGGTCTCTTTGTGCGGCACGCTGGTGATGTCGAGCCGAGCGTTGTGGTGACTCAGCGCATGTTTCACTATCGCCAGACCCAGCCCGCTGCCACCAGTGGCACGTGAACGCGCTTTATCGACGCGGTAGAAACGCTCGGTCAGACGGGGAATATGTTCTGAAGCAATACCCGGCCCGTTGTCGCAAACCCGGAAGGTGGCGCCCTGTTTGCCGCGCAGCCAGCTGATATCAATCCGCGTGCCATCCGGCGTGTGATTTACCGCGTTATAAACCAGATTGGAGATAGCACTGCGAAGCTGTTCATCGTTGCCGAACACTTTCAGATGGGGATCGGTATGGAAATGAATATCGTGACGACCGCCACTTAGCGTCGCCGCCTCATGCTGCAGCAGCTTCAGCATGACCGGCACATCCACCTTCTCTTTCAGATCGATGGCAGGCGCGGCTTCAATGCGCGACAGCGTCAGCAGCTGTTTGACCAGGCTGTCCATACGACGCGTCTGCTCAGACATCGTGTGCAGCGCTTTGCTGCGCGAAGGCTCGCTCATCACCGAGTCGTTCATCATCTCCAGATAGCCCTGCAGCACCGTGAGCGGCGTACGTAACTCATGGCTGACGTTGGCAAAAAAGTTGCGGCGCGCCCCTTCCAGCTGATGCATCTGCGTCACATCACGCGCCACCAGCAGCCACTGCCCCTCGCTGTAGGGCATAACGCGGAATTCCATGTGAAGTTTGTTGTTCAGCACCAGCGTCAGGGGCTTGTCAAAATCGCGCTGGCGCAGATAGCGTGAGAACTCCGGATAACGCAGCAGATTGAGGATGTTCTGGCCATTATCTTCCGGCCAGCGCAGACCCAGGTGCTGTTGCGCCAGACCGTTACACCAGAAAATAGTGCCCTCTTCCGTGGTCAGGATCACCGCATCCGGCAGCGACTCGGCACCGCTGCGGAAACGTTTGATCAGATTACCGAGTTCACGTCGCCGCCGCCGGTTGCGCAGCTGCATCTGGTAAAGACCATAAAACAGCGGTTCCCAGCTGGCACGCCCGGCGGGTGGCGTCATGGTGCGGTCGAGCCACAGCCAGTGCGACAGCCGCATCAGATTGTGGAAATGCCATAACAGCACCATGACCACGCTCAGCAGCAGCCACCAGGGCAAACCGCCAGACAGCAGGCCCAGCAGCACCGCAGGCAGACAGGCCAGCAGCAGTTCTGTCAGTAATCTCTTCCAGGAGAGGCGTTCCAGCACGGTAAAGGCTCCGTTTAGTAGCGGGCAGAGAAACGATACCCTGTTCCACGGACGGTTTGTACCATGCGGTCGTGGCCGGAGACTTCCAGCGCTTTACGTAAACGGCGGATGTGAACATCAACAGTGCGATCTTCCACATACACATTGGTGCCCCAGACGTGGTTCAGCAGCTGTTCGCGGCTGTACACGCGTTCCGGGTGAGTCATAAAGAAGTGCAGCAGCTTATATTCGGTCGGGCCCATCTCCAGCGGCGTGGTTTCGGACATCACGCGATGTGAAGAAGGATCCAGACTCAGTCCCTGCATCTCAATCACCTCTTCCACCGCCATCGGTGAAATACGGCGCATCACCGCTTTAATTCGCGCCATCAGCTCTTTGGGTGAAAAGGGCTTGGTAATGTAATCATCGGCGCCCACTTCCAGGCCACGCACCCGATCTTCCTCTTCGCCACGCGCGGTGAGCATCATCACCGGGATATCCCGCGTCATCGCCTCGCGTTTCAGATGCTTGATAAACTGAATACCGCTGCCACCAGGTAACATCCAGTCCAGTAAAATCAGATCGGGCCAGGGTTCAATCAGCCTGCCCACGGCACTGTCATAATCTTCCGCCTCAATTGGCTGATAGTCGTTCTGCTCCAGAACAAAACACAACATTTCACGGATGGGGGCTTCATCCTCCACAACCAAAATGCGCTTAGCCATTATTACTCCTGCTGATTATGACGGCTGTCACTGAGATTCGCGGCGCCATTATGCGTCAGATTTGTGACACTTTTATGAAAAACATAACCTGCCTGTAACGCCGTTGGTAATCATTTATGACAGCGCAGCGACAATTTTTCGCTTTGGCCGCAGAGCCAGTATAATCGCCGGGCGAATCACAACGGCAGGGACTCATCATGCGCATCATTCATACTGCGGACTGGCATCTGGGGCAGTTCTTTTACAACAAAAGTCGGGCAGCCGAACATCAGGCGTTTCTCGACTGGCTGTTGATCCAGATTGAACAGCATCAGGTGGATGCGTTGATTATTGCAGGCGATCTGTTTGATACCGGCACGCCGCCCAGCTACGCCCGCGAGATGTTTAACCGCTTTGTGGTGGCGCTGCAGCCCACCGGTTGTCAGCTGATTGTGCTGGCGGGCAACCACGATTCCGTGGCGACGCTGAATGAGTCACGCGAACTGCTCGCCTGTCTCAACACCCGGGTAATCGCCACCCCCCAGGAGCAGGATGATGTGTTGCTGCTGAACACACGCCAGGGCGAACCAGGTACACTGCTCTGTGCCATTCCCTATCTGCGACCGCGCGATATTCTGCGCAGCCGGGCGGGTCAGTCAGGGCGCGATAAACAGACCTCGCTGCTGGAGGCGATTGCCCATCACTATCAGCAGCGCTTTGCCGCCGCCCAGGCGCTGGGCCATGCATTGCCGATTATCGCTACCGGACATCTCACCACCGTCGGGGTCAGCCAGAGCGATTCGGTGCGTGACATCTACATCGGTACGCTTGATGCCTTCCCCGCCAGTGCCTTTCCGGCCGCTGACTACATTGCACTGGGCCATATTCATCGCGCCCAGCGCGTGGCGGGCAGCGAGCATATCCGCTATAGCGGCTCGCCCATTCCGCTGAGTTTTGATGAGCTGGGCAGCGAAAAAAGCGTCTTTCTGCTGGAGCTTGCGGCAAGCGGCCTGCAATCCGTTACGCCGCTGGTGGTGCCGCAGGCGCAGCCGATGCAGGTGCTGAAAGGATCGCTGGCACAGATTGCGGAACAGTTACACGCCTTCAGCACGGCTGAGCAGGAGAAGCCAACCTGGCTCGACATCGAAGTCACCACGCAGGAGTACCTCAGCGATCTGCAGCATCAGGTCGAAACCCTGACCGCCACGCTGCCGGTTGAAGTCCTGCTGCTGCGCCGCAGCCGCGAGCAGCGGCAGCAGAGCCTGGCGCGGCTCGACAACGAAACCCTGAGTGAACTGAAAGTGGAAGAGGTCTTTGCCCGCCGGCTCGCGCTGGATGAGAAGCTGCAACCTGCGCAAATCGACGAGATGACCACCCTGTTCCGCCAGACGCTGGCCGCCATGGAAGAGACCCAATGAAGATCCTCACGCTACGGTTTAAAAACCTCAATGCTCTGCGCGATGAATGGTTCATCGACTTCCGCGCCGAGCCTTTTGCCAGCAATGGTCTGTTTGCCATAACCGGCGCGACCGGCGCGGGTAAAACCACCCTGCTGGACGCCATTTGTCTGGCGCTCTATCACCAGACGCCGCGCCTGGGCGCGATTTCCCAGAGCCAGAATGCGCTGATGACGCGCGACTGTGCCGAATGTCTGGCTGAAGTAGAGTTTGAGATCAAAGGCGAAGCCTGGCGCGCCTTCTGGAGCCAGAACCGTGCGCGTGGCACCGCCGACGGTAAGCTGCAGGCCCCGCGCGTTGAGCTGGCGCGCTGCGCCGACAACACCATTGTTGCCGATAAAGTCGGTGACAAGCTGAAGATGATCGAAACCCTCTCCGGGCTTGATTTCGAACGTTTTACCCGCTCAATGATGCTGTCGCAGGGCCAGTTTGCCGCCTTCCTCAACGCTAAAGCCAGTGAGCGTGCCGAACTGCTGGAGGAGCTGACCGGCACCGAAATTTACGGCCTGATCTCCGCCGCTATCTACGAGCGTCACAAAGAGGCGAAAACGCAGCTGGATATGTTGCGCAGTCAGGCGGGTGCGATGGCACTGCTGGATAGTGACGCGCGTGACGCCCTGCAACAGCAGCTCACCGATCTGACCGACGCGGAACAGCGGCTCAGCGCGCACTATCAACAGGCGCAGCAGCAGCAGCAGTGGCAGCAGCAGGCGCAGCAGTTACAGCAGGAGAGTGAGCAGGCTGATGCCGCGTTGCAGCAGGCCCAGTCCGCCTCCCAGGCGGCAGAGACGGACCGCCAGCGGCTGGCTCGCAGCGAACCGGCTGAAAAGCTGCGGATAAAACTGCAGCAGCGCGATGCATTACGCACCGAACAGCAGCAGGTCGTGAGCCACTGCCAGCAACTGACCGCATCGGCGCAGCAGGCGCAGAACCAACAGCAGCAGCATCAGCAAAATTACGCAGCTGCTCAGACGGCCCGCCAGCAGGCGCTTCAGGAACAGCAGCAGCAGGAGAACCTGCTGACGGAACAGGTATTACCGCTGGATCAGCGAATCATGACGCTGCAGCAGCACTTTGCAGAGCAACAGCAGGAAAATGCCCGCCAGCAACAGCAGGCTGACCAGACGCAGACCAGACTGGCGGAGCAGAAGCGTCAGGTCACGTCAGTGCAGCAGGCGATGACTGAACAGCATCAGTTACGTGAGCAGCTTGCCGATCTGGCGCATTGGGGCGCTTCACTGCCGGTATGGCAGGAGAACTTTGCCCTGCTGGCACAGCGTGAGGCGACGCTGGCCGAACTGCAGCAGCAGTGCGAACAGCAACAAAAACAGATCGACGCGCAGCAGGCGAAACAGCAACAGCAGGCACAGCAGGCCCTGCCGCGCCAGCAGGCGGAGCAACAGGCGCACCAGGCGTTGTTGCAGGCGGAGCAGGCACTCACTTCGCTTCATGAACAGCATCCGCCCGCTGCACTGCGGCAGGCATTAAGCCAGTTGCAGACCAGCCGTCCGGCCCGTCAGCAACTGTTGCTGCTCTCCACGCAGTGGCAGCCACTGCATCAGCAGCTGAATCAGCGCCAGCAGCGGCTGACCGCGCTTGAAAAAGCGCAACAGCAGAGCGAAGCGGAACTTCAGACTCTGCGTGAAACGTGGAAACGCGAAAAGCAGCAGTTGGATGACGTTGAAAAAATTTGTGCGCTGGAGCAGCAGATTATCGATCTCAGCGATTACCGCGCCCGGCTCACCCCCGATCAGCCGTGCCCGCTGTGCGGCTCCTGCACCCATCCGGCCATTGAAACCTACAGCACGCTGGAAGTGAGTGCTAACCAGCAGCGCCGGGCTGCGCTGCTGCAGCAAACTGAGACATTGCGTGAAGCAGGAACGGCAAAAAGCGAACAGCTAAAGCAATCTGCCGTTCAGCAGCAGACCCTGCGTGACGAAATCGCGGAAATGCAGCGTCAGCTTGACCAGCTTGAGCAGCAATGGCAGGCACTAAGCGGTGAGCTGGCACTTACCTTCACCCTTGCCGACCGCGAAGCGTTAGCCGCGTGGCAGCAGCAGCAAAGCGAACACGAAAGCCAGCTTGAGCAACAGCGGCAGGCACAGGAAGCCGCCGAACAGGCACGTCAGGCCGCGAAAGATCACCATCTTCAGCAGTTGCAGGCCTGGCAGCAACATCTGCAGGCAGAGCAACTGGCGCAGCAGTCGCTGATCAGCCTGCAGCAGGCGCTGGATGCGCTGCACCAGCGGAAGCAGCAGGAACAGCAGGCCATGGCGCAGTTGCAATCCCGTTTAGCCCAACAGTTCAGCGCCCACAACCTTGCCCTTCCCGATGCCGCGAATCGCGACACGTGGCTGGCGGAACAGCAGAGGCGCTGGCAGCGCTGGCAGGAGAGTGAGCAGTTGCTCGCTAACCTGCAGCCGCAACTGTTAAAAGGCGAAACCCAGCTCACCGCCCTGCAACAGCAGGCAGAGCAGGAACAGCAGCAACTGGCCATCCGTCAACAGCAACAACAGCAGAGCCAGAGACAGTTAGGTGAAATGCGTCAGCAGCGTCAGGCGCTGTTTGGCGATCGCGAGGTCACCCTCGCCCGTCAGCAGATGCAGGCCCGTATTCAGCAGTCTGATGAACAGCTGACGCAGCAGCTCGCTGCCCTGCAGCAGGCGCAGGCTGAGGTCAGTCGACTGCAGGGTGAGCTGTCGGGACTGGAAAATCAGCGTCAGACGCTCAGCGGCAAACTGGCTGAAGCGGAAAGTGCATTGCAGCAGTCACTGGAGAGCGCCGGATTCGCGGATGAAGCCAGCCTGCGCGCGGCGCTATTGGATGAGCAGACCGCGCTGCAACTGCGTCAGCAGCTGCAGCAGCTCGACCAGCAATGCCAGCAGCAGCAGGCGCGACTGGCAGATCTGCGTCAGCGGCTCAGTGTCCATCAGCAGGCGAAGCCTGACGCGATGCCGGAATCCGCCGAAGCGCTGGCACAGCAGCTTGAGCAGTTACGGCTGGCCCTGCGCGACAACGCCAGCCTGCAGGGCAAGGTTCAGCAGCAGCTGCACAGCGATGCCAGCCTTCGCGCCCGTCAGCAGAGCCTGATGACGCAGATTGAACAGGATGGTGTGGTGCTGGCGCAGTGGAGCCGGCTCAACGATCTGATCGGTTCCGCGACCGGCGACAAGTTCCGGCGCTTCGCCCAGGGGTTAACGCTGGATCATCTGGTAGCGCTCGCTAACAGGCAGCTTGATCGGCTGCATGGCCGCTATCTGCTGCAACGCCGGGCGCAGGATCTGCTGGAGCTGGATGTCGTCGATACCTGGCAGGCCGACGCGGCGCGCGATACCCGCACGTTGTCAGGTGGCGAGAGTTTCCTGGTCAGTCTGGCGCTGGCGCTGGCGTTATCGGATCTGGTCAGCCACAAAACGCGTATCGAATCGCTGTTTCTGGATGAGGGATTCGGCACGCTGGATGCTCAGACGCTGGATACCGCGCTGGATGCGCTGGACGCGCTTAACGCCAGCGGTAAAACCATTGGGGTGATCAGCCACGTGGAAGCGATGAAAGAGCGTATTCCGGTGCAGATTAAAGTCCGTAAGATGAATGGGTTAGGCTACAGCCAGCTGGAACTGCCGCAGGGATAACGGGCGCCAGCGCGCCCGTCTGAGTCTGATCAGCGGGCGCTAACCAGCGTGTAGCGTGGGCCGGTAAGTAACCCGCCCTGCTCGTTCTGGGACAGCAGTCGATTGCTGGTCAGTCCGGCCACGGTGTGCGCTTTATCAGTGACGTTGCTGGCAATCTGTTTGATCGCCGCGTTCACCAGCATCCCCACCAGTCCGCCATTGTTATTGTTGTTATCTTCACTGTCGCTGGCAGTGGCCTTACCCTGCCAGATCTCTTTGCCGCTGCGCAAATCCACCAGCCGTGCCTGGGCCGTCACGGTCGTCACGCTGTCAATGACCCGATAGCTGCTGCCATATTCGCTGATCGAGACATAGAGCGCGCTGTCGGCATGGAAAATCTCATTCAGACGCTTCGCGCTGACCGCCTGGGCGTCAGTGGCGCTGGTCACGCCATTCTGCTGAAAGGTCTCTTCAACAACCGCCACCGGGAAGACGTAGTAACCGGCTTCGGCCAGCGGACGCGTCACCAGCGAGTTCAGGCTGTGAGCAGCGTTGATATCCGGTGATTTATTATCCGCAGGCAACACCAGAATTGAGGCGGGCTTGCTGGCACGAAACGCGCTGTAATCATAAGGTTTTTTCGGGTGCGCACAGCCGGTCAGCAACAACACCATCAGCGCGCCGCTCAGGGCAATCAGTTTTTTCACTGAACCACTCCTTGTTTTTTACTCATCAGAAAATCCATGTAAGGTGCCGATTCGGGAAACAGCTGCTTCTCGATGGCAAACTGCTCAAAGGCTTTATTGGTGTCGCCGGTTTTGGCAAAGAGCAGACCCAGCTGGGCATGCAGGCCAGGCGCAACCGGCTGGTTAACAGCACGGGCTTTTTCGATATCCAGATTCAGCGCATCAATCTGCTTCAGCGGATCGCTGCCCGGCTGATAGTAGCTGTAGACCTGCTGCTGATAATCGCCCCAGTAGTAGATCGTCTTCGGTGCTTTTGGCGCACAGCCGGCCAGCAGCGCTGCGGCAATCAGCAGGCTGCTCAATGTCATCATCTTCATTTACTGCTTCCTTATTTAGCCGGACGCCATGCGCCGTTGTTGATTCCATCCACTAAATGATCGACCGCTTCACGAATCGCCAGATCCATAACTTTGCCGTTCAGCGTTGAGTCATAGCTGCTGGTGCCGCCAAAGCCGATGACTTCACGCGCCGAAAGCTGGTACTCGCCTGCGCCCTGGGAGCTGTAGACCACTTCAGAAGTGGTGACATCCACCACGTTCAGATTCACTTTGGCATAGGCGACCTGCGTTTTGCCGCGGCCCAGAATGCCCCACAGCTGCTGATCGCCCACCTCTTTGCGGCCAAATTCGGTGATATCACCGGTGATGATGTAGTTCGCACCTTTGATATTCTGCTGGCTGCGTTTGAAATCCGACTCCTGCTGCAGCTCTTTCAGGTTGCTGCGATCCAGCACGCTGAAACGGTTGGTCTGCTGCAGATGGGTAATCAGAATGGTTTTCGACTGATTGCCCAGCCTGTCGACGCCATCAGAGAAGATGCCGTTCATGTACGAGGAGCGATTATCAAACTGGCCTACCGCAATCGGGCTGCGCACGCCCTGGTAAACCGGCTGACTGGCTGCGCGAACCTGCGGGGCCTGAATAGCGCGGGAAGATTCGGTGGCACAGCCGCTGATCAGCGACGCCATTAACAGGGAGAGTGCCGCAAAGGCATAATTTTTCTGCATTTCTAATCCATGAAGTAAAAGAGACGTAATCCGCGCCAGGGCGGTAAATTCTGGTTCTGTCGACAGTCGGAGTAATGCCATAGCATTCATGATGCCGGTCTGTAGACTGTCGGCAGCAGACAGGAAGATCTTTAAGGAAAATTGGCCAGTTAAATGAATTTAATTAATATGAAGATGAGAATATTGCTGGGGATGATTATTGCAGTGTCGCTCAGCGCCTGTCAGCAACCTGTGACAAAGCAACAGGATAGTGTGGCAAATCTTTGTCAGCCTGCGAAAGATCCGGACAGCAAATCCTGTCACTGGACTAATCAAATGCAGCCGGTGCTCAACAGGCAGTTCACGGATGCGGCGCGTTATGCGGGCCAGCAATGTCTGGTACGGATGGAGTGGCAGGAGCACAGCAGACATTATGCGGTGACCCAGACTCAGGGTGATGAAGCGCTCTGCCTGCGTGCCTGGCAGCTGGTGGCGCAGACCCGCGATCTGCCGCCGCCACCGGAGCCCGGGCAACCGGCGTGGTTCGGCTTTGCGCCGCGCGGTTAGCTGGCCAGACCTTCCTGACGCCACTGGCGCGGACTGATGCCAAACCAGCGGCGAAACGCGCGTGAGAACGCACTGACTTCCGAATAGCCCAGCAGCAGCGCCATCTCTGAGATCGGCAGCTGCTTTTGCTGCAGATAATATGTCGCCATTTCGCAGCGCACCTGATCCACCAGCGCGGTAAAGCTACTGCCCTCTTCGCGCAGCCGCCGCTGCAGTGACCAGCTCGACAGCCCGAGTTTATCCGCCACCTCTTCCAGCACAGGCTCACCCTGCATCAGCGATAAATTAACCTGCGATCGCGCCTGTTCAATCATGCTTTGCTGTGACGTACCACGATTAAGCCGCCGGATCGCATCCTGCATCACCATTAACAGGATCGGATCGCTCTCTGGCATTGCGCGCAGCAGATCGCGCTTCGGGATCACCAGCGAATTAAACGGCTGATCGAACCAGACCGGCGCATCAAACACTTTACAGTGATCGTGCCACTGGCCGGGACGCGGATGTTCAAAATGAACTTCACGAGGTGCCCAGTGCCTGCCTGCCACGTGACGGATCAGATTCATAAACATGCCAAGTGTAAGCTCGGCATCCTGACGGCGCGACAGGATTGCGCCGTGTCGCACCTGGTAGTCGAGCCGCCAGCACTCCCCCTTATCCACCAGCCGGGTTAAGGTGTCGTGCTGATGCCAGGGAAACGCATTGACCACATTGTGCAGCGCCTGCTCCAGCGTGTCGGAACACAAGCCGATGTAGCCAATCAGGCCTAATGACTGCGGTTTAAACTGCCTGCCGTAGTGCAAACCGAAGTTATCAAAACCAGAGTGACGCGCCGCCTCTTCCAGTACCCGACAGTAATTAACCAGTCCCAGACTCAGCGTCGGGCTGGCCAGGCGCTCCGGATCAATGCCGCTGATGCCGAAGATGCGATCAACATCGCCGCCCTGGGTATGAATAAAGTCGCTTAAGCCGGTCGCCGCCGCTGCCAGCACGCCGTGATTGCCTGCGCCCGCCGCTGCAGAACAGGCCGCAAAGGCATCAGGCTTTATCAGTGTCGGATTCATGGTCGCCTCTGTCAGAATTCAGGTGGATCACCCGTCACATGATCAGAGCAAATTCCATACCAGGTCCCCGATGCCTGCCACGCCGCCTGTGGGGGCGTCAGGCTGCGCGTGAGCATAGCATCGGGCACTGCGGCGGCGCAGTCACGCCCGCCGCTGGTGCATCAGACGCCAACCGGCAGCTGCTGACCGTCCAGATAGCGGCGGCAAAGACGAACCGAATGGCTGGCCCACTCCGGACCCAGACTGTGCGCCATTTCAGTCTCGGCATGGGATCCCACCCATGCAGTGAGCTGGATGCGACGCTGGATCAGCAGCGCGGGTAACATGGCCATCTCCGCGTCGCTGATATGCGCCACCTGCTCGTAACCGCGAATCCAGTGATCGATCCACTCTGGCGCGCGCGGATGATGCTCAACAAAACTGATCGCCGCCGCCAGATCGTGCAGATACCAGCCAAGTCCGCAGTCATCGAAGTCGATCACCCGCGTTTCACCCTTGTGCAGCAGCAGATTGGTGAGTCGCAGATCGGCGTGGATCAGGCCATAACGATCAGATCCTTTGCCAAACTGCGCCATCGACGCACCCACCTGACTTATCGCCTGCTCGACCACGCCGTGATCGGCGGGATTCAGATTAGGCGCATCCTGCCAGCGTCCCCAGTGACTCTCGCTACTCGTCATGGTGTGGTGATCCCAGATAATCCGCTGGAAACCCGCAGGCGGCTGCCACTGTTTACTGTGCTGATGCAGCCGCGCGGTAATCGTGCCCAGCTGCTGAAAAGCGCGGGGATCGACGTCGGTGGTTGGCATCTCGCCATCAATCCAGTGAAACAACACTACGTACCGCTCACCGCCATCCGGCAGTCGCAGCGTCAGTACGGTTTCACCCTCTTTGTCCGGCACCGCTTCCGGCACCATAATGCCGGTTTCACGCAGCGCATCGAGCCACAGCAGCTCACTCACAATGTCCGCTTTTTGATGGTAATCGCCGCGATGCAGCCGCAGCGCATAACGCCGGCCTGCTGCCTGCAAGAGGAATGTGGCATTCTCTGAGCGGCACAGCAGGCTGAGATCTCCCTGTAGCGCGGCGGGATAGCAGGCCAGCGCCTGCTGCGCCATCAGGGTGAGTTGGGAATCAGTCAGGTTGTCATATTGTTTAGCGCTCATCAGTCCGGCTCCTTTTCACTTGCGTTATCTCAGCATGCGTTGCCAGAAGGTGAGCTGCTTGACCTCAGAAGAGACAAAGTTGACCGCAGCGTGCATCCGGCCCGGTTGTTGCCTGTGAGTTGACCGTGGAGGACAGAAGTCACTGCGCCCGCGTCAAGTCGTGGTGAGTAATGCAACGGCATTATCACCTTACTTTAGTCGTAATGGCGGTGTAACGCCGCGTGCGACCAACAACGACGGGGATAACAGTATGACAAACAGACTCAAGCCCACGCTGGGCACCCTGCACCTGTGGGGGATTGCGGTTGGCCTGGTGATCTCAGGCGAATATTTCGGCTGGAGTTACGGCTGGGCTGTGGCAGGCACGCTGGGATTTCTGGTCACTACCGCGCTGATCGCCACACTCTATACCTGCTTTATCTTTAGCTTCACCGAACTGACCACTGCGATCCCTCATGCGGGCGGGCCGTTTGCCTACAGTCGTCGCGCCTTTGGCGAAACCGGCGGACTGATTGCCGGTCTGGCGACGCTGATTGAGTTTGTCTTTGCGCCACCGGCGATCGCCATGGCGATTGGGGCTTATCTCAATGTGCAGTATCCCCAGCTCAACCCAAAAACCGCAGCGGTCGGGGCTTACCTGGTGTTCATGACGCTGAATATTCTGGGTGTAAAACTGGCGGCGATGTTCGAACTGGTTGTCACCGTGCTGGCTGTCATTGAGCTGCTGGTGTTTATGGGCGTGGTCTCACCCGGCTTTAGCCTGGCGAATTTTGCTGCGCACGGCTGGGCAGGCAGCGACACCTTCGGCATGCCCGCCTTCTCCGGTATTTTCGCCGCCATTCCCTTCGCCATCTGGTTCTTCCTTGCCATTGAAGGTGCAGCGATGGCCGCCGAAGAGGCAAAAGATCCCACCCGAACCATTCCCCGCGCCTACATCAGCGGGATTCTGACGCTGGTGGTGCTGGCGATTGGCGTGATGCTGATGGCAGGCGGCGCGGGCGACTGGCGCAAACTCTCGGACATAAACGATCCGCTGCCGCAGGCGATGAAAATGATTGTCGGCGAACACTCTAACTGGATGCATATGCTGGTGTGGATTGGCCTGTTTGGTCTGATTGCCAGCTTCCACGGCATTATTCTCGGCTATTCACGGCAGTTTTTTGCTCTGGCACGCGCGGGCTATCTGCCGCCTTCTCTGGCAAAACTGTCACGTTTCCAGACCCCGCATCGGGCGATTATTCTCGGTGGCGTACTGGGCATCGCGGCGATTTACAGCGATGGCGTGATTAATCTGCAGGGAATGACGCTGACGGCGGCGATGATCACCATGGCGGTGTTTGGCGCGATTGTGATGTACATCATGAGCATGCTGAGCCTGTTTAAACTCCGCCGCAGCGCGCCGGAAATGCCCCGCAGTTTCCGCGCGCCGGGCTATCCGATTGTTCCGGGCATCGCCCTGCTGCTGTCGGTGGTCTGTCTGCTGGCGATGCTGTGGTTTAACCCGGTGATTGGCGCACTGTTCTTTGCCATCATGCTGGTCGGCTATATTTACTTCCTCGCCACCAAAGCGCAGCGCGACCGGGCGCCACAGGACACGATGCTGGTGGGCGAATAAACGCGGCGCGGCAAGGTGCCGCGCTGTGGGTTACGTTCAGCGCCTGAAATCCAGGCGCTGAACGTCAGCGGATGTGCGGGACACTCAGCCGTTAAGCGGCCAGAGCCACGCCGCACCGCGTACGCCGCTGGAGTCGCCATGCTGCGCCTTCAGCACCGGCGTTTCACACTCCCCGCCAAACACCCACTGCTTCATCAGCACCGGCACAGTCTGATAGAGCCGATCCACATTGCTCATCCCGCCGCCCAGCACGATCACGTCAGGATCGATCAGGTTCACCACCTGCGCCAGCGATTTTGCCAGACGCAGTTCATAGCGGCTCATTGCCAGTTCGGCGATCGGATCCTGCTGCGCCAGCAGCGAGACGATCTCCGCACCTTTGCGATGTACGCCGCTAAGCCGCTGATAGTCGATACCAAAACCGGTGCCTGAAACAAAGGTTTCGATACAGCCCTGCTGCCCGCAATAACAGGGCACTTCCTGACGATAACGCAGCTCATCTTCATCCATCCATGGCAGCGGATTGTGGCCCCACTCACCGGCATTACCGTTGCCACCGATGCGCGATTCACCGTTAATCGCGATACCTGCACCCGATCCGGTACCGATAATCACGGCAAACACCAGCGACTGTCCGGCACCGGCACCGTCGACCGCTTCCGATACGGCCAGGCAATTCGCGTCGTTGGCGATGCGCACTTCCCGGTTCAGCGCCTGAGCCAGATCTTTATCCAGCGGCTGGCCGTTAAGCCAGGTGGAGTTCGCATTCTTCACCCGCTTACTGAAAGGCGAAAGCGAGCCGGGAATGCCCAGGCCGACCGTACCGGTCTCGCCAGTTTTCTGCTCCGCCAGCGTGACCAGATCAACAATTGCCTGCACCGTTGCCTGATAGTCGTCACGCGGGGTATTCACGCGGTGACGGAACAGCTCCTCTCCCTTATCTGACAATGCAATCACTTCTGTCTTGGTGCCACCCAGATCTATGCCTATGCGCAAGGTTACTTCCTCGTTATTCGTTCAGGTGAGAGATACAGTAAAAGGCGGCTGCCTTAAAGGCAATGAAACCACTCCGATGTTTCGCTATCATGCGCGCTGACTCTCGCAGACTTGTGCGCCCGATCGCGCCACGGTAAGGAATCCCGATGTTGTGGTTTAAAAATATGATGGTTTATCGTCTGAATCGTGACATTCCGCTGTCCGCAGATGAGATGGAAAAACAGCTCGACGCCTTCACTTTTTCACCGTGTGGCAGTCAGGATATGAGCAAGACCGGCTGGGTCTCGCCGATGGGTAACCGCAGCGACGCGCTGACCCACGAGAACAAAGGCCAGATTGTGATTTGCGCCCGCAAAGAAGAAAAAATCCTGCCTTCGCCGGTCGTCAAACAGGCGCTGGAAGCAAAAATCGACAAGCTGGAATCTGAGCAGAGCCGCAAGCTCAAAAAGACCGAAAAAGATTCGCTGAAAGATGAAGTGCTGCATAGCCTGCTGCCGCGTGCTTTCAGCCGTTTCAGCCAGACCTATTTGTGGATCGACACGGTCAATAACCTGATTATGGTGGACTGTGCCAGCGCGAAAAAAGCGGAAGATACCCTGGCGCTGCTGCGCAAAAGCCTGGGTTCACTGCCGGTGGTGCCACTGACGCTGGAAAATCCGATTGAACTGACGCTGACCCAATGGGTGCGTTCAGGCGACCTGCCAGCCGGGTTTGCGCTGATGGATGAAGCGGAGCTGAAAGCCCTGCTGGAAGATGGCGGCGTCATCCGCTGCAAGAAGCAGGATCTGGTGTGCGATGAGATTGCCAACCATATCGAAGCCGGCAAGGTCGTGACCAAACTGGCGCTCGACTGGCAGGAGCGTATTCAGTTCGTGCTGGCCGATGATGGTTCAGTGAAGCGTCTGAAGTTCAGCGACACATTGCGCGACCAGAACGACGATATCGACCGCGAAGATTTCGCGCAGCGCTTTGATGCCGACTTTATTCTGATGACCAGCGAACTGGCAGCACTGACCAGTAATCTGGTGGAAGCGTTAGGCGGCGAAGCCCAGCGTTAAGCATTATCAGGGCGGCGCCGTTCCGCCCTGAAGTTTTGGCATACTTTGTCGATAACCGGGTCTTTGGCAAAGGAATTCCACTTATGTCCCGCTTATTTCGGCACCTGTTTTTATTTTGCACACTGTCGCTTCTTTCACTCTCTGCACGCAGTCAGCCCGCCTCGGATGATCCGCCCAGCGTCAGCCGTTTCGATGCGGTGCGCATCAATGATCGCCTGAATGTGATGGTGGCTATTCCCGGTAAAAACGGGGGCGCAATGCAGGTCTGGCAGGCTTATGATTGCCAAAAACCTTATGCCGAAGCGCTTTACCGCCACATGGTCGATGCAGAAGGCAGCCCACAAGGCCGGTTTTACGGCAATGAATATGGCCGCTACAGCGCACCTCAGCCTGGCTCAAATCAGGATCCGGCTGTTCTGAAAAAAATCTGCGGATTACCCGAAAGGTCAGTGCTATGGGAAAAAATTGAATCTGCTGATAAGTATGGTGCCACGACACTGATTGACGTTGCCAGCCTGAAGCGTGAGGCAGAGATATTGCGGGTCCGGGTCGGCACTGATTATGCGGCCAGCGATTTCGATCCACCCTATGATGCGCCCTACAGTCTAAAGGTCGAAAATTACCGTTTTAACTGCGAAACCGGTGTCAGTACACCGTTATCCGCATTTGATATTGATGACAACGGTTACGTAACCGATTCACTGGATGGAGGCCAGCTGGCGCGCCGTAAAACCGCTTTTGATCTGACGCCGCTGCTGCAAAAAACTTTTGCCCAGCTCTGTACGCTGCCAGATGTTAAGAGATTTCATGCACTGGGCCACTTCAGACCCGCTTCGCATAAATCGCCCGGTTCGATGGCACAACAGATGCTACCCGACCTGAATGGCAATCCGGCCTCGGTGCTGGCCGCCGTCCCGCTTGCCCCTGCCCTGCAGCAACAACTGAAAACCCTGGTCCATCCCTGGGCCACACCGCGTTTTCAGCAGCTCAGCTGGGTCGAAAATAGTCGGGAAGGTCGCGTCAGCGTGCATATGGTGGCGGATGACGCTGGATTTATTCGCAAGCTGGAGGATTACGGTATCTGGAAAGTGCAGCGTCTGACGATTGCCAATGATATCCAGCTCGCCTATACCATGTCGATTTCCTATTCCCCTTCGCGGTTAAAACAACTTAGTTCGACGCTGCGTTATCCGCTAACCGCCGGACAGCACTATCAGAACGACGCGGTGAGTGAGAGTAGCGTGGGCAAGGATGAGGACAGTCATCAGCGGGAAACCTGTGCCGTCTCCAGCGGTGGCGACGCGCGAGAGATTAACCCGGCATTTAGCGGACGCTATCTGAAGGTAACCTGTACCATTGCGACAGACAAACAGCCTGTCACCGTCATAGAGAGTGCCTGGCTTGAAGACCTGCGGATTTTAGCGCCACTAAGGGCAAAAACAGGTGATAAACCGATGGGCGCTATCACCCTGAGTGATGTGAAGATTATTCGCTAGAAAAAAGGGCCGCTTAGCGGCCCTTTTTTTAATCTTTATCTTTCAGGTAACGGCAGAGATAGGAACTTGGCTCGCCAACCTGCAGATGAAACTCGCTGTGACCCGGCACATTAAACACCGAACCCGCTTCAAACCATTTCCACTCGGTCTCACCTGGCAGCAACACCTTAAGCGAGCCGCTAACGACGGTCATCTCTTCCGGCTGGCCGGTACCAAATGTGTATTCACCTTCAGACATCACGCCGACGCTGGCACGACCGGTGCTCGCACTGTCAAAACCAATAGATTTAACTTTTCCGTCAAAATACTCACTAACGTTGAGCATAATAGTTCTCCAGAGCACATGTTGTGTGTCTGGCAGTGTAGAAGGGAACCCGCTGATCTGTCACGCGAAATGATAGTCGTTTGTGATCTGTTCCGGCGGGAGAGATCAGACGCGCAGAGCGAAAAAGCGTTAAGCCAGTATTCCAGGCAGCTTTGTTGTGCGTCGGCAAGGGGATGTCGGGAATAAAGAGGCGATGGGCATAACTCAGGCAACGTACTGACAAACGGCGAAATGACGCTGAATATCAGGCTGGCCTCCCTGCCAGCCGCAATGCTTTACTCTTTTTCGACGTCTTCGTAGCGCGCTTTAGCATCGTGCGCTTCTTCTTCCGTCTCATGCTCACTGATTAATGAATTCGGTTTGGGATGATCAGCACGCAATTCATAAAAGGTTACCTTATTACCTTCAGGCCCCTTTTCAACAGTCACAATTTTCGCTTCACGCGGGTACGGCGGTCTGGTAGGCATACTGTGTCCCTCTTGTCTGAACAACATTCCACAGGACAGGCTGCTGCCTGTCATAGGATAAGTATAGACAATGCCATCTGAAGCGGGATCAAAGCGGGAAAAATCTGAGGGTTAGCTGGCGCGCGCCAGAGAAAGTGACAGCAGAATCTCTTCCACCACACACTCCGGTGCCTGCATGGCATTCACCTGATGATGGGCCGCCGCCTGGTAAAGGTGCGCGCGTTCACGCAGTACATCACTCATCTCGTCAGCAATCGGACGTCCGGTTAAGGTCGGACGCTGGGCCGCTTCAGGTTCGCTTTCCAGTCGCTCTGCCAGCACTTCGGGGGACGCGCTGAGCCAGATCACCTGCCCCTGCTCCTGCATAAAACGGCAGTTCTCTTCAGCCAGGATCATGCCACCGCCCGTGGCAATGACCGTCCTGGGGGCCGTGACTGCTTTCAGCGACTCCGTTTCACGGGCGCGGAAACCTTCCCAGCCTTCCGCCTCGACAATCTCCGTCACGCTGCGTTGCGTGCTGAGTTGCAGATGGTGATCGGTATCCGTAAAGGCGTAGCCCAGCGCCTGCGATAACGCCTCGCCGACCGTGGTTTTGCCGCAACCGCGAGCGCCAATCAAAAAGATGGGTAGTGACATCAGGGCCGTTCCTCCGCCTGACCGCGCGATGCGGCTGCATGGTTAGCTGATTAATGCGACGCATCATAACTGGAAATTATTATGGCCTCCACCTGTCAGGCATGATTTACGCTTTTTCCTCACATGAACAGCGATAATCTCTCTATTTTCAAGGGGAAATGCATGCACGTTTTGTGCATCAGGTGAGTAACCGGGCGCTAAAAAACGCATAAAACGGCGGCTGAAATGGGCTGGCAATATTTGCTTACCGCCCGGATTTTACTTTTCGTGTTGACGACCCCATATACTGATAACAATCGCCACAGGAGAGTCATCATGCAACGCGAAGAACAACAACTGATTGATGGGCTGTTCAGCCGTCTGAAACAGGCCGAAAGCCAGGCCGTGGCACGCGATGCCGCTGCCGAACAATTGATTAACCAGCATCTTCAGGCGCAGCCAGGCGCGCCTTACTACATGACGCAGGCAATCCTGATTCAGGAAGCGGCGCTGAAAAAACTCAATGAGAAAGTGTCAGCGCTGGAAAGCCAGGTGGCACAGTTGCAGCAACAGCAGCAGCAGCCTGCACAGAGCAGCGGCGGCTTCCTGTCGGGACTGTTTGGCAGCGGTTCGCGTCAGCAGCCTCCCGTTCAGCAGCCGCAGCAACAGTCGCCGTGGAACAGTGCGCCGCAGCAACCGGCACAGCAGCAGTATGTCCCTGCCCAGGCACCCGCGCCACGCGGCACCGGTTTCCTTGGTGGCGCTCTGCAAACTGCCGTGGGCGTCGCGGGTGGTGTCGTGATGGCCGACATGCTGACCAGCATGTTCCACCATTCACAGCCGGAAGAGATTGTGAATATCATCAATGAGCCGCCGCTGCCGGAGGTGAATGATAATCTCAACACCTTCAACGGTGGCGATGACAATGCCGATAACTTTAACGGCGGTAACGACAGCGCCTTCCTCGACCAGAACACGGGCTGGGACAGCAATTATGCCGACAACAGCGATCTCAACGATTTTGGCGGCAACGATTTCGACGACGACGACAGCTTCGTTTAAGTTGAGCGTTTTTGCTGGGTGAGCCAGCTATCCAGTTCATTCGCAAACTGCTGGCGGTCACGCGGACTCATCGTCGCGGGGCCGCCGGTCTGCACGCCGCTTGACCGCAGCGTATCCATAAAATCACGCATCGTCAGGCGTTCGCGTATCGTCGCCGGTGAGTAACGCTCGCCGCGCGGATTCAGCGCTGCTGCCCCCTTCTCAATCACCTCAGCCGCCAGCGGAATATCGGCGGTGATCACCAGATCGCCGGGCTGACAACGTCTGACAATCTCATTGTCCGCCACATCAAAGCCAGCAGGCACCTGCAGCGTGCGCAGATACGGCGATGGCGGCACGCGCAAAAACTGGTTCGCCACAAAAGTGACCGTGGTCGCGGTACGATCCGCCGCACGGTAGAGCACCTCTTTGATCACATTCGGACAGGCATCGGCATCGACCCAGATAAACATCATGATTCCTTACAGTCAGAGAAGCCTGAGATCTTGCCGGGTTCCTCTTAAATGGCAAATTTAATTTGCGCCACGCTTTCCAGCGCGCTTGCAGCTGACTTGTTATTCGGGCTGGCTGAAGTAAGCTAGCTCACTGAGAAAAACGAATAATGTCCTAAGGAGATGGCGATGCTGGCAAAGAAAATCGGATTTATCGGCGGGGGAAACATGGCGAAAGCCATTATCGGCGGACTGGTCAACAGCGGCAAAATCGCCCCGTCTGATATCTTCGTTTACGATCGCAAAGCTGAGACCAACCAGGCGATGGCAGAGCAGTATGGCATCAACGCAGCAGAGAGCGCGGATGCGCTGGCGCGTGAAGTGGACATCCTGTTCGGCGCAGTAAAACCGAATGTCATTCTGAAAGTATTAAAAGAGCTGGCAGGCAGCCTGAAAAAAGAGGCGCTGGTGGTGTCGATTGCCGCTGGCGTGACGCTGGACTCGCTCTCATCCGTGCTGGGTTACGATCGCAAAATTGTCCGCGCAATGCCGAATACGCCCTCACTGGTGAGCGAAGGCATGACCTCGGTAACGCCTAACGTGCTGGTTGAGCAGGCGGAGATCGACGAAGTCGTGGCGATTTTTGAGAGCTTCGGCAAAGCGGCCGTAGTGGATGAATATCTGATTCACTCTGTGGTCGGCGTGAGCGGTTCTGCACCGGCCTACGTGTTTATGTTTATCGAGGCGATGGCGGATGCAGCCGTACTGGGTGGCATGCCGCGTGCTCAGGCCTATCAGTTTGCTGCGCAGGCGGTGAAAGGCGCGGCGCAGATGGTGCTGACCACCGGTAAACATCCGGCTGAACTCAAAGATATGGTCTGCTCTCCAGGCGGCACCACCATTGAAGCGGTGAAAGTGCTGGAAGAAAAAGGGATGCGCTCGGCAGTGATGGAAGCGATGCAGCAGTGCATGGCGAAGTCAGAGAAACTGAGTCGCAGCTAACCGGTGAGAAAGTACGCAGGGCGGCCCGTCAGCCTGGTCCGCCCTGCGTGCAGCTTAACTGATTTTCGCCTGACAGCGCGCCACCGCGTCAGAAAGCGTCATGGGGTGCTGCATCTGCTCCACCAGCTCAGCGGTCAGCGTATACATACCGCATGAGCAGATCGCCGCCAGTTGCCCCTGCTGACCATAAAACGCCATAAACTTTTTATCCTCCAGCGAACCGATTAGCTGGAATTCATCCCATTCTGCCGCGTGGCCAACATACTCATAACGAGTGCCATACTGGGTCGTCCAGAAGAACGGGACCCGATCAAAAGCGACGTTTTGATCCAGCATATTCCATGCGGCAGTCTGTCCCTGCTGATGTGCAACGCGATAGTGCTCAATACGCAGCGGCCCCTGTGCCGCCGGATAGGTGGCGATATCCCCCGCCACCCAGATATTATCAGCGACCCGCAACTGATCATCCGCCTGCAGGCTGCCATCCTCTGCCAGCGGCAGATCGTGAATAAAGTCGGTGGCCGGTTTAACCCCGGTCGCGAACAGCACAACGGTAGCATCCAGCTTGCGTCCGCCCTTCAGCTGCACGCCATTTACCTTCTGGTCACCCTGCAGCGCTTCGATCTCGCCCTGCACCCACTTCACGCCGTTTTGCTCATGAAGCTGGTAGAAATAGCGACCAATCTGCTCGCCAAACCGTTTAGCAAAAGGCAGTGCCTGGCGGGCAATGACTGTGACGTCAATATCGCGGTTACGCAGTGCCGACGCCAGTTCGGTACCGATAAAACTGTTGCCGATAATCACGATTTTATGGCTGGCATCCACCGCCTGAAGCAGCTCATCGGTCTGCGCTTTGCTGCGCAGCAGATGAACCCCGTCAAGATCGCTGCCCGGCAAATCGGGAAGAACAGGCGTCGCGCCGCTGGCGATCAACAGTTTGTCGAACGCAAGCGTACCGCCATCCTCGAAGATTAACCGCTGCTGCTGTGCATCCAGCCGGCTCACTGTAGCCTGGAGTCGTTCAACGTGGTCCATCACATCCGCTTTCAGCAGCTGCGGCACTTCGTTAATATCCATTTTTCCCGACGGCACAAATTTGGTCAGCGCGGTGCGGTCATAGGGTGCATCTGCTTCACGCTCGACCAGTATCAGGCGGCCTTTAAAACCTTCATGACGCAGACGCCATAGCGCTGCGCTACCCGCCGCGCCGCCACCTAATACCACATAGACCGGTGCATCTGCCCCGCTGCCAATGGGTGCTGCGGGTGACATCGCTTTGGGGTTTATCAGTACCCGGCCCTCTTCAATGCGAAGCGGGTACTGTTTGAGATCGGCTAACGCCAGCGGTTCACACATTTTGCCATCGGCGATATCAAACGCGGCTTTATGCCACGGGCAGACCAGCCGATCGCCGCAAATCGCGCCCTGTTCAAGCGGTGCGCCAGCGTGTGGACATTTCGCCTGAAAAGCACGGACGTTGTCACCGTCGCGAATCAATAATAGATCAACATCGCCGAGCGTCTTTTTAACCGGCTGTCGCTGCGGCAGATCGTTCAGGTCGACGGTAAATTGATAGTTCACGGCATGGCTCCTTTCACTGTTTCTGGTCTTATGCTGCACGGCAAAAAAGCCCGCTGCGCAATCCCCTACAAACAGTAAGTGTGGCAAAGGAACCGGGAAGCCTGATGAGGAATCTGTTTCAGAAAGATAACCTGCTGTTGTGGCAGGTAATTTAATCGGCGTTGAGGGGGAAGTGAATCCGCATCGGGCGGCAGATAGAAGCGGCCACCTGCGTGGCCGTGGGCATCATCAGCTCTTTTTCAGGCACTGACTCATAAAGGTTTTACGGGCATCGCCTGCCAGTTTTTTATCACCGGCTTCACCGTTACAGCTTTTCATTTTCATCTGCTGCGGTGACATCTGCGACATCTTGCTGTCCTTTTTCAGGCATTCACTCATAAAGGTTTTGCGCGCATCCCCTTTGAGATCCTGTGATTTCGCATGCTGGTTGCACATCGTCATTTTCTCCTGCTGCGGAGTTTTCTCCGCAGCACCTGCCAGCCCGCTGACCAGCAGGCCTGCCATCATCATCGCCATTAAACCGACTTTCATCTTGATAACTCCACAGTGGATTGTCCTCTATTATTCTGGCAGCGAATAAGCAAAGCAGAAAATGTTTGAGGTCAAAGTGATGGGAAGATCCCATTCCCGACCTGTTCCGGGATCAATACTGGCGGGGATGATGGAGCAGCTTTTCAATGTAATTGCGCAGCAGGCGTGCATCGTTATCATCAGCATCAGCCACGTTGTCCATAGCGCTTTCAATGCTGGTGGTGATTGCCAGATGTTGTTGCGGCTCCAGCTTGCGAACCAGCGCAGTGACAACGATCTCCAGTGCTTCAATCTGCGCCATTTGCTCTTTCGCTGTCGCCTCTTTTTCAGCCAGCTTTACCAGTAACTCAGCAATCAGGTTTTTCATGCTGTTGTCTCAGCGGTGGAGAAAAGCTGAAATTATCACCACGCTGGCTAAAAAAACAGAGGGCGACAGCCATTTTTTCAGTGGCTTAGCCCACATTTATCCCATCTGTTCAGCCATTTACGGTTATTTTGCTGGCGAAACGTTTTGTGGGGTTGCACTGCCGCGGTTAAATGTCGCTTGCCTGAAATGAAACAGAGAAGCTTAACGAGGATTTACGAATCCGTGACCCGGCCCGCCACCGTGTCCGCCCCAACCGCCGCCGGGAGGCGGGAAAATACATCCACTTAATGCAGTCACTAATCCCACAACAGCCACCAGCTTAATGATTCGTACCCTATCTACCTCAGAGTGAAAAAATCGGGCTGAGTGTATGAAGCCGCTGGCATGGCGACAAGTGAGATTCCTCTGCTTCAGGCGGCTATTCATCTTTGCTGACCAGACTTAACGTTTTACCGCCAGTATGTCGTCGTATTCTCAACATCCCGGTGAGTTTGTTAACAGGACTATTTGTGTAAATCGGGAGGGTGAACACTTTACAGACTGACGAATTTTGCGCATTGTGAGCGCATTACATTTACAGGATAAAATCATGACTCTCTCTCTGGCTACTTTCAGTGACATCCTCTCCCGGCGCGACTGGGAGAACCCGGTCGTGACCTCGCTGCATCGTCTGGATGCCCATCCGCCATTCGCCAGCTGGCGCGATGAAGCGGCGGCGCGCGATGATCATCCTTCGGCGTCACGGCAATGTCTCAACGGAGAGTGGGGATTTAGTTACTTTGCTCAGCCTGAAGCGGTGCCTGCCAGCTGGTTATTGCAGGATCTGCCGGATGCCAGCACGATTCCGGTCCCGGCTAACTGGCAGATGCACGGCTTCGATGCGCCCATTTACACCAACGTACAATATCCGATTCCCGTTAATCCTCCGCTGGTTCCCGCCGGGAATCCCACCGGATGTTACTCGCTCACATTCACGACTGACACAGCCTGGCTCGATTCGGGACAGACACGCATCATTTTTGACGGCGTAAATTCGGCTTTTCACCTGTGGTGCAATGGGCGCTGGATTGGCTACTCTCAGGACAGCCGCCTGCCCGCCGAATTTGACCTGAGTCCTCATCTGCGACCGGGCAAAAACCGGCTGGCGGTGATGGTGCTGCGCTGGAGCGACGGCAGCTATCTGGAAGATCAGGATATGTGGCGGATGAGCGGCATTTTCCGCGATGTCACATTACTGCATAAACCGCAGGTGCATCTGGCCGACGTTCAGCTGGAAACCCGGCTCAGCCCGGAGTTTACCCGTGCCGAGCTACGCGCCCAGGTCCGCGTCGCCTTACCGCCGGACGCCACCTCGCGCTATCAGCTGCGCCTGACGCTGTGGCAGGGTAAACAGCAGGTTGCGCAGTGTCAGCAGCCGCTGGGCAGCGCGATCATTGACGAACGGGGTCACTATCCTGAACGCGCCCTGATCAGCCTGCCGGTTGAACAGCCCGCGCTGTGGAGCGCCGAAACGCCCCACCTCTATCGTGCGACGCTGGCGCTGCTGGATGGCGATCAGCAGCTGGTCGAAGTGGAAGCTTACGATGTTGGCTTCCGTCAGGTCACCATCGACAACGGCCTGCTCTGCCTCAACGGCAAACCGCTGCTGATCCGGGGCACCAACCGTCACGAGCACCATCCGGAGCACGGTCAGGTAGTGGATGAGGCGACGATGCGCCGCGACATCGAGCTGATGAAGCAGCACAATTTCAATGCGGTCCGCTGTTCGCACTACCCTAATCATCCGCTCTGGTACCGGTTGTGTGACCAGTACGGGCTTTATGTCGTGGATGAGGCCAATATCGAAACCCACGGCATGCAGCCGATGAACCGGCTCTCCGATGATCCCCGCTGGTTCGCGGCCTACAGCGAACGTGTCACGCGCATGGTGCAGCGCGATCGTAATCACTGCAGCATTATCATCTGGTCGCTGGGCAACGAGTCAGGACATGGCGCCACCCATGACGCGCTCTACCGCTGGGTGAAAAGCAGCGATCCAACCCGTCCGGTGCAGTATGAAGGCGGCGGTGCAGATACCGCCGCAACCGATATTATCTGCCCGATGTATGCCAGGGTTGATGAAGATCAGCCGTTCCCGGCAGTGCCGAAATGGTCGCTGAAGAAGTGGATCGGTCTGCCGGGCGAAACGCGTCCGTTGATCCTGTGTGAATACGCGCATGCCATGGGCAACAGTTTCGGCGGTTTTGCGAAGTACTGGGAGGCCTTCCGTCAGTTCCCGCGACTGCAGGGCGGCTTCGTCTGGGACTGGGTGGATCAAAGCCTGACCCGCCATGATGAACAGGGCAACTCCTGGCAGACTTACGGCGGTGATTTTGGCGATAAGCCTAACGATCGTCAGTTCTGTATGAACGGGCTGGTGTTTGCCGATCGCACGCCACATCCAGCGCTTTATGAAGCGCAGCGCGCCCAGCAGTTTTATCAGTTTACCGTTGATCCCCGCGATCCGCTGAGCGTTACGATCAGCAGCGACTATCTGTTCCGCCACAGTGACAATGAAGTGCTGCGATGGTCCATTGAGCAGGAAGGAGAGGTGGTGACAGAAGGCGAAATAGTGCTGGATATCACCGCGCAGGGTCAGCAGCGAATCACGCTGCCCACACCGCCCGCGTTATACGGCGAATGCTGGCTGAACGTCGCGATTCATCAGATCAACGCCACACCCTGGAGCGTTGCTGGCTGGCGCGTCGCCTGGCACCAGTGGACGCTGCCCTCGGCGCTGGTAATGCCATCACAGCCAGAGGCTGCCGAAGCACCTGTGCTGCACAATGATGCCAGTGACATTGTTGTCACTCATCAGCAGCAACGCTGGCATTTTTCACGCCACAGCGGCGAACTGACGCAGTGGTTTGTCAATGAGGAGCCGACGCTGCTCTCCCCTCTTCAGGACTGCTTTATCCGCGCGCCGCTGGACAATGACATCGGCACCAGCGAAGCGGAACGGGTTGATCCTGATGCCTGGGTTGAACGCTGGAAAACGGCGGGTTATGACCAGATGAGCAGCAGTCTGGTATCGATCACGGCGAATACGTTGTCGCAGGCAGTGCAGATTGAGACGCTGCATGGCTGGCTCGCCAACGGTGAGCTCGCGTTCATCAGCCGTAAACGTTATGTGATCAACGCGCAGGGTGAGTTACAGCTGCAGCTGTCGGTTGAGCAGTCGCGCGGATTGCCACCGCCCGCACGCATCGGCTTGCGCTGTGAGCTGGCACACATCCCGCAGCAGGTTAGCTGGCTGGGCCTGGGTCCGCATGAAAACTATCCCGACCGCCAGCTGGCCGCGCAGTTTTCCCGCTGGCAGCTGCCGCTGGATCAGCTATCAACGCCCTACGTTTTCCCCAGCGAGAATGGTCAGCGTGGCGGTACGCGTCAGCTCGACAGCGGCAGCTGGCAGGTCAGCGGCGACTTCGCTTTCTCGCTGAGCCGCTTCAGTCTGGAGCAGCTACGGGAGACTTCACACCGCCACCTGCTGCATCCTGAAACGGGCTGCTGGCTGCATCTGGATGCGTTTCACATGGGCGTTGGCGGCGATGACTCCTGGAGCCCCAGCGTCAGTCCTGAGTTTTTACTGACTCAGCAGCGCTGGCAGGCTGAGCTGACGATTTCTCAGCCAGGGGCAGCTCGGTCTTCGGACGCCGGTAAAAACGCTTCAGAAACAGCACATTAATCAGCACCACCACGGCGGTGGCAAAAAAGACCCAGCGGAAACCTGCCACCGCCGACACCGCAGCCCCCAGTAGCGGGCCTGCGACATTGCCGAGATACATAAACGACTGGTTATAGCCGAAGATTCGTCCGGTGATGTTGTCGCGCGAATGACGTACCAGAAGCGTCTGCACCGCAGGCATCATTGCGCCATCGGCGAAGCCCAGCAGAAACCGCAATATCCCCAGCTGTGTCGTGCTGGTCACAAACGACATCGCAACAAACAGCAGCAGCGAGATAACCATTGTCGCCAGCAGGATACGCTGCGTGCCGATGCGATCGCCGAGTCGCCCCAGCCGGGGTGCCGCCAGCAGCGCTGAGACGCCTGGCAGCGCGGCAATCACGCCACTCAGAAAAGCGATATTCTCCGCAGTTGGAGCCAGTTCACGCACAAACAACGTCAGAATCGGGTTCACCGACCCGTTGCACATCTGAATCACCATGGTGGTAAAAAAGAGGCAGAGCATCAGCTTTGGGTTATCCAGCGAGCGGAAAACCTCGCGTCCGCTGAGCTTATCTTTTTTACTGACCGGGATATAACCGGTCTCTTTAATCAGGAACAGCGTCACCAGAAAGCTGACCATCAACAGCACCGCAGTGACAATAAACACCGTACGCAAACCGACCCAGTCGGCCAGCAGCCCGCCCAGCATGGGCCCCAGAATCACCCCGCCAATCTGACCGGTTGAGACACAGCTCAGCGCCCAGCCGCTTCGTTCACGCGGAACCTGAGCCGCCACCAGCGCCATGGCGTTGGGGATATATCCGGAGGTTAGCCCCATCAGGGCACGCAGCAGCAGCAACTGCCAGGCCTCCGTGACAAAAGCCTGCAGCAGGATCACCACGCCCATGCCAAAAGCCGCACGCAGCAGCATCAGTTTACGACCTTTGCGATCGGCCAGGCTGCCCCATAGCGGCGCCACCGCCGCCGAGACCACAAAGGTGATACTGAAGGTAAGACCCGACCAGAGGCTCAGTGATTCGCCACCGGTTACGCCTAGCTGTTCAAGGTAGAGCGGCAGAAACGGGATAATCTGACTAATCGCCAGTCCGGTAAAAAAGCAGCCAAACCAGACCGAGATCAGGTTTATCTTCCAGGGTTCAATAGTGCGTGGCATGAGCAGACGATATAAAGAGAGGGAAGGCTCAGTCTAACGCACGCATTCTCAGCGTGACCGACAAAACATGGCACAGAGAGTGAAAGAACGGATTCTGCTTTGATTCGGCTCAATTACCGGCACAAATTTCACCGACGCAGGAATTCAGAGTGCGAAGCGCGCGGATGACATACGGCACTGAAACGCGCTTCTTAAACGCCCCCTCATCAATATGGAAAAATATGTCATTCTGTTACTGACAACCCCGCTCCCCGCTTCTATGTTTAAAAAACCGCCAGCCGTGGCGGTGTGGCGATCATTCTGATCGGTGCGACGTCCTCCGCAAAAAACGGTGCAGACCATCCGGCTACGCTGAGGCAAACCAGCTTATTTCATACAGATACGCCCTTACTCAGCAGTAAGGGGCATTGGCGTGTTTCAGCGGAGGTGGGGAAATGAGAGTACAACCAAATAGCGCCAGCCGTGCAATCAGCGACTATTTTAAAAGCCCGGCCTGGCGGACACCGCCAGAGTCCGATCTGCTGGCGGTGATCCTGCGTGAAATAATGGAAGCGGGCGAGCCCGCCACCAGTAAAGTGCTGATTGCGCGGGTGATCGATAAACTGGAAGTAGAGGGCGACGAGATGCAGTTGCAGCGTTATCGCACCTTGCTGGCTCAGTTGATCGACACGCAGCCGGAGCCGTAAATCAACCCGGCGTCTACTTCACCCAGCGTAACTTATCCGCTTCGCTGACGCTGGCACGTCCGCTGCTGCGCTGAAACAGGCAGAGCTCCCGTCCCCGCTTATTTTTCATGTGCTGCTGCGGGTAGCGTCCCTCCAGCAACAGTGCACTGTAACCTGTGTTGTCGTCATATTCGATCGGTTCGCCCAGCACCCTGACTTTGCTCAGGTGGCTGGCGTTGACGCACGCCTGAACTATCACCTCGCGGCTCTTTTTCCAGGCGTCTTCACTGGACGCATGCGCCAGTGTGCTGCTGAGTAACAACGTGGGCAGAAATGCCACTATGCGTTTCATCTTCTTCTTCGCTCCTGTTCCGGTCCGCGGACGCTAAAAAAATTCCCGCCGGGGCGGGAATAAACAAGACGAGCACTATCTATTGTGTGACGAGGAAGTTTCTCAAACGCGCAGCTATCCTCGCCTGCTGTTATGACAAGCCTATGACATTCTGGCCATTAGCCACAATAAACTGAGCTGATATTGCCATTTTTATCGGCCAGGAAATTAAGCCGGTTGAGATTAAAGTCCATGGTGACGGCTGAATTATAGGGGATCGGACGCACCTGCTGTTCGAAGTGCTGACCCTGCAGTGCGGTCAACGGTTTGCCGATATAGTGTTGAAACTGTGAGGCGCCGCAGCGGTCAGCGTCGGGATCCTGCGCCACACGGGCAGTGTCGGGTTGAGAGGCAGATTGACAGGCGGTTAATGCGAACAGACCGACTACCAGCAGCCCTTTTCCATAAAATCTCACGTTTATTCTCCTGTTGGACGTGTAACACCTTGCCCAAGAGTAGCAAAACGCGCCGTCAGACCTGAACCCTCAAAAGGTAAAGTTGTTACAGCAGGATTAAGCCAACTGCTGGGCAGGCGTCCTTTTGAGATTAATCGCACTCTCAGCCAAAAAAAGCCACCGTGAATCTCTACACTTTCTTAAGAATTTTCTTACCCAGCCCCGTGGAGGTCATAATGGAACTGATTATTTTTGTTGTCTGCGCAATGCTAATGACCGCCCTGGCGGTCAAAGTGCGTTAAGCCATCTCAGGCTGATTTTGCGCCGTTCTTTCCAGCAGCGTTCTGAATGCAGCCAGTGGCATCGGCCGGCCAAGGAAGTAACCTTGCCCTTCTTCGCATGAGAGCTGTTTTAGCTGGTTTAACTGCGCTTCTGTCTCAATGCCTTCTGCTGTGATCGTCAGGGCAAAGGCGCGAGCCAGCGCAATAATCCCCGCGACCACCGACTGTGCCTGCTGCGACTCCGGGAAATCTTTCATCCAGGAACGATCGATCTTCAGGCCATTAAACGGGAAGGTTTTCAGGTAGCCCAGCGCGGCATAGCCGGTGCCGAAATCATCAACAGTCAACCGGACACCCAGCGAACGTAATCCCTGCATGATTTCCAGCGCATGCTGTGGGTGTTCAAAGGTAACGTTCTCAGTAATTTCGAGCTCCAGCCGGGTTGCCGGCAGGCCACTTTTCTCGAGCGCGTTCGCGACCCGTTGCACCAGGTCGCTGGTGCGAAACTCCATTGGCGATATATTGACTGAAACATAGCGTTCGCCGCCCCACCCCAGAGCATCCTCACAGGCGCGCATCAGCACCCAGTCGCTGATGGTGGCGATCAGACCGCTCTCTTCCGCCAGTGGAATGAAGTGGTCGGGCGTTATCCATTGATCCGGGGCAATCTGCCAGCGAATCAGGGCCTCAGCGCCCGCCAGCTGCCCCGTCAGCAGTTGATAGCGTGGCTGATAGTGCAGGCGAAACTCATTGTTCTTCAGCGCTTTCTCAATCCGCCGCGCCATTTCACGTTTATCTTCCCGCTGGCTGGTCATCTCATTGGCATACCAGACCCACTGATTGCGTCCCGCGTCACGCGCTTCATTCAGCGCAATATCTGCCATTTCCAGCAGCGCTTCCGGGTGGCTGGCATCCTGAGGTGCACAGGCAATCCCCATGCTGATGGTAAGATAGTGGACATGCTGGCCGGTGCTGATCGGTTGCTGAACCTCATGCACCAGCTGAGCACAACGCTGAGCGACCCGCTCACGGTTCGCTTCACGTAATACCAGCACAAACTCATCGCCACTCAGCCGCGCCACCAGCTCCTGCGGACCAATACAGCGCTTCAGTCGCTGTGCTATCTGGCTCAGCACTTCGTCGCCTGCTGCATGACCCCAGGTTTCGTTAATCGGCCGGAACTGATCAAGATCGAGGGTGACCAGCGTCAGCGGCGCGGAGCCATCCGTTATTGCAAGGTGTAGCGTCAGAAACTCCAGCAGCTGCATGCGGTTCGACAGGCCGGTTAGGACGTCGTGACGCGACAGGAACTGAATGCGCGCCTCAGCTTCCATACCCTGAGTGATATCCGATACCGTACCGCGAAACCCGATGCGTTTCGCGTCGTGCCAGATGGTTTTTGCCACCAGCTGGCCGATGCGACGATTGCCGTGCGCAGACATGAACTGACAGCGCAGCGGCATCTGCTGTCCGTCCTCCTCCTGACGTCGCAGCCAGGCAACCAGCGAATGGCTGGGATGCGTCAGCAGATGATCGATGTGACGCCCCAGCCAGTGCGTAATGTCATGGCCGGTAACGGTATGAAAGCGCGCTGACAGATAGATTAGCCGGCCCTCTGCATCCGTCTCCCAGATCCAGTCTGACGCCGCCTCAGCGAGATCGCGAAACCGCGCTTCGCTGTTGGCAAGCTCCTGCTGACTGATCGCCAGCATAGCGAAACGCCGATCAGAGATAATTGCATTTGAGAGCGCATGGCGACTGACGCGACGGGTAATTATGGCGATGATGATCGCCATCAACATCAGCAGTGGCAGCAAAAACCAGATCAGGCCCATGCCAGGCATCTTTGAGGTCCAGCGCAGCACAATCGGGTCGCCCATCGGCAACGTTAACATCATCCGGGGTTCACGCAGGGCATCCTCCTCACTGGCTGGCGCGCGCAGTTCGCGTACATCCAGCGATGTTCCCAGCGCCTTTAATTTTTCAGGCGTAAACAGACTCACAAATATCATGATGGACGGAGGCCCCGCCACTGGCGTCACCGCCCTCACTTTGCCACTGGTGATAGGGGCAGCAACCACGATGGCGGGCAGATGATTGATCAGCACATCACGATGCATCGCTTTGTTGTTAAGCTGACGTGCCGCCGCAATAAATGCAGAGGTCTCTTTGCCCAGCCAGGCCTCCAGCGGCGTATCCACCAGTTTGCCGTTAATGACTGAATAACGGGTGTGGCCTTTACCATCGACCACGAAAACACCCTCGTAGTGATACTCCTCATACAGGCCTGGACCAAAGTTCTCTTCGTCAAACGCCCAGACTTTGTCCACACTGACATGGAGATTTTGCCAGGCTTCGCCCCAGAACGCATAATCCCGGATATCCGTTACCATCGCCTCCTGACGACTTTTCCACGCCTGCTGCATCAGCAGCCGGTCATGCTCAACCGATACGCTGTTTTGCCGCTGCGCAATCGTCAGCACCATCAGCATCGAGAGCGCCAGCACGCCAAACAGCAGCAGCGAAAGGACACGCAGGCTGCGCCGCGTAAAGCGGACAGTGCGATCTTCAGCAACATGTCTGAATGGCAACGCGGGTGGCGCCGGAGGATTAAAAGTCATTAAGAGTGCCCACTACACAACCAGGGGTTGAGATGAAAGGCCGGCAATACCACACAGGGTGCTGACCCGATTAGTTTCCTCAGTTATCGGCTCGGGCGCTCGGGTGTTTAGTCTGCGGTAAACATTTTGCGCTTAAATATTGTGTTACAGGCTGACTCGACAGCGATCGGGGGCATTGCTACTATGCGCTTACCTTCGCTGGCTGAGTCGCCTATGAACATCAATTCCGACAGAGTGACCCTGACGCTGTTCTACGTCGGCAGCTTTGTGGTCTATTACCTGGTTACCATGCTGATCACCCTGTTCCCTAATTACGGCGTGCTGCGTAATGACGGCCTGCTGGTGCCCGTGCTCTGTCTGTTTGAATTTGCTGTGATCTACCCGCTTTATCGCTTCTACTGCCAGCGCCGTACCGATTTACCGCTGGGTGAACTTTATACCCTGCAAACCCTGCTCTTTACCGGCGCGTTGTTTGTCCTGATGGCAGCACAGATGCAATTTATGCAGCCGGAAGGCTGGCTGGTGATGCAGGCGCAGCAGGGACGTAATTCGCTGCTTATCCTGCTGTTGACCGCCGTGTTGCTGGCGCCGGTTTTTGAAGAGGTGCTGTTCCGCGGTTTTCTGTTACAGGGTTTTCTGCTGTGGGCGCCGCGCAGCCGCTTCGCCTGTATGCTGCTCACCTCGCTGCTGTTTGCGGTAATGCATACGCAGTATGTGCACTGGCAGACGCTTATCGCCCTGACGCTGTTTTCACTGCTGCTCTGCTATGCCCGGCTGCGGAGCAACAGTCTGGCGCTGCCCATCTTCCTCCACACCCTGAATAACCTGATTGCGCTGCTGCCCGCCTGGTATTTCGCGGGTTAATGCAGGCATCAATCCTCTTCTTACACGCTGACAGACGCCGGCATGACCCTGCGGACGGACCATAGCTCACACTGACAATGCCGCACCGTCACGTTTGTCTATACTGGATGTTAAAAAGGGATAAAAAGCACCGCAGTCCGTACCACCAGACCGTGCAAAGGAGAGGAACTATGTTGATAGGATTTGTGTTGTTAGTGAGCGCGTGCGGCTACGATGCCTGCGAAGCGCTGCCGGTCTCGGAGCGCATCTATCCGACAAAGGTCGACTGCGAAACGATGGCGAACCGCATTCATAAAGTCAGGCCGAATGTGGTCCTGCTTTGCGGAGAGGTCCATCGCTAATTCAGGACCAGGTTCAATAAAGCGGCGCTGTAACATTGCAAGCTGGCGCTTTAGCGTACAAAATATAAGCTGTTGTTAACCATTACCGTAGTGAATCCCATGAAAACATCACGCCCCCGTCGTCCTGGTGGACGCTGGGTATACTATCTTTTGTATGATGGCATTCTGTGGCCCTGCCCCGTCCGATGGGAGTGGGAGAGCAGCTATGGCGGCTGGTTGCCATTTTACTACACGCCAACCTTTGAATTTGTGGTGGGCGATCCCCGCAAAGCGTATCGCATTGCGCGCAGTGACGTGCGGGCTAAACAACGGCGTGAAGATGCCTTTGTCTGAATAACACGATTATCCCGGCAGACATGAGGCTGTGAGCCGGCAGAGCTCCCCTTCCAGCGCAATCATCACCATCAAAACGTTGCACGGCGTGTGACGCCCGGTCCCCTTCATCGACTCATGCCCAGATCATGGCGGCCCAGCGAATCAACAGCAGACCACCGCAAATGCATAAAAGAACCAGCACCATCTTCCAGTACTTTTTGGCCGCCCGGTATCTTGTCACCTCGGTTTCCTCTCATCAGAAAGCGAAGATGCGCCAGAAGGCGCATCAGTTTCGGTCAGTAACAGGACCGAGGGGATAGCATAACGTCCGGGCCACCAAAAGGCGACCCGTCGCCGGCATCAGTTGTTCAGGGTGTAATCCAGCGTAATTTCCGCATTCAGAACCTGAGAAACCGGGCAGCCTGCTTTGGCTTTATTGATAATCTCGTCGAAAGTTGACGCATCAATGCCTGGCAGAGAGATGGTGCTGGTCAGCGCCACTTTGGTGATGGCAAAGCCGTCGCCTTTTTTGTCCAGCGACACGTCGGCCGTGGTATCAATGCTTTCCGGCGGATGACCCGCGTTACCCAGCATCAGCGACAGCGCCATAGAGAAACAGGCTGCATGCGCTGCACCAATCAGTTCTTCCGGGTTGGTGCCTTTACCGCCTTCAAAACGGGTATTAAAGCCATAAGGTTGCTGGCTCAGCACGCCGCTCTCGGTGCTGACGGTGCCTTTACCTTTGATATCGCCTTCCCAGTGCGCCGAACCTTTCTTGTGAATGGTCATGTCATTCCTCCTGTTGGTAAAGAAGCTAAGTATAGACAATACATTCATTTTCGCAGGCTAATTCACCGCACGCGGACGTGGCTTTGTGCTTGCTGGGGCCAGCAACGCCTCCGCCTGGACCAGTGAATCGCGGGTGATTTCACTAATGGATTTTGCGCCGGTCAGTGTCATGGCAACGCGCATCTCCTTCTCAATCAGGTTCAGCAGGTTTTCAACACCGCGCTGACCGTGGGTCGCCAGCGCATAAATAAAGGCCCTTCCCAGCAGCACGCTGTCTGCGCCCAGCGCGATCATTCTCACCACATCCAGCCCGTTACGAATGCCACTGTCCGCCAGAATCGTGATGTCACCTTTGACGGCATCGGCAATCGCGGGCAGCGCCCGCGCCGAAGAGAGCACACCATCCAGCTGACGTCCGCCATGATTCGAGACCACGATGCCGTCTGCGCCAAAGCGCACCGCATCCCGCGCATCTTCCGGATCGAGAATACCTTTGATCACCATCGGTCCGTCCCAGAACTCGCGGATCCACTCCAGATCTTTCCAGCTGATCGAGGGATCAAAGTTGTTCGCCAGCCAGCCGATATAATCTTCCAGCCCGGTCGGCTTACCCAGATAGGCGGAGATATTCCCCAGATCGTGTGGACGCCCCTGCAGGCCCACATCCAGTGCCCATTGTGGATGAGTAACCGCCTGCCAGTATCGACGCAGCGCCGCATGATTACCGCTCATCCCGGAGTGCGCATCGCGATAGCGTGCACCCGGCGTCGGCATATCCACGGTAAACACCAGCGTTGAGCAACCGGCGGCTTTGGCGCGTTCCAGCGCATTGCGCATAAACCCGCGATCACGCAGCACATAGAGCTGGAACCACATTGGGCGGTTGATCTGCGGGGCCACCTCTTCAATCGGGCAAACCGAGACTGTCGACAGCGTAAACGGAATGCCTTTCAGGGCGGCAGCGCGCGCGGCCTGTACTTCGCCCCGACGGGCATACATGCCGCACAGACCGACCGGTGCGAGCGCAACCGGCATCGACAACGTTTCATTAAATAATTTCGTCTCAAGGCTCAGTTCCGACATGTTCTTCAGGATGCGCTGACGCAACGCCACGTCAGACAGGTCCTCCACGTTACGTCGCAGGGTATGCTCGGCGTAGGCACCGCCATCAAGATAGTGAAACAGGAACGGCGGCAGGATACGTTGCGCGGCGGCGCGATAGTCACTGGCAGCTGAGATAATCATCAGTCAGATTCCTTAGGGTTGCGTATGTCGTTATCCGGTAAACGGGTGATGCGCGCCTGACGCGCTTCATCTTCATGCAGGCTTTTCATGGTGGTGTGCACAAAACCCAGATGGTGCATCGCCGCCTGACGGGCCGCTTCGGCGTCGCCCGCAAGGATTGCATCAAGCAGCGCCTGATGCTGTTCCGTCAGGCGGCCGAAAATCGCAGGCTGGGTGTACATGCGCTGACGGGTCTGCATCACCGATGACTGCAGCAGCTCAAAAAAACCGCGCATGGTCTGCAGCAGCACCACATTGTGCGACGCCTCGGCAATCGCCAGGTGGAAGCGCACATCCGCCTGCGCGGCGAGATCGGGATCGTCACTCTCCTTGAGTTTCAGGGTGGCGTCGAAAGCGAACTGCAGCTTCTCTTTGTCGCTGTCGGTGGCGCGCAGTGCGGCATGCCAGGCGGTGCTGGCCTCGATGGCATGGCGCGCCTCCAGAATGTCGTAACGGTAGTCGGGATCGTCGCGCAGTAACTGACGAATCGGCTCGACGATGCGTTGCTCCGACCAGGGTGCCAGCTGCTGACGGAGCCAGGTGCCGCCGCCACGTCGGCTGATCAGCATTCCGCTGCTGATCAGCTGCTGTATCGCTTCCCGCAACGAGGAGCGGGAGACGCCAAGCTCCGCAGAGAGCTGACGTTCGGCGGGCAGTCGCATACCCGGTTCAAGCTGATGTTCGGTGATATACGCCCGGAGGCGCATCACCAGCGGATCGACATGGCTGTTCATGGGATCATCCACGGGAAAACATAGGCCTGAAGTGTGGTAATCACACCGACCATACAGGTGAAAATCAGACTGTGTTTAACGGTAAACCGGAACAGGTCGGACTCTTTCCCCACCAGCCCGACCGCTGCACAGGCGATGGCGATCGACTGCGGCGAGATCATCTTACCGGTCACGCCGCCGGTGGTATTCGCCGCCACCAGCAAAATATCGGAGACCCCAATCTGCTGGGCAGTGGTGGCCTGTAACGCGGCAAACAGTGCATTCGATGAGGTATCTGATCCGGTCAGGAAGACACCCAGCCAGCCGAGGAACGGCGAGAAGAAGGTAAAGGCATGGCCGGTATGTGCCAGCGCCAGTGCCAGCGTCGCAGAGAGGCCGGAATAGTTGGAGATAAACGCAAACGCCAGCACCATTCCGATGGAGTAGATTGGCAGCGCCAGCTCTTTCAGCGTTTCACCAAAGGTCTGCAACGCCGCCTTTGGTTTCATGCGCAGGAACAGCATAGCGATGATGGCTGCGATTAAAATGGCGGTACCCGTGGCGGAAACCAGATCCAGTTTATAGATTGCCGGATAAGGCGTCGCACTGCTGACGACCGGTGGCATCCGCGCCACCAGCTCATTCAGCATCGGAACCGGCACAGCCAGCACCCAGTCATAGAGCGCACCGCCTTTGGCAAACAGCGCTTTAAACGGCGGAATGCTCCAGAGCGTGACGGTGGCAGTAAGAAACAGGAACGGCATCCAGGCACGGATCACCTGGCCCAGCCGATACTTCTGCGGAGGCAGCAGCGGATCGCCCTGCTTCGCCTCTGCATCGGCAAACCGAAAGATACGCACCGGTTTCCAGACCCGCAGGAATAGCGTCAGCGAAACCAGCGAGGCGAGTGAAGAGATAATATCGGGCAGTTCAGGCCCCAGGAAGTTGGAGCTGAGGAACTGGGCAATGGCAAAGGATCCGCCCGCGACAACCACCGCTGGCCAGGTCTCTTTCACGCCTCGCCAGCCATCCATGATCGCCATGATCCAGAACAGCACAATCAGGGTCAGCAGCGGCAGCTGGCGTCCGGCCATCTGACCGATGGCAAAACTGTCCAGTCCGGTTACCTGACCCGCCACAATAATCGGAATGCCCATCGCACCAAAGGCGACTGGCGCGGTGTTTACAATCAGGCAGAGGCCGGCGGCGTAGAGTGGATTAAAGCCGAGTCCCACCAGCAGCGCGGCAGTAATCGCCACTGGCGCACCAAAGCCTGCAGCGCCCTCCAGGAAAGCCCCAAATGAGAAGCCGACAATCAGCATCTGCAGACGCTGATCGGGCGTAATCGAGAGGATAGAGGCGCGGATAATATCGAACTGGCCGGTTTTGACTGAGATCTTGTAGACGAATACCGCCGCGACAATAATCCAGGCAATCGGCCACAATCCATAGAGAAAGCCATAACCCACGGCGGCCAGCGCCTGTGCAACCGGCATCTGATAGAGAAACAACGCCACCAACAGCGCCAGCACCACTGTAGTGGTAGCCGCCAGATAGCCTTTCATCTTCAGCTTAATCAGCGCAAAGAAGAAAAAGAGAATCGGGATCAGAGCAACAAGGCTTGAGAGCCAGATATTACCCAGCGGATCGTAGTTTTGTTGCCAGATCTGCATGCCAGTATCTCCAGAGGAAGAGGTGACGAAGCATGTAGCCGCAGCGCTGCATGCCCTGTGCCCCGAATTGGTCAGACCAAAATGCTTTATCGGGGCTTGTGGCAAGAGATGGTTAATGTATTGTTAATCCGTGGCAATAGAAGTTGCGCGAATATTTCTGGAGTGTGAACCAGAGAAAATTATTGCTTTGATTGGTCCGACCAAAATCAGCTACTCACGCCGGGAAAGGCCCGCTGATAGCTGCGTGGATGGAAACGCAGAGTCAGGACGACCAGCAGCAGCGTAACCGCCGCCTGCAGAATCCAGATGCTGGCGAACTGGCCGGTGAACGCATGCAGCTGACCGGCGATAAACGGCATGCTGCCCGCAATAATAAAGCCGACGCCCTGCATAAAGGCCACCAGCCGTGCGCCAGTCTGGGGTTTATCAAGATGATCCAGCGCCAGCACCAGTGCCAGCGGAAACGCCCCGCCCAGTCCGACGCCCGCAATCCCCGCCCAGAGCCACGGCACCCCTTGTGGCGCAAGCAGAAAGCCGAGCATGCCGCTGAGCTGCATCGCCAGCGTGAACAGCAACAGCGGACGACGATCGCGGCCCCGAGCCAGCAACGGCAACAGCAGCGCACCCGAGACCTGACAGGCGATCATCATACCAAGCAGTGAACCGCCCGCCTGTGTGCTCCAGCCGAGCTGATGATAAAAGTCAGGCAGCCAGGCAACACAGATGGCATATCCTCCGTTCACCAGTCCAAAGCTCAGCGCCAGCGTCCAGGCACGGGTTTTTCGCCACAGCGAAGGCATCTCTGCTGCCTCTGTCCGGGCTGTGGGCGGCGCGGTGGTGATAAACAGCCAGACCAGAATAGCCAGCACCACCGGCAGCGCCCAGCTACTCAGCGCGCCCTGCCAGCCAAAATGTGCGCTCAGCCACGGCGAGATAGCCGCGCCAATTCCGCCGCCACCCATCAGCGCGGCGGCCCAGAGTCCGGTCACGCCGGCGCTCCGGCTGCCAAAACGCTGACGGATCAATCCCGGCATTGCCATCTGTACAATGCCAATGCCTGCCCCACCCGGCACGGCAGTCAGCACCAGCCAGCGGCCATCAGTAACCAACAGCCGACTCACCAGCGCCAGCAACAGCAGTACCAGACCGCCGAGCAGCAGTCTGCGCACCGCAAAACGCTGCATCAGCGGGGCGCTGATTAACGCAATCGCGCCCATCATCATCATCGGCACCGCAGGTAGCAGCGATGCCGCCAGTGACGACAGACCAATGCTCTGCCGCAACTGGCCGAGTAACGGACTGACCGAGGTCATCAGTGGTCGCATATTGAGTCCTGCCAGCACCAGCGCCGCCAGCAGCAGATTGTTCTCTCTCTTCATCTGAGATCCAAGCAGTTAAAGGTTGCCAGCCTGGCAGCAGTCGCTACTATCTGGAAATGAAATATTACTCTGCCAGGTAGTGGAAAAATGAATCGTCAGCCCATGTTTACCCCGCAGCAGTTGCTTAGCTTTGTGGCGGTGTGCGAAACCTTCAGCTTTACCCGCGCCGCCGACAGAGTGCACCTGTCGCAATCCACTGTCAGCCAGCAGGTGCGGCGTCTTGAAGAGATGTTAGGAAAGGAACTGCTGGTTCGCACCTCGCATCAGGTGCAGATCACCGAAGAGGGCGAAAAACTTTTAGGCTACGCCCGCCGGATTATTGCTCTGAATGGCGAAGCGCACGATGTGCTGAGTGACCAGTGGCGCGACGGCGTGTTGCGCCTTGGCGTGCCGGAGGATTTCGCTGCACCCACTGCCGGCCTGCTGGCGCACTTCAGCCGCGACCATCCGCAGTTGCGGCTGGATGTGATGAGTGGCATGCAGGTGGAGTTGCGTCGCGCCTGGCAGCGTGAAGAGCTCGACATCATGCTGATCAAGCAGCCTTACGGCGAGCGTCCGATGGCGTCGCGTCCCGAACCCCTGCTGTGGCTCGACAGCGCGGAGTGGCCCTGCTTTGAACAGACGCCGGTGCCGCTGGTGCTGTTTCCCCAGCAGGGGCTCTATCGTGACGAGGTGTGCCAGACGCTGGATGCGCTGGGTCGAAGCTGGCGCATTAGCTACAGCAGCGCCAGCCTGGTCGCGCTGGCCGCCGCCAGTGCGCAGGGACTGGGACTCACGTTACTGCCCGCCAGCTGCCGCCTGCCGCAACATCGGGTGCTGGGTCCTGAGCAGGGACTGCCGTTGATTGATACCTTTGAACTGGCACTGTTCTGCCGCCAGCCGCAGGATCCGTTGCAGCGCGAACTGGCAGAGTCACTGGCGGCCTTTGGCCAGCTGCGCTGGCAGTGAGATATCGAATAGTCGTCAGTGGAAAATAACGCAGCAGGGTGAAGCGTCGTTTGTCAGATTAATGTCTTGTTCACTTTGCAGGAGCCTCTGATGCCTATTTCCTCTTCACCGAGCCGCCGCGATTTCCTTGGACAAGGTGTTCGCTGGACCGCCGCAGGCGGCTTACTGGCCGCCGGTCTCGGGCAGGCCAGTGCCGCCACGTCCTCACCTTCACCCGCTATCAATCCCGACCAGCCCGCCGCCCTGCCACAGCAGGATCATTACCTGCTGCGCAATGTGAGGCTGGAAGAAGGGTTTATTCGCGAGGATGACGAAATCGTCGCGACCCGGACCGGACGTTATGACATCAGCGTACGCGACGGTAAAATTGACCAGCTGGTGCCCGCAGGCCAGGGCGACAGCACGCTGCCGTCCTGGGACGCACAGGATGCCCTGCTGCTGCCCGCCACGCAGGATATGCACATTCACCTGGATAAAACCTTCTACGGCGGCCCGTGGCAGGCTCCGCGTCCCCGTCAGGGCAAAACCATCATGGATATGATTGCGCGCGAACAAGTCCTGATTCCGCAACTGCTGCCGCACTCCGAGGCTCGCGCTGAAGCCTTGATCGCTCTGTTGCACGCCAAAGGCACCACTCGCGCCCGCAGCCACTGCAACATCGATCCGGTCAGCGGCCTTAGGAGCCTGGAACATCTGCAGGCAGCATTAGCCCGGCACCCCGATTTTCCCTGCGAGATCGTTGCTTTCCCGCAGCACGGCCTGCTGCACTCCAGGGTTGACGGGCTGATGCGCGAAGCAATGCAGCACGGCGTAGAGTATGTCGGCGGGCTGGATCCCACCAATGTTGATGGTGAGATGGAGAGGTCATTGGATGCGATGTTCCAGATTGCGCTCGACTACCAGCGCGGCGTGGATATTCATCTGCATGAAACCTCCCCTGCTGGCGTGGCGGCGATTCAGTACATGATTGACACCGTGGCGAAGAATCCGGTGCTAAAAGGCAAAGTGACGCTGAGCCACGGTTTCGCGCTGGCGACCCTGACCGGCAGTGCGCTGGACAGGATGATCGAAGGGCTGGCGGAGCAGCAGTTCAGCGTCGCCTCAACGCTGCCGATCGGCAAGCTCACCATGCCAGTTCCACAGCTACAGAAAGCGGGTGTGAAAGTGATGACCGGCACAGACAGCGTCATCGATCACTGGTCACCCTTTGGCACGGGCAGCATGCTGGAAAAAGCGAATCTTTACGCACAACTCTATCGCGGCTCGGATGAATTCTCGCTGTCGCGGGCGCTGGCGATTGCCACAGGCGACCGGCTGCCACTCTCTGCTCAGGGTCAACGCCAGTGGCCCGTGACGGGCGATGACGCGAGTATGATGCTGGTGGCGGCGAGCTGTTCCGCCGAAGCCGTAGCCCGAATTTCGCCGGTGGTCGCGACCTTCTCGCGCGGTAAACCGGTCTTTGCACTGGCCTCAGCCTGACACAGCAAAACCGCATTGGGTTAACAGACGACCAACTGACGTGAAGTGATGGGAGCCTGCGCCTGAAGCAAAGCATAGCAGGCCACCACCCGTTTCACTGAGCCAGACTCAATCGGCCGCGAGCCAGCCCTCCCCCAAAAACAACAGAGCCTCCACAAGGGAGGCTCTGCATTTACCTGAGCGAAGTGCGGGTTACGCGCTTTTGGCCCATTGATTATTCGACATTAGTTCCATTGCCAGCGCGTATAAGCGACGATCTTCCTGATCACAGGGCTCATCTTCCGCATAACACGCAATCATCGAAGCGATCTTATCAGCCGATAAGCCCTCTCCATGAATATGCAGTGTCAGTACGGCGCGGCCTACTATTTTAAGCACATTTTCATGTGGTCCCTGGATGCGTTTACTCAATGCAAATACCCTCTACCGGTCGTTGTACCAGGAATATGGCGCGCTAAATATAAAGCAATTAGCTCAGGATTTTTATCGGCATGGAGAGCGATATTTTTTAATGATTAATTCTATTACTGGAGTGATTATTAAGGAATCATCTGATTAACAATGAAATAAATATTTAAAAACGAAGGCTTATATAGCAATGCATGGTCCTGGTAAATTATCACTTTGAAATGAAAAGCTTTACATTTAGCGAATCGATTAAAAAAAACCGTCTTTTCCAGGCAAACTTCAGTCTATTCCTAAGCGTGCCGGCAGAGATAGTTTCATACCGTTAACCATCGAGGTTCCCGTTGCTGTCAGGCGTGCTTTCTGCCAGACTTGCCCCGCAATAATGCCCTACACTTTCAGCCTCAGAGGCCGCGCCCGTGACCGCTTTTTCTACCCTCAATTCGCTTCCCGACAGCCAGCTCGATAACCTGCGCGAGATGGGCTACACCAGCATGACGCCCGTGCAGGCTGCTACGCTGCCCGCCATACTACAGGGACGCGACGTGCGTGCGCAGGCGAAAACCGGCAGCGGTAAAACGGCTGCCTTTGGTATTGGATTACTGCACCATATTGACAGCACCCGCTTTCAGACTCAGGCACTCATCCTGTGTCCAACCCGGGAACTGGCCGATCAGGTGGGCAACGTGCTGCGCCAGCTGGCCCGCTTCACCCGAAACATCAAAGTCCTCACCTTGTGTGGCGGACAACCGATGAGTGCACAGCGTGACTCGCTGGTGCATCCACCGCATATCGTGGTCGGCACGCCGGGTCGTATCCTCGACCACATCAACCGCGAAAACCTCAAACTGGACCAGCTCAACACGCTGGTACTGGATGAGGCAGATCGGATGCTGGAGATGGGTTTCCTCAATGATATGGAAACTATCATTGAGGCGACGCCCGCCTCGCGGCAGACGCTGCTCTTTTCCGCTACGTGGCCCGACGGCATCACCGCCATCAGTACCCGCTTCCAGCGTGATGCGCTGAGCGTGGTAACTGAAGAAGTCAGCGAACTGCCTTCAATTGACCAGCAGTTCTTTGAAGCCAGCCACAATGAAAAACTGGGTCTGCTCATCGCGCTGCTTAGCGACCGTCAGCCCTCATCCTGTGTGGTCTTCTGCAACACCAAACGTGAATGTGACGATGTCGCTGCGGCGCTTAACGCGCGTGATATCAGCGCCCTGCCATTGCATGGTGACCTGGAACAGCGCGATCGCGAACGTGTGCTGATCCGTTTTGCTAACGGCAGTGGACGCGTACTGGTTGCCACCGATGTCGCCGCGCGCGGACTGGATATCAAATCACTGGCGATGGTGGTCAACTACCAGCTTGCCTGGGATCCTGAAATCCACCTGCACCGCATCGGTCGTACAGCACGTGCAGGCGAACATGGCGTTGCCGTCAGCCTGGTTGCTGCCGATGAAATGGCGCGCGCACATGCACTGGAGGATTTCCTGCAGCAAAAACTGCCGTGGGTTTCTGCCAGCACGCTGAAAAAAGGCAGCAGCAAGCCTCTGCCTGCCGCCATGATGACATTGTGTATTGATGGTGGTCGTAAAGCCAAGATGCGTCCGGGAGACATTCTGGGTGCGCTGACCGGTGAAGCGGGTTATCGCGCCGATCAGATCGGTAAAATCGTTCTGACCCCAACCCATGCCTACGTGGCGATTGAAGCGAACCACGCTAAAGCGGCACTGGTGAAACTCAAGCAGGGCAAAATCAAAGGCAAAACCTGCCGGGCGATTCTGCTGAAGGACTGAATAAAATCGGGCGAGGTTATTACCTCGCCCGATTTCTTATGGCTCTTCGATTTGTGTCACATGCAGCGTGGTTTTATCCCCTTTGCCCTGTACCTTACCACTGACACGTACTTTGTCTTCCGCGGAGTAGGTTTTACCATCAAAGGTCTTCTTCGGTGCGATAATCGGTAACGTACCGGTGTTGTCGCGGAACTGATAGCGCTCGCCCTGCTCTTTCTTTACGATGTAACCTTCCAGCGTCACATACCCGCCCTGACGGAAATCGCGGATCTGATCAATATGTGTCTGACCGGTATCTTCTGAGCCTTTATAGCCCGCATCCTGCTTGTGCTGCGGCGGTGGCGCATCACCCGCTTTGTATCCGCCCTCTTCAGCCGCCACACCCGCGCTCATCATCACCAGCAACGACGCTAAAATCACTTTTTTCATTTCACACTCCTTTATTGGAAAGGTGTCCATGTTGAACCTTCAGGGTTAAGCCTGGCACAATAATTGGCGTCCGTTTTATTTCACCTTTCTCTTCTCACCTTTTTCCGTTTGCTGCCGATAACCTGTTCACACCCTATTTCACCAGCTGCGTTAATGCAGAGGCAACCATGGATAATTTTCAGAAAGAGATCGATGAGAGAGCGAACCTCGCATTATCGAACAAGTTTGAGCTGCTGCTGTTTCGCTTAGGTTCTGATCAGCTGAAAGGCAAGTCTGAGCTGTTTGGCATTAACGTCTTCAAGCTGCGTGAAATTGTACCAATGCAGACCATCACCAAAGCCGCGGGAATGAGTTCGCCGCTGCTGGGTATGGCCAGTATTCGCGGTCAGTTCATTCCGGTCATCGACCTGCCTGCTGTGGCAGGTTGCGTACCCGAAACGGGCCTTAACCTGCTGCTGGTCACCGAGTATGCCCGTAACACCCAGGCATTTGCCGTGGAATCCGTGGATAACATCGTGCGTCTCGACTGGAGCCAGGTCCATACCGCTGAAGCCGGTATCGGCGGTCGCAACATTACCAGCATCGCCTGCCTGGACACCGATAAGCAGGGCAGCGAGCTGGCGATGGTGCTGGACGTTGAGCAAATCCTGTATGACATCATCCCGTCGTCACGCGGCGTCGAGCCTGAAGCGGCCAAACCGCGCGCCTTCAACTATCGCCCGGGTGCGGTTGCGATTGTGGCAGAAGATTCCAAAGTCGCGCGTCAGCTGCTGGAGCAGGGACTGAAGAGCATGGGCATTCCGGCGCTGATGTTTAACACCGGCCTTGATGCCTGGGAAAAAATTAAGCAGCTAAGCCAGGAAGTGCAGGCTTCAGGCGAGTCGATTCACGACAAAATTGCCCTGGTACTGACCGATCTGGAGATGCCTGAGATGGATGGCTTTACGCTGACCCGCAACATCAAGCGTGACCCGATTCTGAAAACGCTGCCGGTCGTGATCCACTCCTCACTCTCTGGAAGCGCCAACGAAGACCACGTGCGTAAAGTGGGAGCCGACGGCTATGTGGCAAAGTTTGAGCTGAATGAACTTTCAGACGTGATTTTCAACGTTCTCGATACCGCCCGTTAAGTGAACACGGGCCGCAAAGAATGCCCGGCACACTTTTACTTTTTTGATCAGCGGAATCGCTGACCTGACCAGGAAACGACTATGCACATTGAAACTTTACCTGTTACGCCCGCACCTGCGACGCCTTCTCCTCAAAAGGTATTGCGTGGCCGTTTACGTCAGCTGGCCTGGATTAGCGCCGTCAGTTTAAGCGTCGCGTTCTGGGTAGGCCTCTACTTTTTAGTTTTCTGAATCCATTCATGTTTGTCTGGATCGGGCTGTCAGCACCACTGCTGACAGCCCTTTTTTTTGCCTGAATTCCGCCTCCGCTCGTTTGTTAACCTTTTCTGATGCTTTTCACTGATTATTTATTCACGCTGCGTGATTACTTAAAAATTATTAAAGATACAACTCCGCACTCCGATAACTGTATGCGCGAGATCACATTTTGCCTGCGGCTGTGACCACAGACTTCAGCACGGCTTTGCGTACAACAGCAGGGAATCTGAGTGTTGCTAATAAATTGATTAATAAAATAACGGGGAAAAGAACATGTTCAGCATCAGGAATATGAAGGTCGGAATGCGGCTTGCAGCAGCCTTTGGCATTATTGTGACGTTACTGATAGTGATTGGTGTGACATCTATTACCAGAATTAACAATATCAATACGGCGATCTCGTCGATCGTTGATGATCGCTATGTGAAAGTACGACTGGCATTTGATGTGCGCGATGGCGTCAACGATCAGATCAAATACCTGCGCGGCATGGTGATCGACACGACACATCCGGAAAATAATGTGAAACGTTATGGTCAGCTGGATGAAGCCACGCAACGTACCAACCGCGCCATGAAAAGGATTGAAGACATTCAGGTCACGCCAATCGGTAAGAAAAAGATCGCCGGTCTGCTGGCCTCTTCTCAGGCATTTGAAAAGGTCAAAGCCGAATTAATTACCCTGGTAAAAGCGGGCAACTTTGATGCAGCAAGCATCTATGTGTTGAAATCAATGACGGCTACCCAGAATAAATTCCTGCAGGATGCCGTGGATTTTGCCAACTCTCAGGATGCACAGCTGCGGACTGAAGGTCAGGGTATTGTGGAAAATGGCCAGTCTGCTATCTCCATCACGCTGATTTTCTCCGCACTGGCCATTCTTGCTTCTATCATGCTGGGCTACTTCCTGACCCGTTCAATCGTGCGTCCACTGGTTGCAGCTGTTGATGTCGCTGAACGTGTGGCGGCCGGCGATCTGAGTACCCAGATGCAGGTGACCTCACGCGATGAAACAGGTGTTCTGATGCAGGCATTGCAGCGGATGAACGATAACCTGCTGTCAATTGTGACGGAAGTGCGTACCGGCTCCGACACTATCGCGGTTGCATCAACGCAGATTTCCAGCGGCAACCTTGATCTCTCAACCCGAACTGAGCAGCAGGCCAGCTCCCTGGAAGAGACCGCCTCTGCGATGGAGCAGATGACGTCGACGGTGAAACACAATGCCGACAACGCGCGTGAAGCTAATCACCTGGTTTCCACCACCTCAAGCGTGGCACGTGAAGGTGGCGTGGTCATGGAGCAGGTCATCGAGAAGATGGAAGCCATCGCCCTCTCCTCACGCAAAATTGTCGATATTATCAGCGTTATCGACTCGATTGCCTTTCAGACCAATATCCTGTCCCTTAACGCCGCCGTAGAAGCCGCGCGCGCGGGTGAACAGGGTCGTGGCTTTGCCGTCGTGGCGAGTGAAGTGCGTAATCTGGCACAGCGCTCAGCTTCCGCAGCCAAAGAGATTAAGGTGCTGATTGAAGATTCTGTCGCTAAAGTCGATGAAGGCAGCAAACTGGTGACGCATGCAGGTTCAACCATCGGTGAAGTGGTGAACAGCGTGCAGAGCGTGGCAAACATTATGAGCGAAATCACGATCGCCAGCAGCGAACAGAGCAGCGGCATCCATGAAATCAATCAGGCGATTACTCAGATGGAAGCGGTAACGCAGCAGAACGCCGCGCTGGTACAGGAAGCCTCTGCCGCCTCTCAGGCACTGCAGGATCAGGCCGAGCGCATGGCACAGGCGATGAGCGTGTTCAATACCGGCAAGCTTTCTCTGCAACCCGTACTGCGTTAATCCTTCTTAACGGCCCGCCCCGGCGGGTCTTTTTTTGCACGATGATGGAGAGCGGATAGATTTCAGGCTGTTAACACTGTTCCGAGACAAAGAAAGCTGACGCCACCCGACGCGTGCAGGAAGGGGTTAAGGTTTGAGGTTTGAGGTTTGAGGTTTGAGGTTTGAGGTTTGAGGTTTGAGGTTTGAGGTTTGAGGTTTGAGGTTTGAGGTTTGAGGTTTGAGGTTTGAGGTTTGAGGTTTGAGGTTTGAGGATAAGAATAGCGGACACAAAAAAGGCCGCCAGAGGCGACCTTTTATTACTATAAATGCAACAACGCTATAAAGCTCACTAGCCTTTATCAGAGCGCGCGAAGCTGGCTCTGAGTTGCAATCCTTGCCATGTTCACCTGAACGACGACAGATTTGCAGAAAATGCATTTCGCTCCATGCGGATTGGCTCTTGTAACATCAAAATGTGATGTACGAAACTGTGAGCCATTACAGTGAGGACACTTAAAAGTAATTTTCAGTCCTTAGAGACCAACAACGTTCGCAGCAGCTGGGCCTTTGGCGCCATTTTCTACTGTGAATTCAACTTGCTGACCTTCATCTAATGAACGGAAATCGGTGCCCTGGATTGCAGAGAAATGTACGAATACATCTTTGCTGCCGTCTGCAGGAGAAATGAAACCGAAGCCTTTCTCTGCGTTAAACCATTTAACGGTACCGCGAATTTTGTTAGACATGCTTAAATCCTTAATATATCGAGCCTTCCGGCATAATGGCCTGAGAACAGATTTTAATCAGAACGTAAGAGAAGACTCAAAAAGAAGGGATGTCTCGCGACAAACTTAGAGATGAGAACTGCTTTGGTTACTTACTTTGATAGTGTCTGTTAATCAAACCGACGATTCATTAGGCCACACTTCTCACAGTGACGCAACTCCTAATTCAAATTAATCGTAATCCGTCGACTGGAGAACATGAAAGCGCGAGACTCTCTCAGGGAAGCAACCTGGCAGGGCTCTGCAGCGATGCGTTCCTGCCGACATAAAGAGAAGTGGAGATACCCACAGAGCAAAAAAGGGCGAGGCTCACGCCTCGCCCAAAACATGCCGATTATCAGTCGTAGTAAGGAACCTTACGGTCCACGCCGTTGATATTGATCAGCACAAAACCGGTTGGCGCGGTCTTATTCGCCGGTGTACCCGCCGCAGTCGCCAGCGTCACCACCCCTTTCTCGTTGGCACCGATACCCGCCAGTCCATTGTGCATGCCGAAACGTGCAGCGGGTTTCAGGTTGCTGATTTTGGTGATGTCATCAACCATCGTCATATCTGACTGGAACAGCGAGCAGGAACCGGTATCAAACCGGGTTGGACCCGTGGTCTTCAGATTGAACATGGTCTCGCCGCTATTGGCTTTCAGCTTGACCCAGATTACGGCATAGGTGGTCCCTACCCGGCCATAACGAATGTCCAGCACAGAAGGTTGTCCCATATGATAAGCATCGGCCCAGACCGTCTCCAGTCGCTGCAGGTTGATCAGGGTTTTACCGGTGGCCGGCATATTTACCGGTGAACCGGCGGTGCCGGACGGCGTGGTGGCATCCGCTTTACCGATCAGCTCCATCACCCATTGCTGGTTAGGCGCCGGGAAATAGAGCTGCCCCAGCCGATACCAGTTATCGGTAGCGGTGTTGTTCACCACTTTATAGCCGCTGTAATAGCCGGCACGCAGTGAACCGGTCATGAACGTGCCGTAGTTCTCATCCCGACGGTAGCCATATTCAAAAGTCGATAGCCATTTGTTTCCGGCTATATCATTGGTGATTTTCGCCCCCGCCTGCAGGTTGATATGACGCATCACCACGCGGGCATTGTTGAGATTGAGCGGCGTGGCGCAATCTTCAATGTTAAGCGTTTCGATGTTCCAGCCCCCGTCCGACAGATCACCCGGGTTAGTCGTGTGCTCAATCCAGACGTTGCGCATGACTCCCTGTGTGACGCGCGGCATGTAGAGCGTGGCGTCCCCATAGCCCGACTGGAAGTTAGCATTACACAGCTCAATCGCTGTTGAGTGGTCCCAGTTTCCCTTTGGTGTATTTGACCAGCCGACATCAAACACACGGGAATAGGTACTGGAGCTGTAGATCTGATCGAATTTACTGTCGAGCGTATCCTGCAGTTTAAAGACAGTTCCCCCGGTGCTTTGAGCCTTGAAGCAGAAGATATTGACGATCTGGCCTCCAACAATCGTATTTTCAAAGAATGGCTGAATGTTGCTGCACTGTTCAGGCGTGACGGTGACTTTGAGAGAGGTGTCGACAGTTCCGGCGTTAGCCTGTCCGTGCCAGCAAATGCCTTTAATGACGATTTTGCGCGCATTCACCTTGAATACCGTATTCGCGCTTTTGTCAGAGACAATGGTGGTGCGGGGTGACGATCCGAGTTCGGTATCATCACCGCTGATACCAAAGAACGGCAACTCCGTATCGGTGAGATCGATGGGTGAAATCAGGAAGCGGCCACCCGGAAATCGCACCGGCATCGCTTTCACGTAGGTGTTGTAGGTCTGGGTCCATGCCAGCATCCGCTTGAAAGCATCAGTATCATCGGTGACGCCATCTCCTTTCGCACCGAAGTGCAGAATGTTCACTTCCGTAGGATCGTTGATGGTGCGTTTCCAGTAGAAACCGTTGCCTATCGCCACCGTACCGCCATCATCTTTTAGCGGTGTCGTACTCAGGAAACCGACAAAGTCTGCGCCACCCCGGAAGCTGGAGTCCTTATCGTAATAGCGTTTAAGGCTGGCGACTTCACCTGATTTTGGTGGAACAGTGGTACGCAGTTCAGCAAAAGAGTTAACTTCGATCATAGAATCCTCCTCAGGATCACAGAGATATCGCGCTGAAATCAGCGCACTACTTAGCCGCAGCCGGATGGCCGCAAAGGGAGTCCCACATGTCGTTGTGGGTGTTGATGGCGCGCACCGTACGAACGTCCATTTTTTGCGCGTCATCGCCGTAGGTATAAAGAGGGGAAAAAAGTACGCAGGCAGAGTCGGTAATCGCTACCGGCTCAGGGTTTGTGGTATTTCGACTGCTGCAGCTTGTCACGAGCAGTAGCGTCATCAAGGCTATGGTTGTCGGTCGCCACACGGTTAGCCTCCTCGCGGTTGTGTTGTTGCTGTTGCGCCACCGCGCTAACGCGAGACGCCTCCTGTTGCGCGTTATCGACGTCAGAACGTGCTTTTTGCTGCACTTTGCCGATTTTTTTGCCGCCGAAATAACTGGCGCCCAGCGCCGCAATCACGCCAGCGAGTGCGGCCAGCCAGTGCCAGCTGCCGCCCAGTAAGGTGGTAATGAGAGTCATGGTTTCGCTCCTCCCGCCTGCTCCTTCGCGGTGAGCAGGTTTTTCTGACGAACAAACTGGGCAATCACCCCCATCGCCACCATGAACGCGCCCACGAGCCCCAGGTAGTTGTGTGGCAGAATCGATTTCACGTCTTCCGGCAGCACGTTCCAGGCATCAACGGCGGCAGAGGGGAATGACTGCGCCCAGGCGCTGAGCATGGAGCCCAACGACGCAAGCCAGACAGACCAGGTTTTGAAGAGCAGGCGGGCATGAGAGACAAACTGCAGGGTGGTAAAGCGCTGCAGCAGCAGCAGAATGATGATTGCCGTCAGCACGGCAATGAGAAACATGAGCCATCTCATAGCAGCCCCCTGTAAATCGCATAGGTGCCGGTGCGCATCATCTCCGCATGACGCCGGGCCCGGCCCGGCGTCTGACGCGCCCAGAGGCTGTTCATCATCGCGTCAGCCGCATCACTAAACTGTTCAGCGATGATGGAGGTGAGCATGTTTTTGAACTGCAGGACGCCCTCCACGCCCAGTTGATACGTCATGCTCAGCAACACATCGGTGCGAGCGTCATTGCACTTTGTCAGCGCATCGCGCAGCAGCTCCCTGCCCTGCATCTCCTGAACTTTGTTTTCCAGAATGCACTGCTTCCAGACATCACCGACGCGCCGTGGCACGCGGAAAGTGTAATTACTGAGCGACGCCCCTTTTGGCCCAATGCGTATGCCGCCCGCCACCGTGGGGAAACCCAGCGTGTCGAGATAAGGTGTGTCGACATATCCCTCTTCAAAATTCAGTACTGCGATGATCTGGCTCATACGGACTCCTCAATGACGAATTAAGGCCTTCAGCCTTGTGAAAATAAATACATAACGCCCGCTGATCATTAACAAGCCCGGCACAGCAAAAGGCCTTGCTGAAGCTGCAGCAAAACTAAACAGTAATTCAGCAGATTGCGCCCAATGAGAGCTGGAGATAACAAAGCCTTAGCCGGAACGAAAAACGGCGCGCGCTTCGTGCTTCAGCTCACGGCGTAGAGATGAACATGCGGAAGACAGCAATTGTCGAAACTGGGTGTTTCCTGACTGGTCACGCGGGGTGTTGTGATTGCGCGATCAACGCGCGGGGCGACCTGACGCTGGCAGATTTGCTCTGCACGCCTCAGGGTTGGTGGTTCAGCTGGAAAGTTCAGTGCCTGATCGATGCTCTGTTGCAGGCTGCTGAGAGGCTGGCGCCGCCGATGGCGACGCGTACGTGCGTTGCCAGTGAAAACGCTTTTGCCATAGTGAATAATCGCCATAACTCCTCCTGTGAATGAGTATTTGGCGATGGGGTGGCAGGCGCGAGCTTTCGGGAAACCGAAGGGACCCGAATGTCGTATATCGCGGTCGCACGCTCACCGCCCGGCTGCGTAAGCAGCCAGGTGGAAAGTAAGCGAGGGGAAATAAACGGCATCTGACGACGCTGCATTTGCGCATCCACCCCATCCCAAAGTTCACTGACTTTTGGGTGGTATGATTCGCGCTTGTGCAGCGCCTGAATTGTTTAAGAGCGGGTCATCCCTGAAAAGAACGTCTTCGTTCATCCATGTCCAAATTATTAACAGGTTCTTATGCTTTATCAAACACTGTTGGTTAATTTTTTATTTACCGCTGGTTAAATTTATGAATTTATGCCGATTATTTTTTTGCAGCTCTCCGGAGAAAAGCGGCAGAAACGGCTTTAGCCGAGAATTTGATAGTGTCGCGCCTGGCTCATAATCACTTTTGCGAGCACCTTCAGGCTGGTGACCTCATCACGATTGAGATACCACGTTTCATAGCGTTTATTATCTGATATCACTGCAATTTTTTTATGCTGCAGCTGCAGGCGTTTGAGGTAGAGCTGCTCGTCGAGGGTAAAAATATAGATACCATCGCCGTCAAACATCCGCACGCTGATATCCACAAACAGCTGATCGCGCGGTGCAAAGGTGTCAGCCATAGAATCACTGTTGATAGCGATCAACCGAATGTTTTCCGCCGGACGGCCGTTGAACAGAACCCGTGCCTCATCCAGACCATATTCAATCGCCTGGATAGTCTCGACAAACTCATCGCGCGCGGGCAGGCCCGCAGCACTGCGCTGACCAATGTCGAGGCTATCAATACGAAACACACTCTTTTGGCCAGTGAGTGTACTCATCGCTACAGGTTCAGTGGATTGCTCCATGCCGTACTGGAGCCACTCTACCCTGACGCCCAGCAATTGACTGAGTGCCAGTAAATTGCCGCCATCAGGCACTGACTGCGCGTTAAACCACTTCCACACGCCTGGCGTTGAAATTTTACAGCCTTGCTGCTGCAGAGCTCTGGCAACCTGTTTGTTTCGTCCATGTCCGACAATGCCGGCACTCTCACAGGCCGCTATCAGCCTGGCGGTGAAAGCTTGTCTTGTACTTTCTTTTTTAACCATTAGTTAATAATCAGCCATAGAAGAGATACTGGATGTTATTTTCGTTATTGCTACCAGTTCATTTTATATTACCGCTCGTTTACTACCTAACCGCTTTATCAAGCATTGCTAACTATCATTATCCGCTTCAGCCTGCGGCTAAACAAAAAATATTGCCTCAGGCCGCTTGCAGCCCCGGCTTTCAGGAATGTTCCGTAAGAAATTGCGTGAATATCAGGCAGCATAATTGCCAGGGATGACGAGAACAGAACAGAAAATGATCTGATGCGCAGAAAATCCTATCTTTCACTGGTCCGAAAAATCGGGATAAAAAAAACGGGAGCCTTTGAAAGACTCCCGCTTTGTTAAAAATTATCGTCGTTATGGGCGGAGCGTATCGTCTCCCCACGCTATCCATTTATAGGTGGTCAGCGCCTCTAACCCCATGGGGCCACGGGCATGCAATTTCTGTGTACTGACCGCCACTTCCGCGCCCAGGCCAAATTGACCCCCATCGGTGAAGCGGGTGCTGGCGTTGACATAAACCGCTGACGAGTCGACCTGACGAACAAAACGCGCGGCATTACGCGTATTACGGGTGAGGATAGCATCTGAGTGCTGTGTGCCGTGCGTACGAATGTGATCGATCGCCTCATCCATATCCGCCACCAATTTAACGTTAAGATCCAGCGACAGCCACTCGTTATTGTATTGCTGAGGATTCACGGGTTTCACCGGGGCGGGGCCATGCTGAAGTTGTGCCAGCACGTTGCTGTCAGCATGCAGCGCGATTCCTTCCTGCGCCATTCGCGCGCTGAAAGCTGGCAGAAAACGTTCGGCCATCGCCTGGTCCACCAGCAGCGTTTCCAGTGAGTTACAGGCGCTGGGACGCTGTTTCTTGGCGTTGACGATCACATCAAGTGCCGGTTCAATCTCCATCGTCTCATCAATGTAGATATGGCAGACGCCAATGCCGCCGGTAATCACCGGAATGGTGGAGTTCTCGCGACACAGTTTATGCAGCCCGGCTCCGCCGCGCGGGATTAGCATGTCGACGTAGCGATCCAGCTTCAGCAGCTGATTCACCAGCTCGCGGTCAGGATTTTCAATCGCCTGGACAATGGCTACCGGTAAACCGTGCTGCTTCAGCGCTTTCTGAATGACCCGAACGGTGGCCGCATTGGTGCGCCAGGTCTCTTTGCCGCCACGCAGAATAGCGGCGTTGCCGGTTTTCAGGCACAGACTGGCGACGTCAACCGTCACATTAGGGCGCGCCTCATAAATCACCGCAACGACGCCCAGCGGCACGCGACGGCGTTCAATGCGCAGCCCGCTGTCGAGCTGACCACCGTCGATTAACTGCCCTACCGGATCGGCAAGCTGACAAACCTGGCGCACATCGCTGGCGATGCTGCTGAGGCGTTGCGGATTAAGCGTCAGTCGATCTAATAACGCGGCGCTCATGCCGTTCTGACGCGCATCGGCTAAATCCAGCTCGTTAGCCGCCAGAATGTCAGCGCTCTCGGCTTCCAACCGGTCAGCAATGGTCATCAGAACATCGTTCTTTTCTGCCGTTGACAGATCGGCCACGGTATACGCTGCGGCACGCGCCGCTTTTCCCATCTCTTCAAGCATTGTCCGCTCCTTAACTGACGATCATGTCGTCGCGGTGAACCGCCACCGGGCCATATTCATATCCCAGGATCTCGCTGATCTGCTGACTGTGATGACCGGCGATCATTCGCATCGCGTCGCTGTTGTAGCGTGAAACGCCGTGAGCGATATCCCGGCCCTGCAGGCTGCGAATGCGGATCACTTCACCGCGAGAGAAATTCCCCTGGATCGCCCGGATCCCTTTCGGCAGCAGCGAACTGCCACGTTCGATAATGGCTGCCAGTGCACCGTCATCGACGGTGATCTCACCCGCCGGTGGCGCACCGAAAATCCAGCGTTTACGGTTTTCCAGTGGCGATTGCTGCGCATGGAAGCGCGTACCGACCGGCTTACCATCAATCACATCGCTGATCACGCCGCTGCGGCTGCCCGAGGCGATGATCACATCGATACCGGCACGACAGGCAACATCCGCCGCCTGAAGCTTAGTCGACATGCCGCCAGTGCCGAGCCCGGAAACACTGTCGCCCGCCAGGGCGCGCAACGCATCATCAATGATATGCACATCACTGATCAGCTCAGCCTCAGGATTGTTACGGGGATCGGCGGTAAAAAGCCCCTGCTGATCGGTCAGGAGCAGCAGCTTGTCGGCGCCGCCGAGCATCGCCGCCAGCGCAGAGAGATTGTCGTTGTCGCCCACTTTGATTTCAGCGGTGGCGACAGCATCGTTCTCATTGATCACCGGCACAATATGGTTATCCAGCAGCGCACGCAGCGTGTCGCGGGCGTTCAGAAAGCGTTCGCGATCTTCCATGTCGGCACGGGTCAACAGCATCTGACCAATATGAATACCGTAGATAGAAAATAACTGTTCCCACAGCTGAATCAGACGACTCTGCCCCACCGCAGCCAGCAGCTGCTTTGAGGCGATGGTCGGTGGCAGTTCGGGGTAGCCCAGATGTTCGCGTCCGGCGGCCATTGCGCCAGAAGTCACGATCACAATGCGGTGGCCTGCGGCGTGCTGCTGCGCACACTGACGAACCAGTTCCACCATGTGCGCCCTGTTCAACCGGCGAGATCCGCCGGTGAGAACGCTGGTACCCAACTTGACCACTAAGGTCTGACTGCCACTCATATTTCCTGCCGTAGAGAAAAATTTTTACGAAAGGACGTTTTAACAGGAGTCGATAAGGAAGCCAACAGCCAGCGGGGGAAAAGCACGAAATTACGCGGACAAGGAGGTAGACCAAAAGTTCATGGTTAACAAGAAATCATGAAAAGTGTCATAAAAAGTTCATCACTGACGGGTAAAAAGTCCGTGTTTTACAAAAACTTTCATTTTTTTACGGTGTTCACATTGGGATTGATAGCAAATGAAGAAAAGCACACTGGCCATGCTCCTCTCCACGCTGACGCTGGCTTCTGCCGCGCAGGCTGCCGAAATCTATAACAAAGATGGCAACAAACTGGATTTGTACGGCAAAGTTAAAGCTGAGCACTACATCAGCGATAATGCCAGCCAGGATGGAGACAAGTCCTATACCCGTATCGGCTTTAAGGGTCAGACACAGATTAACGACCTGATGACCGGTTATGGTCAGTGGGAATATCAGTACAACGTTAACAACTCCGAAGGCAGTGACGCCAACAACGGCAATAAAACCCGCCTCGGGTTTGCTGGTCTGAAATTCTCTCAGTACGGTTCGGTAGATTATGGCCGTAACTACGGTGTGCTGTATGACGTTGAAGCCTGGACTGACGTGTTCCCGGAATTCGGCGGTGACGGTACAGCCCGCTCTGATAACTTTATGACACAGCGCGCCACCGGTGTTGCGACTTATCGTAACAATAACTTCTTTGGTCTGGTCGATGGCCTGAAATTTGCGCTGCAGTACCAGGGCAAAAATGACGCGTCCAGCACCAACACCCGTACTGATATTAACCGTCAGAATGGCGACGGCTACGGTGCGTCTCTCGGCTATGCTCTGGGTGATTCTGGTGTGAGCCTGATGAGTGCCATCACCTCATCTGACCGCACCAACCAGCAACAGGCGCGCGCTTATGGCGGCGGTGACCGTGCGGATTCCTGGGGCGCAGGCGTGAAGTATGATGCTAACAGTGTCTACCTGGCCGCAATCTACACCGATACCCGCAACATGACGCCAATTAGCGGTACCAACCGTGCCACCGGCGCAGCGGTTGCGGGCGCAGCCAACAAAGCGCAGAACATCGAACTGGTGGCGCAGTATCAGTTTGATTTCGGCCTGCGTCCGTCTATCGGTTATGTACAGACCAAAGGCAAAGATATCGAAAACGGTATCGGCGATGCGGATCTGGTGAAATATATCGATGTGGGCGCGACCTACTACTTCAACAAAAATATGTCCGCCTTCGTTGATTACAAAATTAACCAGCTGGATGACGACAATGCGCTGTCGCTTAACAACGACGACATTGTGGCGATGGGTGTGACTTACCAGTTCTGATTTCAGGCTCGCAAACCGGGCAGATTTGGAGCTGGCAGCAACGCATAAATTCAACACGCAGGGAACACGGTCAGAAGAGGAAAGCGTCCCGCGCCAGGACGGCGCGGGCCGAGCGTGCCATGGATGGCGGCTTTTGCGTCTTTCCGATCTGACCGTGTTCTCTGAGAAGGCTCGATCCAACAGCGGGTCAGACTTCAACAAAAATGGCGAGTTTTTAAACTCGCCATTTTTTTCGTCTTTATTTCACTACACTACCCTATCAGGCGCTCAGCTTCACCGGTTTCTCATCGAAATCGCTGGCTGGGATCAGATCCAGCTCGAACTCTTTCAGCATCGCTTTCAGGCGGGTATGGAAATTCCGTAAGGTCTCTTCCACGCGCGCCGTGTTCTCTTTCCCTTTAATGGTTGCCACCGACCAGTCACCCTCTTTATCGAACAGACCGATATGGTAGACATAGGTAAAGTGGTCAGCCTGTGCTTCCAGCTCCATCCACCAGCCCCAGAACTCTCGCAGTTCCGGTGCCGGTTTCACATTGACGCAGGCAGCCAGGCAGTCGAAGAAGAAACGGGTTTCGCCACATTTCCCATCGCGAATATAAGGCCCAAGCTCCGTAAAGCGCTTAAGCAGGCGACTGCGGGGATGACCACTTGGTAACGTCATGCTGATTCTCCATAGGTTTTGACCGCTATACAGCCTTGATTTCCGGACGGCCAGCACGACGCCACACCGCATGGGCCCGATGACGTCATATTTCACTTAGCGGCAGCCCGGAAGAATTCCGCTACTAGTTGTAGCAAATACTGTAAATTTTGCCAGTCACCTTTTTAAACGCTTTTCCAGCCAGTCACAAATTTCATTCAGCGCCTTATCAAAACTGGCCATCACCGGCTTCACCGGAATCCGCAACGCTTTGCCGTCTGAGGAAGAGTTTGCGATAAGCCTGCTCTCCTCTTCCGGGCTGAAGAGATCGTTTTGCCAGTAGCCCGACAGCATCGGCGTGGGCGTCCGGCGGCCCAGTAATCCCTGGGTTTTAAGCGAATAGCGGTTGAGTTCAGTGCGCAGCGCACTGTCGGAGGCGGTGGCCATACCCAGCCGGCTCGCCAGCATATCCATATACATATCCGGGATCGCATCCTGCAACGCCGTCTGGGTCAGCAGAGCATGCACAATCGGGCCCAGACAGGCGACCCCACGCAACCGCTGCGATTCCAGATAGGCCAGCCGCACGGCCACGTTAGCGCCAAAGCGATAACCGAATGCCGCCACGCGGGTATGGTCGACCCAGGGCACATTGATTAGATCGCGCAGCACCTGCTGATGCAGAAAACTGGTGTCCTGATTCAGCGTCCATTTCACCGAGTTGCCCACTGACGGCACATCAATTGTCAGCATAGCAATGCCACGCGGGGCAAGGTAATCATGGAACAGGCGATAGTGATCGCTCTGTAACGAGTCGAGTGCGCCGCAAAACAGTACGGTGGGATAAGGCGCTTCAACATCCGGCGGCATATGCAGAAAGCCGCTGACCGGACTGCCGCCCGGAATAGCAAACGTCAGGATTTTCAGTTCGCCAGGCAACCGCTGAGTCGCCTCTTCATAGGCACGATTGGCCAGCGTCTGTGCCTGGTCAGCCAGTTCATCGCCTTTTATATAGGGATAAGCCGCAACGCTATAAAGATGGGCCGCATGTAGCCAGTCGTCGCCCGCCTCGCTGTCGTCGGATGCCTCCAGCGCTTTCTGCTGCCAGATGCCCGCCTGCTTAGACCATTCGAAATGCCAGTTGCCGCCGCGAAAACCAATCACGGTGTCGAGCAGCGTCTCATCAGTATGTTCAGCGTTGCTGATGGCAATACGTGCCAGCACTTCACTGATCTCCTGCGGCGTCAGGCCTCGCCATGTCCACATCAGCTTATTCAGCATGCGATACCAGCCGCGCTGGCTGTCACCCTCCAGGGCAGAGTGGACATTCGGGGTAGCGTGATGTTGGCGGCGAACCAGGGAAGAGGTTTCAGGATGTTTAAAGCGCGGCTTGAATAGCTCCTCGCTGAGATTTTTGCTCGACATACTCACTTCTCCTGCAACAGAACGGCGATGGCTAAGTGTACTGTACGGCAATTCGGGGTGCGAGGCTCAGAATGCACAACGCCCGGAAAACCGGGCGTTGTCTGATGTATATCAATCAGTTTTTTACAATCGGCGGGATATAAACGACACCCATATCCCACGGCTGCTCGATCCAGGTATCCTGCGGAATATCGACGATGTAATCATCAACCAGTGAACGACCGGCGGGTTTAGCGAAAATGGTGCAGAAACGCGCTTTCGGATACATTTCGCGAATCGCCTGCGCGGTGCCGCCCGTATCGACCAGGTCGTCGATTACGATAAAGCCTTCACCGTCGCCTTCTGCGCGCTTCAGGACTTTCATTTCACGCTGATGATCGTGGTCATAGCTGGAGATGCAGACGGTATCAACGTAGCGGATACCCAGTTCACGTGCCAGCAGCGAAGCCGGTACCAGACCGCCGCGGCTCACCGCGATAATGCCTGTCCACTGTTCAACAGGGAGCAGACGCTGGGCCAGTTTGCGGGCATGAATCTGAAGCATGTCCCAGGTAACGACGTATTTTTCGCTCATAAATAGAAATCCCAGCCAACCGAGGTGGCGTAAAAATGTGCAACGGGGAAAAGGTTGCGCGAGATTATAAGGAGTTGACGCACTAAAAACCAGCACCCGTGCGCCGGTTGCGGCTTTTTAGCGCGTCTGAGAGCGCACCCGGTAAAAAACAGTGATATTCTCAGGACTGGCTCGTCAGATTCTCTGACGGCGATTTTTCACTGGAAACTCGCGATGTCCGGCCTCGCCGGTACACTGACACAGGAGACCTGTCGTGTCTGAATTGTCTCAACTCTCTCCACAGCCGCTGTGGGATATTTTCGCTAAGATCTGCTCTATTCCCCATCCCTCTTTTCACGAAGAAGCGCTGGCGAACTACATCACTGGCTGGGCTAAAGAGCAGGGCTTCTGGTGTGAGCGCGATCAGGTCGGCAACATCCTGATTCGTAAGCCCGCCACTGCAGGCATGGAAAACCGTACTCCGGTCGCGCTGCAGGCGCATCTGGATATGGTGCCGCAGAAAAATAACGACACCGTTCATGACTTCACCAAAGATCCTATTCAGCCGTGGATTGATGGCGAGTGGGTGAAAGCGCGCGGCACCACGCTGGGCGCCGACAACGGCATCGGCATGGCTTCTGCGCTGGCGGTACTGGCTGATAACAGCCTGACGCATGGTCCGCTGGAAGTGCTGCTGACCATGACCGAAGAGACCGGCATGGATGGCGCTTTCGGTCTGCAACCCAACTGGCTGCAGGCTGAGATCCTGATCAACACCGACTCTGAAGAGGAAGGTGAAATCTATATGGGTTGCGCAGGCGGTATCGATTTCGTCTCCACCCTGCCGCTGACCCGTGAAGCCGTGCCTGCTGAGTTCCAGACTCTGAAGCTGACGCTGAAAGGGCTGCGTGGCGGTCACTCCGGTGCCGATATTCATATGGGTCTGGGCAACGCTAACAAACTGCTGGCGCGTTTCCTGGCGGCCCACGCGGCTGAACTGGATCTGCGTCTGCTGGCGTTCAGCGGCGGTACGCTGCGTAATGCAATTCCGCGTGAAGCCTTCGCTACCGTCGCGGTAGAAAGCCACAAAGCAGATGCGCTGAAATCAGCGGCAGCGCAGTTCCTGAGCGCCATCAAAAACGAGCACGGCATCAAAGAGCCGAACATTGCACTGGTCACCGAGCCGCTGGCGCATCAGGGCGATGCCCTGAGCACTGACAGCCGCGATCGCTTCCTGAACCTGCTGAACAGCACGCCAAACGGCGTGATCCGCAATTCAGACGTGGCGAAAGGCGTGGTCGAAACCTCACTGAATATCGGTGTAGTAACGATGGAAGCCGATCACGCAGAGATTAACTGCCTGATTCGTTCGCTGATCGACACCGGCCGTGATTATGTGGTGCAGATGCTGACCTCGCTGGGCCAGCTGGCCGGCGCGCAGACGAAAGCGAAAGGCGGCTACCCAGGCTGGCAGCCGGATGCAGACTCCGCCATCATGGCGCTGACCCGTCAGACGTATATTGCGCTGTTTGATAAAACCCCTAACATTCAGGTGATTCACGCCGGTCTGGAGTGTGGTCTGTTCAAAAAGCCGTATCCGGACATGGATATGGTCTCGATTGGGCCGACCATCACCGGGCCGCATTCGCCGGATGAGCAGGTTCACATCGAAAGCGTGGGTCTTTACTGGAAACTGCTGACCACCCTGCTGAATGTGGTGCCAGAAAAGTAATTCTGTCACAAAAAAAGTCAACCAGGCTCCGGCCTGACGCCGGTTACTTAAGTGACCGGCACTTTTTTATTCTTAGCGTTTTAACATCTTTACGTCCACTGCATTATCCTCTACATCTGGTTTACCGGGATTCTCATATAGAAATAAATTTCATGACCAATCCGGTAAATTATTACGGTAATGTGATACAAGTCTTATGCATCCCTTATTACCAGAGTATTATATTTCCCGTGAAAATATAAATACTCAATAATACAAGGAATGTATCATAATGGGCGCATTACAGTTTCCCTGCACAATATTTACCACCCGGAAAAAGATGGACGACTACAGTGCTGATGATATGCGCTGCGGCGATCTGACTGAGGCACAATTAAAATCCCAATACCGGCTGGATTACATTTCTGATCGGGTTGATCCCTGGACCCTGACTCTGCGTTCCTCACTGGATCGTCCTCAATCCCTGTTCTGCTGTAATCTGCGTAGCCAGGGTCGAACGATTCCCGCCAGCAGTGTGCTGAAATGCTATTTGATGAATTTCGATCGTTATCCCGTAAATTTTCCCTGAGCGGGCCATACAGTCACCTGATCGAAAAAATGATCACGCATATGCAGAACAATAGCGGTAAGACCTTCCGTGATATGGCGTTGGATCAGGCTTTGAAAGAACATATTATCAGGGATAAAAGTGAAAACAGCACTCGCTTATTGCTGGAGAAACATCTTAAAAAAGAAATGGATTGGAAGAATAGGATCTATCCATTGACAAAAAAAGAATTACGGGAAGTCATTCTAAGGGGAAGACTACCAAAATTTGACAGGTTACAGGATAATTATAACGGCATGGGGATTACCGTTCATGATATCTCGGCAGCGCATATCACCATAAAATCACTGCATATTGATAATAACCATTATCGGGCAACGGTGCATTATAAAGTACAGGATCACTTTGGTCTCGACAGTGCTGATATAGTAAAAACAAAATTCAGCCAGTTTCATTTTTTCCGTATCTGGTTTGTTCTTCAAAGATACAATAAGTTTGGTTTTAAACCTTTCATGACGAATATGGAAACTACTATAGAAATCATAGGTAATCTCAATGAAAAATAGAATGAAAATTCTTATTTTACTGACGATTTGTGGCTTCATGCTGGCTGGTTACTTTCTATGGGCCGAACGCCGTCCTGTTGAAATCGTCAACATTCATGGAACCGGAAATTTCAGTGACATTTTAGTAAAAAATTTTCCGATTACTGATCGTGGAAAAATTAACTGGTGGTTAAAAAATAAAGACGCCCTGAAACGACAATATGACATTCCTAAACCGGCCTCCTACGGTAATTATACGGTAAGCATCTGGTTGTTTGGAGAAGGGTACAAAGAAGATGATAAATATGACCGCCTCTGTTTTTCTGACATGAAGCCACCCATGAATTGCATTGAAAAGGACAGGGTTTTTATAATCAGTTACAGCAAAAACAGTGGCATTACATTTACTGTCGATGATGGAGAATACAGCCTGGAAGATGACGGTAAAATAACAAAGCTAGAAAGTCATTAACTGTCCTGACAGGATAGTGGGCAGCTATTAAATCGGCTATTAGCCAGTTATCACTTCAACTTTAAAATAGTCATGAACAATATAGCCAGGAGTCTTAATAATATCGGAAGCTATAATGAAGAGCATTATTACAAAAGACGAGCCTACTGCTTGCTGTTGCAGGGGTATCGATGGCTGGCTATTTTTTGGTTAGCCTCACATCCGCCTGAGATCATTGCTATTCATAAAGGTAGTAGCGGCTTCAGTGCTGTTTTAGTAAAAAATTTTCCTTTTCCCATTTTGTCATCTCCCAGCTCCCGTTACCATCGCGGGCTCCGGGATAGACGCTGAGCTGGCATCTGACTCTTAAGTACCTTCTACCCGGCTCTAACCTGTTTTTATAGCAGCGAATTTTTCTCAGCATAATTCGCTGCTTTTTCCACCCTTTCCCCCGCTATTCCGCCACGTTCTCACGCTTCGCTGGTCACAGCCGCCATTATGTCCAGATGTCTGGATGGCTAATAAGATTTCGTGCTAGCTTATGCGCTTTCGGCTGTTGCTGTGCCTGAAGGTTCAGGAAAAAATGCGGCCAGTGATTCTTCAGGAGAGTAATGACATGCCAGGGGTAAACTGCCTTGAGATGCGTAATATCTCCATCGCTTTTGGCGGGTTTGCCGCGCTATCGTCGGTGGATTTCCGCAGTGACGGCCATTCGATACATGCACTGACCGGCGCTAACGGCGCGGGCAAGTCAACGCTGATGGCGATCCTTTCCGGCGCGCACAGTCACTACAGCGGCGAGATCCTGCTGGATGGTGAGCCGGTCTCTATCCGCACGCCACGCGATGCGAAACAGCTGGGTATCCATCTGGTTCAGCAGGAAGTGGACGTGGCGCTGGTGCCGCAACTCAGCGTGGCGGAAAACATTCTGCTGGATCGGCTGGCAGAGCCAGGCCACCGCTATCGCTGGGGCGAGATTCGCCGTCAGGCCCGGGCCTTACTGGCTCAGCTCGACGTGGCGCTGGACGTTAACCGGCTGGTTGAGCGCTGCACTCTGGCGGAAAAACAGCAAATACTGCTGGCGCGGGCGCTGTCGCATCACTGCCGCTTCCTGATTCTCGACGAACCCACTGCCCCGCTGGATCAGCACGAAAGCGAGCGGCTATTTGCCGTGGTGCGTCGTCTTAAAGCAAGCGGTATCGGCGTGGTGTTTATCTCTCACCGTATCCATGAACTCAAAGCGATCTGCGACCAGCTGACGGTGCTGCGTGATGGCCGGTTAATCGAAACCGGCCCGATGGCGGCGCTGAGCGGTGAACAGATCGTGGAGAAGATGCTCGGCCATCAGCTGACCGATATCTTCCCGGCCCGCCGTGAACAACAGGCACAGCCGCTGCTGCTGACGGTGGAAGGATTGCACGATGAGCAGCTGCTGCAGGATATCTCGCTGCGGCTGCATAAAGGTGAAATTCTTGGGGTTGCCGGACTGGCCGGTGCCGGCAAAACCGAGCTCTGCAAAGCGCTGTTTGGTGCCAGCAAAAGCCGCGTCAGTGGCGGTGAACTGCACGGTCAGCCGTGGCAACCCCGTTCGCCGCACGACTCGGTCAGTCGCCGTATGGCGCTGGTGCCGGAAGAGCGTCGCAAAGAGGGGATCTTTATTGATGAATCCGTCGCAATGAACCTCAGCGTCAGCGCCGACGACAGCTTTTCGCGCTGGAGCCTGTTTGGTCATCGCCAGGCGTGGCGCTGGGCAGAACAGGTTATACGGCAGTTGCAGGTGCGCACCACCGGTCCGGCACAGACACTGCGACGTCTCTCCGGCGGCAACCAGCAAAAGGTGGCCATTGGCAAATGGCTGCGCAACAACGCGGATGTGCTGATCTTCGATGAGCCGACCAAAGGCGTGGACATTAAAGCCAAAACCGAGCTGTTCACCCTGATCGATAACCTGGCGCGCGAAGGGAAAGGCATTATTTACGCGTCGGGTGAATTTTCTGAACTGGTCGGTTTATGCGACCGGATTTGCGTGCTCTGGGATGGACGCATCGTGGCCGAGCTGGCTGCACGCGACGTCACTGAAGAGACGCTTTTGCTCTATTCCACCGGAGGAACCCCTGCGTGAGCAGCAAAGAAACCAGCCTGAACCTGACACCCTCGCCATGGCGTCACCAGTTGTTCGACTTTCTCTACAAATGGGGCATGTTGCTCACGGTGGTAATCCTGATTGCCGCCTTTGGCCTGGCCTCCGACAGCTTCCTTGAACCCAATAACATCATCAATATTCTGCGATCGATTGCCATTGTTACGGTGATTGCAATTGGCGTGTCGATATCACTGACTGTGGGCGGCTTTGATCTGTCGGTCGGCTCGACCGCCTCACTGGCGAATGCGTTAGTGATTTCACTGTTTGTCTGGTACGGCTTCGGCACCACCACCGCGATCCTGATTACCCTGGCGCTCTGCACGCTGGTCGGTCTGTTTAACGCCTTCCTGATTGTGATCCTGCGTATCCCCGACATGCTGGCGACGCTGGCAACGCTGTTTGTGATTCAGGGTGTGGCGATGACCTACAGCTTTGGCGGATCGATTACCGAGAACATGGTGCTGCCGAGCGGTGGTATGGCGGAAGGCACTATTCCGGCGACATTTGGCCTGCTCGGCCAGGTGCCAACCATTGTCATCATCATGCTGGTGGTGACCGTCGCCGCGCAGCTGGCGCTATCACTGACCAAACATGGTCGCCGGATGTACGCGCTGGGTGGCAATCCGGAAGCGGCGCGCCTCTCCGGCATCCGCACCACACGCTATCGGGTGCTGGCTTATGTGATCGCCTCACTGCTGGCCGGTCTGGGCGGCATCCTGCTCGCCTCGCGTATCGGTTCATCGCAGGTTAACGCCGGAAGCGGCTACCTGATGGACGCTGTCGCGGCGGCATGGATCGGCTTCTCGCTGGCCGGCTCCGGCAAGCCCAATGCGCTGGGCACGCTGGTCGGCGCGGTGATTCTCGGCGTGCTGCAGAACGGTCTGGTGATGCTCTCTGTTCCCTACTACGCGATGGACATTATTAAAGGGCTGGTGCTGGCTTTAGCACTGGCGATCACCTATATCCAGCGCCGCTGAGGCGCGTTTACCGGAGTTGATAACAATGCAAAAAATAACACTCTCGCTGCTGGCCCTGAGCCTGCTGAACGCCAGCGCTGCCTTCGCGGAGACCGTCACGCCGGTGCCTGCGGCTATCGCCAGCCATGATGGCCCGATCCGTATTGCGGTGATCCGCAACCTTGGTTCCGATGACAACACCACCCAGTTTGTTGCTGGTGCCATTCAACAGGGGCGCCAGCTGGGCTTTAAAGTCAGCACCTTCCTGAGCAACGGCGACGATGCGCGCTTCCAGGATTTCGTGAATCAGGCGATCAGCCAGAAATATGACGGCATCGTGCTGTCGCACGGTAAAGCGCCCTACGCCAGCGGCCTGGTGAAGCGCATTGCCGATGCGGGCATCAAGCTGTCAGTGTTTGATACGCCGGTAGATAGTCCGATTCCGGGCGTCACCGTCACCGCGCAGGATGACGCCTCACTGGCGCAGCTGTCGCTGGGTCAGCTTATCCATGATTTCAACGGCAAGGCGAACATCGTCAAGCTGTGGGTTGCCGGTTTCCCGCCGATGGAACGCCGTCAGGTGGTGTATGAAAAACTGCTGAAAGAGAACCCGGGCATTCATCAGCTGGAGTCGATTGGCGCAGTTTCAACGGACGTACAGGGCGACACCGCCAACAAAATTGGTGCGATTCTGGCGAAATACCCGAAAGGCAAAATAGACGCAATCTGGGGTGCCTGGGATGCCTTCAGCCAGGGCGCTTACAAAGCGCTGCAGGAGAATGGCCGGACCGAGATCAAGCTCTACAGCATTGATGTCTCGAATCAGGATTTGCAGCTGATGCGTGAGAAGAACAGCCCGTGGATGCAGACGGTGGCGGTCGATCCTAAAACCATCGGCGCGGTGAATATGCGCCTGGTGGCGAAAAAGATTGCCGGTGAAGAGACGCCAGCGACGTACCAGTTTAAAGCCGCGTCAATCTCTCAGCAGCAGCTCGGCAGCCAGCCTGGTGCGGTGAACGTCGCGTCGCTGAACAAAATCATTCCGGGCTGGGGCAGCAATGAGGATTTCGTCGCGCCGTGGTTTGCTACCCTGGCGGCGAAATATAAGAAATAATCCGGCGTCAGCCTTGCCGAACGGTGAGGCTGACCGTTACAGACCCAGCAGCAGTTGACGCTCAAGCTGGGGATCGACCATGGTGACATGCAGTCCCACCAGCCGCACGCCGCGCCCGGCACGACGCTCATCCCAGGTTTTCCGGGCGATGGCAATCATGTCTTCTTTATTCAGTACCGGCCAGATATGCTCCTGGGTCGTCTGCTGAAAATCACTGAACTTGAGTTTAACGCCCTGACGCGCCACCTGCCTGTCGGGTCGGATCTGCGTCAGCCGGCGATCCAGCTCGGCATAGAGAAAATCGATTATCTCCAGGCAGGCATCCCAGTCGCTGATATCTTCTGCCAGCGTGCGTTCCACCCCCAGCGATTTACGCTCGCGCTCCACAATGACGCTGCGGTCATCAATGCCATTGCTGCGCTCCCACAGCACCCGGCCAAACTTACCAAAGCGCTTTAACAGTAGCGCCAGATCGGCCTTCTGCACGTCACCGCAGGTCACCAGCCCCATCTCCTCAAGCTTTTTGGCCGAGACTTTGCCAACACCGGGGATCTTCGCCAGCGGCAGCGTCAGCAAAAAACCGGCCATCTCCGGCGGCGTAATCACGAACTGCCCATCGGGCTTATTCAGGTCAGAGGCAATCTTTGCCAGAAACTTAATCGGCGCGATGCCCGCTGAAGCGGTCAGCCCGGTTTCACGGTAGATGGTGGCGCGGATCGCCTGCGCCATCAGTGTGGCAGAGCCGTGACAGTGCGGGCTGTCGGTGACATCCAGATAGGCTTCATCAAGGGAGAGCGGTTCAATCAGCGGGGTGTAGCGGGTAAAGATGTCGCGAATTTGTGCGGAGGCTTCTTTGTAGGCATCGAAACGTCCTGGCAACAAACGGAGATGCGGGCATAGCTTGAGGGCCATGCCAGTTGGCATCGCGCTGCGCACGCCATATTTGCGGGCCGGATAGTTGGCGGTGCTGATGACGCCACGACGTTCACGGCTGCCACCAATCGCGATCGGGATGTCGCGCAGCTGGGGATTATCACGCATCTCCACCGCGGCATAGAAGCAGTCCATATCGACATGAATGATTTTACGCATACCCCCTCCGGCACTGGATAAGTATACAGTTGGCAGGGGTAACTGCAATATTTGTCGCGCCCACAATTAAAGTTTACAAATTTGTGGCCGAATATCCTTCAGTAAATCGCGAATCTGGCTGCCAGCGTCTTGCTAAAAAAACAGACAATGTTTAATGTTGCGCTGCGATAGCGGACAGTTCCGATAATGCAAACAGAGACGCACAATTTGCGTCATGTTCTATTCACCTCAAGGTATACACAGCATGGGCAAAATCGCACTCCTGTTTGCGATGATTTTACTGCCAGCCCTCAGCATGGCAATGACACCCGAACCCGTCCAGACAGCGGCTCCGGTCAGCAAAGAATTAAAGAAACAGTTACTGGGTACCCCGGTCTATATCCAGATCTTCAAGGAAGAACGCACCCTCGAACTCTACGGCAAAATCGGTAATGAATATCGCCTGCTGGATACCTACCGCATCTGTAACTTTTCTGGCGGCCTCGGCCCGAAACGCCGTGAAGGCGATTTCAAAAGCCCGGAAGGTTTTTACAACGTGAAGCTGAATCAGCTGAAGCCGGATAGCCGTTTTTATCGCGCGATCAACATTGGCTTCCCGAATCAGTTCGATCGTAATCAGGGCTACAGCGGCAACTACCTGATGATTCATGGCGACTGTAAGTCAATTGGCTGCTATGCCATGACGAACGCCTATATGGATGAGATTTTTACTTATGTGAACGCGGCGCTGCGTAATGGCCAGCAGGATGTCAGCATCAGCATCTATCCGTTCCGCATGACTGACAGCAACATGCAGCGTCACCGCTACTCCAGCGATGCCAGTTTCTGGCAGCAGCTCCAGCCCGGATACGCTTATTTTGCTAAATATCACCAGCCGCCGACGGTCAACGTCGCCAGCGGTAAATATGTGATGAACAGCAGCCCGGCACCGGTTTTAGCCAGTCCCGAAGCGGCCTCCCGTTCATTCCTGGCGCTCTCCAAGGCAGAATAACGCCCATTCACCTGGCGCAATCCGCTGCCAGGTTTCATTGGCCGTCAGTGGCTGCGTAGCAATCACCGTCACCACGTCATGCGGCGTGGTGTGCTGCTGAAAATCAACCTCCACATCCTGATCCAGTAACTGCGCCCGGCCAAAGGGTGCACGACGGGTGATCCAGAAGAGGTTGGTGGAGCAAAAGGCCATCAGATATCGCCCGTCTGACAGCAGCATGTTAAACACGCCCTTCTGCCGCAGCGTGCCAGCCAGCTCCCCGATAAAACGAAACACCGCAGGCCAGTTGCCCGGCGTGCGTGGATAGCGCGTCGCCAGCTGATGCAGGATCCAGCAAAACGCCTTCTCGCTGTCCGTTTCGCCTACCGGCCGGAATGTGCCGGTCTCCAGTTGCCGATACCCCTTGAGCTGTCCGTTGTGCGCATAGGTCCAGTGACGGCCCCACAGCTCACGGGTAAACGGATGGGTGTTTTCCAGCGACACCTGACCACGATTCGCCTGGCGGATATGCGCCACCACCGAATGTGATTTTATCGGGTATTCCTGCACCAGACGCGCAATCGGTGAGTTAAAGCTCGGCAGCGGATCTTTAAACGTACGGCAGCCTTTATCTTCGTAAAAGGTAATGCCCCAGCCATCTTTGTGAGGCCCGGTCCCACCGCCACGCTGAACCAGTCCGGTAAAGCTGAAACAGATATCCGTGGGAACATTGGCGCTCATCCCGAGCAATTCGCACATAGCCACCGCCTCTGATTAAGTGGCCTCCGCCTGTGGGAGGCCAGCGCTGTTACTTCACCATCTCTTTTTCGATCAGCAGCATCAGGATGTGGATCACTTTAATGTGGATCTCCTGAATGCGATCGGCATAACCAAAGTGCGGCACCCGGATTTCAATGTCGGCACTGCCTGCCATCTTACCGCCATCTTTACCGGTCAGGGTGATCACTTTCATTCCCTGCGCACGGGCAGCTTCAATCGCTTTAATGATATTGGCAGAGTTACCGGAGGTTGAGAGGCCCAGCAGCACATCGCCCGGACGCCCTACTGCTTCTATGTAGCGCGAAAAGACATAGTCATAACCAAAATCATTACTGACGCAGGAGAGGTGGCTGACGTCAGAGATGGCAATCGCCGGATAGCCAGGACGATTTTCACGGTAGCGACCGGTCAGCTCTTCGGCGAAGTGCATCGCATCGCAATGTGAACCGCCGTTACCGCACGAAAGTACCTTTCCGCCAGCCTTAAAGCTGTCAGCCAGCAGTACCGCAGCACGCTGGATCGCATGGATATTGGCATCGTCGCTGAGGAATTTATTCAGCGTATCAGCAGCTTCATTGAGCTCAGAGCGGATGATGTCCTGGTACATAGGGATGTCCTTTTTTAGGAGAGGTTAATCGCAGCAAGTTTAACGGAATGGCCGGTCAGCGCAAAGCGTCATGCCACGTTGGTCCGGACTGTAACGCGGAATATTGTTGCCGAAGGTGCTGCAAAAATGGGCTAAAACAGGTTTTTGTGAGGCAGGTTGTAATTGCGATGTAAACAAATTGATAAATGCTCTCAACTGCTCTAAACCTCTCTGTATAACAGGTCAGACCTCTTACTACTTGGAGCGGTTCATTATGATGGTTGTTTCGATACTTGCCACGGTGGCGCTGATTGGCGCCCTGTTCTACCACCGCCTGTCGTTACGGCTCAGCAGCGCCATTCTGTTGCTGTGGACTGCGGCGATGGCTGTTGCGCATCTCTGGACGCCATGGCTGCTGCTGCCACTGGCGATCATTCTGCTGCCGTTTAACCTGCCGTCGCTGCGTCGCAGCCTTTTTTCAACGCCGATCTTTCAGCGCTTCCAGAAAGTGATGCCGCCGATGTCGCGCACCGAGAAAGAGGCGATCGATGCGGGTACCACCTGGTGGGAAGGCGATCTGTTCCAGGGCAAACCGGACTGGCAGAAGCTGCACAACTATCCTCAGCCACGCCTGACTGCCGAGGAGCAGGCCTTTCTTGATGGCCCGGTCGAAGAAGCGTGCCGCATGGCCAACGATTTCCAGATCACCCATGAGCTGGCCGATATGCCGCCGGAACTCTGGGCATATCTGAAAGAGCATCGTTTCTTCGCGATGATCATTAAAAAAGAGTATGGCGGCCTCGATTTCTCCGCCTATGCACAAGCCTGTGTGCTGCAAAAACTGTCGGGCGTCTCCGGGATTCTGGCAATTACTGTGGGTGTGCCTAACTCGCTGGGTCCGGGCGAACTGCTGCAGCACTATGGCACCGAAGAGCAGAAAAATCATTACCTGCCCCGGCTGGCACGCGGCGATGAGATCCCCTGCTTTGCGCTGACCAGCCCGGAAGCAGGTTCAGATGCCGGCGCGATCCCCGATACTGGCGTCGTCTGCATGGGCGAATGGAAAGGTCAGCAGGTGCTGGGTATGCACCTGACCTGGAACAAGCGCTACATTACACTGGCACCGATCGCCACCGTGCTGGGCCTGGCGTTTAAACTTTCCGACCCGGATCATCTGCTCAGCGACAATGAGAATCCTGGTATTACCTGTGCGCTGATTCCGACCAACACGCCCGGTGTGGAAATTGGCCATCGCCACTTCCCGCTTAACGTGCCGTTCCAGAACGGGCCGACACGCGGCAACGATATCTTTGTGCCGATTGACTATATTATCGGCGGTCCGGAAATGGCCGGCCAGGGCTGGCGGATGCTGGTGGAATGTCTGTCAGTGGGTCGCGGCATTACGCTGCCATCGAACTCAACCGGCAGCCTGAAAAGTGTGGCGCTGGCAACAGGTGCTTATGCCCATATCCGCCGCCAGTTCCGCGTCTCAATCGGTAAGATGGAAGGGATTGAAGAGCCGCTGGCGCGCATTGCGGGTAATGCTTATGTGATGGATGCGGCCGCTACGCTGATCACAGCCGGCATTATGCAGGGTGAAAAACCGGCGGTGCTGTCGGCGATTGTGAAATATCACTGCACCCATCGCGGTCAGCGCGCCATTATCGACGCTATGGATATTGCCGGCGGTAAAGGCATTATGCTCGGGAACAGTAACTTCCTGGCCCGTGCCTATCAGGGTGCGCCGATCGCTATCACCGTGGAAGGCGCGAACATTCTGACGCGCAGCATGATTATCTTTGGTCAGGGCGCAATTCGCTGCCATCCTTATGTGCTGCAGGAGATGGCGGCGGCAGCCAGCAACGATGTGAATGCGTTTGATCAGGCGCTGTTCAGCCATATCGGTCATGTGGGCAGCAGCACGATGCGCAGCCTGTGGCTGGGCTTAACTGCCGGACGCACCAGCGCCAGCCCGACCCGCGATGGCACCCGCCGTTATTACCAGCACCTGAACCGCATCAGTGCCAACCTGGCGTTGCTCTCTGATGTGTCGATGGCGGTGCTGGGTGGCAGCCTGAAACGTCGCGAGCGTATCTCGGCGCGTCTGGGCGATGTGTTGAGTCAGCTCTATCTGGCCTCCGCAACCCTGAAACGCTATGACGATGAAGGTCGCAACGAAGCCGATCTGCCGCTGGTTCACTGGGGCGTACAGGATGCACTGCATCAGGCAGAAGTGGCTATTGACGATCTGCTGCGTAACTTCCCGAACCGTCTGGTGGCGGGCGCCTTGCGGATGACGATTTTCGCTGGCGGTCATCACTGCCCTGCTCCGTCTGACCGTCTTGATCATCAGCTGGCAAAAATGCTGCAGCAGCCGTCAGCCACCCGCAGCCGACTGGGCCGTGGCATGTACCTGACGCCGAGCAAACATAACCCTGCCGGTCAGCTGGAACAGGCGCTGCAGGATGTGATGGCGGCAGAAGTGATTCATGACAGGCTGTGCAAACAGACGAAGCAGCACCTCTCCTTTACCCGTCTGGACGCGCTGGCGAAGCGTGCGCTGGATCAGGGCTGGATTGATGCCAAAGAGGCGGAAGTGTTGCAGCGTGCCGAAGTCAGCCGTCTGCGTTCGATTAACGTCGATGAGTTTGAGCCGGAGGCACTGGCAGTACCGGTGCCAGAGAAAGCCCCTCAGCCTGCATCACGCGCGAGTGAGGCGGCATAGGGTTAGCGTTGCATCGGCTCAGGGAGCATACGCCTTCCGTAAAGACGCAAAAACGCCATCCATGGCATGCTCAGCGCGGGCCATCCATGGCCCGCGATGCTTTATTCCAGGCGTATGGTCCCATCGCTTGAAGTTCAGCGCTCTTCATCAGTAGGGCGGCACTATGCCAAATCAGGGGAAATCTGGCCGCAATAATTAAGCCCAAAGCGCAGGGAACAGGGTCAGAAGAGGAAAGCGTCCCGCGTCAGGACGACGCGGGACGAGCGAGCCAGGGATGGCTTTAGCGACTTTCCGATCTGTCCCTGTTACCGGCGCGGGCACACTCTTATAGCCAGCTTTTGATTTACCTGAAAGCCGACATCATGTCGGCTTTTTTTATCCTGCCTGACGGATGCGGGCAATCAGCGCATCCACATCTTCGACGTGATCGGCTGCCAGAATCAGCGTACGACCCAGGTTAATCGCATTACGGATGCAGTCAGTGCGCATCGCCGGATCGGCAATCAGCTTCATATCCGCCACATGTGACATTCCCACCGTGCGGCGAATCAGCTCAGTGCCGCAGTAACCGATGGTATCAGCCCATACTTTACGCAGAAACGCTTCCGCATAGCCTGGATAAGCCAGCGCCTCATCGCGGGTTTTCTCTGCCGCAAGCGCCAGGAAGCCTGAAGCAAAGGTCGTCCAGAGGGTATGCACATCGCTGAGGCGCTGCTCGCGGGCATCGGCGGCCTCGCGCGGAGACAGCAGACCTGGCAGGCCGCAGTAGTTAATCAGCAGGTTGCCTGCCGCAGTACCAACATCAAAACCGATGGGACCAAAATAGCCAAATTCCGCATCAATCGCTTTCAGGCTGCCGTCAGCAACGAAAATCGAGCCGCTGTGAATATCCCCATGCAGCAGTGCTTCGGCGTGAGCAAAGAAACGATGCTTAAGACCGCCCACCGCGATGCGCAGGGCATCATCATTACGCAGGCTGGCGACCAGTGGTTCAAGCGCTTCAGGATAGCTGTTGCGCTCATGATTGGTGTAGGGATCGTTGAAGAAAAGATCTTCAGTGATTTCACACATTTCCGGATTGATGAAACGCGCCACTTCCGCTTTTTTCTGATGCGGATGCAGGATGAAATCGGACGTATGAAACAGGGTTTGCGCCAGATAGTTGCCTAACTGCTGAGCCGCTTCCGGGTAGTCAGCGCCTTTCACGAGCTCGCTACGCCAGATGCGATGGCTGGAGAGATCTTCCATCACCATCACCGCCAGCTCCGCATCGTAATGGGTGATCTTCACCGTGTGCTGCGGACAATATTTGTAGTGCTCGACCAGCGTCTGCGCTTCCAGCCGCGCCCGATCCAGCGTCAGCGGCCAGGACTCCCCCACGCAGCGCACATAAGGCAGTGCCTGCTTGACGATAACGCGACTGATGCCCTGATCGTCATAAATCTTAAACACCAGGTTGAGGTTGCCATCACCAATCTCTTCTGCGCTGCTCAGCGCGGCAGGATTGTCCACGCCGCCAAATTGTCGGGCATATTCCACAGCATCAGCAGCAGTAAAGGTACGGTATTGCGACATTGCCTGTTCCTCATCATTCGAAGGGGGTCACTCAGGTGTAATAAGCCGTTCAGACGTCTATACATCCGTTCAGCATGTTGGCACAATACGCATCATTAACGCAACATGGATTTCACCCACAATGCAGACACTTCAAACCACCAGCTTACAGGTTCGTGACAATCAGCTCTGGATTCTGGATCAGCAGGCACTGCCGCAGCAGAAGAACTGGCTGCCCGCGCACAGCGTGCCTCAACTGATTGAACATATTCATGCACTGCGGGTGCGCGGTGCGCCGCTAATCGGCCTCTCTGCCTCGCTGCTGCTGGCGCTGCTGGCAGAACAGGGGCAGCCGCGCGCTGAACTGGCTCAGGCGCTGGAGACCCTGCGCGCCGCCCGCCCTACCGCCGTCAACCTGATGAACAATCTTGATCGGATGAAAGGGGCGCTGGCCCAGCGGGACTTTGCGCCTGCGCTGGCTCAGGAAGCCTGGCGGCTGGTGCAGGAGGATAAGCAACTGTGTGATGCCATCGCTGATGCGGGTTGCACGCTGGTGAAACCTAATAGCCAGCTGCTGACTCACTGTAATACCGGCGGGCTGGCAACGGCGGGTGTGGGTACCGCGCTGGGCGTCATTGCCCGTGCCCATCAGCAGGGCCTGATTAAGAATGTGTGGGTTGATGAGACCCGTCCGCTGTTACAGGGCGGCCGCTTAACCGCCTGGGAACTGGGCGAGCTGGCGGTTCCCTACACCCTGATTACCGACTCCATGGCCGCCAGCCTGATGGCCCGTGGCGACGTAGATGCGGTGTGGGTCGGCGCTGACCGCATTGCCGCCAATGGCGATGTCGCCAATAAGATCGGCACCTACAGCCTGGCGGTGCTGGCGCATTATCATCAGATCCCGTTCTACGTGGCGGCCCCGCATACCACGCTGGATCGCAGCTGTCCTGACGGCGCAGCGATTCCCATTGAGCAGCGCGCCGCCAGTGAAGTGACGGGCGTTGCCGGCAGTTTTGGCAGCGTGCAGTGGGCGCCAGAAGCAGCCTGGGTTTATAACCCGGCGTTTGACGTGACGCCAGCGGCGCTGATCAGCGGCTGGGTGCTGGACACCGGCGTGGTGACGCCTGACCAGGTGCAGGACGGCATCTTCCAGCCGCAGTAATGGTCTGCGAGGCGTTTGCCGCTATGGAGACGCCTCGCATAACAGGCTGACAGATTACGCCAGACGCGGATAGGCATCCGCTATCTTATCGCCGGTAAAGTTCGCCACCCAGCCTTCCTGATTGTCGAAAATACGGATAGCCGTGAAGTGGGGTGACGACCCCATATCAAACCAGTGCGGCGTTCCCGCTGGCACTGAGATCAGATCGTTTTTTTCGCAGAGGATCTGCAGGATCTCGCCATCCAGATGCAGGCAGAACAGCCCGGCACCCTCGACAAAGAAACGCACTTCATCTTCGCCGTGCGTATGTTCATTGAGAAATTTCTCCCGCAGCACGGTTTTCTGCGGGTTATCAGCACGCATGCTGATCACATCCCAGCTCTGATAGCCCTTTTCCGCCACCAGCCGATCAATCGCATGCTGATAGGCGTTGATCACCGTTTCGGGATCCGGATTTTCACCCAAATCACGATCGGCTTCCCAGCGCTCGAAACGGACACCTTTGGCATTCAGGCGGTCACGAATCGCTTCCGCGTCAGTGCTGTGCCACACCGGCTGGCTGGCTTCACGGTCGGTAAAAATAGTCAGTGCGCTCATGCTAAATCGACTCCGGGTTAATCTGGGAAAAATCCGTCACCTGACGATGGCGGCTCTCATTGTCCGCATCGCCACGCAGTAATTGCAACGTCTGCCAGCCCGCCTCTGCGGCGGCATCCAGCTCCTGATGAATATCGGAGAGGAACAGCAGCTGCTCCGCTGGCTGGCCAATGTCAGCAGCGATAGTGCGATAAGCCGCGACGTCGCGTTTGGCGCCGACGTGGGTGTCAAAATAGCCACTGAACAGGCCAGTAATATCACCTTCGTCGCTGTAGCCAAATAACAATTTCTGCGCCGCAACCGAGCCGGAGGAATATACATAAAGTTCAATGCCCTGCGCCTTCCAGCGGCTGAGCGCAGGCACGACGTCGGGATAGAGATGACCGGTAAAACTGCCGTTCACGTAGCCATCACGCCAGATCATGCCCTGCAGCGCCTTCAGGCCGGTCGATTTGCGATCCTGGTCCATAAAGCCCAGCAGAATATCTGTGACGCCAGCCAGATCGGCCTGCAGCTGACCAGCTTCTTCGCGCACCGACTGCAGTGCGGCCGCCACGTCCGGCTGGTGCGCATTTTCACGCAGGAAATCCGGCAGATGCTTGCGGGCATAGGGAAAAAGGATGTTATGTACAAAGCGGATATCGCTGGTAGTGCCTTCGATATCAGTAACAATGGCGCGAATCATGCTTTCTCCAGCAGGCGACGTTGACGTTCACATTCAAATAAAAATTCCAGACCTTCCAGATGACGGCGGGCTTCGCTGACATCCCGGCCCCAGCAGGTTAAGCCGTGGCCGCGCAGCAGAAAGCCGTAACGCAGCGGAAAACGTGCGGCGTAATCTTCAATTTCTGACGCCAGCGCCGCGATATCCTGGCTATTGTCGAACACGGGAATCGCCAGCGTATCCAGGTGAGTATGCTGACCACTTAACGATTTTTGCATCTCATAGCCGTGCAGCAATAGCGCCGCACCCTGCTCCACCCGCGACAGCACGGTCGAATTCACCGTGTGGGTGTGCAGTACCGCGCCCGCCTCAGGAAAGAGGCGATAGATCATCGTGTGCAGGCCGGTTTCTGCCGACGGCTTACGGCCAGAGAGCGACTGACTGGTGGCGATATCGACCTCAATAAAGTCATCCCGCGTCAGCGTGCCTTTATCTTTGCCCGATTCACTCAGCAGGCAGACATGTTCATCGCGGCGCACGGACATATTTCCGCCGGTGGCCGGTGCCCAGCCTTTTTCGCCAATCCAGTGACAGGCGGCGACCAGCTGATCTAACGGAAGACTCTGCGACATAAAGGTTCCTTGCGGTGAAATTAGATCACAGGTGGCTCAGATAATGATAATGAAAATACAACAGCTCAAAAATGTTAAACAGCAAGCAAGCGTACGTGACTTTCGAATCATCTTCTCCGGGTCCTGCCAAATGATCCGTGTGTCAGCAAGGCGGCAAGCGCGCTTATCCCCGGGAGCTGACACTCGTCAGTGACCGGGGTAAGCAAGCGTAGCCAACGCCGCTGCCGCGCGGAGCATGTCGGCAGGACAAGGCGGCAAGTGCGCGCATCCCCGAGAGCTGACACTCGTCAGTGACCGGGGTAAGCAAGCGCAGCCAACGCAGAAGAGATGTGGAGCATGACGCATTTAGCCGTCTAAGCGTCTTGATTGCCAAATACTACCATCCTGTTTATAGTGGCACAAACACCGGGTGACACCGCATCAATTTTCGCGCTTAAGGCCTGACACCATGACGCAGCACAACCTGATCCCCGAGAGTAAACTTCCCCTACTCGGCACCACGATTTTCAGCCAGATGAGTGCGCTGGCGCAGCAGCATAACGCCATCAATCTCTCTCAGGGCTTTCCCGATTTCAGCGGCCCGGACTATCTGCAGCAGCGGCTGGCGTATCACGTCAGCCAGGGCGCGAACCAGTATGCGCCGATGACCGGTGCGCTGCCGTTACGCGAGGCGATAGCGGAGAAAACCGCGCGACTTTATGATTACCGTCCGGATGTTGACGCGGAGATTACGGTGACGGCGGGCGCGACCGAAGCGCTCTATGCGGCGATTACCGCACTGGTGCGGCCGGGCGATGAGGTGATCTGCTTTGATCCCAGCTACGACAGCTATGCGCCTGCGGTGGAGTTGTCTGGCGGCGTGATGAAACGCATTACGCTGCAGCCGCCCGCTTTTCGGGTGGACTGGCAGGCGTTTGCTGCGCTGCTGAGTGACAAAACCCGGCTGGTGATTCTGAATACGCCGCACAACCCTACCGCTACCGTCTGGCAGCAATCCGATTTCGCCGCGCTGTGGCAGGCGATTTCGGCGCACCCGGTTTATGTGCTGAGCGACGAAGTTTATGAGCACATCTGCTTCGATGAGGCAGGCCACGCCAGTGTGCTGGCCCATCCTGATTTGCGTCAGCGCGCCATCGCGGTGTCGTCGTTTGGCAAGACGTTCCACATGACCGGCTGGAAAGTGGGCTATTGCATTGCGCCTGCGGCGATCAGCGCTGAACTGCGCAAAGTGCATCAATACCTGACCTTCTCGGTGAATACCCCGGCGCAGCTGGCAATCGCCGATATGCTGCGTGAGCATCCGGAACACTATCTTGAGCTGCCAGCGTTCTATTGCGATCGCCGCGATCGGCTGGCCACGGCGCTGAGCAACAGCCGCTTTAAGGTTCTGCCCTGCGAAGGCACCTACTTTTTACTGGTCGATTACAGCGCCATCTCCGATCGGGATGATGTCAGTTTCTGCCAGTGGCTGACCCGTGAAGTCGGCGTCGCCGCGATACCCCTGTCGGTGTTCTGCGCCGATGCTTTCCCCCATAAACTGATCCGCCTCTGTTTTGCCAAACAGCCGGCGACATTAGATGCCGCCGCGGAGCGCTTATGTCAGCTTTGAAAATCACGCTATTGCAGGAGACGCTGAGCTGGATGGATGGCGAGGCCAACCTGCGCCATTTTGACGCGCAACTGGCCGGACTTACCGGACGCGATCTGATTATCCTGCCAGAGATGTTTACGACCGGCTTTGCGATGGAGGCGGCGAAAAGCTCGCTGCCAGAGGCGCAGGTGGTTGAGTGGCTGCACCAGCATGCCCGCAGTACCGATGCCCTGGTCGGCGGCAGCGCGGCAATTCAGACAGAACACGGCGCGGTAAACCGCTTTCTGCTGGTCGAACCGGATGGCACGCTGCATCAGTATGACAAGCGTCACCTGTTCCGTATGGCGGACGAGCATCACCACTATCAGCCCGGCGAACAGCGGCAGGTGTTTGAGTGGCGCGGCTGGCGCATTCTGCCGCAAATCTGTTACGACCTGCGCTTCCCGGTCTTCTCGCGCAACCGCAATGATTACGATCTGGCGCTCTATGTCGCCAACTGGCCTGCGCCACGTGCGCTGCACTGGCAGGCGCTGCTGTTAGCGCGGGCGATTGAAAATCAGGCTTACGTGGCAGGCTGTAACCGCGTTGGCAGCGATGGCAATCAGCATCACTACAGTGGCGACAGCCAGATTATTTCACCGCAGGGGGAGATCCTCAGCGCGGCCGAGCCGCATCAGCGCGCCCGGCTGGATGCCGAGCTGTCACTGGACGCGCTTCAGGCTTACCGCGAGCGCTTCCCGGCCTGGCAGGATGCAGACCGGTTTTCGCTGTAAACCACCGCCGGTTAACTGCCGCGATAGGTTGACCAGGACCAGGGCGAAATCAGAAATGGCAGATGAAAATGGCTGCCCGCCTCAGCGATCATAAAATCGATCTGTGCACTGACGTAGAGCGCATCCCGACCGGCGACGGCAAAATAGTCGCCGATTTCCGCCGTTAAACGGTAGTGGCCCGGCGTCAGCGGCTCAGGCGTCAGATCTTTCAGACGCCCGTCGCTGTCCGTTTCACCCTGTGAAATCGGAAACCAGCCTTCCGGGCTGTTCTGCTCCAGTGAAATCGCCACGCCGCTGGCCGGTTTACCCAGCGCCGTGTCGAGAATATGGGTGGTCACAGTGCTCATTGAATCGTCTCCTTAAGGCGTAACAGGGTAATTTCACGCAGTTGATCCAGCGCCTCCTGCTGCTCGGTAACATCGCTATTCTGCAACCGACGCTGCAACTCTGCGAGCATCTGTTCGCCGCTGCGCCCTTTGGCACGAATCAGAAACACCCGGCCAAAACGCGCTTCATAAGCCTTATTCCCCTGCTGCATCGCCTGTTGCAGAGCATAATCGGCCTGCTGCATCGCGGACTGCTCCCCACGCGACAGTACAGACTCTTTGTCCGCGCCGTTCGCGCGTTCGCCAATGCGGGGATGGGCCGACAAGGCCGCTTCCAGCTCGGGCTGCTGCCACTGGCGAGCCAGCGCATCGGCAGTGGCCAGTAGCGCCTCAATGGTGGCAAAAGGCCGGCCCGCCACCATCGACTGCTGCCAGTGCGGGATCGCCACACAGTGCCGGATGGCCGACTGCGCCTCGTCAGCTGACAGCTGATTAAATGTGGCTAACTCCATATTTTAACTCCGTCCGGCAATCAGCGAGACCGCTTCCAGATAAGCCTGCAGCGCAGGGGCCACATCGTCAAGCGCCACCGACTCTGCCGGATGATGACTGATGCCGCGATGGTTACGCACAAATAACATGCCGACCGGCCAGCGTTCAGCGATAGCGATAGCGTCGTGCCCGGCCCCGCTCGGCAGTGACAGACTGCGACCCTGCACCGTTTCCACTGCATGGCTCAGCGCCTGTTGCAGCGCGGAGTCACAGGCGGTAGCACCGATGCGATAATATTCGTTCGACTCGAAGCGAAGTCCACGACGCAGCGCAATCGCCTCAGCCTGCGTTAGCAGGCTGGAGAGCAGCGTCTCCAGCGGATTATCCAGCGGACCGCGCACGTCCAGCGACAGCGATACCTCGCCGGGGATCACATTCACTGCACCCGGCGCGCAGTTAATCGTGCCCACAGTCGCGACCAGCTGCGGATCCTGCTCACGGGTGGCCTGCTCGATAAACACCATCCACTCGGCGGCGGCGGCCAGCGCATCTTTGCGATGCGTCATCGGCACCGTTCCCGCATGGCCCGCTTCGCCGGTGAAACGACAGTTGAGGCGGCGCGCACCGTTAATCGCCGTGACCACACCCAGCGCCAGATCTTCCTGCTCCAGACAGGGGCCTTGTTCGATGTGCAGCTCAAGATATCCGACGATATCCTCAACCCGCCGCGCCGCAGATGCGATCCTGTCGCTGTCGAGACCAACATCGGCCATCGCCTGCGCGACAGTAATGCCGTTGCCGTCGGGATGTGTCACCCAGCTTTGCGGCCAGCTGCCGGTAATCCCGCGACTGCCCAGCAGCGTAATGCCAAAACGGGTGCCCTCTTCGTCGCCAAAGCCAATCACCTCAATGGCCAGCGGCAGGCGGCGCTGATGTTCATTTAGCCACTGTACGGTTTCAATGGCGCTGAGCACGCCCAGCATCCCGTCGTAGCGGCCGGCGTTGCGCACCGTGTCGAGATGGGAGCCGAGCAGCAGCGCAGGCGCACCCGCTTCTGCCGCCTCATAGCGCCCACAGATATTGCCGACTTCATCCTGCCACACCTGCATCCCCGCTGCCTGCATCCACTCACCGACGCAGGCGTTGGCGCGCAGATGTTCCGCCGACAGGTAGACGCGGGTCAGGCCCTCAGCCGTTTCGCTGATCGCTGCCAGCGCATCACAGCGCGCCATCACGCGCTGTGCAGCGGCCTGAGCTTCGCTGGCACTCATCATCATGCCTGGCTCCCGTAGTGATCCCAGGCGGCCTGCGCACCCGCGCCCTGCGGCGTGCGATAACCAACATGAGTCAGCACTGTTTCCAGCGCCGATAGCGTCTGCATCACGCAATCTTTGCGCGCGTTGTAACCCATGGTGCCGATGCGCCACACCTTGCCATGCAGCGGACCAAATGAGGTGCCAATCTCAATGCCGAAATCCTCCAGCATCAGTTTGCGCACCTGATCGCCGTTGACACCTGACGGGATCATCACGCCCAGCACGTTGTTCATCTTGTTTTTCAGATCGCCAAAGGTCTCCAGCCCCATTCCCTGAATGCCTTTCAGCATCGCTTCACCATGCAGTTTGTGACGGGCGATGCCGTTATCCAGCCCTTCCTGCAGGATCAGACGGGCACACTCGCGGGCGCCAAACAGCGCACTGGTCGCTTCGGTGTGATGGTTAAGCCGCTCCGGCCCCCAGTAATCCATGATCATGCCGAGATCAAAATAGTTGGAGTAGATCATTTCATCATCTCCATCCTGATGCGCCTCGGTGCGGATCCCCTGCTCCACGCATTTGCGTTTGCGGATCACCGCTTCCATCTCTGCGCTCAGGGTGATCGGCGACGTGCCCGATGGGCCGCCCAGGCATTTCTGCATCCCCGCCGATACGGCATCCAGTCCCCAGGCATCCGTTTCCAGCGGGTTGCCCGCCAGCGACGCGGTGGCATCGGTGTAGAACAGCACGCCGTACTGTTTGCAGATCGCCCCCAGCTGCTCAAGTGGCTGCAGCATGGTGGTCGAGGTATCGCCCTGCACGGTCAGCAGCAGGCGTGGCCGCACTTTTTTGATCGCATCTTCAATCTGGTCCGGGGTAAAGACTTCGCCCCACGGCACTTCGATGGTGTGAACGTCCGCACGACAGCGGCGGGCAATTTCGCACAGCAGATGACCGAAGCGGCCAAACACCGGGACCAGCACTTTGTCGCCAGGGCGGATAGCGGAGAGCAGTATCGATTCGATGCCGGCACGAGAGGTGCCATCAATCAGCAGCGTCCAGCGGTTCTCTGTGCGGAACACGCCGCGATAGAGCGCCATCACTTCGTTCATGTAGTGGGTCATCGCGGGATCGTACTGACCCAGCAGCTGGCTCGACATGGCGCGCAGCACGCGGGGATCGGCGTTGATCGGTCCCGGTCCCATCAGCAGACGCTGTGGCGGATTGAGTTGCGGGTATTGTGTTATATCCATCATCATTTCCTTTTCTGATGCCCGACAGGCTATTTTATTTGCCATTCTGGCCCCGGGCAGTGCTCACACAGGCTGCTTTAGCAACCTGAACGCCCGTAAGGGCGGCCCTGAAGGGGCGAGCACAGCGAGTCATCCTCACGTACTTCGTGTACGCTCCGGTTGTTCCGCGCTGTCCGTGGTCAGACTGTCTGCAACAATAAACGCCTGTCAAACTAAACATTTAGAGACGAACCGAAGAGATAAACTGCTTCAGCTCCGGCGTCTGCGGCTGGGCGAACAGCGTTTTACTGTCGCCCTGCTCCCAGACGCGCCCCTGATGCATAAAGACCACACGATCGCCCACGTCGCGGGCAAAGCTCATTTCATGGGTGACGAGGATCAGCGTCATTCCCTCTGCCGCCAGCTGCTCCAGAACTTTAAGCACTTCGCCCACCAGTTCAGGATCGAGCGCGGAGGTAATCTCATCACAGAGTAAAACTTTCGGCGTCATCGCCAGCGCACGGGCGATCGCCACGCGCTGCTGCTGACCGCCAGAGAGGCTGGCAGGATAGTAGTTAAGACGTTCACCCAGCCCGACTTTCTCCAGCATCTGCGCCGCCAGCGCACGGCACTCGGCCTCGCTTTTCTTCAGCACCCGGCGCGGCGCCAGCATCACGTTCTCCAGCGCCGTCATGTGCGGGAATAGATTGAAGCTCTGAAATACCATTCCGACCGAGCGGCTGATTTCACGCGCCTGCGAATCACGGTCAGTAATCGTCATCCCGCCGAGCTTGATGCTGCCCTCCTGATAGCCTTCCAGCCCGTTCATACAGCGCAGCAACGTGCTTTTGCCGGATCCACTGCGACCAATGATCGAGATCACCTCGCCCATGTCGATATCCAGATCCACGCCTTTCAACACATGGTTGTCGCCGTAATATTTTTGCACCTGATTAATGGTGATGAGCGGCATTGAATTTTTTCTCCAGATACTGGCTGTAGCGAGACAGCGGATAACACATCAGGAAGTAGCCCAGCGCCACCAGCCCAAAGACTTTAAACGGCTGATAGGTCACATTGTTCAGAATGGTGCCCGCCTTAGTCAGCTCAATGAAGCCGATAATTGAGGCCAGCGCGGTGCCCTTGATCACCTGCACGGCAAAGCCCACGGTCGGCGCGATACCGATGCGGATCGCCTGAGGTGCCACCACCCGCCATAGCGTCTGACCAAAGGTCAGGCCGAGGCAGCGCGACGCTTCCCACTGCCCTTTCGGCAGGGCGCGAATGCTGCCGTACCAGATGTCCACCAGAAAGGCGCTGGTGTAGAAGGTCAATGCCAGCGAAGCTGCGGTCCAGGGCGCGACATCAATGCCGAATAGCCCGACGCCGAAAAATGCCAGGAACAGCTGCATCAGCAGCGGCGTGCCCTGAAACAGCGCCGTGTAACCGCGTATCACGCGCGTCAGCCACTTGCGTTGCAGCAGACGCAGAAACAGCAGTGGCAGCGTTACCAGCGTTCCGCCGGCAAAGGCCACCAGCGACAGTAACAGGGTCCAGCGCGCCGCCAGCAGCAGGTTGCGCAGGATGTCCCAGTCAGTAAAGGTCGTCATCATGATGGCTGCACTCCAAACCATTTACGGCCAATTGCCAGCAGCAGATGGCGCATCGCAATCGACAACGCCAGGTAGATCAGCGTGGTCACCAGATAGACCTCAAAACTTAAGAAGGTACGCGACTGAATCAGGTTAGCGGCGAAGGTCAGCTCCTCATAAGAAACCTGGGACACCACCGACGACCCCAGCATCACGATGATGCACTGACTGACCAGCGCCGGGTAAATGCGCTGCAGTGCAGGCGGCAACACCACCCGCAAAAACGTCTGGCTGCGGGTTAATCCCAGCACCCGGCCTGCTTCCCACTGCCCTTTGGGTGTTACCTGAATTCCGGCGCGGATGATCTCGGTACTGTAAGCGCCAAGGTTGATCAGCATCGCCAGCAGCGCCGCCTCGCCAGCGGTAAGTTTCAGCCCCAGCGCAGGCAGACCGAAAACAATAAAGAACAGTTGCACCACAAACGGCGTATTGCGGATCAGCTCGACATAGATGCCCCACAGGCGGCTCATCCAGCTGGGTTTGCCGCTGCGCAGCGCCGCGCCCGCAATGCCCAGCGCCACACCACCGGTCGTCGCCAGCACCGTCAGCTGGAGGGTGACCCACAGACCGGAGAGCAGCTCCGGCCAGTAGGGCCACAGGGCGGGAAAGTTAAGTTGCCCGGTCATGAATCCGTCCTCAGGCGCCGAGGTTGGCGGGCAGCGGCGCTTTGAGCCACTCTTCTGACAGTTTATTCAGAGTGCCATCTTTGATGCCCTGCTCAATCAGCGCATTGACTTTCGCTTTCAGCGCAGGCTCATCTTTCTTCAGGCCGATAAAGCAGGGTGAATCTTTCAGCATAAACTGCGCGACAGGCGCTTTAGCCGGATTCTGGCGTGCAATCGCGGCGACCACCAGGTTACCGGTGGCGACATATTGCACCTGACCGGAGAGATAGGCAGACAACGTGGTGTTGTTATCTTCATAGCGTTTTATCTGCGCATCTTTCGGCGCAACGTCGCTGAGCACCATGTCTTCTACCGCACCGCGCGTGACGCCAATCGACTTGCCGCTCAGCGCCGACGCCGCTTTGATCTCATCACCTTTCGGACCAAATACGCCCAGGAAGAACGGCGCATAGGCACGTGTAAAGTCGATCACTTTCTCACGCTCGGCATTTTTACCCATGCTGGAGATAACCAGATCGACCTTGTCAGTTTGCAGATAAGGCACGCGGTTGGCACTGCTGACCGGCACCAGCTGCAACTTAAGTTTCATCTGCTTTGCCAGATATTTCGCCGTGTCGATGTCATACCCCTGCGGCTGAAGGTCAGTGCCGACCGAGCCAAAGGGTGGGAAATCCTGCGGCACAGCGACGCGGATGACACCGCGCTTCTGGATGTCCTGCAGTTGATCGGCCAGCGCACTTCCCGCCTGAGCCATCAGTAATGCTGCAGCTGCTACCGCCATTAAAACTTTTTTCATTATGCACCCCGGTGAGATTAACGTGAAACAAAAGATTCTTTGACATGCAATCTGCAACTAATGTGCCAATCCGGGCGGCAACAAAAAAAGGGTTAAGCGGCAGAGAGTTCAGCAGAATGCGGGCGTAATCGGAGCGACTACGCCGGGGAAGCGGCGTTCTGAAATGGGGCAAAGCACCAAAACGGTGCCTGCTAACGGTGCTCCAGTTCGTCGAACTGCTGATAAAGGTCAGCGATCTGATGAATCCGCTGACGTCCCTGAGCCAGCATTTCATGCAGCAGGGCATTGGCGATCAGGTTAACCAGACTCATGGCGGCACTGTAACTGTCGAAGGCGGAGACGCTGTCCAGCGGCGTACAGAGTTGCCAGCGCGCCAGCGCAATCACCGTCTGCGCCTGCGGCTCACACAGCGCCAGCAGCGGGATACCGGCTGCCTGCAACTGCTGCATCAGCGGGCGAATGATGCGTGGACGACGACGAAAGGCCATCACGATGACCATGTCGTCCGGTGTGATATCCACCAGCTCCTCTGCCAGCGTCTGGCCCGGCTGCGGCAGAATATGCACCTGTGAACGCGCCTGCACCAGTTGCTGGCGCAGGTGCAGCGCCACCGGGTAGGCATTGCGCATACCGATGATAAAGACGCGTTTTGCCTGCGACAGCTGCTGAATAACCTCGTTAAAGTGCTGTGCATCCAGGCTGTTAACCCACTGCGTCAGATTCGCCATCTCCTGCTTATAGTGGCGTGCCAGCAAGGTATTGCCCTGCACGGCATCACGATTATCTGTCAGCGGCATGCCGCTCTGACGCAGGATGCGTAACTCATCGCGCATATCCTTGTACTTTTCGTAGCCCAGTCGCTTAAACAGCCTGCTGACCGTGGCTTTCGACACACCACTGAGCCGCGCCAGCTCGGCGCTGTTGTAGCTGATCAGGTCATCGAAATGGTCAAACACGAAGTCAGCAATGCGCTGTTCCTGTGGCGAGAGCTGGGGATAGTGACTTCTGAGTCGTTCATCAAGCTGTTGCATAAGGCGTCCTGTAACTTTTGTTTCAGCACTTTTGTTTAGCAAAACCTAGCACAATTTACGCCAGGTTAACCGGCGCATTGTCATCGCAGGGTGAAAACTGGAACAGCTCTTGCTTTGTTATGCGTACTGTCACCCGAAGAATGAGAAAACGATGATTCAAAGCAATATGGCCCCGCAGGGGATGGCGGTGACGCCGCACCATCTGGCGAGTGAAAGCGCACTCGCGGTACTGCGTGATGGCGGTAATGCCATTGAAGCGATGGTGGCCGCCGCCGCAACTATCGCGGTGGTCTATCCACACATGAATGGACTGGGCGGCGACGGTTTCTGGCTGATTCTGCCGCCCGGTGGTGATCCTGTCGCTATCGACGCCAGCGGCGCAGCAGGTTCACTGGCTCACCGCGATTTTTACGCCGATCACCCGAAAATTCCACATCGCGGACCGAAAGCGGCGCTGACCGTAGCCGGTACAGTCAGTGGCTGGCAGGAGGCACTGATGCTCTCTAAGGAGATGGGCACCCCGCCGCTGCCGCTGGCTCGTCTGCTGCGTGATGCCATTCGCTACGCCGCCGACGGCATTCCGGTGACCGCTTCACAGAGCGCCGCCACCGCGACGTTTCGCAGTGAGTTGCAGCATCAGCCCGGCTTCAGCGCCACGTTTATGCCTGACGGCGAGGTGCCGCAGCCCGGCAGCCGTTTTACCCAGCCCGCACTGGCGAACACCCTGAGTCAGCTCACCGAAGAGGGACTCGACAGTTTTTATCGCGGCCCGCTGGCTCATCATCTGGCCGACGAGATGGCGACACTGGGCATGCCGGTGACGCTGAACGATCTGCAGCAGCATCGCGCCCGCCGCACAACGCCACTGCACCTCGCACACAGTGAAGGCGACATCTGGAATATCGCCCCGCCGACGCAGGGCATGGTGTCGCTGGCCATCCTCGGCATCACCGACCGGCTGGCGATGGCGGAGGCTGATGACGCGCAGACGGTGCACCGCATCGTTGAAGCCACCAAGAAAGCCTTTGCGCTGCGGGACAAACACATCACCGATCCGCGTCACGTTACCGAAGATCTGCAGGCGCTGCTGGATAGCGATCACCTTGCCACACTCGCCAGCCAAATCACCGATGGTGAGGCGGCAGCCTGGGGGAGCGGACGCGGCCCGGGCGATACCGTCTGGATGGGCGTGATGGACAGCAGCGGTCTGGCGGTCTCCTTTATTCAAAGCATCTATCACGAGTTTGGCAGTGGTGTGGTGCTGCCCGGCACCGGTATTACCTGGCAGAACCGTGGCGCGGCGTTTAGCCTGGATCCTGACCACTTACTCGCCCTTGCGCCCGGCAAGCAGCCGTTTCATACCCTGAATCCCGCCGCTGCACGCCTGAAAGATGGCCGGACAATGGTGTATGGCGCCATGGGCGGAGATGGACAGCCGCAGACCCAGGCGGCGATTTTTACCCGCCATGTCATTCAGGGCCTGCCGTTACAGCAGGCGGTCAGTGCGCCGCGCTGGCTGCTGGGCCGGACCTGGGGTCAATCGTCCGACTCACTGAAACTGGAAGGCCGTTTTGACGACGAAACGGTATTGATGCTGCGTCTGTGGGGACATGAGGTGGAGCTGCTGCCGGACTTCAGTGAATCCGTTGGCCATGCGGGCGCCATCGTGCGTCACAGCAACGGCATGTTTGAGGGCGCAAGCGATCCGCGCAGTAACGGCAGCGCTGCCGGTTTTTAACAGGAGCGAATCATGAATCAACACGACTGGGCCAGCTACATCGGCCATATGGAGCAGATACTGCAACTGGAACTGGATGACGCCCGCTGCGCTGAACTGCTGATCCAGCTGTCGCGTATCGCGGAGATGGCGGCACCGCTGATGGCGTTTCCGCTGGACGATCGGCTGGAAGTGGCAGGAGTATACCAGGCATGAGATTAGGTGATGTTTCGATTCAGAGCCTGCAGCGGGCGATCCAGCAGGGTGAGATCAGCGCGGTGGAGGTAGCGAAGAGCACGCTGCAGGCCGTTGAGCAGCATAATCCGGCGCTGAATGCCTGGACGGAAGTGACCGGGCCGCGCATGTTAAAAGAGGCCAGCGCGATTGATGCGCAGCGGCAGCGCGGCGAAACCCTGCCACCGCTGGCGGGCATCCCGTATGCGGTGAAAAACCTGTTTGATGTGGCGGGTCACAGCACACTGGCCGGTGCCAGCCTGTTCCGCGATCGCCCTGCGGCCCAGGCAGATGCGTTTGCCGTGGAGAAACTGCGTCACGCGGGCGCACTGCTGTCGGGCATGCTGAACATGGATGCCTATGCCTATGGTTTTACCACCGAAAACAGCCACTATGGTGCGACGCACAATCCGCGCGATCTGAGCCGCGTGGCGGGCGGCTCTTCAGGCGGTTCAGCCGCCGCCGTGGCCGCCGGGCTGGTCCACTTTTCACTGGGCACCGACACCAACGGCTCGATTCGGGTGCCCGCGTCGCTGTGCGGTATTTTTGGTCTTAAGCCAACTTTTGGTCGTCTGTCACGCAGCGGCAGCCATCCGTTTGTCGCCAGCCTTGATCACATCGGCCCACTGGCGCGCCGGGTTGAGGACCTGGCACTGGTGTATGACCTGTTGCAGGGTGCAGACCACGCTGACGCGTTTCAGGCTGACCGTCCACTGGCCGAGACGCTGCCAGGGCTGTCACAGGGCAGCGAAGGATTGCGCTGTGGCGTACTGGGTGGTTTTTTTGCCCGCTGGTGCGATGAGGATGCCCGCGCGGCCGTCGCGGCAGTTGCAGCCGCGCTTGAGGCTCAGGAAGAGGTGCTGATGCCGGAGGCGGAGCTGGCCCGCTCGGCGGCGTTTATCATGACCGCCGCCGAGGGCGGCAATCACTATTTGCCTGCCCTGCGCCAGATGCCGGAGCAGTTTGAACCGAACTCACGTGAGCGTCTGCTGGCCGGTGCCATGATGCCTGGTGCCTGGTATGTGCAGGCACAGCGTTTCCGTCGCCATTTTCAGCAGCAGGTGTTACCGCTGTTTGATCGGTTCGATGTGCTGATCGCCCCAGCGACGCCCTGCAGCGCGATTACTATCGGTCAGCAAACCCTGACGATTCAGGGTGAGTCGCTGCCCGCCAAGGCGAGCATGGGAATGCTGACGCAGCCGATCTCCTTCCTGGGATTGCCGGTCTGTACCGTGCCGCTGGCGACCCGAAGTGGCCTGCCGATTGGATTACAGCTTATCGCCCGTCCGTTTAATGAAGAGGCAGTACTACGCGCCGCCTGGGCACTGGAACAACAGGGCATTACGATGCCGCAAATGAATATGGCAGGAGCGTGATGAACAGAGAGATTAATTTACCGCAGGTGCTCACCGAGGTAACGGCGCAGTTTTATCGCTACGAGCAGGCGCTGGTCAGCAATGACGTGGAAGAACTGGATGCGCTCTTCTGGCATGACCCGCGAACCGTGCGTCTTGGGGCGGGTGAGAATCTGTATGGCATTGATGAAATTCGGGCCTTCCGTGCCGCGCGTCCTTCAGCCGGTCTGAACCGGACGCTACGGAACACCGTGATTACGACTTTTGGCGAGGATTATGCGGTCTGCAGCACCGAATTTACCCGCCCTGGTAGCGATAAGATTGGTCGTCAGCAGCAGACCTGGGTACGAATGCCCCACGGCTGGTGCATCGTGGCGGCGCAGGTCAGTCTGATGAGCTGACGGCATCCGGCGCTGCTCCCGTTCAGAACGGGGCAAGCGCCGGAACTGGCTTAAGGTGCCGGGTGAGTTGCGATCCAGTGGTCAGCAATCTGCTGGCGGGTACAGATCCAGACGTCGTCGTGCTGCTGGATGTGATCGAGGAAGTTCTGCAACGCGCGGAATTTGCCAGGGCGACCCAGCAGGCGGCAATGCATGCCGACCGACATCATCTTCGGCGCCGTCTCTCCCTCTTCATACAGCACATCGAAGGTGTCGCGCAGATAGGTGAAGAACTGTTCGGCGGTGTTAAACCCCTGCGGCGAGGCAAAGCGCATATCGTTGCACTCAAGGGTGTAAGGAATAACCAGGTGCGGTTTTACCGTGCCATCCTGGCAGGTAACCTGCGTCCAGAACGGCAGATCATCGCCGTAGTAGTCACTGTCGTAGCTGAACCCACCCTGCTCCACCACCAGCCGACGGGTGTTCGGGCTGTCGCGCCCGGTGTACCAGCCTGTTGGCGCTTTCCCAAACAGATCCACCAGCACATCCACTGCCTGCTGCATATGCTGACGTTCAGTTTTTGCATCCATGCCCTGATAGTGGATCCAGCGCCAGCCGTGGCTGACCACATCGTAGTCCGCCTGTTTAATCGCCTCGACAATTTCCGGATGACGCGCCAGCGCCATCGCCACACCAAACACGGTTAGCGGCAGACCACGTTTCTGAAATTCATTGTGGATGCGCCAGAAGCCGGCGCGGGAGCCGTACTCATACAGCGACTCCATCGACATGTGACGATCGGTATAGCTGGCTGCACCGATGATGTCGGAGAGGAACTGCTCTGAGCCCGCATCGCCATGCAGCACACTGTTTTCTGCACCCTCTTCGTAATTCAGGACAAACTGCACTGCCACACGGGCGTTATTGGGCCAGGCGGCGTGCGGCGGATTGGCGCCATAACCGATTAAATCGCGCGGATAGTTTTTGTTAAAGCTGTACTCTTTCTTCTCTGCAGCGTCAGTCATTACTCCACCTGTTTTGATTCGGGAAAGTTCCGTTAGTTTAGATGTTGAAACGCACCTGAGAGAGGTTTCTGCAAAGGCCAGGCCAGATCGCCATGTTTGCTGGTGCCAAAACCAAGCGCCACCAGCGACTCGACCATTTTCACCGCTGCGCTGACGCCATCAATCACCGGCAGGCCCAGCTCCTGGGTCAGCGAAGCCGCCAGCGTCGCCATTCCGCCACAACCCAGCACAATCGCCCCGCTGCCATCTTCCCGTTTCGCCTGAATACAGCGCTGCCGCACTTTTTCCTGCGCCAGACCGCTGCCATCCTCCAGCGCCAGTACCGGCAGATCGATGGCATGCAGCGCGGCACAGTGATGGGTAAAACCATACTGCTGCAACAGATGACGCGCAATCACCAGCGTGCGCGGCAGCGTGGTGACAATGGAGAAACGTGTCGCCAGCAGCGTGGCGGTGTGCATCGCCGCCTCCGCAATGCCGATTACCGGCCCGCTGGCCAGCTCGCGTGCGGCCAGTAAACCCGGATCGCCGAAGCAGGCAATGACATGTCCGCTGACACCCTGCTCCCTGCCCAGCTTGATCTGCTCCAGCACGCCGATGGCGGCGATCGCCTCATCGAAGTGCCCTTCAATGGAGGGCACGCCCTGCGACGGCGAAACCGCCAGAATTTCGGTGCCCGGCGCGGCGACCGCACGCGCGGCCTGAGCGATAGTTTCGGTCATCGCCAGACTGGTGTTGGGATTAATGACCTGAATCAGACTCATGAAGCGACTCCAGAGACTGAGGCAAACAGTCGGGAGAAATCGGGCAGGGTTTCTCCGCTGCGCTCAAAGTGCAGGCTGGAAACGATGTGCTCAAAGTGATGCTGAAGCGCGAGAGTCAGCGGTTCCAGCGCACGAGCGCGCAGTAACGCCAGAAGATTTGCGTGATCGTCACAGCGACAGCCGCGCTGCCAGGGCGCGCCCCAGGCGGCAATTACCAGTGAGGAGCGCTGAGTCAGGCTGGTCACCATGCCGGTGAGCACCTGATTACCGGAGATCGCCTGTAGCTGAATATGAAACGCGGCGGAAAGCCGGATGGCTGCCGGACCATCATGATCGGCGTGCGCCTGGTTTTCCTGTGCAATGAGCTGCTCCAGTGCCGCCAGATGCGGAGGCTGCAGATGCGCCAGTACCGCAGGCAGATTGACGCACTCCATTAAACTGCGGGTTGAGAAGATGTCACGTGCCTCTTCAACGCCGGGTGTCGCCACCTGCGCACCACGTTTGGGCGTCAGGGTGACCATCTGCACCGCCGCGAGGCGCTGCAGCACTTTGCGGATGCCGGTGCGACTCACCCCAAAGACCGCGGAAAGTGCCTCTTCCGGCAATTTACTGCCCGGCGGCAGCTGGTGCTCAACAATAGCGTTCATCAACGCCTGGTAAATCCCTTCATCTTTGTCCTGCAGATGAGTGGCGTCTCGCTGGCCTGTTTTACTCGTCATTACCTGCTCCGGTCGCTCGCTGTGTGCCACTATCGTATACGTGAAAAATAAATATTGTATACAAGAAAACAGATCTGGCCTGAATCCTGCAATGCCGTCTTACCAGATTATTCATTCCACTTTCAGGTACAGGAGCAGGTTTCATGCCAAAACAATCAACGGTGGCCAGCGCGGCCTCTGAAGCCAGTGCACGTTACAGCCCACGGCTTTGTAACGAAGACCTGGCACCGACTCGCAATCAGAACTGGTCGTGGTACAACATCTTCTCTTTCTGGATGTCCGATGTGCACAGCATGGGCGGCTATGTGGTAGCCGCCAGTTTCTTCACGCTGGGATTAGCCAGCTGGCAGGTGCTGCTCTGCCTGCTGGCCGGGATTTGCATCGTGCAAATCTGTGCCAACCTGGTGGCGAAACCGAGCCAGATGGCGGGTGTCCCTTATGCGGTGATCTGTCGTCAGGCGTTTGGCGTGTTTGGTGCCAATATTCCGGCGGTGATTCGCGGGCTGATCGCGTTCGCCTGGTATGGCATTCAGACCTATCTGGCGGCGAATGCACTGATGCTGGTGCTGCTGAAGTTTGCGCCGTCGCTGACATCAATGACCGTGCCACACTGGCTGGGCCTGTCGCTGCTGGGCTGGTGCTGTTTCGGCATTATGTGGTTACTGCAGGCGATGGTGTTCTGGCACGGCATGAACGCCATTAAGCGGTTTATTGATGTCGCTGGACCGGCGGTCTATGTGGTGATGGTGGCACTGGCGGGCTGGATTGTATACAAGACCGGTTTCGATGGCATCTCCTTTACCCTCGCCAGCAAATCGCTGACCGCAGGCGAACAGACCTGGCAGATGATTACGGCCACGGCGCTGGTGGTCTCTTACTTCTCCGGGCCGCTGTTAAACTTCGGTGATTTTTCACGCTACGGCAAGAATATGTCCGAGATTCGTCGCGGCAACCGCTGGGGCCTGCCGTTTAACTTCCTGCTGTTCTCAGTGGTGACGGTGGTGATTGTCTCGGGCACCCAGTCGCTGTTTGGCAAAATGATTACCGATCCCATCGAAACCGTAAGCATGGTCGGCAACGATCTGGCGGTCGCGATTGGTCTGCTGACCATGATTACCGCCACTATCGGCATCAACATCGTGGCGAACTTCGTTTCACCCGCGTTTGACTTCTCGAACTGTTCCCCACAGAAAATCAGCTTCCGCACCGGTGGGATGATCGCCGCCGTTGGTTCAGTGCTGTTAACGCCGTGGAACCTGTTCCAGTCGCCTGAGCTGATTCACTACACACTGGATGTGCTGGGATCCTTTATCGGGCCGCTGTTCGGGATTCTGTTAACCGATTTCTATCTGATTAAGCGTGGCCGTATCTCAGTCGACGATCTGTTTAATGACACGCCATCTGGTCGTTACTGGTATCGCGGTGGCTTTAACCCCAAAGCAATTGGCGCGCTGCTGCCGTCGGTAGCGATTTGCCTGGTGATTAGTTTTATCCCTTCCCTGCATCAGGTGGCGAACTTCAGCTGGTTCATTGGTGCTGGTCTGGCGGCGGGCTGCTATCGCTTTATCGCCCGTGAAGATCGTGAAGCTGAAGATGTGACCCGCGCGCATGGCGAGGTAGTGGCGCAGAAGAACCAGGCCGTCGCTGAATAGCAGACAGCAAAAAGCCGATTCATTTCTGAATCGGCTTTTTTAAAGAGATTGGCGGAACGGACGGGGCTCGAACCCGCGACCCCCTGCGTGACAGGCAGGTATTCTAACCAACTGAACTACCGCTCCGCGCTTTGTTCCCCGTCGAGAACGAGGCGCATAGTAATGGCAGGTTGTTACGGCGTCAACGCTTTTTCCAGGTGAATAAATCGTTTGCTGTTTTTTTCAGCTTGGCGTTGATTTTATCCACAAAAACAGGCCATTCAGCCACGCCACAGACAGCTGCCACCCTTTTTCATCACCAGATCCAGACGGGACTCATGGGCAACCACTTCCTCTTCGCTGGCCGTGACCACGCGCAGTGCAGAGGCGGGACGGACGATGCGCTGAATGCTCTCTCCCTGCGCCTCACGGGCACTTTCACTTTCCGATAAGAACGAGAGCGACGTCTGACCACCGGTCATGGTCAGGAAGACTTCCGCCAGAATCTCGGCATCGAGCAGTGCGCCGTGCAGAGTACGCTTGGTGTTGTCTATTTCATAACGCGAGCAGAGCGCATCAAGGCTGTTACGCTTGCCGGGAAACATACGACGCGCCAGCGCCAGGCTATCGGTAATTTTGCAGAAGGTTTCGGTTTTCTCAATGCCACGGTTCAGCTTTGAGAACTCGTAGTCCATAAAGCCGATATCAAACGGTGCGTTGTGAATGACTAATTCAGCACCGCGAATGTAGTCGAGAAACTCATCAGCGATTTCGCTGAACGCGGGCTTGTCGGCAAGAAATTCATCTGCAATCCCATGGACACCAAAGGCTTCAGGATCGACCAGCCGATCGGGCTTGAGATACATATGAAAATTGTTGCCGGTCAGGCGACGGTTAATCACCTCCACCGCACCAATCTCAATGATGCGGTGCCCCTCATAATGTACCCCGATCATGTTCATGCCGGTGGTTTCAGTATCGAGAACGATCTGGCGGTTATTTGCAGTGCTCATAAGACCCGTTTTATGTCAGACTTAGCGTTTTTGAGAGGAAGTCTACCAGAGATGCGCAAACAGGTAGAAATATTCACCGATGGATCCTGCCTCGGAAATCCCGGTCCCGGCGGTTATGGTGCGATTTTACGCTACGGTCAGCATGAAAAGACGTTCAGCGCGGGCTATCACCTTACCACCAATAACCGGATGGAGTTGATGGCGGCGATTGTTTCGCTTGAAGCGTTGACTCAACCCTGCGATGTGGTGCTCAGCACCGACAGTCAGTATGTGCGCCAGGGAATCACCAGCTGGATTCATAACTGGAAAAAGCGTGGCTGGAAAACCGCCGATAAAAAGCCAGTAAAGAATGTCGATCTCTGGCAGCGTCTCGACTTAGCACTCAGCACCCACAAAATTCAGTGGGAGTGGGTTAAAGGGCATGCCGGACATCCGGAAAATGAACGCTGCGACGTGCTGGCCCGCACTGCAGCTGAAAACCCTGCCTTTGAAGATATCGGTTATAAAGCCGAGTCCTGATCCTCTGCCTTGCGGAACTGACGCGTCGCGTTGACCGTCTGGCGGATCTTGCTGGTACTCAGGCTCTTCTTTGCCCGTGTCGGCAGCAGCGGGAAGGTGCGTTTACGTGCCACCACAATATTCAGGCAGCCCAGCGCCGGTAAGTGGGCGCTGATCAGTTTCCCGCCCTGTCGATGCCACGGCAGCACCTGAAACCGGGTGCGATAAACCACTTCATAATTCAGCAGCCCCAGCCAGTCGAGCAACCGCATCTGGCTGAACATCCGTCCGCTCCACGGCGCCTTGCGAGTTAATCCCGGCACCATTTTGCTCACGCCAAGCAGGCTGAAGGGATTAAAACCGCTGATGATCATCCAGCCATCATCGATTAACACCCTGTCCACTTCGCGCAATACCCGATGAGGATCCTGGCTCCAGGCGAGCGTATGGGCCATCAGACAGGCATCCACCGACTTCGACTCAAACGGCAACTGCATCGGGTCGGCCAGTACCTGCAACTGCTCACCTTTACTGCCCACATTGACCTGATGTGAAATAGCACAATTTTCTGTGTTGATTTCTGCGCTGAGATTGCCAAGCTTAAGCATATGAAAGCCATATAGCTTTCCGAGGTAAGGCTGAAGCTGCTGCGTTAACGCGTCGCGGAAATACTCTCCCCACGGCATATCGCGCCATGACAGCGGAGCGTTCAGAATCTGGCGTGATTTAGCGGGCTTCATGCTTTACGCTCTTCCTTTTACTACGACCTGCGAGAGGTGATGATGAATCTTACCAGTATTCCTGCGTTGCAGGACAACTACATCTGGGCACTGACGGATGATCAAGGTAAATGCCTGATTGTCGATCCCGGCGAAGCCCAACCGGTGTTAGAAAAAATGGCGTCCAACGGCTGGGAGCCGGTCGCCATCCTGCTGACTCACCACCATAACGATCATACCGGTGGAGTGAAAACCCTGTGTGAGCATTTCCCGCAACTGGAGGTGTACGGCCCTCAGGAAACCGAGGCCAAAGGAGCCAGAACGATCGTCAGCGAAGGGGATAAAGTCACGGTTCTGGGGCTGACTTTCGACGTGATTCATACCCCTGGTCACACTTTAGGACATATCTCATATTACAGCGCCCCTTATCTTTTCTGCGGAGACACCCTCTTTTCAGGTGGCTGTGGACGCCTTTTTGAGGGCACAGCAGAGCAAATGTATGATTCGTTTCAAAAGCTTAATCAGCTACCAGGAGAAACCTTAGTCTGTTGCGCGCATGAATATACTTTATCCAATTTGAAGTTTGCTGCGGCTATTCTGCCTCATGACCCGCAAATAATGGCCGAATATCAGAAAATTAAGGACTTACGCGCTGAAAATGGCATTAGTCTGCCTGTAAAACTGGCGCACGAACGGTCAATTAATTTATTTCTCCGTTCGCAAGACGTTGATTTACAACGCGCTTTAAACGTTAATGTTTCTGATGAACCGCTATGGCATACATTTGCTGTTCTACGCGAGAAGAAAGACGCTTTTTGATTTTTCGGGTTGTGTTGTGAAAAGTCGTCACGTATAGTTGCTCGTCTTTTAAGCGAACTATTGACACACATATGAAGGCTAAAGCGATATTACTCGCCTCAGTCTTGCTGGTGGGATGTCAGGCGTCCAGGAACGATGCCAATATTCCCGAACAGCATGCACAGAGTCTGTCTTCAGCTGGTCAAGGTGAAAATGGAAAGTACGGAGACGAGTTTTTGTCGCCGCGATGGCAGGAAGATGGAACTGGCCTCGCAGCAGACGCAGATCTCTGGAGTTTCATTAGTGACGAGTTGAAGATGGGGATTCCGGAAAACCCGGCAATCCGCGAACAAAAAAGAAAATTTTTAAAAAATAAGAGCTATCTCCACGATGTAACATTACGGGCAGAGCCGTACATGTACTGGATAGTCGAGCAGATACAGAAACGTAAAATGCCGATGGAACTGGTACTGCTACCCATAGTGGAGAGCGCTTTTGACCCCCGGGCAACGTCATCCGCCAATGCCGCTGGCATCTGGCAGATTGTTGCAGCTACGGGTCGAAACTATGGTTTGAAACAAAACCAGTATTACGATGGGCGACGTGATGTGGTCGCATCCACGAAAGTTGCGCTGGATATGATGCAGCGTCTTAACACTATGTTTGACGGTGACTGGTTATTAACCATCGCCGCCTATAACAGTGGTGAAGGACGTGTGCTTAAAGCGATTAAGCAGAACAAGGCGCGCGGTAAGCCGACTGACTTCTGGCATTTATCGCTGCCACGCGAAACAACCGTGTATGTGCCTAAAATGTTAGCTCTGAGTGAACTGCTCAAAAATAACAAGCGTTACGGTATCAAACTGCCGACACCTAATGAAAGTCGTGCTCTGGCGCGAGTGGAAGTGGGTCAGCAGATACAGCTGACGCAGGCTGCCGAAATGGCAGGTATGTCGCTCACGAAACTGAAGAGCTTCAATACCGGCTACAAAGGCGGTGCAACAGCGCCAAACGGCCCGCACTATATTATGGTGCCGAAGTCGAACGTCGCTAAACTGCGTAACTCACTGGCTTCCGGTGACATCGCAGCAGTACAGCCGACGCAGCTTGCAAAAGCCAGCGCGAGTGGCGGGTATAAAGTGCGACGTGGGGATACGCTTTCTGGTATCGCCGCTAAACTTGGCGTCAGCGTCTCGACACTGAAGCAGGAAAACAACCTGCGCGGTGCTGATATCCGACCGGGTCAGACTCTGACTATCGGTTCGAATGGCACCCGACTGGCTGATAACGGCAACAGCATCACCTACCGTGTTCGCAAGGGTGATTCTCTTGACAGTATTGCCCGTCATCACGGCGTCAATATTAAAGACGTGATGCGCTGGAACAGTGTGCTGGACAATGCGAAAGATATTCAACCCGGCGATAACTTAACGCTGTTTGTGAATAATAACGCAACCCCTGATACCTGATACGTTGAAAAGGCTGACAATTGTCAGCCTTTTTCTTTTATGCATCTGCCGCCGTCTACGCATTCCCCTCCCCTTCCCTTGCCTTCTGCTGGCAGCCTTAATGTCTCTTACTCACGTCCTGAACTGAACTCCACCAGTAGCGGATTATGGTCGGACGCGCGCGTGACCAGTACGGATGCTTCGCTCACTCTGAGATCGCGATAGAAGACGAAATCCAGCGGGCGGCCAAACGCTTTACGACGATGGTCGGCAGTAAACATGACTTCTTCCAGTTTCATCCGCTGTGCAAACCGGTAGAGCGCATTGATGCGCTGACGGCTCCATGCATTAAAATCACCGGCCATAATTACCGGTCCCTGGTGGTGCATAATCTGCTCACCAATAGGTCCCAGCTGTTTACTGTAAACGTCCACACCGAGGCTGAAGTTAACCGCATGGATGTTGACGACCATCAGCATATCACCGGCCGGCAGAGGGTAAGCCGTGACCAGTGCCGATTTTGACAGCCTCAGCAGAGGTTCTCGCTCACGTAACGGACAACAATAGACCGGGTGCGCAGAGGCAAGTGTCATCACTCCAGAGGGGTGCTGAGGCAGCACAAAGGCGGGCACCTGATCGGCAGCCAGATAGTTACTGGTCGCAAACTCCACCAGTTCAGGTGTGGTCTGCGCCTCCTGCAGTAATACAAGATGTGCATCCTTACCAAATCCTTCCAGTACTGACATCCAATCCGCGCGTTGCTGCTTAAAGATGTTCCATACCAGGACCTTGAGATTTGGATGCGCAGGCAACGGGGCGCCGGGAGGCAGTGCCTGACCGAGATGGAGCATCGCGCCAGGTGGAAAGATCTGTTCCACTGGTTGTCCTGCTACATATCGCATTGCATAAGTTTTTTTGCGCACTTTCCCGCCTGGCTGATGATTCAAAAATACAGTTAACACCTGTCTGTTATAGGGATTCTAGACCGGGGTTTCAATGGATGCAGGTGAATGTCGGAATTCATCACGCATTTCCAGCATAAAGCAGCCCTTTTTCGCTCGCTAAGCAAATCGAGGCAGATCGGGAGGCGACATTGTCTTTGTCATCATTGAGCCCTGACAGTGGGCAGACAATTAATCAGCTCTGTCTTTGGGTAAGGATATTAGCCGTCTTTCGGACTTTATGATCGATTGTGAAGTGGCGGAGGGAGCACCGTTGCAGTCACTACGTCTGCCGGTCGGGATGCGCCTTAATGCGGTTGACTGCTACGACACTGGGGTGAGCCAGCCTGTGTGCGGGCTTTTATCGTTTTCTTACTGAGTGGACAGCTGAGCAGCGACAGCGTATGTGAACGCTTAAGAGGCTGGCATTGTCGGCGTTTAACCGAACACATTCGTAATGGTGGAATCGACAACGGGATTATTGCTTTATGTTCAGATTATCAGCTGTCGTTAACATGATCCTGCAGATCGATGGGAATCAGTGCGCGAACTTCCCGGGCTGATTTAGCTGCAATGGAAAAAGCCCTGACCGTTAAGTCAGGGCTTTCCAATTAAGTGGCGGAACGGACGGGGCTCGAACCCGCGACCCCCTGCGTGACAGGCAGGTATTCTAACCAACTGAACTACCGCTCCACCGATTCTTTCACGGTTCTCAGCAACCGGCTGAGAGCCGTCTGTTCCTG
>NZ_JAJNDH010000019.1:0-4741 GCF_021043305.1 Pantoea sp. MHSD4 | reverse complement strand
GGCGATGCTCACCATCGTAGCGATAACGCCAGCGGGTATGCCCGTCATCTTTCTCCGTGGTACGGCCATGGATATCGTATTTCCAGCGAATACCATTCAGCTCGGTGACGCGGTTATGCATCACATGGCGGCACTATGGCGATCCAGCGGATTGCCTGCGCCATCCCAGCGCCATTGCTCATTGCCCGGCTGTGCGCCCTCCAGGGACAACAGCCGGCCGGCGTTATCGGAGTTCTATAATGTCTGGCTGAACGGATTATCGTCGCGCTCTTCACGGATCAGGTTGTTGCCGTAATCGAAGCTAAATCGCCGGGAATCACGTATAATCTCTCAACAATCAATGCAATTAACTAAAATATTATTTATAATAAAATTTAGGGAATTAATCTCTTAGAAAAAGACCTATCAAATGAGATGAATACCTGGATGGTTGGATTTCAGAAAATGTAAAAAAGACTATTGCCTTATGATTTTCAAAATCACACTCCGTCTCAAAAAAGCTGACAGCTTCTCCATCATAATTATAACGACCCGAACCTTTAATTTTTTCTTTTACTCCTCTTATTTTTTTTGAGTAAAGCGCCTTAAACTCTAAATCTTCTGAATTGAAAATTTTTGAACCATAAACCGAAAAAACAATTTTTCCAGAGCAGTATGGGCATTCAATAAAATTCTTTTCATGGATAAAGTTATTTTCAATACCATCATGTAGCAAAACCTTATTGTTAATAAAATTCTTCATAACTTTTTCAAGACTCTATATTTGATAAGATCTTCAATGTAATCAGCTGTTTGGTATTGCTTATTCATTCCTGGTTTCCCAAACCAATGAATTGCCGGACCTGCATCAACTTCATAAGGTTTTAATACCTCATAGGTGTAACGCACTCGGCGCATACTGGTAGAGGTTGATCCCGTCTGCCAGCCCTATCGGATCCTGCTGGGTAAACCGTCCGCTGTCCGGGTCATAATAACGAAACAGATTGTAGTGCAGTCCTCTTGATTCGGCCCCTGCGGGGCCTCACCCCTGGAGCCATCGCTGAAGCGATGTTCAAATTTGCTAAAGAAAATTAGTCCCGGTCCAGGTACTGGCCCTGCATACGCAGATTCTGCTTCACCACCGGAACTCGTTCGCTGGACTCGCGCAGCAGCTTGCCCCACGGGCTGTTAATTCCTTCCCAGGCTTTTTGCCCTTCACCGTCAGTCAGCAGCTCCGGCATCCCGTTGGCCGCATTATGGAACCAGTAAATCTCCGGGCTTTCCACTCCATCAATACGCGCCAGCGGCTCATAGCTCTGGCTGTCGCTGTAAACGTAGGTCAGCAGAAAGCCGTCGGAGATTTCCTACAGCAGGTGAGAACCATCTAGCATAAAGCACGGGGTTATGTAGCTGCCCGAAGGTATTTTCTAAATCAAATTTAGGTTGTTTTACTTATGCGACAACAGAGCTGATCTGTAGCAATAAAACCAGCGGTTAAAACCATTAATATTTTCAGATGGAGCAGTAATGAAAACCTTATTGCCAGCGGCTACAACTCCATTCTGAGTCACGTTTAACCTTCAAATATTAGTGCATCATCATGATGATTTTACACAAATATTTTACATTGAAATATAAGCAAGACATGAAGATTTAAATTAAGCTCCATTTAATGTATATCCCGCATTCAAATGCGTTTGTATCTGACTGCACTGTTATTTCTCCCCATGTAAAACTCCAAACATGACCATAAGGAGGGTTTTCTATTGTACCTTTATAATTACTAGGGTATCTATTTAGCACCCATGCAAACAATCTACTCTCTTCTCCCTTTAAAACATTTAAGTTTGCTCTTTTTTCCCAATCATTCATATTCTTAAAAAATTCACCAGTTTTGCTGGTAAGAAAAACACTACCCTTAATTGAAAAAACGGATGGTCTGAACTCCACAAAAAATGGTTCATTATGCCAAAGGACATCTTTTGAAAAAAAATAATATTTCCCAAAAGGTGTCAAATCATCAGCACATTTAAAAAATGAAGAATTAGTAAAGGCACTGTAAGAGGAAAGATCTATTTCATTTCCATCAATAAGTAAAGCTCCATTTGACTCGTCTAAATTCATTTTTTTCATATGTCAATTACTTTCCCAGGTTTCAGTTTAAGTCGGGCTTCTTCCGGAATATAGAACTGCAGCCCCCCTCCCTTACCATGTTGAGGATTAGCTTCAGCACGTCCTCTGGCTACATATATATCTTCTGTAACAGAATATGCTCTTACCTTTGAACGCATTGGATATTTTGGGTCCAATTTAACCTGCAAAGCCTCATGATAGCCAAGTGGATTACCTTTATATTGTCTGACAGTAGGATGACTCACAGTATAAGCAGGTAACTGATCTCCATTCGGATGAAGCGCATAAAGTATCGTCCCTTTTTTTATAACTGTATTCTCATAAACATCTATGAATGGATAGTTATCGTTATGTGGCCCCTGCCACTTAGTTGCTTCTTTCGCAGGGTCTTTACACTTCATCAACCCCCACGGGCTCCATCCAACCCAGTGCATTCGGCGCATACAGGTAAGGGTTGATCCCGCCCGCCAGCCCTATCGGGTCCTGCTGGGTAAACCGTCCGCTGTCCGGGTCATAATATCGAAACAGATTGTAGTGCAGTCCGGTTAATTCGGCACCTGCGGTGCCTCACCCCCCAGGGGCCATCGCTGAAGCGATGTTCAAATTTGCTTAAGCAAATTAGTCCCGATCCAGGTACTGGCCCTGCATACGCAGGTTCTGCTGAACGACCGGCATCCGCTGGCTGGACTCGCGCAGCAGTTTGCCCCACGGGCTGTTGATCCCTTCCCAGGCTTTTTGCCCTTCAGCGTCAGTCAGCAGCTCAGGCATCCCGTTGGCCGCATTATGGAACCAGTAAATCTCCGGGCTTTCAACCCCACCAATACGGGCCAGCGGCTCATAGCTCTGGCTGTCGCTGTAAACGTAGGTCAGCGGAATGCCGTCGTGGATCTCCTGCAACAGACGGTAGCCTTCCCAGACAAAGCGTGTCGTTACGGCCTTCCCCGACGGCCTGCTCTGTAACAGCTGCTGGCTGGTTTTACTGATACGGCGTCCCAGCGGATCGTAACGGAAACTCACCTTAGTGCGCGGCTTGGATTGTGTTTAGGGAGGGGATATGGAAAGGAACGTGAGGCAAACGCCTTATCCAGCACGTGATGCTACTAAAAGATTTAAAAATATAATTATACAACAAAGACTAATTTTTGAATATTAAGGATCAAACTTATCGAACCGTTTATAATTAGAGATTTAATGCGATCCTTAACTTAGGAATCTTAAGTCACTTACTTTAATCGAAACAAACTCGGAAATTAGCGATTATATAGCAATATGTCTTTATAGTCACACATTATATCATGTTTGATTTAATTAATTTATTTTATAAAAACCCCATAATAAATTTCTTTGTGATAAGCTGACATGTAAAAAATAGCAAGACAGCTATCGCATTAAAAAATAAAGGCCAAAGTATATTTTATAGAAATATACTTTGGCAACGTTTGGGGGCGTTATATTATAAGATTAACAAGCTTACTAATAACAGTTTATTTTATCTCTTACCTGAGTGCGTATGATTACTTCATATGCGTCTTGTTCGCTAAGCTTGGCTTTATTAAACTCTTCTTCGCTTATCTCAGATTTAACATCTTTATTAGTAATTCCACCAGCGTCATAGTTGATATAATATCTTCCATCTTCTAGAGTAACAAACATGCCATTGCCACTAAATATAGCTTCACCCATCATGTACTCCTTACTTTAAATTTTCTTGATAACGGCTTGATCCAAAGGTGTTGGATCTATAGTTGCTTCAGGAATCCTTCCAGATGTATACCCCCCAGGCAGCCAAAAATTATTTGCGCCCGCCTCATTACCAGATGGCATACGTAACCCAGTTGGATTAGATATGTCAATTCTTACAGGTGCGTCACCTAGATCTCCTTTCGACAATCCTAACATTTTCTCAATTGTGCGCACATCACCGCCAGATCGGCTAATTACATCATCAGCCACTGATTTAGGCATAACAAAATGCCCACCTGGTGGTCCGATTTCAGAATATGCAGGATTGACACCCCATGCGATTTTTGAAACTCCATCTTCAAATTGACTTAGGTGAGATTTAATTTTATCAGAATCTAAGTAAGTAACAGGATCAGGGAATTTTTCTGGTTTCGCAATTCCTTTTGTAGCTTTGTATGCACGAGCAGCCTGTTTTACTGAAGAGAATGCGCCTTTAGTTTTCCTTTGAAAATCATTCCACGCGTTCTTACAACTCAACCCCCACGGATCCACCCATCCCAGCGCATTCGGCGCATACTGGTAAAGGTTAATCCCGCCCGCCAGCCCTATCGGGTCCTGCTGGGTGAACCGTCCGCTGTCCGGGTCATAATAACGAAACAGATTGTAGTGCAGTCCGGTTAATTCGGCACCTGCGGTGCCTCACCCCCCAGGGGCCATCGCTGAAGCGATGTTCAAATTTGCTTAAGCAAATTAGTCCCGGTCCAGGTATTGGCCCTGCATACGCAGGTTCTGATCGTAGCCCGGCATCCGCTGGCTGGACTCGCGCAGCAGCTTGCCCCACGGGCTGTTGATGCCTTCCCAGGCTTTTTGCCCTTCAGCGTCAGTCAGCAGCTCCGGCATCCCGTTGGCCGCGTTATGGAACCAGTAAATCTCCGGGCTTTCCACG
>NZ_JAJNDH010000018.1:0-4949 GCF_021043305.1 Pantoea sp. MHSD4 | reverse complement strand
TCCAGCAGCTCTTCATCATCAACCATGTCACACTTGTTCAGGAACACGATGATGTAAGGAACGCCAACCTGACGACCCAGCAGGATGTGCTCACGGGTCTGTGGCATTGGGCCATCAGTCGCAGCAACAACCAGGATCGCGCCGTCCATCTGCGCAGCACCGGTGATCATGTTTTTCACATAGTCGGCGTGGCCTGGGCAGTCAACGTGAGCGTAGTGACGTGCAGCAGTCTCATACTCAACGTGAGCGGTGTTGATGGTGATACCGCGGGCTTTTTCTTCAGGTGTGCTGTCGATCTGATCGAATGCACGTGCCTGGCCGCCGTTGGTTTTAGCCAGTACGGTAGTGATAGCTGCAGTCAGGGTGGTTTTACCGTGGTCAACGTGACCGATGGTGCCCACGTTTACGTGCAGTTTGTTACGTTGAAATTGCTCTTTAGCCATCGCTAGTCCCTCTAAGACACGGATATATCAATGATATCATCACATTAACCAGGCATTGCCTGACTGCAAGGAAGTTACAGAGAAAATCAGGAGGGAGATTAAAGGAAGTGGTGCTGATACCCAGAGTCGAACTGGGGACCTCACCCTTACCAAGGGTGCGCTCTACCAACTGAGCCATATCAGCACATCTGGAGCGGGCAGCGGGAATCGAACCCGCATCATCAGCTTGGAAGGCTGAGGTAATAGCCATTATACGATGCCCGCATCCTGGAACTCGGCTACCTGTTCTTTCTGTAGCTTGCAGATAACAGTGAATGTTTCTCTGCTATCTACTGTCTGCCAGCGAAGCTGACCGACGTTGACTTCGCTAACGCTCAGTCTGAATTCAGGGTGATAAGTGACTCACCTGACAGATAAACAGGTTGTTTACCTGTACTCAACCGTGAGGCTGAGATGGTGGTGGGAGAAGGATTCGAACCTTCGAAGTCTGTGACGGCAGATTTACAGTCTGCTCCCTTTGGCCGCTCGGGAATCCCACCTACTTGATGGTGCCGGCTACCGGAATCGAACTGGTGACCTACTGATTACAAGTCAGTTGCTCTACCAACTGAGCTAAGCCGGCATCAAGTGGAGCGCATTCTAGGAAGGTCGGGCCTTCGATGCAACTAAAAAATCACTAATTTTGTTCTATCGCTTACTATTTGTGCAAATCATCGCATTCTGGCGTTTTTGTGCAGAATATTTGTGCGATCTGGTCCTGTTTTTACACCGCCCACCCTGCCTCGCTATCGTCCCCTGCTGCTCTGGCATGCTCTTTTTAAGGTAAAGTATTCCGCCCATCGCCTTTTTATTTTGCGCAGCCTGTTCTGAGTGATGCTTTTTTAACCCTTATCGGCGTTATTTTTCGTGCACTTAAGATATCTGCAGAACAGGGAGACGTTTTTGTCCTGCATATCTCTCTCGCTGGTACGACGATAACGGTAAAAAACGGTTCCAGTGTCTCGCAGCTCTTTATTCTTCAGTCGGGAAATATACGCTGCATATTGAATGTATGTGCTTTTAGCCTCTCTGTACGCCGTTACAGCTCTATTGGGTCATAAAGGCGTGTGAATATTATTTAAGGCAGATAAAAGCCGCACATAAGCTTTGATGGCCCGTGTAGCACTATACGTAGTGATACAGCTGTCAGAATTAGCGTTATTATGATGTTTTGTGGGTATGCCGACGAAAGCGTGATCACGTTTATCTTTTTACTTCTGTTAAAAGCCATACTGGTGATACCCTCCAGCCCATTGTTCTCACTGATAAACCAGCGATTCGTGATTTATTTCACCTGTGCTCTCCTGCTTATCGGATGACACGCGGTTGATAGCAATGAATTTGCGGTCAGATGCATGCTTATGGATAAAACGACCCCCCTGACAACGCCTTATTTAGAGTTCACTCGTGAGCAGTGGGCTGCATTACGTGATTCCGTTCCTATGACACTGTCAGAGGAAGAGATCGCGCAGCTGGAGGGCATCAACGAGGATCTCTCGCTGGAGGAGGTAGCAGAAATTTATCTGCCACTTTCGCGCCTGCTTAATTTCTATATCAGCTCTAATGTTCGTCGGCAGGCTGTACTGGAGCAATTTCTGGGTACCAATGGCCAGAAAATCCCCTATATCATCAGTATTGCGGGCAGCGTAGCCGTCGGTAAAAGCACAACTGCGCGTGTATTACAGGCGTTGCTCAGCCGCTGGCCTGAACATCGTAAAGTAGAATTGATCACGACGGATGGCTTTCTTCATCCCAATGCCGTGCTGAAAGAGCGCGGATTAATGAAGAAAAAAGGGTTTCCGCAATCTTATGATATGCACCGGCTGGTCAATTTCGTCTCCGATTTGAAATCAGGCGCCAGTCAGGTCACAGCACCGGTCTATTCGCATCTGATTTATGATGTCATCCCTGATGGCGATAAAGTGGTTCAGCAGCCTGATATCCTTATTCTGGAAGGTCTGAATGTATTGCAGAGTGGCATGGACTATCCCCATGACCCACATCATGTCTTTGTTTCAGACTTCGTTGATTTTTCTATCTATGTCGACGCTGAGGAAGAGCTGCTGCAAAGCTGGTATATCAATCGATTCCTCAAATTCCGCCAGGGTGCATTTACCGACCCGGACTCTTACTTCCACCATTATGCCCAGCTCTCAGAAGCGGAAGCAGTGGAGATAGCGGGCAATTTATGGAAAGAGATTAACTGGCTAAACCTGCGGGAAAATATCCTGCCAACACGCGAACGGGCCAGCCTGATCATGACTAAAAGTGGCAATCATGCGGTCGACAGGGTTCGCCTGCGTAAATAACCGCTCCAGTAAAAAAGCCTGCATTAGTGCAGGCTTTTTTGATCAGAGAGGACGTAGAGATATTTCTCCGCCCACCCAGGCTTTTATTTCGCCATCCTGCTCAAGTAACAGGCCACCCTGACTGTCAATGCCCCGCGCAATACCATGCACTTCACGTTCACCAATGAGCAATTTAACAGGCCGGTGAATAAAGTTATCCAGCACCATCCAGCGTGTAACAAAGGGCGTTAACCCTTCCTGCTCAAACAACGGCAGGGCTTCGCGCAGATTATTTATCAGATGGGCGGCCAGCTCATTGCGGTTAACGGATACACCGGCTTCCTGCAGGTTAATCCAGCCCTGATTAATCTGCGATGCATCGGCTGTACGCATAGCAAGGTTAATCCCGGCCCCCATGACGATATGCGCGGCATCACCCGTTTTACCGGTCAGTTCGACCAGAATACCTGCCAGTTTGCGATCGTTAAGGTAAATATCATTGGGCCATTTGACGCGAACATCATCAGCCCCTAATGAACGTAATGTCTCAGCAATGATAATACCAATCACCAGACTAAGACCCATCGCCGCAGCGGGTCCCTGCTCCAGACGCCAGTACATAGACATGTAGAGATTAGCGCCAAAGGGAGAGAACCATTGACGCCCACGACGGCCACGACCAGCCTGCTGATACTCAGCGATACAGGCAGCACCCGACTCCATCTCATGCATGCGCTCCAGCAGATACTGATTTGTGGAGTCAATCACCGGGATAACAGAGATATTGCCCTGCTTAACCTGAGCGACAATTGCCTGCTCATCCAACAGCTGCATCGGGGCAGAGAGACTGTAGCCCTTCCCTGTCACGGTATAAACGTCAAGTCCCCAGCTTTTTAAGGTCTGGATATGCTTGTTAATGGCTGCGCGACTCATGCCCAGTGTTTCACCCAGCTGTTCGCCAGAATGAAACTCACCGTCAGATAAAATATCGACCAGCTTTAGCGGGATACTGTTGTCTTTCATGCGATTACCCCGACAGCATTGCACTCGCCCTGTGACTGAATAAACCGCACCTCAGGCTCCAGCCAGACATCAAACTTTTCACCCACCTTCGCACGCACGGTTTTTGCCAGCGCAACGATATCGTCAGGTGTGGCATTATCAGCATTAATCAGCACCAGAGCCTGTTGCTGATGAACGGCGGCACCGCCGATACGATAACCTTTCAACTGACACTGATCGATAAGCCATCCGGCTGCCAGCTTGGTTTCACCATTCGGCATCAGATAGTGTGGCATAGCTGGAAAATGCGCCAGCAAGGCGCTGCACTGCGCCTCGGTAACGACCGGATTTTTGAAGAAGCTGCCTACATTCCCGGTCACTTTTGGATCCGGTAATTTGCTCTGCCGCATCTGGCACACCGCGTGATAAACATCCCAGGCGCTAGCCGTTACCGGATTCAGAGTCTTCAGATCACCGTAGGTCAATACGGGCTGCCATTGTTTAGGCAGGATTATCCCGACCGCGACGATGACATAACCTCTCTGATAGCGATGCTTGAAAATGCTGTCACGATAGCCAAATTCACAGGCTTCACGATCGAGACGCTCTGTCTCACCACTGTCCAGGTTAAGCACATCCACATATTCGCAGACATCTTTTAATTCCACACCATAGGCACCAATGTTCTGAATCGGTGCAGAACCCGTCATTCCAGGGATTAATGCCAGATTCTCCAGGCCAGTGATCCCTTTTTCCAGTGTGCTCTTAACCAGCTGATGCCAGTTCTCACCTGCTCCGACATGCAACTTCCAGTACTCATACTCATCCTGAATGTTGATGCCTTTAATGCGGTTAAGTACCACAGTACCAGCGAAATCATCCAGAAAGAGGACATTGCTGCCTTCACCAAGCACCATGAAAGGGGTTTGATCACGCTGGCTGGCCTGCCATGCAGCCAGAATGGCAGCTGGCGTCTCAGCAACGATGCGTTTCTGTGTATGTACTTCAAGCCCAAGCGTATTGTCGGCTTTTAAGGAAGGATGCTGGCTGGACATTTGACGACCTTTACTGAGTTATCTGGGCGTAGTTTACCGTATCAGGGAGGGGTTCTCAGGCTGTTTTCGGGGATTATGATGAGGTTTTTCACGATCTGCAGACGTAAAAAAGCCCCGCACTT
>NZ_JAJNDH010000017.1:0-5015 GCF_021043305.1 Pantoea sp. MHSD4 | reverse complement strand
CGCATCTGCTTTTCATGACGATACAGTGCAAAAAGTGGCCGCTAGAATTATCAATGAGATGAGTGTCACTAATGCGGTGAAGTCTGCAATGCTTACGGATGACCAAGTGGGAGCTTTATATGGCTATACCACGAATGAGGGTTACACAGCATTAAATCCAGCATTAAGAGGTCAAACTCCATTAACTCCAGAATTAGAAGCCTTTGCCGCACATGCTAAGGATGGCCTTTCCAAGCTCCCTCCTAATAAAGGACTTTCATATCGAGGGATAAATTCCCTTCCTGAAGAAATACTTGCTAAAAATCAGCCTGGTAACATTGTTTCAGATGGTGCATTTATGAGTACATCCTCAAATGAACCATTTCAAGGTAACATATTGATTAAAGTCAATGGTGCTTCCGGGCGAGACGTGGCATTTTTATCAGAGTATCCTCTTGAAGCGGAAGTTTTATACCCTCCAGACACACAATTTAAAGTTATCGAAAGAATTGATGATGGCGGGAATATTACATTGACTTATAAGGAGTTTTTATGATTGATCTTAGGGTTGATGATGATGCGCTTTTCATTTATGCCAGACGTTACGCTCATTTAATACCCCAGGCATCACGGCAGTTGATGAACAGAATGTCTTATGAGCAAAAACCTTTACGCGCTAAACCTGAGGACGCTCTCAAGCCAGAATGGGCGAAATCCTTACCTCAGAAAATTACTGATGAACAGTCATTAGATAAATGTCAGGGCGCTTTGATGGGGTTGGCGGTTGGAGACGCTATCGGCACAACGCTAGAATTTATGCCAAGAGATAAAGCTCGCGTTGATGATATGGTTGGCGGGGGACCTTTTTCTCTTAAACCCGGTGAGTGGACTGATGACACCTCGATGGCGCTGTGTCTCGCTGAAACTTATATTGAAAGCCATAAATGTGATATTACATTGTTCCGACAAAAGTTACTTAACTGGTATAAGAATGGGACAAATAGTTCTAATGGCGTATGCTTTGATATAGGTAATACAACGCGCTATGCGCTTGAGCAGTTTGTACTTCATGGACCAACCTGGATGGGGAATACTTCTCCTGAGACTGCAGGAAATGCAGCATTAATCCGCCATGCACCTACTGCTATTTTCAGAAGGAAATCGTTTATTGACGGTTGGCGAGATGCGATATTACAGAGTGAGGCTACACATTGTGCCGCAGAGTCTATAGATAGCTGTCGCTTTTTTAATGTCATGCTTCATTACATCTTAAATGGTTACAGTAAGAGTGAGAGCTTTGCTCCTCATCTTATGGGATCAACATTACGTGTATTGATCATCAATGCCGGTGAATATAAAGAAAAGCATCGGGATCAAATTCGCTCCTCGGGCTATGTTATCGACACCCTTGAGGCCGCATTATGGGCCGTCTGGCATACAGACAATTTTAAAGATGCCATTTTGCTGGCGGCAAATCTTGCTGATGACGCTGATAGTGTGGCAGCAACGGCTGGTCAGTTAGCGGGCGCATTGTATGGACTGTCAGGCATTCCTCAGGAGTGGGTTAATAAAATAGTCGATAAAGACAGAATTCTTGCGCTGGCCGAAAAGCTGTTTCACTTAGCACCTGAAGAGAAAGATTGATGATAAGATCCCATATCTGAAGTATGGGATTTTTTTTATAAATAAAAAGATTGAAGTTGAAATGGTTTCTAATCACATTCACTAAACTGTAAAGACATTTCGCTGAACTTGATCTGAGTAATAATGCATTGTTTGTTATTTATAAATTAAAATTATTCAAAAAAGAATTTTCTCCTTGTGTTTTCTGGTTGATATCCAAAAAACATGTTGACTAAAAAATTATTGCGCTGACCATGTTCATAAATGTTTCTCGTTTTTTAATCGGGATTTTTGATAAATAATTTCATCCTGAAATCCATTGCTTCTAATCAGAAGATGCTTTAAATAAAAAATCTTTTACCTTCCACATTTACTGACACGCTTCATCGTCAGTTCTGTCTGTACGGAAAAAACCATGTTCTCACGCATTACTGCACAGCTGCCGGCGGACGGCCTGCTGTTCCATACGCTCACGGGTACCGAGACGCTGTCCCGTCCCTTTGTGCTCACCGCCGAACTGCTGGCCACCGACGCGCGCATCGACCGTCACGCCCTGCTGGGCAAGCCGGTGACCTTTACGCTGCCGACCGACGGCCTGATGAACGCGCTGAGCCCGCGCTACCTCAACGGCAAAATCACCCGGGTGGCGGTGCGCAGCCAGGAGCTGAGCGGCACCCGCTACGCGGTCTACCAGCTGACGGTGGAACCGGACCTGTGGCCGATGCAGCGCGACCGCAACCTGCGCATCTTCCAGAGCCAGACGGTGCCGCAGATTGTGCAGACGCTGCTGAAGGAGTACGGGGTCAGCGTGGAGACGCGCCTGGCGGGCAGCTACCGGGTGTGGGAGTACTGCGTGCAGTATCAGGAGAGCAGCCTGGACTTTATCAGCCGCCTGATGGAGCTGGAGGGGATTTACTACTTCTTATGGAGCCGGTCATGACCGAACTGCGTTTCATCAAAGCGGAACAACGCCAGCAACAGCTTGAACTCGCCGCGCGCTTCGATAGTGACCCTACTGCCAGTGAGTTTGTACCTTTACCACCGAGCCTGTTGGCGAAATTACACCAGGTGAAAACGAATGGCTGAAAATTACGCTGCCCGTAAAGATGGTGCATACAAAGTAGTTGGTATGGCACCTGACCTGTGTTTTACGCCGGGATCGCAATCTCCCGTCCCCTATCCCGTACAGACCACGCTTGGCTCATCTGCGTCCACAATCAATTCTGTCAAATTTAATGGGCATCCTGCCTTTGTATTCAATCAAAGTTTTGTACCCAAAACGATTGGAGATGCAGCAGGAACGAACAAGGGTGTTACCAGCGGAACGGTGGAGGGGAATTGTTGGCCGATTGAACACAGTCCTGATACCAGCATAGGCGGTTCCAGAATTATCAGAGTTCAGGATATGTTTTTCATGAATGGCAATTTCTTGCCTGCCATGCTCGGTATGTCTAAAAGTGAAAGATGGAAGTACCGTAAACATCTTATTGAGTTAGGAAAGAGCAGTGGTGACAAGGATGTGCAGGCTGCAGCAAATCGTCTTGAACTGGATAACACCGCTGTTGAAAAAGCTCGTCTGGCCTCAGTGATTTATGATGGAGGCGATCCCCGGGCACTAACCCCTCATATGCCTGAAGGATGGACTGATATCAGTAATAATTCAGAGGCATTAAAAAAGATAAATTTGAAACCTCAAGATCTTATTGCTACTGGGTCTCCGGGGTTCAGAGCCAGAGTTTATGCACCGGATCCGGCTGTATTTGGTGAGGATATGAAAACCTCTGTCGTTTTCCGGGGTACAAGGCCGAGTGAGATTGAAGACTGGAAGGCGAATTTCAACCAAGGCGTTGACAAAAAAACGGGCTATTATGAACAAGCCGTTCAAATAGGTACGCACTTATCTAAAACAGGTAATGTTGATGTGGTCGGTCATTCTCTGGGCGGTGGGTTAGCGTCTTCAGCATCAGAAACAGGAAATGTTAAAGGGTGGACATTTAATGCTGCGGGTTTAAACCTGAATACTGTCTCACGATATTCCGGTTCGGCGGCTTCCGGAGAAGGAAAAAAAATCGATGCATTCAGAGTGAAAGGTGAAATACTGACCGATATTCAGGAGAATAATGCCGGGCGACTGCTGGAGTTTGGAATGAAATATGGGCCTGGGCTGGCAATGTTAAAAGCGTATATTGCGGGGAAGGCACCTGACTCCGCAGGTACAAGACACAATCTATCCGGCGGAGAGGGCAATCCTGTCACCTTGCACGGCATGGATCAAGTCATACACTGTCTGGAGTTAGAAAAAAGCCATGATATAGCAACCATCACAGGAGAAAATAATTGAACATTCTAAGGAAAATGATTTATTTGCCTTTTTTATTTGCGTTTTTAACTTTACAGGCTTGTGACATGAAGAAAATTCATCCCGAAGATTATTTTTCAGGAAGCCAGCTCCAGCTGGCGCAGGCAATTGAAGAGGGCAACGTTGATGAGGTGGAGAAATTAGCAACGCAGACTGATCTTAATAAACCTGGCGAGAAGGATTTGACGCTTTTGTATTATGCCCTCAGTGAAGCTTCAAATAAGGACGTTAACAGACTCAATATATTGAGTGTTTTAGTAAAACATGGCGCTAATCCTCTTCAATACGTTGTCGACATGGGATCTGTGGCAACTAATACAGCGGGATACGCAGACCCTGTGTTTTTTAAAGCCTTAATTAAAGGCGGGATGGATAAAAATGCGAGATTTGAAAGCACGCCGATAATATTTTATGCAACCAATGAACGATCCTTCCCTACTCTAAAATATCTTGTTGAGATAGGTGCTGATGTCAATGCAAAAGATAGCTTAGGACAAACAGCAATTTTTCAAGGTATGTATGGTCAACAATATGATCAGGTTGAATACCTTCTTAATCATGGCGCAGATGCAAATATTACTGATGTTAACAATGTGACTTTTAATCAGTTTTTGGATAAAATCACCAGTAATACTAATAAAGATAATAAAATGGCAATCGATAAGCTGAAAGATATAAAAAAATTAACCCAAAAAAATTAACAGGTATTTGGGTCAAATTCAAAATCAGCTTCTGATGGATGCCTGAACGTGCGATTAATTCGGACTGATGAACCTGGCATGGTTATAATAAGTGACAGGTTCAGATTGCATAACGGCCGGCTTAAACCGCTCTGCTCGTGATTTAACAGGCGCTAAGAAGTGCTGGCTAGCGTGTCAGATGCATAGTGATAAACCCTGACTTATTCACTTTCTGGCATGATAGCGAGATGGTGTGGTACTGGTATGATTCCTCGTACCTAAAAGATGGGGCATGATGATTACTACTCTGACATTGCAATTATTATATGCCTGATTTTAAGTATATGTTCTGGCCTCACTAATTAATTCTGCAT
>NZ_JAJNDH010000016.1:0-6005 GCF_021043305.1 Pantoea sp. MHSD4 | reverse complement strand
GATCTGGACCGACCGCTACGGGCGGGTGAAGGTGAAGTTTCACTGGGACCGGCTGGCAAAGGGCGACGACACCAGCTCCTGCTGGGTGCGCGTCTCCAGCGCGTGGGCGGGCCAGGGATTCGGCGGCGTGCAGATCCCGCGAGTTAACGACGAAGTGGTGGTGGACTTTATTAATGGCGATCCGGACCGTCCGCTGATTATCGGGCGTGTTTACAACGAGGCGAGCATGCCGCCGTGGGCGCTGCCGGCGGCAGCGACGCAGATGGGTTTTCTGAGCCGGTCGAAGGACGGCACGGCGGACACGGCGAACGCGCTGAGGTTTGAGGATAAGGCGGGTGAGGAACAGGTCTGGCTGCATGCCGAGAAGAACATGGACACTGAGGTTGAGAACAATGAAACCCACAGCGTCGGCAGCAACCGGACTAAAACCATCGGCGGCAATGAAACAACCGAGGTGAAGAAAAATCGTACAGAAACGGTTGATCAAAATGAAACCATTACCGTTCATCAGAATCGTACTGAAACGGTGGATGGTAATGAAACCATCACTGTACACAGTAATCGCACTGAAACAGTCGATCAGAATGAGAAAGTGCGTATTGGTCAGAATCAGTCGGTAACGATTAATGGCAACCAGACACTGAAAGTGGATAGGGCGAAAGCTGAAACCATTGCACTGGCTTCAATGCTCAATGTCGGTCTGGCTCAGAACACCAATATTGGCGCGGCATACATGCTAAACGTTGGTGGCGGCTGGATGACCAATGTCGGCGGAATGCAGGCACACCATGTCGGCATGAAATATTCGCTCAATACCGGACGGGATATGGCATTGACTGCCGGGACTACTGCGGAGTTCAGTGCTGAAGACAAAATCACCCTGGTATGTGGCGAATCGATGATTGTGCTTGAGCATAATGGCACCATCACCATCAGCGCGAACAAGATCAAGCTGGTCGGTGAGAAGGTGATTGATATCGACGGAACACAGATAGACATCAACTGATTATGGAAAATTTTGCTAACCATAGCGCTTTTCCAGCGCTGCTGTTTGAGTCGGTTGACCAACATGATCATGGCTTTAACGTCCTGGTGGCTCGCGTCAGTTACGATCTTGATATCATCACCGGTAAGCTGACCTTGTGTGAAGATCAGGGCGAACTCTTCGAGCAGGATTACTATTACGATGAACCGGGTACCAGCAGTGTGCGTTTTGAAAGCGACCTTGCGCCTTATAAACCCAGACTGGATGTGGTGATCAATGGCACTGCGTGGGCACCCGAAGATAAGCCCGTGCGGCATTTCACTGTAGGCGCTCGAATCGGTGATTTCACCCGTCTGCTAAATGTTTATGGCCCGCGCGAGTGGCGAAAAATGGTTGCCACCTGGCAGCTCACTAACGGGAAGCCTGTTACGCATGTTGATTTACGCTATGAATTTGCTCAGGGAGGCTTTTACCGACTGGAAAAAGGTGAGGAACTGGCATCATCTTTTAATAGTGTTGGCATAGGTTGGTTACCGGCTAAGGCTCAGAAAGAGCTAAAACTTCAGCATCTTCCGGCACCCCAGTTTGAACTACTGCCCAACCCTGTTAAGAATATTGAAGATGAAAATCTGCCTGCCGGTTTTGGTTTCTATGGTAGAGGCTGGCATCCTCGTATTACGTTTGCCGGTACCTATGATGAAGCATGGAAACAGCATCGGCATCCGTTTCTGCCCGCTGATTTTAAGTTTGACTACTGGTGTGGCGCGCATCCCTGGATGCAATTCCCCTTGCCCAAACCTATGACAAGCATTCCCGTCACACTCAAAAATCTGATATCGCATCAGGAAAAGAGTGGGCAGCAGCTCGATTTTTCTGTACCGGTTGAAACACTTTTTGCTTTTGTTACCACGCAGCAGGGCGCCGGGTTGACGTATGATTTGCAACTCGACACGCTGGTTATCGATCTACCCACGCGCAAAGTGCATTGCAGCTATCGCGTGGTATTTTCTGAACAACTGGAACCCGCAATGACCGAGTTACGCTTTATCGCTATGGATGAGCGGAAAGTGATGGTACAACGTGCGCAGCAACAGCTTACCGACAGTCAGGCTGACAGTTTTATCCCCCTACCACCTTCGCTCTTGGCTCTTATCAACAAGGAGCAACGCCATGGCTGATAACTATGCCGCACGTAAAGACGGCGTATATAAAGTTGTCGGTTTAGCACCGGATCTCTGTTTTACCCCCGGTATTCAGCCACCGGTTCCTTATCCGGTAACGGCTACGCTGGCGCCTTCAAAAAGCACTGTCGATAGCGTGAAATTTAATGGTCATCCGGCGTTTGTTTATAAATCAAGCTACGTCCCTACCACTATTGGTGATGCAGCAGGGCGCAATAAAGGTGTGGTGAGTGGAACGGTTGAGGGTGACTGCTGGTCAATAGAGCACAGCCCGGACACCTATATTGGTGGTTATCCCTTAAACCGTGTGCAGGATCTTTTTGCCATGAATGGCAAAGCGCTTGGCGGACGTGGTGGAAACCTGACAAAAAAAGAGACGTGGGAAAGGCGTAAGGCTCTGATAGAAAAAGGGAAGAAAAGTAAGGACCCTAAAGTGGTGCAGGCGGCTTTGCGGCTTGAGCAGAATAATACTGGCATGGAAAAGGCGAGGTTAGCGGACTATGTTTATGAGCCCCGCGATCCCACCAGACCTATGCCTGAAATACCTGAAGGCTGGAAAGATATCAGTGACGACCCTGAGGCGCTGGCAAAATATAACCTTACGCCAAAATCACTAAGAATCGCTAAAGACCCGGGTTTCCGTGCAAGGGTATATGAGCCCGACGAAGCTGTTTTTGGAAAAGATATGTCTGCATCCGTCGTATTTAGAGGTACGCGAATGACGGAAACCGCTGACTGGAAAAACAATGTTCAGCAGGGCATGGGTGTAGACTCAAATTATTACAAACAGGCTGTTTCAATAGGCACATCGGTTCGACGCTCCACAGCGCCAATTGATATGACAGGACATTCTCTGGGAGGCGGAATGGCTTCATCAGCTTCACGGGCAAGCGGAAAAACGGGCTGGACATTCAACTCTGCTGGATTGAAATCATCAACCGTTAAAAAGTACAGCGGCGAAGTACCTGTCACTGAAACGGCAGAAAATATCTCTGCTTATCGTGTCAAAGGTGAAATTCTTACTATGATACAGGAGCCTGGATTCTGGGCAGGGGCTGCAGTGATAGGTGGACTAGGACTTACTGGACTGAAAACTCTGGGGCCATGGGGTGCAGTTGCATTTAGTGCGTTAGGAGTGGCGTTGGTAGCGTCTCCTTCTGCAGTTGGCAACAAGCATCCTATGGATGGCGGAGAGGGAAGCGCAATTGATATGCATGGGATGGACCAGGTAAAACACTGTATTGAACTGGAGAAAGATAATGACGAGAAGTTGTTATCTTCAATTTAAGGAGAAAAAATGGTTAAGTCTCTTATAAAAAAAGTAGCCCGCTATGGTGGTCTGATATTTTTAATTTCGATTTCAGGATGTAATGCAATGAGTAAATATCCTCCAGAACAATTTTTCCATGGTACACAATTGAGCCTTGCCCAGGCTATCGCCAGTGAGAATATCGCTGATGTCAGGAAGCTAACCCCTGACACCTCTCTTAATAAGCCAGGTAAGCAGGACATGACATTGCTCTATTTTGCTTTACAGCAAGCAAAAAATAGAAAAAGCCAGCAATTAGAAATCATCAGTCAGCTTGTCAAAGCCGGTGCCGACCCTCTTCAGGATGTGCCTGATATGGGCAGTGTCGCTGAATTAGTCGCCACATCGCCGCACCCGGAGTTTATGGCTGCGTTAATTGATGGTGGCATGGACGTGAATGTTAAAGTCCAGGGGCAACCCTTGCTGCATGATGCCGCTTCAGATGGTACCTTAAAAACTCTGGCGCTGATGGTAAATCGCGGCGCAAATGTTAATGCGACAGACTCGCTGGGAAAATCAACAGTTATGGCTGCGTTGGATGGAATGCAGTTAGATACCGTCGAGTGGTTACTGAATCACGGAGCCAATCCTAATGCGGTTGAAAAAAACACCGGATGGTCATTTATGAGTCAACTTGACGATGTGATCAAACGCAATAATGGTGAGAAAGGTTCTACACAGGACAAGTTAATGGAAATTCATAAGCTTGCTAAACAAAAAGGTGGACGTGCTTAATTTTGATTCCTGCTGATGAAGTTATGGCTGCTTTCGTCAGTGAAAAGACAAGGATGTCATAATGGCTTTAAGGAAAAATCAATAGATTTATTATTATTCAATATCAGTATGCCAGATTGCTTAAATATAATAAATCAGTTGCCACTGAGGATGATGCCATTTGTTTTAACTGTGATTGGTTTATTTTCTTGATTGGAAAAGAAAGTTATAAGATTATTCCATGGGCCAGAAGGTTGAGCTGGCATAAGCGATGCTAAAGCCAACATAAGAGAATCTTGTTTAGTTCTGTTAGATAACAAATTAGATTGGCTTAAAAGCAGCGTATAGAAATACTTTTCTATTTTATTGAATGTAGATTGTGAAGGCAGATACAAAAGCTAAGGAGTGGTTTTTATTTTTAGTGCGGGTTCTGATCGCAATTGAAAGGTTATGCAATATTTTTGGTAACGTGATGAACTAAATATTCGCTCCCCAGTATGTAAGGGTCTACTTATCAGGGTCTTGCCAGAAATGTAGTGGGATAGTTGTATATGGTTGATAAGGCATGATGCCGCTCCACGTATTAAAAATGAAAATGCTGAGGGCGTTAATATTATTCTGAATAAAATTATTAAGCACCAGGATATGAGGTTTTTTTAAAGTATGGGTCAGATGATTTATTTTCAGGAGTTAGAAAATAACATTGATATAACAGCAACTCGCCGGAGGTGAATTTTGGGTTTTATAAGGAAAGTAATCTTATTGCCGTTAATATTTTCTTTGTTAACTTTACAGGCTTGTGATGATATGAAGAAAATCCATCCGGAGGATTACTTTTCAGGAAGCCAGTTACAACTGGCACAGGCAATTGAAGATGGCAATGTTGATGAGGTGGAAAAATTATCAACTCAAACTGATCTTAATAAACCTGGCGAGAAGGATTTGACCCTTTTGTATTATGCCCTCAGTGAAGCTTCAAATAAGGACGTTAACAGACTCAATGTAATGAGTGTTCTGGTAAAGCATGGCGCCGATCCTGTTCAATACGTTGCCGATATGGGTTCTGTGACAAGTAACACAGCGGGATATTCAGATCCTGCTTTTGTCAAAGCATTAATCAAAGGAGGGATGGATAAAAACGCGAAATTTGACAGCACGCCGATAATATTTTATGCAACTAATGAAAAAGCCTTCCCTACTCTAAAGTATTTTGTTGAAATAGGTGCTGATGTCAATGCGAAAGATAGCTTAGGACAAACAGCAATTTTTGAGGGGATGTATGGTCGACAATATGATCAGGTTGAATACCTTCTTCATCATGGTGCGCATGCAAATGTTACTGATGTGAATAATGTAACTTTTAATCAGTTTTTGGATAAAATCACCAGTAATACCAATAAAGATAATAAAATGGCAATCGATAAGCTGAAAGATATAAAAAAATTAACCCAAAAAACTAACAGGTATTTGGGTCAAATTCAAAATCAGCTTCTGATGGATGCCTGAACGTGCGATTAATTCGGACTGATGAACCTGGCATGGTTATAATAAGTGACAGGTTCAGATTGCATAAAGGCCTGCTTATGCAGGTTTTCTCGTGATTTAACAGATGTTCAGAAGTGCTGGCTGGGGTGTCAGAAATATAGTGATAATAAACCTTAACTGCATCACTTTCTGGCGTGATAGCGAGACGGTCCAGTACTGGTATGATTGCTCGTACCTAAATGATGGGGCATGATGATTACTACTCTGACATTGCAATTATTATATGCCTGATTTTAAGTATATGTTCTGGCCTCACTAATTTATTCTGCAA
>NZ_JAJNDH010000015.1:0-6642 GCF_021043305.1 Pantoea sp. MHSD4 | reverse complement strand
CATCTGGACCGACCGCTACGGGCGGGTGAAGGTAAAATTTCACTGGGACCGTCTGGCGAAGGGCGACGACACCAGCTCCTGCTGGGTGCGCGTCTCCAGCGCCTGGGCGGGCCAGGGGTTCGGCGGGGTGCAGATCCCGCGTGTCAACGACGAGGTGGTGGTGGACTTCATCAACGGCGATCCGGACCGTCCGCTGATCATCGGCCGGGTTTACAACGAGGCGAGCATGCCGCCGTGGGCGCTGCCGGCGGCGGCGACGCAGATGGGTTTTCTGAGCCGGTCGAAGGATGGCACGGCGGACACGGCGAACGCGCTGAGGTTTGAGGATAAGGCGGGTGAGGAACACCTGTGGATCCAGGCGCAGAAAAACATGGATACCCATGTTAAAAATGACGCCAGCCATTCCGTCGCCAACAATCACAGCCATTATGCGGGCGGCAATGAGTTGTATCGGGTCGAAACCAATCGCGTCCACGGCGTAAAAGGGGGCGAAGAGCGGCTGACCGGTAAAGGCAAGCTTGATGCGGTAGTCGATACCTATGTTGTGGGTTCGGGCACTAAACTTCGCCTTGAATGCGGAGAGAGCGCTATCGAACTCAATGCGAATGGCCAGATTAATATTGTGGGTAAAGGCTTCAATATTTTCGTGCAGGGCGATGGTCACATCACCACCTCTGGCGGCAAACTGAACCTGAACACAGATGGTGCGAAGCCAGGCACTAGCGCACCGGGCTCCAGTCATAAACAGAACATCAGCCAGGCGGTGGAGAACCTGTTCCCGCCGAAGCAAAAAGGCCAGGCCGCGCCCGCTGCACCAAAGGCTGCGGCGGCACCGGCGAAAGGGGCGGCTGCACCGTTGGCCAATTCTGCTTCTGGCGATAAGAAGAGCAAATATGACTACTCGGTAGATGAAATGGTCAAAAAGCAAAAAGGACTTAAAGCCACGCCAGTGAAATGGGATAAAACCAAAAAAGGCTTTGTAAACGCAACCGAGGATGATATTAAAAAATATGTCGATCCTGCCAACCACATGGAAGGCAAAGACAAATATCAGTTTGTGGATCTTTCCTCCTCAGCCGGGATTAGCAAAGAGGATATGAGCACTTTCCTTAAAGATAAAGGCACGCTGTCCGGTCAGGAACAAACTTACCTGGATGCAGCTAAAAATATAATGTCAATGAGGCATACCTGGCCGCGCATTCCGCGCTGGAGACGGGAAATGGCACCAGTGAGTTAGCTAAAGGTGTCATGGTTAATGGAACCAAAGTTTACAATATGTACGGTATCGGCGCGCTTGATGGCAATGCGGTAAAAACCGGTGCTAACTATGCCTATAAGCAGGGCTGGACAACGCCGGAAAAGGCGATTGACGGCGGCGCTAAATGGATATCTGATAAGTTTGTTGGCTCTGGTCAGAATACTTTGTATAAAATGCGCTGGAATCCGGCCTCGCCGGGTACACATCAGTATGCGACAGATGTTAACTGGGCTACTGCTCAGACAACCAGCATGAAAAAAATGTTCGACAGCTTTCCGAATGCGAATCTTTCTTATGATATACCTGAGTTTAAATAAGGGACTGATAAATATGATTTCTCCTCTGAAAAATGCAGTGTTGTTGTGTGCGCTGCTGTTCCCTGCCATTCAGGTGAATCTGGCTACTGCGGCGACAAGCCTCACAGTCCCTGCTGCATTAACCGCGGCTGATTTTAGTGTAGAAATAAACAATCATCCTTTTTCTTTAGGTGATAAATGGAGCGATGAAACTCAGAAACAGGTGGGCGTGCAGATAAGTGAAAACTTCGTTGGCGACGCGCCCGTCGGTGACACCAGCTATAAGTACTATCAGCATAAATATGATGGTTTTGAAATCTACACTGCCAACTTGTTTTGGCAAAAAAAACAGCGTGATATCAATAGCTATCTCATTGCACAGATCACCATCAATACGCCTGCAATCAAAACAGCCAGAGGTGTAGAAATTGGTGACAGTCAGGATGTGCTGGTCAGTAAATATGGTCAGGGCACAGTGGATGACAGTGATAACCAGCACTGGTTATATTATGACGCTGATCACAAACGCATGTCATTTCAGTTAGAGCATAAAAAAGTCAGTCATATTATGATGACGATTAATACGGATGATTGAAAGGGGTTCTGCGTGATATGTTGCGCGGAATTGAATTATGTTATATCTCTGATGTGATCATTATTGTTAAAAATGACAGAGTAGTTATGGTTAAATTTTTACTTTTAATAGTTTTTTCATTGCCTCTGACCGTGCTTGCCAATAACGCATGCCCGATGTTGAGTGATTCTGCCAACGCAAAAGGCGTGCGTTTCGACAATACAGATAATGTCTACAAGGTTGGCGGGTCAGGACGGCTGCAGTTTTATTCTGCGCCTGATAGCCGTTGTGCAGAAAAAGATGTTTTTGTGGTGCCTGGCAATGAATTATATGCTTACGTCGAATATGGAAAGTATTACAGCGTAATGTATGTGGCCAATGACGGAAACCAGGTTAATGGCTGGGTCGAGAAATTCAGATTAGTTGAAACACATACTGGTATCGCACCTGATTATGATGAAAATAAATAGTTAATTACTCTGCTGTTAATAACATCCCGTTTTTACTTTCCCCATATGGAAATCTATTATGAATTACCAATTCAATGAGGGCGCCTTTGCGCTTTTTCCTGCTGCCTGGCAGGACACCACCATGAATATTCTCCGCGACGAAGCCAGTGGGCTGGCATGGGTTGTAAGCCGTGGTGTTATTTCTGAGGGCAGTGATGCGGAAAAAGAATTCCAGCGTCAGTGGGACACGTTGCGGAGTCAGATGGGTCACATCCAGCAGAGTGAGTTTGTACGCGTGACGGCGGGTGTAGATAACACCCTACACGCAATTGAAGTTGAAACTATGTTTGACCGTAACGGGCAGGCCGTGTGGCAGAAACAGCTGGCTACGCAGGTGCCGGACTCGAACACCTTAATGATTTTTACGCTCTCCACGATGCGCCCATTCAATGAAGAAGACGGACAGCGCTGGAGTGCTTTTAAACAAAGCCTGACTCTGAACACGCCACGGAAAGCATAACTTATGGATAATCCTGCGGCCCGCGTGGGCGATGAGATCATTCACTCCAGCATTTTTGCTGATATCACCAGCATTGTGGCAGAAGGTGCGGCGTATGCCGTCATTGGTGCCGCAGTGGGTGCTGCTATCGTCTCGGCAGCGCCCCTCCTGGGTACAGGGGCGGCAGCGGCGAGTGTCGCTGCCGTGGGTAACAGTTGCCTGCTCAGCGGTATTCTTGGCGGTATACTGGCCAATGCCGTGGGTCTGTCACAGGAGATCAGCAAAGCGGCCGATGGCCTGGGAAACATGATATTCCCGCCGTCACCCGCCGGTGTGATATCCAGCGGTTCAGACAACGTTTACGTAAATGGTCTTTTAGCCGTGCGCGCGGCCGGGATGCTCACGCCCGGCGAGACACCGCCACCGGAACCGCAATCACCGAAGAGCTTTGCCGACTACGGCGGCATGCTGCTCTCTGCGGTGGGCCAGTTTGGCAGTGCAATGTGGCAACCTACGGTCGCCTCCGCCGATGCGGGTACCTCTCCGCTGGAGCAGGACAAAGTGGCCTGTGAAAAACACAGTGCACCGCAATATCTGGCGCAGGGATCGAAAAGCGTCTTTATCAATGGCCAGCCTGCGGTGCGCGCAAAGGATAAAACCACCTGCGATGCAACTGTAAGCGACGATGTGTCCCCCAATGTCATCATTGGTGGTGAAACGGTCACGGTCAGAGAGATCAAAAGCGGCAAGGTGCCAGGCCTGGCTGTGATGATGATCGGCCTTTCTCTGATCCGTGGTCGCCCCAGTCAGATCCTCAAAAACATGCCCTGCGCGCTGGCCGGTGCCGTGGGCGGTATGGCAGCGGACATGGCCATCAACGCGGCTTTCTCGTCGCTGTTCCCGGTTCATGCGGCGACCGGCGTCAAAGTCCTGAATGATGATGCCGAGCGCGATTTTTCCCTTCCCGGACGTTTCCCGCTTAGTTTTCAGCGCAGCTATAACAGCCTGACTCAGCGTGCTGGCCTGTTTGGTCAGGGCTGGGCCACGGTGTTTGACAGTTACCTGACGCTGGAAGGGAATCGGGCGACCTGGTTTGATGACAACGGACGCGAACTAAGCTTTGACGTTCCTGGTGAAAAAGAGGTGCTCTACAGCATCAGCGAAGGGTTGATGGTGCGGCGCAACGCGTCAGGCGATATCGCCATTGCCGATGACGACGGTGCGGTCTGGCGTCTATACCGACGCACGGCTGCTGATCCGCAGGTGCTGCGTCTGGCTTCACTGAGTGATGAGTACGGCAACGCCCTGGAGATGGGCTGGGATGAACAGGCTCGTCTGGTGCGTATTCATGACGCGCCGCTGGCGATCGACGTTACGCTGCACTACGACGACAAACATCACGCGCGGCGCCCGACATCAGCCAGCCATTTTGATGGCGATCAACACTGGCCTCTGACGCGCTGGACATACACTGAACAGGGCCAACTTGCCAGCGTTACTGATGCGGCTGGCGTTGTGTCGCGGCGCTTCCGGTACAACGACGACGGGTTAATGGTCTGGCATCAGCTGCCCGGCGGGCTGGAAAGCGAATATCGCTGGCAGAAGCTGGATCACTGGCGCGTGGTAGAGAACCGCACCAATACCGGTGATGGCTGCCACATGCATTACGATCTCGAGGCGGGCATCACGCGCGTGTCGACCTATGACGGCCAGCAGCGCGAACACCACTGGAATGCCGCGTGCCTCATCACCTGTTTTATCGACGAGCGGGGCGAGAAGTGGCGCTACGAGTGGGATGAAAACGAACTCCTGACGCGCCGCATCGATCCGCTGGGCAACGCGGTGAGCTTCACCTATGACGATCTGGGCAACCGCATTGAAGAGAAAGATGCTGACGGCGGTGTGCAGGTTGTGCAATGGCTGTCCCACCGTTCGCTGCCGACAGTGGTTGCCGGAGCAGACGGTTCCACCACGAAGTACTATTACGATCCCCATTATGGCCTTGAGCGCGTTGTTGATGCGCTCGGGCAAAGCACGCTCTATAAACGGGATGAATTCGGACTGGTTGTCGAGGAGATCGACGCAGCGGGTAACAGCTACCGCCGGGAGTTTAACGATGCCGGCCAGGTTATCCGTGAAACCGACTGCTCAGGGCTGACCACGCGCTACCGTTATCATCCGCTGGGCTGGCTCAGTTGTGTCATCGCGCCGGATGGTGAAGAAACCCGTTATCACTATGACGCAGCAGGCCGTCCTCTTCAGCTGGAACGTGCAGAAGGATGGGAAGAGCGGTTGCACTGGAGTGAAAACGGACTGCCGCTGGCCTATGAATCGGCTGATGGCAAGCGCAGTGAATTCCGTTACGACAACGTCGGGCGATTGATTGCCAACCGCAATGCAGAGGGTGAGACGGTTCAGCGAAGCTGGGACAGCCGTGGCCGGTTGACGGCGCTGCAAAACGAGAACGGCGAGCAGTATCAGTTCGAGTGGGGCGCAGATTCTCTGTTGCTGGCTCAGGTCGGGCTGGATGGCGTTGCCACGCGATATGATTATGATGCAGCGGGCCGCACGGTATCACGTACCTTTGCCGCCGGGCATCCTCAGTCCATCACCCATCGCTATCACTGGAGCCGTGCGGGACAACTGCTGGCGCGGACCACGCCGGAGGGCCAGACGCGCTATCACTACAGCGGTGGCGGCCAGCTGGGTAAGGTGTCGCAGCATCTGCCGCTGTCTGACACTGAGTGGAGCCAGCAGGCCGAGCAGGAGATCACCTTTAAATATGATGCGCTGGGCCGCATCGTTGCTGAACAGGGAGAGCAGGGAGAACTGGCGTGGGAGTATGACGCGCTGGGTAACTGCACAGCCTTAACACTGCCGGATGGTCGTAATCTCAGGCAGCTTTACTACGGCAGCGGCCATTTACTGAGCATCGCATTAGACAACCTGCCGGTCACGGATTTTACCCGTGACACGCTGCACCGGGAACTGAGCCGGACGCAGGGCGGCCTGACCATGCGCAGTGAATATGATCGGTTAGGCAGACTGCGCCGCCGTGACGTGTTCAGGGGTGACTCGCAGCGTCCTGCACCGCGCGTCTGGTCCCGTCGGCGCGACTTCGATTACGGCAACAACCTGATCCGTGAAGAGCGTGACGATAATCCGTTCAGCCAGACATTATGGAACTACGATAACGCCGGCCGGCTGTTGTCTCAGGACGGTGCGCAGCCGGGTAATGAACAGTGGCGCTGGGATGGCGCAGGCAACCCGCTGGATCGCCATACTGCCGCCCACGTTATGCACAACCGTGTCACTGAACTGAACGGTATCCGCTGGCAGTACGATATTCATGGCCGCACCACTGAGAAAGATGACGGACAGACCCGCTGGCGCTACCGTTACGATGGTGAGCATCGCCTTATGGACGTCATCAGCGAGCCACGGGACCGTAATAAGCCGCGCACTAAGGTGAGTTTCCGTTACGATCCTCTTGGGCGCCGCATCAGTAAAAACAGCCAGCCGCTGTTACAGGGAAGACCGTCTGGCAACGCCGTCACGACGCGCTT
>NZ_JAJNDH010000014.1:0-8110 GCF_021043305.1 Pantoea sp. MHSD4 | reverse complement strand
TCAGGGGTTCGGCGGGGTGCAGATCCCGCGGGTCAACGACGAAGTGGTGGTGGACTTCATCAACGGCGATCCGGACCGTCCGCTGATCATCGGCCGCGTGTACAACGAGGCGAGCATGCCGCCGTGGGCGCTGCCGGCGGCAGCGACGCAGATGGGTTTTCTGAGCCGGTCGAAGGATGGCACGGCGGACACGGCGAACGCGCTGAGGTTTGAGGATAAGGCGGGTGAAGAACACCTGTGGATCCAGGCACAAAAGAACATGGATACCCATGTTAAAAATGATGAATCACATAGTGTTGGTGGCTCACAAACCGTCAGCATTAATCGAGACTACAAAGGTAAGGTGGCCGGTGCGCATGAGCAGGCAACACAGCTTTCACATACGGAGGTAATTGGTGGTGGTTTTTTACAACTAGTGCAGGGAGGCATTGTGCAAGCTTCTGATACCGGAATACGTCTGGTGGCTGGTCAATCCATTCTGGAATTAGGCGCTAACGGTCAGGTCAATCTGCAATGTATAAATTTCACAGTGAACGCGTCCGGGCAGGGTGAAATTAATACCGGCGGTACGCTGGATTTAAATATTAGTAAACCTGCCGCTGCTTCTGATACAGAGCCCACATCAGCACAAATTCAGAATGCTGTAAAAGCGGCATTTAATCAGGGAAGTAAAGAATAATGGAAATTAAATCATTTGCTCTTTCAGAGGGCACCCTCAACTTGTCTGATGCCTGGCAGGATCACAGCATCAATGTTCTGAAATTTCCTGCCAGTGATGCAACTTTAGTCATCACCCGCGCATGGGATATCTCACCTGAAGAAGAAAATGACTATTTCTCCCAGCAGCTGGCCAGGATTAAGCAGCGAATGAAGAAGGTTGTAATGGGTGAGCAGGTGACAAGCACTATTGCGGGCCAGTCTGCAAAAGAGGTCAAACTCTCTTTCGAGAACCAGCATGTCATGATGTATGAACAGCTAGCGATCGTGCGAATGGAAGATCATCTCCTTGTACTGACCTTTAGCCGAACGACCCCTTTTGATGCAGATACAGATGCGCTCTGGAACTCAGTCAAAGCGGGTATGCAACTGGGAGTCTGACGATGACGGATTTTATTGCAGCCCGTATCGACGACCCCCTGGTGCATAGCTCGGCGCTTGCCGATTTTGTGGGAGGCCTGGTAGAAGGTGCCATCGTTGCAGGAGTGATGCTGGCAGCGGGTACAGGAATTGGTGCGGTGATTGGCGGTGCAGCGATTGCCGGGCTGATTTTCAGCGGAAAACTTGAGGAAATCGGCGACGCTGCAGGCAAATTTGTCGACAGCGTAATTGATCCCGGACCGCCTGATGCGATCATCATCAGTGGGTCTGACGATGTGTTGATAATGGGGAAAAAGGCAGCGCGCGCAGCCGGCACTGTGGATCGTGGCTATCTTAATATGCCAGTTGCCCAAGATGAAGGCATTGACTGGGCGGGGATCGGTATGCTTGCGCTTACTGGCGTAGCAATGGCAATGAAAACAACACTGAATCCCGGTGCTGCGCTTATGTCAGTGGCTGAGAAGGCTAGCCACATTACGTCTGATGACATTAAAGATTGGGGAAAAAGCGTCTGGACCAGCCTGACTCAGCCTGTGGTGGAAAGTGCAAACCCTTATGCGGCACCCATGCCGCAGGATAAAGTCGCATGTGCTAAAGGCCATATGGTCACCAGCAGTAATTTTATCGCGCAGGGTTCAAAAAAAGTGTTAATCAATAACCAGCCTGCTGCGCGTAATGGTGACAAAAGCACTTGTGAAGCAGTTATTAAAATTAGCGAAAATCCCCGTGTACGCATCGGCGGCGATACCATTACAGTGCGTGACATCCACAGCGGTAAAAACATGCTGGCGTATATGGCTGGTAATTTACTGGGCGGGGCCCTGGCAGGGGTACTGCCACAGCTGATCAAGTTTGGTTACAGCCGTCTGATTCTGCGCGGCCTTGCTAAAGAAATCATTTGCCCGCTCGGCGGCATCGTCGCAACCGAAGCCGCTGCTCAGGCAGTCATTAAAGCCAGTAGTACGGCATTTCCTGTCAATATTGCTACTGGCGCTAAAATCCTTGCACAGGATGAAGACCTCGATTTTGTGCTACCGGATCGCATACCACTCAGATGGCAGCGTATTTACCACAGTCGCAACTTAGCAGCCGGGATATTAGGTACTGGCTGGATGCTGCCTTTTGAAACCCGCTTGTATCGTTTGCCGGATAATCAACTGATGTTTCGTGATATGACTGGCCGTGAGTTGGGCATGGGCAAGGTCAATACAGGAGACGTCATTGATTTTCAGGAAGAAGGTCTGAAACTGTTCTGTAGCCCGAACGGTGCGATGGTGATACAGCATCATGACGGCGAACACCAGCTTTACGAACCGGATCCCTTAAATATGGGCGAATGGCGCCTGCATCGTCTCTACGATCGCCATGAAAATGCTCAATATTTTGAATGGAATAAGCAGGGGCAGTTGGTACGCATCTTTAGTGATAATGAAGCACTTGATGTCGAGCTTGAGTATCAGGAGTGGGGACGGCTTAGCGCAGTATATCAGGTTTGTGGAAATACGCGCCGCTGCATGGTGTCTTACCGTTACAACGAGCAGAACCAGCTGATCATGGTGAGCGATGCGGACAACATCGTTTTGCGCCAGTATGGCTGGGATCGGGCTAGTGACATGCTGGCATGGCACAGTTTTTCAACCGGCCTGAAAGTTCAGTATCAGTGGCAACCCGCTCTGGACAGCAGGCACTGGCGAGTTTCTTCCTACCAGGTGCTGGATGAACAGGCAAGCGTGCTGGAAAACTGGCGTATTAATACTGACGAAAAAGAACGCATCGCCTATGTGAGTAACGATGAAGGTGTATCCAGTCAGCATCGCTGGGATATGTTGTACCGTATAACGGCTTATACCGATGAACATGGCGGTAGCTGGGCATTCAACTGGGCTGGGACCAGTGAACAGCTAAATGAGATGGTACAGCCCGACGGAGCCCGCTGGGAGTACGCTTTTGATGCGCGTGGAAATCTGACGATGGAGCGCGATCCGCTGGAGCGCACCACGCTTAAAACCTGGCATCCGTTATATGCGCTCCCGTTGAAAGAGGTGTTACCGAACGGTGCAGTATGGCAATACGAGTATAATCTAGCCGGTGATGTTGTGTCTCTGACCGATCCGGAAGGTGCAACCACGCTTTTTAAATGGAATGAACAGGGAGATCTGGTTGAGCGCATAGATGCTCATTGTAACCGGCACTGTTTCTGGTGGGACAGTCGTGGCCAACTAATCCGCGAAGAAGACTGTTCCGGTTACCCTGCTCGCCGTCAGTATGATGATACAGGAAGGCTGGTAAGCATCACGGATGCGCTGGGCAATACACAGCGATTTGCATGGAGTCCGGCGGGGCGACTTGAAATTTTAACGCGTCCGGACGGACGTGAAACCCGATTCGAATACAATAAAGCCGGCTTACTATGCGGGCAAAGTATTGAAGGTATTCTGGCGCATAAAGTTACTTTAAATTCCCGTGGTCAGGTCATTGAGGCAGTTGATCCGGCGGGCCAGAAAACACAGTTTCGTTTCAATCGGGCTGGGCGACTGACAACATTAATTAACAGCAACATGCAGGAGTGGCATTTTAGCTATAGTTCGACTGGATTATTGCAGCAGCAGCAGGATTATGCAGGACGGAAGACCGAGTATCATTACAATGCGCTCCAGCAGGTAGAGTCGCTTATCCGCTATCCGGACAGCAGCAGCGAAATGCCGCCTCAAGTCACGAACTATGAATATGATGCGCTGGGGCGAATGACGGCGCGTGAAACATGTGAGCATCGGACCGAGTTCCGGCACAGTGCCCTGGCATTAGAGATTTGTCGCGCGCCATATCAGGAATGGCGTCAGGCTGCTATTGAGATGCGTGACCCGGAACATGCTGAATATCAGATATTTACCTATAATAAACTGGGCAGATTGATCAGCGAAAAAAATCATTCAGGGGAGTACTGTCATCAATATGATGCACTGAATAATCTGAGTGCAACGTCATACCCGGATGGACAGAAAATCGACTTTCTTCGTTACGGCAGTGGACATCTTCTGGAGATTCAACTCTCCTTCAACGCGAAAAAGTTGTCCCTGGCAGGATATCAGCGAGACCGTCTGCACCGGGAAACGAATCGCACGCAGGGCGTGCTAACGCAGGAGACATATTATGACGTGGCGGGACGGATTTCCCATCGGCGCTGTCTGGACAACCCGCGTAAAACGCTGATTGCAGAAAGACGTTACCAGTGGGATCAGGCCGATCAGATTATCCGTCAGATTTATACAGATGGCACACCGTCGTCGCCGCAGGAGAAATACCGACAGTTGCTATGGGGATACGATGCAGCTGGCAGGGTGACGCAAAGCATAATGCCGGGCTGTGATGAACAGTTTTTGTATGACGCTGCAGACAATCAGACAACACAGGATTTGCATCCGGTACGGAATAACATGCTGAGGCGTCTGGATGGTGTGCGCTGGGAATATGATGGCTTTGGTCGTATGACGGAGCGGCATGATAGCCACCGGGGTATTGTGCAGCGTTTTTTCTATGACAGTGAGCATCGTATCAGTGATGTTCAGATTGAGGGTGATATTGAATTCAGCCGCGCGCAATACTTGTACGATGCGCTGGGACGCCGTACGGAAAAACGCGTCTGGCGGCACCGTCAGGAGCAGCCGGAATGCACAAAATTTGCCTGGCTGGGCATGCAACTGGTTGGTGAAAGCAGCACTCACAGGCCAGACACAGGCGTACGCTATGTTTATGCAGAAAACAGCTACGAACCGCTGGCACGTATTGACAGCACAGGCACGCATAGTGATATTTACTGGTACCACACCGAGATAAACGGCCTGCCGGACAGGCTGACTGATGAGGAAGGCAAAAGCGTCTGGCGCGGCAACTTCTCTGTCTGGGGGCGCACCCTGTCAGAACAGTGTAATGCGAGCTGGGGCGTGCCGCAGAACCTTCGTTTTCAGGGACAGTACCTTGACCGTGAAACCGGGCTGCACTATAACACGCTAAGATATTATGACCCGCGCGGCGGTCGCTATACGCAGCCGGATCCGATAGGGTTAAAGGGTGGATTAAATACTTACACCTATGTTAATGATCCAATGGTTTGGGTGGATCCATTAGGCTTGATTCCTTGGGAAAAAGGCACGTTTAACTCCTGGTTTAATGGCGCATCAGTTCAGGATATTATCGATAATAAATCAGCTGTTGAGAGTGCTCTTCGAAGTCCCGGTGGTATGCATGAAATGTTCCCTGTATCGATAGCATCTAAAGCGAAAGAGTTAGGGTTTAGCGCAGAAGAGCTTAAAGCAATGACAGTTCCGACTAGCGAAATTACATTTATTAATGTCACTGATAGAAATGGAATGCCTGTCCCAAATGGTCCTCATCATGGAAGTAAAGCAGGGCGGCATTTCCATAACAAACTTATCAGTGATTTAAAAAGTGCTGAAACTAAGATGCAAGCCATAGACATTATAGAAACACACCATTCGATCCACATGAAACGAACAGGATGCTTTTGATGAATACTAATTACGACGCGGATATTGTACATCTTTGGATAGGAAGTAATTATGATTCCGAAAAAGACTATTTGAAATATTTTGAGCTTGATTACTCAACTGAAGGGGATTTTGAGGATCCCTCCTATAAAGTTTGTGCATTTTGTCAGTATCTTGGCACAAAGTGGTACGATGAAGACTTTATAGGAATAATACCAAGAGAAGAAAAAGATGTTCCTCTTAATGAGATACTTGAGCAAGCAGCAGTTGATCTAAGCGAGATGGAAAAAATAAGAAATACATGCGCCAACTTGGGAATTGATAAAGCAAACGCCATTTTATGGTATTCAAATCTTGACGTTGATAATTTTCCTGCTATAGGTAGTGATTTTAAAGGATTAAAATATATTGGTTGCTTCAAAGGTGATTGATTTAACACTTTAAAAGTGATCTAACCTAGTTTCTTGGTATCTACCGGAGGCGGCTATTATGCTCATTCCGGTTTTTTATTCATAATTTCAACTCTCTGCTATTTTCTTAGAGATGCTCATATCCTTCAGTGAAAATTAACGATAATTTATATTTTATTATCTATTTTGACGAGTCTACTATTTTCATTGTGAGCTGGTCGCGAGGTTCAAGAATGCTTTCAAGTGGAACTATTTACTATTTACTATTTAAATGAAGATGAAATTGTTTATTACAAGAAGAAATCCTTGGAGGTAAATAGCGATGCCTCTATTAAGCTATATCAGTATTATGCATTTTCAAATTTCATCAAGCCTGACATGATAAAATGGTTGAAAATATCTGCCTTACAAGGAAATGAGGTTGCCAGGTACAATTATGCGGTTTATTTGATAAACAAAGGAGACATGATTGAAGCTTCGAGATTGATCGATGAGATTCAATCTTCTGGTGATGCTGCATCAGCTAATGAATTGAGAGAAAAGATTAGGTGAGTACATTTATGGGTATTTTATTAATCAATTTATAATTCTCTATGTTGCTTTTTAAAATTTCTCCAACTTAAGGGTAAATTTCATTGGGGTTATGATTAGGCTGGTAACTTAGCTCAGCTTTCTAAATTAATAGATCATCCGCAAGCGAGTCCTCAGGCATTAAATTTTCATTCTTCTATTTAAAGCCGCATTTTATCCGCATATTTGACCGCCCTGACTCAATCATCAAACTAATACGGAAACAACCAGCGTCAGATTTTCTTTATTATTAAGATTAACGGGTGAAGTTTATTTGTAACTTATCATAAATTCCGTGAGTGATTTTATTATTAGCAGTGTAGGATATTCGGATAATGTTGAGGGAGGTGGCCTTAGCAATATTGCTATAATTAGCGGCTACATAACGATTCTGGCTGCTAATTGATTTTTAAAAATGGATGGCAACAACATGGAAATTTTAGCATTTTTATTGTTCTGGTCAGTGACGGTGTATTTTATCTGGAGCAGTAAGATTTCCTATGGAAAAGAAACGCTGGCTGGTATAGGGAAAGCTTTTGTTGGGATTTTTATCGCCATTATCGCTATTGGATTCGTGCTTAAAGGACTGGCAGCTATAATTCCGGGTTTTACCAGGGACGCCGCAGGGGACTTAATGGAGGCGTTAGGTGCATCATTATTTTTTATATGGGGTATGAAATTTATACTTGTCGGATTCTGCAATATGTTTGGCACTGTTATGGATTTTCACAAGAAATATAATGCAGACAATTACAGGCGGTTTTCACCGGCTATCAGTAAGCTGGCACCAGGGCTGTTCATTTTTTCAAAGGTCATTCTTTCTCTTGGGACTATAGTGATTTATTACGGCATCTGGCTGGCGAATTAAACTAAGAAGGGAAACAGGCTGTTAATATTAACAAGGAATATACTTTTCTTTTACGTCGGGCTTCTCCAGGGAAGCGATCTAACAGCGCTTCCGAAAATGCCTTTATACCCTGGCCAGAGAAGAAATCCTGCATTACCGTTGCGCTGCCAGGCAGCTTCCAGCCAAGGGACTGGAACCAGTTGCCTCCCTGATATCGGTTTAACTCACATCTGACGCTAATTAACCACGGATGACTCACCCTGCCTGGAAGTCTGGGCCGCGTATGAAGGCTGCCAGTGTGAGATAAATATGTCTGACTGGCTGTTTAAAAAGCCTGCCATGACGGGCTAAAAGTCCTGTAACACCACGGGAACTAAACCGGGACGGTGTGCTGCCTGTGTAGAGAGTTACAAACGGTAGGTGAAAGCAGCAGCGCGACACGCATTACCTGTCGACCGCGGATGGCTGGGAGCCACTGGTGCACATCGATACTCTGGATGACAGCGCCATGACGTACTGGTACCTAATCTCTAATATAAGCACGGAATCTGATTATGTTCTCACGCATTACTGCTCAGCTGCCGGCGGACGGCCTGCTGTTCCATACGCTCACGGGTACCGAGACGCTGTCCCGTCCGTTTGTGCTCACCGCCGAACTGCTGGCCACCGACGCGCGCATT
>NZ_JAJNDH010000013.1:0-9552 GCF_021043305.1 Pantoea sp. MHSD4 | reverse complement strand
GGCTTTACCCTATGCTGGCACAATCGTTACTCTGGATCGCAGGCATTAAAAAGCCCCTTCCGGGGCTATGGGATTCAGGCTTTCCGCTTTTTCTTCCTGTCTTACAAATTAATCCGATCAGTCTTACTGTTTCGGATGCATCACTGATAGCCCAGCGCCTTCATTATCAGCACTGTAATGGTCGCCACAGCACCAATCATGCCGGTTGAAACCGCCACGGGATACCAGAAGGTCTCACGGGTCAGCTTGCCAGCCTCTGCGTTCAGCTTCTGTGTTTCTGCCATCAGTTTGGCGATCTCCGCATTGATGCGGTTACTGTTCAGCTCATTCATATCGGTTGCCGACATCCGTCAGTTCTCCCTTTCGGGCAGGGCCGCAGCCGTTCTGCGCCCTGCTATCAGTATATCCTGCTGGCCTGTCACACTCCATGCCAGCGAACAAAATTCAGTCAAAGCAGTTAACTGCCCTTAGCTTTGCAGCCAGCGGTTAGTGATCATGCCGGGCATCAGTCGATAGCCCACGTCGTACTCCAGCACCGCCACTGGCCACTTTTCCCACAGATATATGCGCAGCCCTTCCGGCTCGTCGGTCGGCTCATGGATGACACTACACATACCCAGCTCTTCCCACGGTACGGCACTGAATCCGGCAAATGTGCCCGTTTCACAGATGTATTCGTACAAATCCATAAACTGCGCCGCCGTCAGATTGTCAGTCTCCAGCCCAGATGCGGTCACCGCAGAGACGTTTACAACCACGTTTGCGTGTGCGAGGATGCGTATATCAGACATAAAGTTATCTCCTTCGTGTTTTGATGCTGGCCGAACCGTGTTGCTGCACGCCCGGCCGTTAAGAGAGCAGGCTTATGCCTGCTTTTTTAATGCGTGTTATCCCCCGCCATTGCCAGCACGGCGCTCAGTATCAGCTCCGCGTGTTTTTTTGACGCATAGTCCCGGCACTCAAAATAACGCCCACGAATGTGCGCAAAAATATGCGTCACCTTGCCTGAATACATCTCGCTGCACTTGAACGTCTCACCTGCGGTGGTTGATTTCCAGTCCAGCGGCGGCAGCACGGTCAGCTGATCAAACCAGCGCTCCTCGGTAATTTCTTCCCACGGCCTGAAAAGACGCGTACAGAACAGTGCATCGGCCTCGGATTCGGTCATCAGCGCCATGTCGCCGTACTGCAACTGCAACTCTTCCAGCGTCTCAAAGTTGAATAACGCGACAATGCTCCCGTCTTTAAGCTCGATTGCCTGGCTGAATATCTTGCCTGTATCGACGCGCACGAATACCAGACTGTCAGCCGGTTTACCCTGGCCTTTAACCCATGTTTTGGAAGATTCTGAAGCGGCGACGTTGACGTTATGTGTGTGCATGCTGGCTCTCCTGTCAGGTGGTTAATTCATGTTTCGGTTAGTTCCTCGCGGCAAAGGGCTGAGAAGCAACGGCAGGCAGCAGATACAAGGGCGCCGCAGGCGTGCACTTCACCCTTGTATCTGATGAATGACGGTGCTTTGATTCGCCCGCCGCGTGGGACGTACCGCAACATGACCACCGCGCCGGAGATGAGCATGCACACACCCGACCGCAACGCGGGCGTCCTCAGCGGCCACGTCTTTTTGTGGCCAGTGAACGCGCCGGCGCCAGCCGGCTGCAGGGGTTGACCTGGACGTTGCCATCAGACCCTAGCCGGCAGGCCCGAACCCCGGAGGGATTCGGCGGAGCTTACCGGCACGGCCGGTTAGCGCAGTGGGGCTGACGACCCGGCAACGCCGGGAAGCCGTAGGGGGCCCTCAGGTTTTTTGCTACTAATGTCCAAAAGTGCCAGAACCGGATGAGAGAATGACGTCAGTAAATCGGGCGACAGCGTACGAGTATTACAATGAAAACTATTTGTAAAGGGCATGGGATACTTCAAACCGAGAAAACAATTAAACCGAATACATCGGTTCAAGAACATCGATTTTATTCATCGTATTTAGGTGAAAAGATACTTATCTCTTTGGTCCAGATACCGAAGCCATCAATATCAAGAGTAAACTCAATGGGTAACTTCCTGTCTTTATATTCAGATGGTATCACTCGAATATTTTTAACACTTTTCACACAATTTAATGGGGTATATTTCTTTCCTGTTATTGAGTCACAATATGGTATGCAAGATAAACGAATAACTTCTAACTTAACCAATTTATCTAGCCACGTTGTTCCATCAAATTCATGGAAAAATTGTCTTATTCGGGAGCCAAGTGTTGGATGGCGACTAATTTCACCTCTAATTGTGGAAAGGCAAGTGTATATTTTTTGAGGCAAGGCATCAAACCCCGATATCATAGCAAAGTTACCATTGCTATTTATAAATAAATCTCCTGTAGTGAACACATCGAAATCCATTGGGAGGCTATTGCAATTGATGCGTGGAGTATCTATTTCAACAGGGACGATTACTTCATAGCCATCTGGTAACTTATTTAACTTTATTGGCGCTGATATTAAGCGCCCTTCACCAATCTGGTTAACAAGAATAAATTTTTCTTCGGAAGGGATGGATTGAAATCTCTCGTTGAAAGATATTAGTTTAGATAAATCGCCAGTGAAGAAGTTGGAAAATTTTATAACCCACTCATTGCTCGAAAATCCGGCGAACTCACCAAAAGCAATAATACCTATACCTATTGCAATAAAGTCATTATGATGGGTTGATGATGGAGAACCATTAATCACTTCATTTTTAATATTTTCCTCATGGTTTCTTTTCATTTCCCTAAGAACATCTGCTGTATATCTAACTTCATCTTTATCAATCAAAACGCTATGACTCTGGCACATCCAGATACCATTACTTATGTCCTGCCTCTCAGCTGATGTTTGACTAGAATTATATCGCCTTGCTAATGGCCCGGGAGCTGCAGCATGTATGTGTGCACCTACCCCAATATTTGTGATAGATGTTAAGGATTCTTCACTGGGTCCAATAGTAAGCTGATTACAGCCGGGAAATGAGCATCTATAACCTGCCCTTTGTGCTAGTGCCCTTACAGTGGTTGGGCTGAAATTATCGCGTGTTTTAGACATGCTTAAAGCCTTTAAAAAAATACGTCTGACGGAATTATTACGCTTACTTTTCAGCAGAATTTAAAAAAAGTCAAATTGAAGATGCCTCATACGCTGCATATGAGCAGTTAAAGATGAACCCGAACAATAGGTAGATATATGATGGCTAGCAATATTTCCATTATTAAGAAGTGTACTATCAATACGTTAAGAATCGCTATTCAGTATTGATTATTGCAGTTATAAAAATTTTTAATGTCAGCTTTTCGCACATAGCGGAAAATAGGCTGCCTGTATGTGTGACTCTGCCTTCAGCCATCAGACCCTAGCCGTCAGACCCTAGCCGTCAGGCCCGGAACGCTTCGCGGTCCGGCGGAGCTTACCGGCACAGCCGGTTAGCGGAGTGGGGCTGACGACCCGGCTGCGCCGGGGAGCCGGAGGGGGCCATCAGGTTTTTGATACTTACGTCCGCTTTGTGCCAGAATCGGTCGTTTGATCGAGTAACGGTTAACATACGGGGATTGGTCATTAATGAAAGTTGATGTTGTATTGTCATGAGTGATCAACCTCAGGTTTAGGGGGAATTCACTTATAGTTGCGTGTTCACTATTGGTGGGGAAGGCCACACATCTCGGCAGCTGTACTTCGCCAATCCTTCGCACATAAGCAACACCTGATTTTAGAATAGATAGCAATAGTGGTACCAGGAAGATTTATTGCTAAGCATGTAGTAGATGATCTTTTAGCTGCAGGAGTGGTAAATTACACCTACTTTCAGTGAACGTTTTGTCAGAGCATAAATTTCGTGGAAAACGATAAAGTGAAGATAGGAAGAAATGATAAGTGCTGGTGCAATTCAGGCCTTAAGTATAAAAAATGCCATCTCGATCGAGACCGTGAAAGTCCGGTATCCAAAGCCGAAGCCCTGAATTTTTCAAAGTCTAATTCGCAGAGGAAGGCGTGTTATGCGCCAGCATCCATGCATGAAGATTGTGATAAACGCATCGTTCAGGCACACACGCTGTCTAAGAGCAGCAGCCTTAAAGCGATTGCCGATCCTAGTAATCATGTCATGGGAGTGGTAATGAACCTTCCGAGCCTGATAAGAAACAAAGGAAGATGGGTTCCCGAGAAGATCGGTATAAATCAGGCATCCACTTTCACCGGATTTTGTGCAGTTCACGACAGAGTCTTATTTTCATGCCTAGAGAACGAAAAATTTACAGGCACGGATGAGCAGTGTTTTGCCCTAATGTTTCGTTCGTTGTCTAAAGAAATTTATGCCAAGGAGGGGGGGCGGCGGTCTTCCGATTTTGCTAAAAATGCCGATAAAGGAAAGCCACAGGCCGATCAGCTTTATATTCAGGAATATGTCAACTTGCATCAAAGCGGTTTGAATGCAGCAATAAATGAACTTAGTAATCTTAAAACTAGCCTCGACCGCATTCTACTTAGCAGACAGTTTTCAGAAATTGAAAGTGTAATCTTCACTTTTTCAGAGCCATTACCCATTGCGGTTTCGTCAATTCTGTCACCAGAGAGGGATTTCGAGGGCACTGAGATTCAGGATTTGAACGATCTTAACGTGCCGGCGGAACAGATCTGCTTCAATGCTTTTTCCGGCGAAGGTAAGGGATATATAGTGTTCAGCTGGCTAGGAACTTCAGCAATTATCAGACGTTTTATACGATCACTGATTAAGATTCCAGCAGACAGGATTTTCAACACTCTCCTGTATTTTTTCTTCACAAAAGCTGAAAATACATACTCATCTCCTGACTGGTGGGACAGCCTCAGTGATAAACAGCGAGAGAATATCGGCAATATGATTATGTCGGGTGTTGAATTTTTTGGAAGCCCTATATCACGGGTCGATCATTCCATTGATTATAATGCTGCTGCGCTTACAGAGATAAGATGCAGCAACAGCGAGATTTCCAGCTGAATTTTTCACGCCATTAGAAAAAGGGGGGAACTAACCAGTCGTCCGAGAGTCTGATAAGTAAGATTGCATCTCCTGCTTGACCAGCTCTCCCCGATAATTCACACAGAATGCTATTGTTATTCGTAATGTCCGCTTTGTGCCAGGAGCGGACATTGCAGATACCAGCCAGTTGGCTATTAAGTTCTAACTCGCTGAACCGAGTGTTTTCAGTGAGAGCTTCTAAAAGCCATAAAAAGTACGCCGTAGGAATTCTAAAAATTAATGGCTTGTTTTAACAGAATGCTTACAAGCCTTTCCTCTCCGTTACTAGCTAAACGAAAAAAACCTGCCTTTTAGGCAGTTTTTTTTCGTACCGGGGATTAAATAGCTTCTGCAAAGCGTGGCTGTTTCTTCTCAACTTCAACCGGCATCGCAAGAGCGTCAGCCTTTTGTTTCCGCATTGCCACCGTCTCATGATAGTGCTGTGCGGTCGCCGTCTCAATGAAGTCCACATCATCACCCGCCACATCAAATACGGCTGCTTTAATGTCTTCCAGACTCACGTTAAAGAATTCTTTGCGTCTGTTGATGAGGTTAGTGCGATTTTCAGCGAAATGCTGGTGCAGGGCATATTCCATTGCCGGTGCATCTTCACTGTGGATCATGGCATGGATATCAAATAGGAACGGCACCGATGCACTACCCAGCTCGTCAACGCGGTCTTGAGGGTCAAGGCGGCGTGTCATTCCAATTTTAAAGACATTCTCACCAAAAGAGCCGATGTTAGAGATAACGTAAACGTGGCCCCGCTTGGTCTGTTGCGCCATGCTCAGGGCTTTTAGTCCTTTCAACTCGGCTTCGGTCAGCGCCTCTTGAAGGGAATCGATCTTCTCCTGATACTTTTCGGCCTGAGCGGCGGTCATTTTTACCAGTTTTTCATTCATTTCTTTCCGAGCTTTATCCAGGGCTTTCTGGGCGCGGCGTTCTTCTTCTTCAGCCTCACGAATAGCACGGTCGATCTCTGCCTGGGCTTTGCGTTCCTCGGCCATCTGGACGCGGATTTCGCGTTGTTCTTCTTTTTCTTCCTGCTTTTTGGCCCGGTATTCATAGGTTAAACGCAGTTCGGTCAGCTTTAGATCCAAGAAGGCATGATTAATGTGGATCTGGTTTACTTCATTGAGCTTGTTCAATACTTCAAAAGCTTTGTAGATGCGCGATTCCATGGTGTTGATGTTTTTAAAAGTGACGTTGGCAATGGCCGCATCACATTCACCGTTAAAGGCGCGGGCAGTCATGTTTATGCCTCGCGTGGTCATTTTATTCCCTTCGGCCTTTGAACCACTTACCGTCCATTCTGTGGTGCAATAAATGGCCCCAAAAGTGGTCTTGTTGCGAAGCAAATCTTTCTGCTGCTGCCGATTGCTACGGATAGATGTCTGGAACAATTCAGACGTATCGAAATCGAAATGCGGCGCGTAGAAGCCCATTTCTGCAAAATCCATATCTTCTTTGTAGATAGAAAGCGCAGACTCCAGCTCGTCATACGTGATTTTCTTACTGGCGTAAGAAGCGCGCAGGGTTTGGATCTGTTCTTCAATTTCGACTTTTTTTGCGAGCTGCAGGGCAAAGGTTTGCTGAGTCTCATTACTCAGTTTTTCGGCAGCCGTGCGGGCATCTTCTAAGACCGCATTGGCTAAGTCAGTAATAAACTTCGCGTCTGTTTCGCTTACTGAAATGGCGGTGGCTGCTTCCGTCTTTGCTTGAGTCACGATGCGCGCCGCTTCACCTTCAGCATCAATAATGACGGCATAACGCGCCAGCTGTGCTGCCTTATCGGTAGAATCCGCCCTTGCTGTTTTCAATTTCTTCGCGGTAACAAGTAGGGCGGCTAAAATGCCCACAAAAGCGATAGCCCCTGCGATGGAGTAATACATAATATTCATTGAGGATAACCTTGGTGAGTGCTTTTACCGGCGCACCGGACTACTGCGGGGGAATATGACTCCAGCATTTTCTCAGCAATAGTATTAGTGACATTCCAAATATTTTGTTATTACTGACAATCATCACCAGTTGGTGGCGAGCCTCCAGTATAATGAGAAAAATCCTATGGCGGAAGTGATTATGATCGAATGATGACTTGGTCACCGTTAATTAACCCATATCAATGTCAATAAAGCCTTCAGCAGTGGTTAGAGCTACTGCGTACTTCCGCTTCTCGCTCATAGCGGACCTCAGCTCAGTTAGCTTGTCCGCTTTGTACCTTTGCCGTTCGCCATCAGACCTTAGCCGTCAGGCCCGGAACGCTTCGCGTTCCGGCGGAGCTAACCGGCGCAGCCGGTTAGCGCAGTGGGGCTGACGACCCGGCAGTGCCGGGGAGCCGGAGGGGGCCATCAGGCTGTTTATGTCTTTGACGTTCAGGGACAGGAAGCCGGAGAAGCAGTTGCAGCACAGCAGGAGAACAAAGAGCAGCACGAAGCAGAGAGAGAAGACGGAGAGACAGCATCCCGGAGAGAGAAAGCGCAGGCGAAGGGAGATAGGAGGTGCGTCAGCACCGTCTTTTTCCGGCCCGCAGGGCCGCCCGCTTTTAAGGCGGTGCCCAATACCGGCACAATTATCCTTCCCGATTGCGGGCATAAAAAAGCCCCGGCTGGGGCTTTCATTGCTGTCAAGCGCGCCATCAGCACACCTTACTTTCCTTAACAGCCTAATGATGCTCATGATCAGAATCATGCTGCCGACAGTAATACTCGCAACCGTAAACATCTCGTCGTGAAGCGGTTCACTGACTAGGGCAAAATCATTGCCTGTCGGGATAACATCTTCTGGCGTGGAGTAAAGCCATCAACCTGCAACAATCTAACGCGGATCAATAAGATCAACCACTAGGGACAGTATCTCATCCATTATGTGTGGCTCAACCGTAGCAGCATAGCTTGCCCTGCGCGCTGTCAAATCGAGTGAGCGAAGCTGGTAGCACAGCGCCACGCCGGTCACTTTTCCTGTGTCCGTGCTGTTGCCGTCCAGATATACGGTCACTCCCTGCGAACGGGACGCGCCACCACCACTTGTCACCGGCACGCAAACCGCCGTTCCCAGCGCTGCTACCAGCTCGCGCTTAGAGATAACCAGGTAGTAATGCGGCCCTTTAAATTCGCGGCCTTCCACCGGATCACCGTTAACGTGCCAGATTTCTCCTTTCTGCGGTACTCTCCTTGAAACCATCAGATAAGCTCCCTGCCCTGCGGCGCATCATTCAGGCCGTCAGCGGTTTCTTCGTTGTAGCCCTGAATTTCCTGCTGATCGATACCGGCCAGCAGCTGCGCCACGGTGCGACGACCGCGCGGTACGCGCGCAACCGGCACAATGTTCACGGATTCGCCCTCTGCGGTCACGTCCAGCTCGATGCCAACCGTCCAGCCCGCTCTTGCAGCGATGTCGCTCGGTATAGTCAGCACGACGGCCCCGCCCTGCTGACGAAGTCTTGTTGATGCCATATCCCCTCCGTTGTGTGACTTAGTCACACACACTTTACCACAGAGTGACACTAAGTCACACTTCCAAGGCGATTTTTTAATCATAATGTTTCTCTCATCCGGGAATATGAGCGCGGACGGCCTGCGCCCGCGCACTCCTTAACTCAGTCAGCAGCCATGCACACGGTGCCGCATTCTTTCAGCGTCAGGCCGTATTCCCACAGGTCACTTTCAAGCTGATTAAGCCTGACGATCAACGAATCATTGCCGTTTTCACTCCACGCCTGCCAGGCCAGGCACTTCAGCACAGTCAGCATGGCGCTGACGCCTGCGGCCTCGGCCGACATTTCGGCGCTCAGGTCCCTGGACAGGAGCTGAAAGCGTTTTTTACCCTCGAACCCCGGCACGGCAAAGCAGCCGCCGTTGCTGGTGTAAAAATACTCCCAGTACCCGCCCGCGTAGTCCTGACAGTGGGACTGCATCCAGTGCGTGAGTAATTGCGGGGCTTTCGGCGCCAGACGACCGAAAAAATCTTCAAAGAACGTCACGCGTTGACTTGCGGGCACCAGTTGCGCACTGACGTTTTTTTCTCCTGATGATTCTTTAGATTCTGAAGCCGTGGTGTTGACGTTCTGCTGTGACATGTTGTGTCTCCCTTGTGGTTTAAGTGATGTTTCTCTGAGTTCCTCGCCGTGAGGGCAGAACGGGCGACCGGGCATCAGGCTGAACGCAGGGGGAAACGTCAAAGCCGCAGCCCGAAGGGACCGGGTGCAGCCGTTTAGCGCGCGCCCCTTGCGTGAAGACGCCCGGGTGCCAGGTTTCTGCACGGCGAAGGGGCTTAGGAGAACAAAACAGAACGCGGAAGAATGAACAGGGCACAGCCCCGGAACGGCACGCCACGGTGCCGGGCCGGTCCTAAGCGGCCACGTCCCTTTGTGGCCAGTGAACGCGCCGGCGACAGCCGGCTGCAGGGATTGACCTGGCAGTTGCCATCAGACCCTAGCCGTCAGGCCCGGAACGCTTCGCGGTCCGGCGGAGCTTACCGGCGCAGCCGGTTAGCGCAGTGGGGCTGACGACCCGGCAACGCCGGGGA
>NZ_JAJNDH010000012.1:0-26417 GCF_021043305.1 Pantoea sp. MHSD4 | reverse complement strand
GCTGGTAGAGATGGAAGTACGTGACCTGCTGTCACAGTACGACTTCCCAGGCGACGACACCCCAATCGTTCGTGGTTCTGCTCTGAAAGCGCTGGAAGGCGTTCCTGAGTGGGAAGCGAAAATCATCGAACTGGCTGAACACCTGGACAACTACATCCCGGATCCAGTCCGTGCGATCGACATGCCGTTCCTGCTGCCAATCGAAGACGTATTCTCAATCTCTGGCCGTGGTACTGTTGTTACCGGTCGTGTTGAGCGCGGCATCGTTAAAGTCGGCGACGAAGTTGAAATCGTGGGTATCAAAGATACTGCGAAATCAACCTGTACCGGTGTTGAGATGTTCCGTAAGCTGCTGGACCAGGGTCAGGCAGGCGAAAACTGTGGTGTTCTGCTGCGCGGTATCAAGCGTGAAGACATCCAGCGTGGCCAGGTTCTGGCTAAGCCAGGCTCAATCAAGCCACACACTCAGTTCGAGTCAGAAGTTTACGTTCTGTCTAAAGACGAAGGTGGTCGCCATACTCCGTTCTTCAAAGGCTATCGTCCACAGTTCTACTTCCGTACAACTGACGTAACCGGCTCAGTAGAGCTGCCAGAAGGCGTTGAAATGGTCATGCCAGGCGACAACATCAAAATGGTTGTTACCCTGATCCACCCAATCGCAATGGACGAAGGTCTGCGCTTCGCAATCCGCGAAGGTGGCCGTACCGTTGGCGCGGGTGTTGTTGCTAAAGTTATCGCATAATTACCGATAACGTTTGACGCAATGCACACGGAAAGGGCATCATTTGATGCCCTTTTTGCACGCTGTTTCATAGAACCTGGCTCATCAGTGATTTTTTGAATCATAATCATTGCTGAGACAGGCTCTGTTATGCGGCGTTGGATACCGAGTTACGCCTCAAAAGCTCATTCGGTTTGGACGCCTCGCACTGCGGGGCAGAATAGTTTCTGAATTATTGTGGCAGGTTGGTTTATGAGTGCGAATACCGAAGCTCAAGGGAGCGGGCGTGGCCTGGAAGCGGTAAAGTGGGTAGTAGTTGTATTACTGCTGCTTGCAGCGATTGTAGGTAACTACCTCTATCGTGATGTGTCACTGCCACTGCGTGCATTAGCCGTAGTTGTACTGATTGCAGCGGCTGGCGGCATTGCGCTTTTAACGACCAAAGGCAAAGCGACCGTGGCTTTTGCTCGTGAAGCAAGAACAGAAATGCGTAAGGTTATCTGGCCAACCCGCCAGGAAACGCTGCACACCACGTTAATCGTTGCCGCGGTTACTGCCGTGATGTCACTGATTTTGTGGGGGCTGGATGGTATTCTGGTCCGTCTGGTATCGTTTATCACTGGCCTGAGGTTCTGAGATGTCTGAAGCTCCAAAGAAACGCTGGTACGTCGTACAGGCGTTTTCCGGTTTTGAAGGCCGCGTAGCCCAATCGCTGCGCGAGCATATCAAATTGCACAACATGGAAGAGCTGTTTGGCGACGTCATGGTTCCGACTGAAGAAGTCGTTGAAATCCGTGGTGGCCAGCGTCGTAAGAGCGAGCGCAAGTTTTTCCCGGGATACGTACTGGTTCAGATGGTCATGAATGACGCCAGCTGGCACTTAGTACGCAGCGTCCCGCGCGTGATGGGTTTCATCGGCGGTACCTCTGACCGTCCGGCACCGATCAGCGATAAAGAAGTTGATGCGATCATGAACCGTCTGCAGCAGGTCGGCGACAAGCCTCGTCCGAAAACGCTGTTTGAGCCGGGTGAAATGGTTCGCGTTAATGACGGTCCATTTGCTGACTTTAACGGTGTGGTTGAAGATGTGGATTACGAGAAGAGCCGCCTGACGGTTTCCGTATCTATCTTTGGTCGTGCAACACCGGTTGAGCTGGACTTTGGTCAGGTGGAGAAAGGTTAACCTCTTTCCGCTCACAAATTAGCTGTTGCAGCAGGCGCGAAATTTAACTACAATTTCGCGCCTTTTGTTTTTATGCGCTGGCAACAGCGTGTAAATCGTTATCACGGGGAGCCTTTACAGGCGCTATAACCCAATTGAGGAAATATCATGGCTAAGAAAGTCCAAGCCTACGTCAAGCTGCAGGTTGCAGCTGGTATGGCGAACCCAAGTCCACCGGTTGGTCCAGCACTGGGTCAGCAGGGCGTTAACATCATGGAATTCTGTAAAGCGTTCAACGCTAAGACCGAATCTCTGGAAAAAGGTCTGCCGACTCCTGTTGTTATCACCGTATACAGCGACCGTTCTTTTACCTTCATTACCAAAACGCCTCCGGCTGCCGTACTGCTGAAAAAAGCAGCGGGCATCAAGTCTGGTTCTGGTAAGCCGAACAAAGATAAAGTCGGTAAAGTGACTCGTGCTCAGGTACGTGAAATCGCAGAAACCAAAGCTGCGGACATGACTGGTTCTGACGTTGAAGCGATGACTCGCTCAATCGAAGGTACTGCTCGTTCCATGGGCCTGGTAGTAGAGGACTAAGAAATGGCTAAGCTGACCAAGCGCATGACCGTAATTCGCGACAAAGTTGACGCGACCAAGCAGTATGACATTGCTGAAGCTGTTGCTCTGCTGAAAGAACTGGCTACTGCCAAGTTCGTTGAAAGCGTTGACGTTGCTGTCAACCTCGGTATTGATGCACGTAAATCTGATCAGAACGTGCGCGGCGCGACCGTTCTGCCACACGGTACTGGTCGTTCAGTACGTGTTGCTGTCTTCACCCAGGGCGCAAACGCTGAAGCTGCTAAAGCAGCAGGCGCTGAGCTGGTAGGCATGGAAGACCTGGCTGATCAGATCAAGAAAGGCGAAATGAATTTTGACGTTGTTATTGCTTCTCCGGATGCAATGCGCGTTGTTGGCCAGTTAGGCCAGATTCTGGGCCCACGCGGCCTGATGCCAAACCCGAAAGTCGGTACTGTAACCCCTAACGTTGCTGAAGCAGTTAAGAATGCTAAAGCGGGTCAGGTTCGTTATCGTAACGACAAAAACGGCATCATCCACACTACCATCGGTAAAGTGGACTTTGACGCTGACAAACTGAAAGAAAACCTGGAATCTCTGCTGGTCGCGCTGAAAAAAGCAAAACCATCTCAGGCGAAAGGCGTGTACATCAAGAAAGTCAGCCTTTCAACCACCATGGGCGCCGGCGTTGCCGTTGACCAGGCTGGTCTGAACGCAACAGCAAACTAATTGCTGCTTGAAACGGGCGAAAAATTCACCTAGAATCTTACGCCCGTTGTTCTGTTATTAGCAGAACAGGACATCAGAGAGCCAGAACTGACTGTTGCGTTTATCGCCTTTCCCTCTGACTCTGCTGTGTCACACAGAATTTAGGTTGGAGCCAGGCCTTATCCTGGCCTCCGTCCAAGACCGCAGGCGCTGTTTATCTCCGGATATTCCGCTTAATACCCTGCGTAGACGGTGACAGAACCAAAAGAATTTTTTCTTAGCTGGATTCTGCTCACCGTGTTCGAGCGCTTACTACCCTTCGGGGTGGTTAAGTGAAGTGAGTTCCGGGGAAATCCTTTCCCGGTCAAATCCAGGAGCAAAAGCTAATGGCATTAAATCTTCAAGACAAACAAGCGATTGTTGCTGAAGTCAGCGAAGTAGCCAAAGGTGCGCTTTCAGCGGTTGTTGCGGATTCCCGTGGCGTTACCGTTGATAAAATGACCGAACTGCGTAAAGCAGGCCGTGAAGCTGGCGTTTACATGCGTGTTGTTCGTAACACCCTGCTGCGCCGCGTCGTTGAAGGAACTCAATTTGAGTGCCTGAAAGACACGTTTGTTGGTCCGACCCTGATTGCATATTCTATGGAACACCCGGGCGCTGCTGCTCGTCTGTTCAAAGATTTCGCGAAAGCGAATGCAAAATTTGAGGTCAAAGCTGCAGCCTTTGAAGGTGAGCTGATCACGGCGGCCAATATTGACCGTCTGGCAACTCTGCCGACCTACGAAGAAGCACTGGCACGTCTGATGTCGACCATGAAAGAAGCCGCTGCCGGCAAACTGGTCCGCACTCTGGCTGCTGTACGCGATGCAAAAGAAGCGGCTTAAGGCCATATTCTTTTCTTCGTACTTGCTTACGTATAAACTTTTTCTGATTCTTAGGAACAATTGTCATGTCTATCACTAAAGACCAAATTCTGGAAGCTGTTGCAGCGATGTCCGTAATGGAAGTTGTTGAGCTGGTTTCTGCAATGGAAGAAAAATTCGGCGTTTCTGCTGCTGCTGCTGTAGCTGTTGCTGCTGGCCCGGCTGAAGCTGTTGAAGAAAAAACTGAATTCGACGTAGTCCTGAAAGCTGTTGGCCCGAACAAGGTTGCAGTAATCAAAGCCGTACGTACTGCAACTGGTCTGGGCCTGAAAGAAGCCAAAGACCTGGTTGAAGCAACTGGCGTGATCAAAGAAGCAATCAGCAAAGACGACGCAGCTGCACTTGAAGCTGCTCTGAAAGAAGCTGGCGCTGAAGTTGAAGTTAAGTAAGACAACCTTCGGGTTGCAGTCTGAGTAGTTTCAGACTGATGGCTGGTGACTTTTTGGTCACCAGCCTTTTTGCGCTACAGGGTCTCAATGGGGTTTCACACTGTTTGTCCATTGTTACTCTTCAATATCTTTCTCTATCGACGACTTAATATACCGCTTTCCTGTGCGGGTTCCCTGCCTTCTCAAAAGCGATGAAATGATTTAAGCGTGATAGAAAGAGGTATTGCACTGCTGCCGCGCAGCCAGTGAATCAAACAAAATCGTGTTGCATGAACTGTCCTGTCAGGACGGACAGCGTGGGTCGACTTGTCAGCTAGCTGAGGAACCCTATGGTTTACTCCTATACCGAGAAAAAACGTATTCGTAAGGATTTTGGTAAACGTCCGCAAGTACTGGACATACCTTATCTCCTTTCCATCCAGCTCGACTCGTTCCAGAAGTTTATCGAGCAAGATCCAGAAGGTCAGTACGGACTGGAAGCTGCATTCCGTTCTGTATTCCCTATTGCGAGCTACAGCGGCAACTCTGAGTTGCAGTATGTGAGCTATCGCCTGGGTGAACCTGTCTTTGACGTGAAAGAGTGTCAGATCCGTGGCGTGACCTATTCGGCACCGCTGCGCGTGAAACTGCGTCTGGTGGTCTATGAGCGCGAAGCGCCAGAAGGCACCGTAAAAGACATTAAAGAACAAGAAGTCTACATGGGCGAAATTCCGCTCATGACCGACAACGGTACCTTTGTTATCAATGGTACCGAACGCGTTATCGTTTCTCAGCTGCACCGTAGTCCTGGCGTGTTCTTTGATAGCGATAAGGGTAAAACTCACTCATCGGGTAAAGTGCTGTACAACGCACGTATCATCCCTTACCGCGGATCATGGCTCGACTTTGAGTTTGACCCGAAAGATAACCTGTTTGTCCGTATTGACCGTCGTCGTAAGCTGCCGGCCACTATCATCCTGCGTGCGTTGCAGTTCACTACACCTCAGATCCTCGATATCTTCTTCGAGAAAGTGGTGTTTGAAATCCGTGACAACAAGCTGCAGATGGAGCTGGTGCCTGAGCGCCTGCGCGGTGAAACCGCTACCTTCGATATCGAAGCGAACGGCACCGTCTACGTCGAAAAAGCACGCCGTATCACTGCGCGCCATATCCGTCAGCTGGAAAAAGATGGCATTCAGCACATCGAAGTTCCGGTTGAATATATCGCGGGCAAAGTGGTCGCTAAAGACTACATCGATGAGAGCACCGGTGAGCTGATCATTGCAGCGAACATGGAACTGTCACTGGATCTGCTGGCTAAACTGAGCCAGTCCGGTCACAAGCGCATCGAAACGCTGTTCACCAACGATCTGGACCACGGTCCTTATATCTCCGAGACCCTGCGTGTCGACCCAACCAGCGATCGCCTGAGCGCACTGGTTGAGATCTACCGCATGATGCGTCCTGGTGAGCCGCCAACACGCGAAGCAGCAGAGAACCTGTTTGAGAACCTGTTCTTCTCTGAAGATCGTTACGATCTGTCTGCTGTTGGTCGTATGAAGTTCAACCGCTCATTACTGCGTGATGAAATCGAAGGTTCAGGCATCCTGAGCAAAGACGACATCATCGAAGTGATGAAGAAGCTGATCGACATCCGTAACGGTAAAGGCGAAGTGGACGATATCGACCACCTCGGTAACCGTCGTATTCGTTCAGTCGGTGAAATGGCTGAGAACCAGTTCCGTGTGGGTCTGGTGCGTGTTGAGCGTGCGGTTAAAGAGCGTCTGTCACTGGGCGACCTGGATACCCTGATGCCACAGGACATGATCAACGCGAAGCCGATTTCGGCCGCGGTGAAAGAGTTCTTTGGTTCAAGCCAGCTTTCTCAGTTCATGGATCAGAACAACCCGCTGTCAGAGATTACGCACAAACGTCGTATCTCTGCTCTCGGCCCGGGTGGTTTGACGCGTGAGCGTGCCGGCTTCGAAGTGCGTGACGTACACCCAACGCACTACGGTCGTGTCTGCCCAATCGAAACCCCTGAAGGCCCGAACATCGGTCTGATCAACTCCTTGTCTGTTTATGCACAGACGAACGAGTACGGTTTCCTTGAGACACCTTATCGCCGTGTTATCGACGGTCTGGTTTCTGACGAGATTCATTACCTCTCTGCTATCGAAGAGGGTAACTACGTTATCGCTCAGGCGAACGCCCCTCTTGATGATAACGGCGCGTTTGTTGATGACTTAGTCACCTGCCGTAGCAAAGGCGAATCAAGTCTGTTCAGCCGTGATCAGGTTGACTACATGGACGTTTCGACCCAACAGATCGTTTCTGTCGGTGCGTCCCTGATCCCGTTCCTGGAACACGATGACGCCAACCGCGCCCTGATGGGTGCGAACATGCAACGTCAGGCCGTTCCGACTCTGCGTGCTGACAAGCCGCTGGTTGGTACCGGTATGGAACGTGCTGTTGCTGTTGACTCCGGTGTTACCGCCGTTGCGAAACGTGGCGGTACCGTTCAGTACGTCGACGCATCACGTATCGTTATCAAAGTGAACGAAGACGAAATGCATGCTGGCGAAGCCGGTATCGACATTTATAACCTGACCAAATATACCCGTTCTAACCAGAACACCTGCATCAACCAGATGCCATGTGTTTCTCTGGGTGAGCCGGTTGAGCGCGGCGACGTGCTGGCAGATGGCCCGTCCACCGATCTGGGTGAACTGGCACTGGGCCAGAACATGCGCGTAGCGTTCATGCCGTGGAACGGCTACAACTTCGAAGACTCCATCCTGGTCTCCGAGCGTGTGGTTCAGGAAGATCGCTTTACGACTATCCATATTCAGGAACTGGCTTGCGTGTCGCGTGACACCAAACTGGGGCCGGAAGAGATTACCGCTGATATCCCGAACGTGGGTGAAGCCGCTCTCTCTAAACTGGATGAGTCAGGCATTGTCTACATCGGTGCTGAAGTGACCGGTGGTGACATTCTGGTTGGTAAGGTCACGCCGAAAGGTGAGACCCAGCTGACGCCAGAAGAGAAACTGCTGCGCGCTATCTTCGGTGAAAAAGCCTCTGACGTGAAAGATTCGTCACTGCGCGTACCGAATGGCGTGTCAGGCACCGTGATTGACGTTCAGGTCTTTACCCGCGATGGCGTGGAAAAAGACAAACGTGCGCTGGAAATTGAAGAGATGCAGCTGAAGCAGGCCAAAAAAGACCTGTCTGAAGAACTGCAGATTCTGGAAGCGGGCCTGTTCAGCCGTATTCAGAACGTCCTGATTTCTGGTGGCGTTGAAGCAGACAAACTGGACAAGCTGCCGCGCGAGCGCTGGCTGGAACTGGGTCTGACTGACGAAGCCAAGCAAAACCAGCTGGAGCAGCTGGCAGAGCAGTACGACGAACTGAAGCACGAGTTTGAGAAAAAACTCGAAGGTAAGCGTCGTAAAATCACCCAGGGCGATGATCTGGCACCAGGCGTGCTGAAAATCGTTAAGGTTTATCTGGCTGTTAAGCGTCAGATTCAGCCGGGTGACAAAATGGCAGGCCGTCACGGTAACAAAGGTGTTATCTCCAAGATCAACCCGATCGAAGATATGCCTTACGATGAAAACGGCACGCCGGTTGACATCGTTCTGAACCCGCTGGGCGTACCATCGCGTATGAACATCGGTCAGATTCTGGAAACCCACCTGGGCATGGCAGCGAAAGGCATCGGCGAAAAGATCAACGCCATGCTGAAGAAGCAGGAAGAAGTCGCGAAACTGCGCGAATTCATCCAGCGCGCCTATGACCTGGGTAGCGATCTGCGTCAGAAAGTTGACCTGAACACCTTCTCCGATGACGAAGTTCTTCGTCTGGCGGAGAACCTGAAGAAAGGTATGCCAATCGCCACTCCGGTGTTTGATGGCGCGAAAGAGAGTGAAATCAAAGAGCTGCTGCAGCTCGGCGGCTTGCCTTCTTCCGGTCAGATTACCCTGTTTGACGGCCGTACCGGTGAGCAGTTCGAACGTCAGGTAACCGTTGGCTACATGTACATGCTGAAACTCAACCACCTGGTTGATGACAAGATGCATGCACGTTCAACCGGTTCCTACAGCCTGGTTACTCAGCAGCCGCTGGGTGGTAAGGCACAGTTCGGTGGTCAGCGCTTTGGTGAGATGGAAGTATGGGCACTGGAAGCATACGGTGCCGCGTATACCCTGCAGGAAATGCTTACCGTTAAGTCTGATGACGTCAACGGCCGTACCAAGATGTATAAAAACATCGTTGACGGTAACCATCAGATGGAACCGGGCATGCCGGAATCCTTCAACGTACTGTTGAAAGAGATTCGCTCGCTGGGTATCAACATCGAGCTGGAAGACGAGTAACCCCTTTTCAGGCTGCGGTTCGCCGCCGCCTGATAGCGCAGGGTTTAAAGCGCTCGCAATTGTACTGGTTACGGGGCGTTCAATTTCGGTTGGACGCCCTCTGAGTCTCACTCCGACGGGAGCTAATCCGTGAAAGACTTACTTAAGTTTCTGAAAGCGCAAACTAAGACCGAAGAGTTTGATGCGATCAAAATTGCGCTGGCTTCGCCAGACATGATCCGTTCCTGGTCTTTTGGTGAAGTGAAAAAGCCAGAAACCATTAACTACCGTACTTTTAAGCCAGAGCGCGATGGTCTGTTCTGTGCCCGTATCTTCGGGCCGGTAAAAGACTATGAGTGCCTGTGCGGCAAGTATAAGCGCCTGAAACACCGTGGTGTGATTTGTGAGAAGTGCGGCGTTGAAGTGACCCAGACTAAAGTACGCCGTGAGCGTATGGGCCACATCGAACTGGCGTCGCCGACTGCGCACATCTGGTTCCTGAAGTCACTGCCATCGCGTATCGGCTTACTGCTGGATATGCCACTGCGTGACATCGAGCGCGTGCTCTACTTTGAATCTTACGTGGTAATCGAAGGTGGCATGACCAACCTCGAGAAGCGTCAGATCCTGACTGAAGAGCAGTACCTTGACGCTCTGGAAGAGTTCGGTGACGAGTTCGACGCCAAAATGGGCGCCGAAGCGATCCAGGCCCTGTTGAAAAACATGGATCTGGAGCAGGAGTGCGAGCAGCTGCGTGAAGAGCTGAACGAAACCAACTCCGAAACCAAACGTAAAAAGCTGACCAAGCGTATCAAGCTGCTGGAAGCGTTCGTACAGTCTGGTAACAAGCCAGAGTGGATGATCCTGACCGTGCTGCCTGTTCTGCCACCGGATCTGCGTCCGCTGGTACCGCTGGATGGTGGCCGTTTCGCAACGTCGGATCTGAACGATCTTTATCGTCGCGTGATCAACCGTAACAACCGTCTGAAGCGCCTGCTGGATCTGGCTGCGCCAGATATCATCGTACGCAACGAAAAGCGTATGTTGCAGGAAGCGGTCGATGCACTGCTGGACAACGGTCGTCGCGGTCGTGCGATCACCGGTTCCAACAAGCGTCCGCTGAAATCGCTGGCTGACATGATCAAAGGTAAGCAGGGTCGTTTCCGTCAGAACCTGCTGGGTAAACGTGTCGACTATTCTGGTCGTTCGGTTATCACCGTTGGTCCATACCTGCGTCTGCATCAGTGCGGTCTGCCTAAGAAAATGGCACTCGAACTGTTCAAACCGTTCATTTACGGCAAGCTGGAACTGCGTGGCCTGGCCACCACCATCAAAGCCGCGAAGAAAATGGTTGAGCGCGAAGAAGCGGTTGTCTGGGATATCCTCGACGAAGTGATCCGTGAGCACCCGGTTCTTCTGAACCGTGCGCCTACGCTGCACCGTCTGGGTATTCAGGCCTTTGAACCGGTTCTGATCGAAGGTAAAGCAATCCAGCTGCACCCGCTGGTTTGTGCGGCCTATAACGCCGACTTCGATGGTGACCAGATGGCTGTTCACGTACCGCTGACGCTGGAAGCCCAGCTGGAAGCGCGTGCGCTGATGATGTCGACCAACAACATCCTGTCACCTGCGAACGGCGAGCCAATCATCGTTCCTTCTCAGGACGTTGTACTGGGTCTGTATTACATGACCCGTGACTGTGTTAACGCTAAAGGCGAAGGCATGGTGCTGACTGGCCCGAAAGAAGCTGAGCGTGTTTATCGCGCTGGCCTGGCCTCTCTGCATGCTCGCGTTAAAGTGCGTATCACTGAACACGAGAAAAACGAGCAGGATGAGTGGGTTGCTAAAACCAGCATCATCGATACAACGATTGGCCGTGCCATCCTGTGGATGATCGTGCCGAAAGGTCTGCCGTTCTCTATCGTTAACCAGGCGCTGGGCAAAAAAGCTATCTCCAAAATGCTTAACACCTGTTACCGCATTCTGGGTCTGAAGCCGACGGTTATCTTTGCTGACCAGACCATGTACACCGGTTTCGCTTACGCTGCCCGTTCAGGCGCGTCAGTCGGTATCGATGATATGGTTATTCCAGAGAAGAAAGTGGAAATCATCACCGAAGCGGAAGCGGAAGTGGCTGAAATTCAGGAACAGTTCCAGTCTGGTCTGGTAACCGCAGGCGAACGTTACAACAAAGTCATCGATATCTGGGCAGCAGCCAACGAACGTGTTGCCAAGGCGATGATGGAAAACCTCTCTACCGAAGTTGTGATTAACCGCGACGGTGCAGAAGAGCGACAGGTTTCCTTTAACAGCATCTTTATGATGGCCGACTCCGGTGCGCGTGGTTCTGCTGCACAGATTCGTCAGCTGGCCGGTATGCGTGGTCTGATGGCGAAACCAGATGGTTCCATCATCGAAACACCAATCACGGCGAACTTCCGTGAGGGTTTGAACGTACTTCAGTACTTCATCTCAACCCACGGTGCACGTAAAGGTCTGGCGGATACCGCACTGAAAACGGCGAACTCCGGTTATCTGACGCGTCGTCTGGTTGACGTTGCACAGGATCTGGTTGTTACCGAAGATGACTGTGGTACACACGAAGGCATCATGATGACGCCTGTCATCGAAGGTGGCGACGTTAAAGAGCCACTGCGTGAACGTGTACTGGGTCGTGTGACGGCAGAAGACGTTCTGAAGCCGGGCACTGCTGACATTCTGGTCCCACGCAACACGCTGCTCGATGAGCACTGGTGTGATGTGCTGGAACTGAACTCAGTTGACAGCCTGAAAGTCCGCTCTGTTGTAGGTTGTGAAACCGACTTTGGTGTGTGTGCGCATTGCTACGGTCGCGACCTGGCACGTGGTCACATCATCAACAAAGGTGAAGCGATCGGTGTTATCGCAGCACAGTCCATCGGTGAGCCAGGTACACAGCTGACGATGCGTACGTTCCACATCGGTGGTGCGGCATCACGTGCGGCTGCTGAATCCAGCATTCAGGTGAAGAACAAAGGTACCATCAAGCTGACCAACGCCAAGTCCGTAACGAACTCGGCAGGCAAGCTGGTGATCACCTCGCGTAACGTTGAACTGAAAATGATCGACGAATTTGGTCGTACCAAAGAGAGCTATAAAGTTCCTTATGGTTCTACCATGGCGAAAGGTGATGGTGAGCAGGTTGCCGCGGGCGAAACCGTTGCAAACTGGGATCCGCATACCATGCCAGTCATCACCGAAGTGGGCGGTTTCATTCGCTTCACTGACATGGTTGATGGCCAGACCATTACCCGTCAGACAGATGACTTAACCGGTCTCTCTTCGCTGGTGGTTCTGGACAGTGCTGAACGTACTGCGGGCGGTAAAGATCTGCGTCCTGCGCTGAAAATTGTTGATGCCAATGGCAACGACGTTCTGATCCCGGGCACCGATATGCCGGCTCAGTACTTCCTGCCAGGTAAAGCGATTGTTCAGCTGGAAGATGGCGTTAAGATCAGTGCCGGTGACACGTTAGCGCGTGTTCCGCAGGAATCTGGCGGTACCAAAGATATCACCGGTGGTCTGCCACGCGTTGCTGACCTGTTCGAAGCGCGTCGTCCGAAAGAGCCCGCGATTCTGGCAGAGATCAGCGGCATCATCTCCTTCGGTAAAGAGACCAAAGGTAAGCGTCGTCTGGTCATTACCCCGCTGGATGGTAGCGAGCCGTACGAAGAGATGATTCCGAAATGGCGTCAGCTGAACGTGTTCGAAGGTGAACGTGTTGAGCGCGGTGACGTGGTTTCCGATGGCCCAGAGTCTCCACATGACATCCTGCGCTTGCGTGGCGTGCATGCGGTGACCCGTTACATCACTAACGAAGTGCAGGAAGTTTACCGTCTGCAGGGCGTTAAGATTAACGATAAGCACATCGAAGTCATCGTTCGTCAGATGCTGCGTAAAGCAACCATCGTGAGCGCAGGAAGTGCAGACTTCCTGGAAGGTGAGCAGGCTGAATTCTCTCGCATCAAGATCTCTAACCGTGATCTGGAAGCGAACGGAAAAGTTGGCGCAACCTTCATGCGTGACCTGTTGGGTATTACCAAAGCGTCACTGGCTACCGAATCGTTCATCTCTGCAGCCTCGTTCCAGGAGACGACACGTGTCCTGACCGAAGCAGCAGTTGCAGGCAAGCGCGACGAACTGCGCGGCCTGAAAGAGAACGTCATCGTGGGTCGTCTGATCCCGGCCGGTACCGGTTATGCGTACCATCAGGATCGTATGCGCCGTAAAGCGGCAGGTGAAGTGCCGGTTGCACCGCAGGTTACTGCGGATGAAGCCTCAGCCAGCCTGGCTGAACTGTTGAACGCCGGTCTCGGCGGCAACAAAAACGATTAATCGTTCTTTGCCTGATAAAAACCCTGCCTCGGCAGGGTTTTTTTTGTCTGTCATTCAGGCATTCCAGTCGTTGCGCCTGAGACCAATGTCTTTCAACTGACTGTCACTCAGTTTCGACAGGATGACGCGGGTTTCACGCCGTAGTTGCCAGCGTTTATAACTACGCCACACGAAACGAACCAGCTGGTAAGGTGTGCCTGTAAAGGGTTTAGCTGCCCGATTCTCGTCGTATCCCATGATAGTGCCCTCAGTGAAGTATCTGATGACCATTTTCATCGCATCGCTCTGTATGATACAGACGCAAAAATCACCTTTTTTTAACATACAGATTGCGGTTGTCGTGATCTGAATGGTAAAAAAGAAGCATAACTGTACTGGTTAATGCTCATCATCTGAGACAGAGGAAATACAATGACGCGATATGAACATCTGGCCACACTGCTGGCTCAGCGCATTGAACAGGGTTTATATCGCAGTGGTGAGCGCCTGCCTTCGGTACGCAGTCTGAGTGCCGAACATGGCGTCAGTATCAGCACCGTACAGCAGGCTTATCATCTGCTGGAAGAGAAGCAGATGATCACGCCGCAGTCTCGCTCCGGCTATTTTGTCGCCTCGCGCAAAGCAACACCCCCGATGCCTGCGCTGACCCGTCCTGCACAGCGGCCGGTTGAGGTGACGCAGTGGGATGCGGTGCTGGAGCTGATTAACAGCCGACTGGAGGATGATGTGTTGCAGCTGGGCAGTGGCATGCCGGATCTGACTCAGCCGACGCTTAAGCCGCTGTGGAAAGCATTCAGCCGTCAGGCGCAGAAGCAGGACATGGCGCTGCTGAATTATGACAACCTCTATGGTGTTCTCGCGCTGCGACAACAGGTTGCACGGCTGGCGATAGATAGCGGCTGCCAGCTTACCGCCGATGACATCGTTATTACCACCGGCTGCCATGAGGCGTTATCGGTCGCCGTTCGGGCCGTCTGCGAGCCGGGCGATATCATTGCCGTTGAGTCACCGTCGTTTCACGGCATCATGCAAACCCTGCGCGGCTTTGGCATTCGTGCCATTGAGATCCCAACAGATGCGGTCACCGGCATCAGTCTGGAAGCGCTGGAACTGGCCTTTGATCAATGGCCGATTAAAGCAGTCGTTGTTGTGCCGAACTGCAATAATCCGCTGGGATTCATCATGCCCGAACAGCGTAAGCGGGCATTGCTGGCGCTGGCGCAGCGGTTTGATGCGGCGGTAATCGAAGATGATGTTTATGGTGAGTTAGCCTGGGAATACCCGCGCCCACCTACCATTAAAGCGCTGGATCTCGATGGCCGGGTTCTGCTATGCAGCTCTTTTTCTAAAACGCTGGCGCCCGGTTTGCGTGTCGGCTGGGTTGCACCAGGCCGCTATCGCGACCGCGTGTTGCACATGAAATATATCGTCACAGGCTCCACCGCCACGCAGCCTCAGCATGCGGTTGCGGAGTTTATCCGCCAGGGCCATTATCAGCTGCATCTACGGCGGATGCGGCAAATCTATCATCGTAACTATGAAACCTTTAGCTGCTGGGTGCGCCACTACTTTCCCTGCGGCATCTGCGTTTCCCGCCCTCAGGGCGGTTTTCTGATGTGGATTGAACTCCCGGAAGCATTTGATGCGGTCCTGCTTAACCGGGAACTGCGCGAGTCAAAAATTCAGATTGCCGCAGGCTCACTCTTTTCAGCCTCGGGCAAATATCGCAACTGTCTGCGCTTAAATTACGGGCTGCCAATAAACGAGCAAACTGAACAGGCGCTGGCGCGGGTGGGTGCGGCCGTCGAACGCGCTATGCTCTCGTGTCAGCATGAGCCGCAGACTTCAGCCTCTGCTATCGTATAGAGGAAAGAAGAAGCAGGGCCGGCAAGAGGAGGGAACCGGCCCTGGTCAGTTAACCTTAACCTGACGGATGCCACGTTAAGGTTTTGGCTCACAGCACGCCAGCGGCAACCCTCACGTTTGCGCGCTGCTTTCCTGGAAGAATGCGGGCATTACCTGTTTTGCAGCGGCTATGTGGCACAGCTTCCACAAATCCTTAATGGCCAGGTTCTGCCAGCGCCATCAGTGTCCGGGTTGCTTCACGCCAGTCATCTGCCTCAGTAATCGCACTCACTACCGCAATACTCCCAACGCCGGTTGCCAGTACCTCAGGTGCTCGCGCAATCGAGATACCGCCAATCGCCACAGTGGGAATATGCGTCAGGCGTGCCAGATGTCGCTTCAGCTGCTCAATGCCCTGCGGCGCAGAAGGCATCTCTTTAGTCTGCGTCGGGAAAATATGCCCAAGTGCGATGTAAGAGGGCTGGGTTGCCAGCGCGCGATCCAGCTCCGCGTCGTCATGGGTGGAGAGCCCCAGACGCAATCCGGCCTGATGAATGCGGGCAAGATCGGCCACATCCATATCCTCCTGCCCCAGATGTATGCCATAAGCCTGATGTTTAATTGCCAGCTGCCAGTAGTCATTGATAAACAGGCGTGCGTCATAGCGTTTTCCCAGTGCAATCGCATGGGCAATAGCGGGCTCAGCGATCGCATCGGGCTGATCCTTAATGCGCAGCTGCAGCGTGCGAACGCCCATCTCCAGCAGGCGTTCAATCCACTCGGGGCTATCAACCACCGGATAAAGCCCCAGGCGCGGGGCGGTAGCAGGGAATGCGGGCATCGTTACTCCTCCTTAATGGCATCGGCAGGGTGATAAAGCTCACCGCCGTGGCTGCGAAAACGGTCTGACATCTGCGGCATGCCCACTTCAACCGGCTCGGCACGCGCATCCTGGCGTGCTGCAAACTCGCGCACCTCCTGAGAAATTTTCATTGAGCAGAATTTAGGGCCACACATCGAGCAGAAATGAGCCACCTTTCCTGACTCCTGCGGCAGGGTTTCGTCATGCATAGCACGCGCCGTGTGGGGATCCAGCGCCAGATTGAATTGATCTTCCCAGCGGAATTCAAAGCGCGCTTTGGACATGGCGTTATCACGGATCTGCGCAGCGGGGTGGCCTTTGGCCAGATCGGCGGCATGCGCCGCGATTTTGTAGGTGATCAATCCCTGTTTCACATCCTCTTTGTTGGGCAGACCCAGATGCTCTTTAGGTGTGACATAACACAGCATCGCACAACCAAACCAGCCAATCATGGCGGCACCGATACCCGAGGTGAAATGGTCATAGCCGGGCGCGATATCGGTGGTCAGCGGACCGAGGGTGTAGAAGGGGGCTTCATCGCACAGCTCGAGCTGTTCCGTCATGTTGCGGCGGATCATATGCATCGGCACGTGGCCCGGACCTTCAATCATTACCTGAACATCATATTCCCAGGCAATACGGGTCAGTTCACCCAGGGTACGCAGTTCGGCAAACTGCGCTTCATCGTTGGCATCCTGAATCGAACCCGGACGCAGGCCATCGCCCAGCGACAGGGAGACATCGTACGCCGCACAGATTTCACAGATCTCACGGAAGTGCTGATAGAGGAAACTCTCCTGATGATGGGACAGGCACCACTTCGCCATGATCGATCCGCCCCGCGAGACGATGCCGGTCAGACGTTTCGCCGTCATCGGGACATAACGCAGTAGCACGCCCGCGTGGATAGTGAAGTAATCGACGCCCTGTTCCGCCTGTTCAAGCAGCGTGTCCCGGAATATTTCCCAGTTCAGCGCCTCCGCCACGCCATTCACTTTTTCCAGCGCCTGATAGATCGGCACCGTACCAATAGGCACCGGGCTGTTGCGCAAAATCCATTCGCGCGTTTCATGAATATAACGACCGGTAGAGAGATCCATCACCGTATCGGCACCCCAGCGAGTTGACCAGACCAGCTTTTCCACTTCTTCTTCAATGGAAGAGGTCACCGCCGAATTACCGATGTTGGCGTTAACCTTAACCAGAAAGTTGCGGCCTATGATCATGGGCTCTGATTCAGGGTGATTGATATTCGCCGGGATGATAGCGCGTCCGGCAGCAACTTCCTGACGCACAAACTCGGGGGTGATGCGGGCGGGCAGATGCGCACCAAAGCTGTGACCCGGATGCTGTTGCAGCAGCACCTCACTGCGGATTCGCTCGCGCCCCATGTTTTCGCGCAGAGCGATAAACTCCATCTCCGGGGTGATGATCCCCTGGCGGGCATAGTGCAGCTGCGTGACGCGGCGCCCGGCACGGGCACGGCGCGGTGTCGGAAGGTGATCGAAGCGCAGATGATCCAGCCCCTCATCAGCCAGTCGCTGTTGGGTATAGCCTGAGCTGTTCTGTTCAAGAAGTTCGCTGTCGCCGCGTTCAGTAATCCAGCGCGCGCGCAGCTTTTCCAGGCCACGATGCACATCAATCTCTGCCGCGGGATCACCATAAGCGCCTGCCGTGTCATAGACCGGCACCGCTTCATTTTGCTCATAGAGAGGCTGTTCTTTGCTACCGCCAGTGTGGGTCGGGCTCAGGGTAATTTCACGCATGGGTACGCGAATATCCTCCCGGCTGCCGGTAATCCAGATGCGACGGGACTGGGGAAAGGCACTGCCGCTTTGCAGAGAATCGATAAATTCCTGCGCCTGGGCACGCTGTTCACGACGGGTCATTTTTGGGTCAGACATAGCAATCTTCCTGTTAAGAGGGAACGATGCTTGTCCGGAGTTCGGAAGGAGTAACCGTATAGACAGCGTAAGCGTGCTGACATACAGAGAATATTTACTCTTGTTCCCTTCGCAGGTTCTAACCTGATCAGGTTCCGCGGATCCCGAATTAACGGTCTCAGCCCAACTGGGCACTCCGACAAGAAGCTACTTTTTGCACTGGCGTCCTGTAACAGACTCCGGCGTAAAAAGCTTAAATTTCAAAGCACAAATAAAAAAGGTTCATTGGAAAGCGCTCCGCAGAACCTGTTTAGCATAAAAGGGCTGGAAGATAATCTCAACCCCTTTCCCGACGGCGATAATCAGGCCGGGCGGGCGATTTGGCTGTCATTCGCCACTGGCGGGGGGACGAGCTTGTTGTCCCATGCCAGCTGAATCAGCTTATCTTCAAGTGTAAACCGGGCTTCCAGCACTTCGCCCACTTCGGACAACGCCTGCTGGAAGGTCATGCAGTTTTCGTCATCAATCGCCTGCTGAAGGTGGCCGTCATAGAGCTGCATCAGACGTTCCGTATTGGCCTCCAGCGGGGGATAAATCTGCGCGGCAGCGATCATCGGGCTGTCGCCACTCATTTCACTGATCACACGCTCATAGATACTGAAGTGACCCGCAGAAAGATAATCGACCAGGCCATGACAGAAGTTGTCGAGCGCCTGTTCATCCAGACGCGTCAGCGCCTCTTTATTAGGTTTAAGACCCACCAGGTGATAATAGGTCACCAGTAGCTGACGACGGGCTTCAAGCCACGAATCGACCAGTTCATTACTGCCACCTACGCGTTCAGCCAGGACGTCTAACTGGTTAAGCATATCTAACTCCATGTGAGTTATAGTTGTTTATCTACACACTTAACATCAGGGCTTCAGCGTGCGATTTGACGCTAAGGATGACGAAATAAATGCAATGCGAAATCTCAAGCGTAGACGCTGGATGGTGGATTGTCAGCCATGAACAGAAAATTTGGTTGCCACAAGGTGATTTACCCCACGGAAACGCCGAAAAATTTGGTTTAACTGGCAGTAAGGCCCGGACCATCGGTGAGTGGCAGGGCGAAAAAGTCTGGCTGATTTGTGAACCGCGTTCTGCCGATATGTTCTCAGTACGTCAGCTAATCGATCAGGATGCAGCGCTGTTTCAGCTGGTGGGTCGCGGTGTTCAGCTGGCGGAATTCTACCGTTCTCATCGCTGGTGCGGCTATTGCGGCCATGAAATGCATCACAGCAAACATGAATTTGCCTGTCTCTGCAGCCATTGCCGCGAGCGTTACTATCCGCAGATTGCACCCTGCATTATTGTGGCGATCCGTCGCGGCGATGAAATCCTGCTGGCGAACCATGCCCGCCATCGCAATAAGGTCTATACCGTGCTGGCGGGGTTTGTCGAAGTCGGTGAGACACTGGAGCAGGCCGTGGCCCGTGAAGTGATGGAAGAGAGCAATATCCGCGTCAAAAATGTCCGTTACGTGACCTCCCAGCCGTGGCCCTTCCCGCAATCGCTGATGACAGCATTTATGGCAGAGTATGACAGCGGCGATCTGCAACACGACGGCAAAGAACTGCTGGATGCGGCCTGGTTCCGTTTTGATGACCTGCCGTTGCTGCCACCTCCCGGCACCGTGGCGCGTCGTCTGATTGAAGATACTGTCGTCCTGTGCCGCGCCGAAGCGTGAAAGTGCTACACTACACGCCTGTTATTGAGAGAGTGTTGAGATGAGTGAACTGAAGAACGATCGTTATTTGCGTGCCCTGTTACGCCAGCCAGTTGATGTCACGCCGGTATGGATGATGCGACAAGCCGGTCGCTATTTGCCGGAGTACAAAGCGACACGCGCCCAGGCGGGTGACTTTATGTCGCTATGCAAAAACGCCGAGCTGGCCTGCGAAGTCACCCTGCAGCCGCTGCGCCGTTATCCGCTGGATGCCGCTATCCTCTTCAGTGACATCCTGACCATTCCTGATGCGATGGGACTGGGTCTCTACTTTGAAACCGGCGAAGGCCCGCGTTTCTCTAACCCTGTGACCTGTCGCGCTGACGTTGAGCGTTTACCGGTACCCGATCCAGAAATGGAACTGGGCTACGTGATGAATGCGGTCCGCACCATCCGTAAGAACCTGAACGGCGATCTGCCGCTGATTGGCTTCTCAGGCAGTCCATGGACGCTGGCCACCTACATGGTGGAAGGTGGCAGCAGCAAGGCGTTTACCAAAATCAAAAAGATGATGTATGCCGATCCGGCTACGCTGCACGCGATGCTGGATAAGCTGGCCGACAGCGTCATCCTCTACCTCAATGCTCAGATCCGCGCCGGTGCGCAGTCTGTCATGGTGTTTGATACCTGGGGCGGCGTGCTGACCGGTCGTGATTATCGCGAGTTCTCACTTCACTACATGCATAAAATTGTTGATGGCCTGCTGCGTGAAAATGACGGTCGCCGCGTGCCGGTGACGCTCTTCACCAAAGGCGGCGGGCAGTGGCTGGAAGCGATGGCAGCCACCGGTTGTGATGCGCTGGGTCTCGACTGGACCACCGATATTGACGACGCCCGCCGTCGCGTGGGCGACAAAGTTGCGCTACAGGGCAACATGGATCCTTCAATGCTCTATGCGGCACCGGAGCGTATTGAACAGGAAGTGGCCGGCATCCTGGAACGTTTTGGCTCGGGTACCGGGCATGTCTTCAATCTGGGTCACGGCATTCATCAGGATGTACCACCTGAAAATGCGGGTGTCTTTGTTGAAGCGGTGCATCGTTTATCACGTCCCTGGCATCAGGAGTAATTATGGACATTGCCGCACTCCGCGCTGAGCAGTTACAACGCGCCGCTGAGGTAGTGCGTGAGGATGACTTTGATGTGCTGCCGCCCCGTTTTATCGGCGGGGCGGACGTTGGATTTGAGCAGGAAGGCACCGTAACGCGGGCGGCGATGGTGATACTGGAGTATCCCTCGCTAACGCTGGTGGAGCATCGTATCGCGCGCGTTGAGACCACCATGCCCTACATTCCGGGCTTTCTCTCATTCCGCGAGTATCCGGCACTGATGGCCGCCTGGCAGATGCTGGAACAAAAGCCGGACCTGCTGTTTGTGGATGGGCACGGTATTTCGCATCCAAGACGACTGGGCGTCGCATCGCATTTTGGCCTGCTGGTGGATGTGCCGACGATTGGCGTTGCGAAAAGCCGTTTGTGCGGTCGTTTTGACGATCTGGACGCGCAGCCCGGCAGCCGGCAGCCGCTGATCGACAAAGGTGAGCAAATTGGCTGGGTATGGCGCAGCAAGCTGCGTTGTAATCCGTTGTTTGTCGCCACGGGTCATCGCGTCAGCCTGAATACTGCGCTGCAGTGGGTCGAAAACTGTACGCGCGGTTACCGGTTGCCGGAACCGACCCGCTGGGCCGATGCGGTTGCCTCGAACAGAACCGCTTTCCAGCGCTGGCAAAACGCGCTTTAACACTGTTTGTGCTGCGGTTTTGCAGTTACACTGCGGCCAGCGAAACGAATAAGAGCCACCTTTATGTTACAAAATCCCGTTCATCTGCGTCTGGCGAAGCTGGAAAGCTGGCAGCACCTTACGTTTATGGCCTGCCTGTGCGAGCGCATGTATCCCAACTATCGGGCGTTCTGCGAGCAGACTGAATTTGCCGATCCGGCGCTATATCGCCGCATTCTTGATCTGATCTGGGAAAACCTGACGGTCAAAGATGCGAAGATTAACTTCGACAGCCAGCTGGAAAAGCTCGAAGCTGCCATTCCGGATGGCGATGCGTTTGACGTTTACGGCGTTTACCCGGCTATTGATGCCTGTGTGGCACTAAGCGAAGTCGTGCATGCGCAGCTGAGCGGTGAAACGCTTGAACATGCAATTGAAGTCAGCGAGACGTCAATTACCACTGTCGCTATGCTGGAGATGACCCAGGCTGGGCGCGAAATGACCGATGACGAGCTGCGTGAAAACCCGGCTATCATCGATGAGTGGGACCTTCAGTGGGAGATTTTCCGCCTGCTGGCGGAGTGTGAAGAGCGCGACCTTGAATTGATTAAAGGTCTGCGATCTGATCTGCGTGAAGCTGGAATTAGCAACATCGGTATAAATTTCCAGCAGTAAGGCGATAAAACGTGACTTCAGGCCCGAATTAGCGCGCCTGGAGGCTTCACATTGGCCCCCTGTCTGGTCTACATTTGGGGGGCTGAAAATTGTGGCTATCGGTGCGTGCAGGCAGAAGAGTGCCAGAATATGGCTTTTCCCTCGCACTCGTTGCTTAGCAAGCGATAAATACACTTTAAGGATAACTTATGAACAAGACTCAACTGATTGATGTGATCGCAGAAAAAGCTGACCTGTCTAAAACCCAGGCAAAGGCAGCGCTGGAATCTACTCTGGCTGCGATCACTGAGTCTCTGAAAGATGGTGATGCTGTACAACTGGTTGGTTTTGGTACTTTTAAAGTGAACCACCGCGCTGAGCGTACCGGTCGTAACCCGCAGACTGGCAAAGAGATCAAAATCGCTGCAGCAAATGTACCGGCATTCGTGTCTGGTAAAGCGCTGAAAGACGCCGTTAAGTAAGACGTCGCACTGCGGTTAAGCTTTAAAACAGGGGGCGTTTCGCCCCTTTTGTTTAAGAGGCAAGCCATCATGACCCCGCTGTTTCAGCGTTTTTGTATTCTGTTTCTCTCCCTGATTCTTTTCGGTTGCAGCTCAACTCCGGATATTCCTCCTTTTTCTGCCAGTGGCTATCTTGCCGATCGTGGTGTTGTCCGTATCTGGCGCAAAAATAGCGATCATCAGTCGGTCCATATTCGCACCCTCTATACACCCTTCAGTGGCGGTGAAGGTGAAGTGACAGATTACGTCTGGCTGGAAGGGTCGTTGATCAGCATTCAGCGCCAGGTAAAGGGCAAACAGCCTGACGATGTGACCCTGCGCTTTGATCAGGCGGGTGGTCTCAACTTCATGCAGCGCCAGCTTGCAGGGCGGCGTGAGGCGGTCAGCCCGGATGCCATTGAGCTCTATAAGTTTGATGCGGAGCGGATGCGTAACCTCAGCGATGCGCTTTTAAGCGGCAGGGTGTTTCTGAAGCAGGGACACTGGCTGGGAAGCGATCGACTGGAGACGTGTGAAGGCCAGCAGGTCAGACCCGCTTTTGACGCTGACGATCGGCAGTTGCTGATACAGCAGCAGCAGAGCGCATCGGCACCGCTCATGGTGTCGTGGCTTGAAGCGCCGGAAGGGCTACAGTTGTTGCGGGCCAGTCAGCAGGATGACTGCTCACAGCAGCCGACAGAAGACGATATGTGAAGTGAAAAGGGGGCACGCTGTGCCCCCTGTGCTTATTTACGATTAATGGCGCGGTAGCCAATATCGCGGCGACAGAAGCTACCCTGCCATGAGATCGGCTTTGTCAGCTCGTAAGCCCGCTTTTGTGCGGCTGCTACGTCGTCGCCCAGCGCGGTGACACACAGCACGCGGCCACCGTTGGTCAGCACCCGATCTTCTTCCAGACGTGTTCCGGCATGGAATACCTTACCGTCAGCCACTTCCTCCAGTGGCAGGCCATGAATCTGGTCGCCCTGCGCATAATCACCCGGATAACCGCCAGCTGCCAGCACCACACCCAGCGCAGGTCGTGGATCCCATTGTGACGTTTTCTGATCCAGCTTACCGTCACAGGCAGCCCGGCAAAGATCGACCAGATCCGACTGCAGGCGCAGCATGATCGGCTGCGTCTCCGGATCGCCAAAGCGGCAGTTGAATTCGATCACTTTCGGCTGTCCGGTATGATCGATCATCAGGCCCGCATAAAGAAAACCGGTGTAGACGTTGCCTTCAGCGGCCATGCCACGCACGGTCGGCCAGATCACCTGATCCATCACGCGCTGGTGGATCTCATCGGTAACCACCGGCGCCGGGGAGTAGGCACCCATGCCGCCCGTGTTGGGACCGGTGTCGCCATCGCCCACACGCTTGTGATCCTGGCTGGTGGCCATGGGCAGCACATGCTCGCCGTCCACCATCACGATGAAGCTGGCTTCTTCGCCCTCCAGAAACTCTTCAATCACAATGCGGTGTCCGGCATCACCAAAGGCGTTACCGGCCAGCATATCCTGAACCGCATCCTCCGCTTCCTGCAGCGTCATCGCGACTATCACGCCTTTACCTGCGGCCAGACCGTCGGCTTTGATAACGATTGGCGCGCCTTTCTCACGCAGATACGCCAGAGCAGGCTCAACGTCGGTAAAGTTCTGGTACGCCGCGCTGGGGATCTGGTGACGCGCCAGGAAATCTTTGGTGAAGGCTTTAGAACCTTCCAGCTGTGCAGCGGCCTGAGTCGGACCGAAGATAGCGAGGCCTGCCTTACGGAACGCATCGACCACGCCGATCACCAGCGGCGCTTCAGGTCCGACAATCGTCAGATCGATCTTTTCGCGCTGGGCAAATTCCAGCAGGGCGGGAACATCTGTCGCACTGATCGCAATATTCTGAAGCGCAGGCTCTAATGCGGTGCCCGCGTTACCCGGCGCGACAAACACCGTTTCCGCTAACGGCGACTGAGCCGCTTTCCAGGCCAGAGCATGTTCACGTCCGCCATTACCGATTACTAAAATTTTCATCTGTTACTCTCCAGAACAATTAATGGCGGAAGTGGCGCATGTCGGTGAAGATCATGGCAATGCCGTGCTCATCAGCCGCCGCAATCACTTCTTCATCACGGATGGAGCCGCCAGGCTGGATAACACAGCTCACGCCGGACGCCGCTGCAGCATCAATTCCATCACGGAACGGGAAGAAAGCATCTGACGCCATGGCGGATCCTTTGACTTCCAGACCTTCATCGGCTGCTTTGATACCTGCAATTTTAGCGGAGTAGACGCGGCTCATCTGCCCGGCACCTATACCAATTGTCATGTTGTCGCGCGCATAAACAATGGCATTGGACTTAACAAACTTCGCCACTTTCCAGCAGAACAGCGCATCACGCAGCTCCTGTTCGGTTGGCTGGCGTTTGCTGACCACGCGCAACTGGCTGGCATCCACCATACCGAGATCGCGATCCTGGACCAGCAGGCCACCATTGACGCGTTTGAAATCCAGTGCGGCAGTACGGTTTTGCCACTGACCACAGATCAGCACACGGACATTCTGTTTAGCCGCGGTAATTTTCAGCGCGGCTTCGGAAACGGCGGGTGCGATGATCACCTCAACAAACTGGCGGCTGATAATCGCCTGAGCCGTCGCTTCATCCAGCTCGCGGTTAAAGGCGATGATGCCGCCGAACGCGGAAGTTGGGTCGGTCTGATAAGCCCGCTCATAGGCTGCCAGCAGATCATCACCGGTTGCGACACCACAAGGGTTTGCATGCTTGACGATGACGCAGGCGGGTTCACTGAACTCTTTGACACACTCGAGTGCAGCATCGGTGTCAGCAATATTGTTATAGGAGAGTGCCTTGCCCTGAACCTGCTGCGCAGTGGCCACTGAGGCTTCACTGATATTCTCTTCTATATAGAAGGCTGCATCCTGATGGCTGTTTTCGCCGTAACGCATGTCCTGCTTCTTAATGAAGTTCAGATTCAGGGTACGCGGGAAACGGCCAGCGGGCTGATTGCGTTCACCGTGATAGGCGGGCACCAGGGTGCCGAAGTAGTTAGCGATCATGCTGTCATAAGCGGCAGTGTGTTCGAAGGCTTTGATTGCCAGATCGAAACGGGTCTCAAGCGTCAGTGCGTTCTCATGAGCGTCCATTTCAGCAATGATGGCATCGTAGTCGCCGCTGCTGACCACAATGGCGACATCTTTATGGTTCTTTGCAGCAGAGCGCACCATGGTTGGGCCACCGATGTCGATATTTTCCACGGCATCTTCCAGTGAACATCCTTCACGGGCGACAGTCTGTGCAAAGGGATAGAGGTTAACGACCACCATGTCGATTGGGCTTATGTCGTGCTGCGCCATGATGGCATCATCCTGGCCGCGACGACCTAAAATGCCGCCATGCACTTTCGGATGCAGGGTTTTGACGCGTCCATCCATCATTTCCGGGAAGCCGGTGTAGTCAGAGACTTCAGTGACAGCCAGACCCGCATCCGCCAGAAGGCGAGCTGTTCCACCTGTGGAGAGCAGATCGACACCGCGACTTGAGAGCGCCTGAGCAAATTCGAGGATACCGGCTTTGTCAGAGACACTGAGCAATGCGCGGCGTACAGGACGAGGTTGTTGCATGGTGGTTTATCCCTTGGCTTTGTTTCGCGTATATAAGAGCGTTACGTCAGGCTTCATAGCGGTTTTCTCTTCTATACAGGAAGAAAAGTTCAAAAACCTCAGGTAACGCCCCGAAAAGGGGTGTCCGGAATATTGCCCGGCATTGTAGCGAAAACGTTTGCGCGATGCTCGCCTAAATTCATATAGCCCGCTCTGTGTGGATAACATTGTGTGTAACTGCGTATAACAGCGGCTTTTGCTGTGGAATGCAGCGAACGCTCTCTTTTATGCAATTTATGGGTTGCGACTCTCCGACAACTCCCTATAATGCGCATCCATCAACACGGAACACCGGCAACGGGAAGCGGGTTGAGAGGCACG
>NZ_JAJNDH010000011.1:0-33800 GCF_021043305.1 Pantoea sp. MHSD4 | reverse complement strand
CCGCCGCGCTGGAAGAACTGCAGGAGGAGACATTTGATTATCGCGACTATGACATGACGCCGGAGCGGGATGACCGCGCAATGATGAACGACGAAGTAAACGTGATGCGCCACGAGCGCAGCGAACCCGAACCTGAGTTTGGCCATAAGCCCCAGAAGACGATGGAGTAAACCTTATGATCGTATTACTTGCAGCCACTACCGCGATTGTTGCCCTGGTAATGCTGTTCGCCTGGATGCCGGAGATTCGGGAGCCGGGCCTGTTGTTACGCCGCTGGAGTAAGGGCGCAGACGGCCACTGCTCGGCTGCTATCGATAAGGCCGTGGATAGTGTGATTACAGGCTTTGCGGAAGAGCACGCGCTGCCCGACGTAGATGCGTCACGCCTGCGTGACATGAAGTCGCGCCCGGGCATGATGCCTGTAACCATGCTGCTGCATCCGCAGCTGGTCAGGCGGGAGAACGGGCGCTTTGTGCGCGGGCGTAACCTGACCGCCGTCATGACAGCCACGGGCGTCAGCGCGCTGGTACTGCCGCCGCTCGCCGGCATGGCGCTGCATGACGTGAGCCTGAGCCTGCTACCGCTGCTGAACGTGGCCGTATTTTTCACAGGCGTACAGCTGGTCCGGCAGACCTATTCAGATCTTAGCCTGCTGAACGTTCTGGTGACGGGTAAGCCTGACTGAAAAGAAATGGCCTGCCGCCCTGCGGTTGGCCGGTCCCTCACGTCCAGGATTGAAAATCCTGCACGCTCACGACCCTGGAGAAAACCATGAAAACACCCACCCTGCCGCTGCTGCTGAGCGGCCTGATAATGCTTGTACCGGCAGGCCTGGTAAACGCCGCGCCCGGAGTGAGCGTGGGCTTTTCCCCCGAAGGCACCGCCGAAGCGCTGGTACTCAGCATCATTGAAGAGGCACAGGCTGAAATCCGGCTTGCCGGCTACAGCTTTACTTCACCTGAAGTGGCTTCTGCCCTGATAAAAGCAAAAGCGCGCGGCGTGGATGTGCGCGTTGTGCTCGATAAAAAGGCGAACCAGAGTCGTAACAGCCAGTCGGCCATTAACCTGCTCGCAGCGCACGATATCCCGGTTCGTCTTAACGGGCAATACGCCGCCCTGCACGACAAGTTTATCGTCATTGACGGACGCACGGTCGAAACCGGTAGTTTCAACTACACCCGCTCAGGCGCCCGGCACAACAGCGAAAATGCGCTGGTCATCGGAGATATGCCGGTGCTTGCCGAGCGCTACCTCCGGCACTGGCAGTCCCGCTGGGATGCAGGCACGGCGTACATGCTGTCTTACTGACCCACCGTTTTAACCGTTCGTAAGGCCGGAACAGCTCGTTCGCCAGCGGCTGTGAGGCATCACAATTGAAGATTTTTACTGATTTGGCTTATGCTATGCTGCGGAAAGTCTTATTTTATAGCAGGGTACGAGCATGAGCCCCCGTGATTCAGTAACATCAGCTCCCGCAAAGAAACGCACTCGTAACAGAGAGCAGCCAACGCCTCATAAAGAACGCGTTCGCGCCTATAAGGCGAGAAAACGCGAGACACATAAAGAAATTAATGTGTATGTCAGACCTGAAATCAAAGAGGTTCTGGTTGAGCTTTGTGAGTTAAAGAAAGTAACCCAGGCTGAAATGCTGGAACTATTGATTGAGGCTGAGGCGCGTAACAGTAAATTACTGTAGTAGGGGTGACTTTATTGCGGTAAACGTTTCTGAGTGATAGATTACGGACAGTTAAGAATTTAAGGCTGGCCACGCCGGAATGTGGCAGGGATCTGAAGCGGCAGTGCCAAATCAGAAAAGAAAAAACCCCGATAATCCCTGAGTTTGGCGACCGCAGGATTAACGGGGTTTCACTATCGTTCTGTACAGGATTATTGCCCTGTGCAGGGAGTATAGATTTATGGCCAGAAAAAGACAATCCGTTCTGGGCTTACTCCGCCTGCGCAATATAAGCGCCGGGCGGTATGCATAAGCAGCACTCCCTCAATTCATTATCACGACCTGACAATCGCCACCGTGGCGACCATTCGACCGCCTGCAAATGCTCTAATCCAGAGTGGTTCGCACCAGTAGGTTACCGGCGTCTTCCCGGACAGATGGGGCACGCTATGAGCCGACTCGTGTTTAAGGACAAACGTACCGGTAAAATGACACTGCGTCAGCGAATGTCACGCCATCCCTATTTTGTGCAGCTCCGCGAGGCAGCAGGACGTAAACGCGATTTTCGGCCCGAGAAACAGGCGCTGTATGACGCCCTTTGGCCGCTGTGTGTCCAGCGTGCGGATCTTGCCACCTCTGTTGTGACATTTAATGGCAGCAAGCTGGCCGATGAACTGAGCCCGAAAGATGAAAACGGCAGCGTTATTCCTGAAACGCGGGTTGAGCCCAGCCGGCTTTCACGTCTGTTTGAGGAGTGGGAGCGCTATGGCCTGATTGAACGCCCCGACCTTGAAATGGACCCCGTGACCGGCTACTGCATGCCGCGCCATATCGTGCTGACTGACCGGTTTTGGCAGCTGTGCGGCATTAACATGGACAAGTTTCTGGCGGAGCGTAATGAACGGCTTGCCGCAGAGGCTGACGGCATTATTGAGCCGGGAACACACGCCTCTGTTCGTGCCGCGCGCCGGCGCTGGTATGAAAATATGCGCATGGCCACGCTGATTAGTCGCCGGGATAAAGCGTCCAGGCAAAAGCGGCGCAAACGGCTCAGTAAACTGCCGGTCGATGACAGACGTAACGCAATGGCCAAGCTACTGCGCGCGCGTCCGATCCAGGAGTGGAAAACGCTTCCCCCGGAAGACTTTGATCGCCTTGTCTGGAAATGTCTGCGCCAGCTGGAGCTGGGGCTCGACTATGAGCCCGTGCTGCCTGAAGTACCCGATATAGTCCACTGACATACCCGCTCTTTTTTAACCGCCTTGACTGGCGGTGAAGTCGTTTGTCCCGGGCGCGGAACGCCCTCGTTTGTGCCGGTAATTCTACCGGAAATCAGTAAACTGTGGCCGCGACGTTACTGCGGCCTTTTTTAATCACAGATACCCGCAATTAACATCAGAAAATTACCAGCAACTACTGTCAGGGCTACGCGCAATACAGTCCTGACTTACATCAGAAAGAATAATCAAAATAATAAATAAGGTTTTCATGCAAGCATCTTGCGGGGATAAATTTAATGACTTCGCTCGTAGCGGCCGCAGGCGCCGCTCAGAACCTAAAGTAGCTCGCGCCGACAGGCGGCGGGCAATAAATATTAGTTACATCATTCAACAGTTATTCCGTTTAACACCATCCGAGCAAAAAAAGAAACCACGTGCCCCTCTCCGGCAAACCCCGGAGCCGGACCTGTAACCCGGTTGCCCCCACTGACCAGCCCCGGCCGCCCGACCCGAAGGGTCGGAACTGCAGTGGCTGATAAATGGGTGTTGTAACTATAAGCTCGGAAGAGCTGTAAAAAGCTGCGGAGTTTTTCTTTCGTCTGCGACCGTCTAACTTCTGTGCGCCTACGAGACCGCTGCTTAAACGGCGTCTTGCAGGGAATAGTTGGATTTGCGCGATATATGTATCAAGAAGCGGCTGCGCCGCGCTACCGGCGCCGTTTGGCTGCAGAATGGTATGCTGTACCGGCTGACGCCTTCATGCCGCTGCGCGGCATACAGATGGCTCGCGCGCACGGCTTACCAACATGGAAACATCACATGCTATGGATGCTTTTTGTCAAAGCGCACTTTGATAAAGTTACTTTATGTTGTTAGATGGGAAACGCATCACTACCTATCATCCTAAAAATTGAGCCTAGGCATTCAGAAAAATAAAGAAATAATGTTCTTCAAATCTATGATTGTAAGGGGCAGGAATTGCTATGACTGATATTTTGGAAGATGAAGTTTTACGTTTTATCGCGGAAATGGATGAAACTATGGTGGAGAATAGCGATAGCTATTTCTCTATGTACGTATTCCTGGCTACTAAGGAAAAATATTACACGGAGCGTGGAGAGTCTTCTCTGGCTAATGCTGCTGCAGTCCTTGCCATGTGCACCCACATGGCTCTTGATGCGGAAAGTAGAAACGCTCCAATTATATCAGCTGTGGTTTTCTCTGACAGGCGTTCAGTTTCCCCAGAAGATTTGTCGCCAGAGCAGAGGGCTTTCTTAGGAATGCTATATCCACAACTTGCCAATGGCCTGCTAAAGTCACGCATTGCAGAGATTGCACTGATGCTTGATACGCCCCGCCGATGGGACCTAGTTGATGAGATCCTTGAGGGATATTTGATTGAATCACTCTCTGAAGAAGCTTGGTATACGCATCAGCAGACCTTCTGGACACGTGTGGTGACACTATCGCGACAGTTTAGGAAAACAACGCCTCTCAGACGCATTGAGTCACAAATCCAGCAATATATCGATAATCATATGCCTGAAAACCCTGGCATTTGTTTATCTCTATACAAATTTATTCATGAGCAGAATCTTTTAAATTCTAATGCCAACAAAAATGCAGCTGGTCTCATGGCATTCGGATCATATGAAAAATCGAACAAAAATTTCTCATTAGCCGAACATTTTTTTTCTCTGGCTACTGAGTTTTATAAGCGTCAGCGGAGCGTTACAGAACAGTTAACTGCATTGTTTGAAAGCGCAGAATGCCTTTTTCTTGATGCGGAGAATCGTGCGCAATTTAGCGATCAAGGAAATCTTATTGCCAGTGGCCTGTATGAAAGGGCATTACAGCGCTATCGTCTTATACCAGCAGCACATCGGAGTCTTACAGGCGCGAATGTCCGGATTGAGGAATGCTTGAGAAGAGTGAGAATGCATGGCGAACTTTCCTTAGAGGAAATGCACTCATTCCAGCTACCGCCGACCGACTTAACCGAATTAGCTGAATTTTCAATCAATCATGTCCGGGACAAAGAGGATATTTTTAAAGCTAGCCTATATTTCGTCGGTTTAAACACTATAACGGTTGAAAGCCTGCAGGATGATGAGCAGGAGCAGTTTCGTATTTCCGACTTTTTTGGGCAAGTTTTTCTGTCAGGAGATGGAAGGGCTATTAATCGCACCGAAACTGCTGGCAGCGACCGTGCTTGGATTCGTCAGATGAAGTCCTTCGACTTCTCTCTCAAAATTGCAGTCGCTGGTAAAATTTTGCCCGCAATGCACCAACTTCTGCAGGAGTATAATTTCGTAATGCGCTTCTTTGAGGAGCTATGTCATTGCTCTCCGTTGATCCCCGATGACAGACTTCACTTAACAGCAAGAGGACTGTATCTTGGATTTGAGTATCGTTTCTCTGAGTCTATTCATCTGATTTCACCACAGGTGGAATTCATGGTAAGAAATCTGCTTAAACAAGCCAATGTTAGAACCAGCATGATTGATGAAGCAGGTATCGAAAACGAAATAGGCCTAAGTTCTCTTTTGGGCAAACCTGAGGCGCAAAGCTTGCTGGGTAGTGATCTACACTTTAACCTCGTGTCTTTGTATACCGATCCTCTTGGCGCAAATATCAGGAACTATGTGGCGCACGGATTGCTCAACGATGATTCGTCGCAGAGTGACGCAGTAGTATATGCTTGGTGGCTTTATTTTAAAATTATTGTCATGTCAGTTACTCAGGCACCTCTTTTTAGGATTTTGCAACCTGAATAAGAATACTGGACGTGCAGCCACGATTAAAGATGATAACATTTTATACATGTTTCCATTAAAAATCTGCTTCTGTTAGTTATTGGCAGTTCAGAAGGAGTCACTGTATCGTTCCTCATGTTAGCAGTTAGGGAGCTGGCAGGATAAGGTTATACTGCCAGAAAAATCACACTTGCATAAAAGCATATTAAACATCTAAATCTTCAAAATTCAATGCTGATAAGTAATCTTGAATATAAAAATCTTTTTTTTCACAATAGTTTTTTAGCAAAAGCCATATATTTATATCGTATTCATTACTATCAAGGCAGTTGCTATATACATGCCTACTATGTTCATAATCATCATCTGAGATACAAACTTCTGTACGAATCATTAATTTTTTAGCTTCAATCTCTTGAACAGAACTCCAGATATCACGATTGTTTTTTTCTTTACCAAACGCACTGCAAACCTCAGCAAAATCAACATATAATGATTCATTGTCGATCCTATAAACTCTGTAAGGGTGATTTGATCTGGCCAATCCAGTTTCGAATACCTTTCTTGAGTATGGTGTTAAATTTAAATATTTTTCGATAGAAGAATTAAATGATTTCACCAAATCTTCCAATTCATCTGGAGCTGTATCATGATTGGAACTCCAAATGGTTGAAAGAAGGTTTTTTAAGTTTGATACCTTTTTAAAGGTGTTTCCTTTTGTATAGTCTTTTAGACTCAATAACAGCTTATCAATAACTAAGTCTTCAGAAAAAATACGCTCATGCTTGTTTTTAATGGTTTTTAGTGAAGGAGCATCGTATTTAAATACATCATTTGTTGTAACATGATGTTCATAGCACAAGAGCATCAGATTATTGAAATCGCGCCTTTGTTCATTTGACATTCCTTTATTAAACCTCTCACCTCCAGGCATTGCTGCTTCAATATGACAAATTTGACCTATGAAATTTCCAGACAAATCTATCATTAGATGAGTACAACCAGGGAAATAACATATATTTCCAGAAAGAGAAAATAATCGTCTTAAGGTTTCGGAAGTGGGCGCTAATCTTTTTGGTTCTTCTGACATAAAACTTTCCTAAATTAAATTTAATACTGTTATAAAAAAGAGGTGAAAATACGGTTCGTTATTTTATTTTTTAAAACTTTAGCGTTAACTTAGACGCCATGTACCGATAGTAGCCTATCTATCTCTTTACCATGACCTACTCGAAAATCAAAAGTATACGTACAGCCTTTAGTAGCCAGAACTCGATACAGCTCGTAGATAAGGTCCCGGTTAGGTCCCTCGCCAATTTCAGCCTTTTCCAGCGCCAGCGGTGAGGCGCTAATGAATACTACATAGTGCGGGCAATTAAGCTGCAGCACAGCATCAATCATGCCCTGAATCTGGCTGCGCTTATAAGTCGTGTCTTCGTAGTTAAAGATGAACGGCGTTTTCCGGGATCCCTGTTCAATCAGTACGCGCGCAAAGCCAAGTCGAGTATGCGGGTCACCACTACCTGTTACGTATATTTGAGCTGTTTCCATTCTGACTAAGCACTCCATACAAGTTATGTTGATTCATACCCTGAGCTGGCCAGGATTATAAACGTCATCTTCATGCAGTCAGTTTCATAAAGGCGGTTACTTTCATAAGTAATCTCATTTACATCCTAGTACAGCGGTTACTTTCATAAAACACACGTCAAAAGCGGTCACTTTCATAAATTTTCGCTCACCAAAACACCATTTGGGCGGCTTTTGTGGAGCACACTGTGTCCTGTAGAGCCTATCTTATGAAAGCACCCTACCTTACCGGCACTGATTTATGAAAGTACCCTACTCTGCGAGGAGGCCTTATGAAAGTACCCTACCCTACCCTACCCTGCGCAGCAGTCGTTATGAAAGTGACCGCGCTAAAAGTTATTATGAAAGTGACCGCTATTTTTTGGCTGCACGTCCAATCGCCTGAAGTTTAGGCGAACGGCTGTTGATAACAAACATGATTTCCCTGCCTTTTTTGTACTCTGTGACATCGAGATAACCAATCCTGACCAAGTCAGCCAGCGCGCGCCTGATAATGGCATTCTGATCTTTTATCTGCGATTCAAGAGCAAGGCGCTCACGAAAGCGTTTCATTGAGATATACAAAGGGCCGCCAGGCATGCTTTCCAGATAAACATAAAGTGACTGTGCGGCCTCTTTGCGTGACAGTTCTGAAAGCGCTTTTAAGCCGAGTAAAACCTTATGATCGTAACGATATAACTCCCACAAGCTACTATCACCGACTATCTCTACCTGGTCAGTTTCATAATCAAGAACGGCGCGTTGAACCAAATGCGTTACCAATGACTTTTTAGAGTTTTTCCCACGAAAAGAGAGAGTTACACTTGAGAGATTAAAAAGTGAATCATGCAGGCGTGCCCTGGCTCTTCCATTGATATCAGTAGGTTTTAGGCCGCACATTCGGGCGAATTCAGAGAAAGGTAACGTGATTTTTTCGCTGTTATAGCCATACTTTGAAAAGGCAGAAATTACACCTATCCATGTTTTAAAATCAGTGGACATGCTTAGCTTTGCCCCCTGGATTTTAATATCGGTGTAACCTTCCTGTCTTGCTACTTCCAGACTTGACAGCTCTTCAGAAGCATCGATCAGGAAGTCGCGTTTACCCTTTTCTTTGGGTGCGACAGGTGTGAATACGCTGAGGCGAAGTAGCGCGACAGGCTGAACCGACTTATTGCTGTTTGGCGTCAGTTCATAACTTGTGTTGGACTCTTTTTTTATGATGCAAAAAGGACTTTCTATCTCGCTGTTTTCCTGAGTTTTTTCCATTTATCCACACCTAGTGAGCAAATAACATTCAGATTTATGAAAGTAACCGCCTTCGGGTTATGAAAGTAACCGCCTAAATTATGAAAGTAAACGCTTTTCTTATGAAAGTAACCGCTATACTTATGAAAGTGACCGCTCAAAGTACTGTTTTTTGTCTATCTATCATTAGGTTACAGAAGCGGTGATCTTTATTGATCTCTACTTGATCTCTATATGATCTAAAAGAATTGATCTATCAAATGGATATGTGGATAAAAATTTATCTAAACCCTTAATTTTAAGGATATTGGAGCTGAAATGGCTTTTCAAAACCCAGCACAAAACTTTGCAGAACAGCGACTCAATCTGGGTGATCTGGTCACACTATCTCCTCATTCAACGTTCCTTGTGCGTAGCGACAGCAGTTATCCAGAAGCTGGAATATTGCAGGGCTCAGTTCTGGCCATTGATCGTGCACTCATGCCACAACATAGACACATCATTGTGGCTGAGGTTGAAGGAGAGCTTGTACTTCGCAGGCTGCTTATGAAACCTGTTCCAGCCCTCCAAGAGCTAAGAGGCGATGAAACCATTACTTTGCTCGATGAAAGTCAGGAGCTACCTGTCTGGGGCGTTGTAGCCTATGCACTTAATGACATTGCAGGACTAGGTTTCAACCATCCGTCTGAGCACTGATACCAACAAGCTATGAGGTTTGCTATCAGTTATGAGCGACACTAAGTCGGAGATTAAAGATGTTTGCACTGGCCGACGCCAATAATTTCTACGCGTCCTGCGAAACGGTGTTTCGTCCCGATTTGCGAGGTAAACCCATATGCGTAGTCTCCAACAATGATGGCTGCGTGATTGCCCGTTCTGCAGAAGCTAAGCGTATGGGTATTAAAATGGGTGCTCCGCTTTTCAAAAATGAACGCTACTTTCGGGAGAATGGCGTCCATATCTTTAGCTCTAACTACGCTCTGTATGGCGACATGTCTGCCAGAATGATGGCTATCTTGGGTGAAATAGCACCAGGCCAGGAAATTTACTCGATAGATGAAAGCTTTCTGGATGTCAGCGGCATTTCGTCGTATATGCCTCTGGAAGACTTCGGCTTGCTGATACGAAATCGAGTGAAGAAAGAAATAGGACTGACGATCGGTGTTGGTTTTGGCCCCTCAAAGACACTGGCGAAGCTTGCTAATTTTGCTGCTAAAAAATGGACGCAAACAGGCGGTATCGTCAATCTAACAAGTCCGGAGCGCCAGAGAAAATTACTCGCACTGGTAAGCGTCGATGACATCTGGGGAATTGGTGGCAAATTGAGTAAGCGACTGCATACAATGGGTATTAGTACAGCGCTCCAGCTGGCCGATAGTAACATCAGCATGATCCGGAAAAGCTTCGATGTGATAGTTGAGCGTACGGTTCGCGAACTCAACGGTGAATCCTGTTTGGCTCTGGAAGATGCCCCGCCGCCAAAGCAGCAGATTGTTGTGAGCCGCAGTTTCGGACAACGTGTAACCAGTATCGAAGACCTGCAGCAGGCTGTCGTAACATATGCCACGCGTGCCAGTGAAAAGCTCAGGGAACAGGGCTCTAAGTGTCAGCACGTCAGTGTGTCAGTCAATACAGGACGATACGGGAACGAACCACAGTATGCCAACTCTGCCGCTATGACATGCGAATATCCAACCAGCGACACACGGGACGTTATCGGTCTGGCATTGGGAGCTCTCGACGCAATATGGCGTGAAGGTTACCGGTATGCGAAAGCGGGTGTTACGTTAGGGGATTTTTATCAGTCAGGTGTTGCACAGCTGGACATGTTCAGTCAGCAGCTGCCACGCGCAAACGCGGATGCTCTGATGGCGGCTGTAGATAAGATAAACCATTCCGGCCTTGGTAAAGTATGGTTCGCTGGACAGGGAACAGACAATGTATGGAAAATGAAACGCGAGATGCTTTCACCACGTTACACCACATGCTTGAGCGAAACTCTGAGAGTAAAATAAAGAGTGTGCTTTAAGATCAACACCAAAAAAGGACCTAACAGATGACAGAACGCAGTGAGCACAACATAGCAAAACGTTCAGCCGATGAGCGTGAACGAGTCAACATTGATCTGGCTGCTTCCGGCGTTGCATATAAAGAACGTATGAACAAACCAGTATTGGCTGCTGAGGTTGAACTCAAGCAGCCAGAAAAGTGGCGTGAATACTTTCGCGAACGTCTGGCATTTTACAGAAATGTAGCTCTCCAGTTCCCTCGTGGGAATGATCCTGTGTATGTAAAGCATGAAGAAGATAAATAGCCTTTCTTCTCTTTTGCCAGAAGTACCGGAGCGCTGTTTAATTATCATTTAATCCGCACTTCGGATTGATATTTTTAGTGTATTTTCCTAAGCGTTTTTATAAATTGTTAGTCCAGAAGGCCTGAAAGAAGTTGCTTCCTTATTTCATTGTACGCTCGCGCACCCCCATCCCAAATCTTGGATGCATAATTAATTTTCGCGTAAACTTTCAAAAACTCATCATGATTAGCTAATAAGTCTTTATGAATGGTTGACTTGGGTGGTAACAACTCATCTATGTGCATTTGAAAATTCATTTTTTGCGTAGCCGAGTTATGGTCGTTTTCTACGCAGCGATCAATAATTTCAGTTATTGAAATATGATTATGACTACAAACTTCTAGCAAATTTTCAAATTCATCAATGGTTATGTAGTAAATTCTATCCTCAGGTATTGGTAGCTCTCCAAGATCACTTATTATATTTTTGAATATATCATTACTGATAAATGAAGAAATAAATTTACCTGTAGAAACATAATGATCTTGCTGCAAGATTATAATTAGGGAATCACGAGGGTTAGATTTTCTTTTCTCAATGTCATTAATGATATTTGCGCAATACTGACCTTTTTCCAAACCTTCAAGAAGATTGGCTTTAAGTTTGTTTTTTAACTGATTAGCTATAATTGAATCTCTTAAGTGCCTGTGCGGCATAACAGCTTTAGAATCGATAAAAACCTTTGCATCATTCTCTTGAATTAAATAATCAACAACTTTACCCGTTTTCTTTTCATCTCGATAAATTTTGTTTAACTCTTTTTCGGTCACTACAGTGCTAAATGTATTAATTAAGAGTTTTTCAAGATATTTCTCTACAATCTTTCCAAATTTTTCACCATACTTTCCTTTCAGGTTTTCATTGAATAACTCAGGAACTATCGCACTAAATCCTGCATTCATGACTGTTTTAGATAAGACAACAAGTCCTTGTTTTTCAAGTATTAAAGGTTTGTATATAAAAGGTGTCCGCTCAAAATATTCCTCTACATTCCAGCCTTCTCGTGCATGTAGGAATACGAAATCTTTGATTTCACTGCGCCGAATAGAAACTAATTTTAAGAAAGCATGCACTTCATCTACGCCAAAAAGAGGAACAAGAAATATGATTATCCTGTCGATATTCACTAGGCTCGACTCACTATTTGTATCAAGCTGAAAATAGAACATAAGAAAAAAAGATATTTTATAATAATTTTCAAGACCTAAACCTGTCAGTGACTTAAAGTTGTCTCTAAAAAACGGTGTATCACTTTTACAGTACCAGCTATATTGACGGGAAAGCGCCAGCGCAAATGTTTGCAATCTTGTTTGGTAGAATGTTTGGTTTATTATCATCCTCCGCATTTCCAGTATTACTCCTGCATCACTTTCAAATTTAACTGCATCTTCTGTAAGTTGGTATATTCTATTAATTATTTTTGTGAACTCTTTTTGAGACATGTCAGAGGCGTAGGTCTTCTGTTGGGCAGAAAACTTCCATTTTAAAGCCAAAAAACAGCACCATGGAAAGTTCATGGTTATATTGTTTTGCTTTCTATAAATTTGGAAGTGTGAAAATAAACAGTTGAGAAAAGAATCGTTCGTGTATTTTCTCATTTTTTCACTTATAGCTTCAGCTCGTTCAGCGTAACGGCTTTTAGTGCTTATTAATGGATACATTTTTTGTCCCACTCTGGTAATTGGAGTTAAAGTAGTTGTTTGAAATTTGTTTTTTTATTTTTTTCATGAAGAAATAAAACTAGCGTATCTTAACGCTTAGCCCTTAACAGGAAACGCTGGAATCTTATTTAAAGAATCAGCTTCATGAGCGTCCCAGCTCCACCAGTTCCCTTCGCCATACTCATCCTGATAGAGCTTCAATTTCTTCGCTTTACGCGCGAGATAGTCTGGTGTGGTCATACCGAATACTTCAAGTGGTACGGCGTCTAAACCAGGTACATCCAGAAGCAAAAAGTCAGGAAACACATCTGCCTCGCCGTCATAGCGCAAAGGTTTACTGAACTGACGCTTTTCTTGCCAGAGTTTCTCCTCAATGATGCCTTCCAGTGATGAATCGAGGGGAATAAATCTGGGGCTAACTGTCATCAGTGCCGCATCAATGACGGTACAGGTGTTATACGGAACAGGTTTGCCGTCTCGCTGCCTGAATTTTTTTATCGGTGGTTCGGTTTCAGCTATCAGCATAACTTTTTGCCCCCGACGCCAGTCACCCAGTTCGCGGGCAAAGCTTCGGTTGAGTCGGCCAATAAGATCTGCAGGTACATCAAGAGACGGAAAGCCTGCGGCTTGATTGAGCGGCAGTGTGCCGTCCAGGCTGCTTCCCTCCCCGTTTGTGCAGGGTTTGAGATAAGTGATCATGATTAACCGCTTGTTCGATGAAGCGGCCGCATCTATCGTTGCCCAGTTATTTTTTATCTCCTGAGTGCCGGGTCGCGCCATTATGAGTAGGACTGATTTCAGAGACGTTTTACCCACGCTGATTTTTTCTGCCATTTGCTTCAGGCGCCATGCGGCCCAGGCGTCGTCGCGTGTACGCTTGTCAAAATTAGGGTGCCAGTGGTTGATTTCTGCCTGTTCCCACATGAAATGAAGGAGGCCGAGGAGGCGCATGGCTGGCTGACGCCTGCGTTTTCCCCCGCTTTTAGGACCGGATGGCTCAACCGCATCGCGCTCCGTAAGCTCTTTTTTCTGTAACCCGGTAGGTAGCTTAATACGGAAATAGCCCGGAGAGAGTGTCTTAACCACGTCAGAGGTGTAAATATCACCCTGCTTTTCGTCTGCCCATATCGAATAAAAACGGCAGTCAGGTGCGTGCTCTGAACCACTGTAAGACCAGCGGGCCAGCCAGTAGTTGTCATGCGTTGATGAATAGCAGGCTTTCAGACGGCGGCGGTTTTCTCCTTCATCGTTCTTAATGCACTGACAGGTAATAAGCGTGGTTGCCTTATTTTGTCGAGCAAACTGGATGTAGTGTTTGAACGTGTCCACCTGATCCTTCTGAAATGCAGCATCACACTCCACAGTCTTTACCTGACCAGTAAAGCAGACAGAATATGTTTTAATTTCTGACATCGTCGCGTCCTCTTTCAATCATGGCGAGGCTAATAGTGTTCCAGGAGTCTGTTTGCCTGCCATTTCTGTATTGAATCCTGTTTTATGTCCCTTCTCCGCCTTGGCGTGCTGCTTTAACCCTGAGTATGGTCTGACGGGTCGTCTCAAACTCACGAGCAATTGCACTGATGCTGGCTCCTTCATCAATTCGTAAGAGCACAGCCTGCTTTTGTTCCTCATTAAGCGCAGGAGGACGGCCAAAACGTTTGCCGGAGGCTTTTGCCCTGGCAATACCGGCATGAGTGCGCTCAATCAGCAAATCACGTTCAAACTCTGCTACAGCTGAGATCACCTGCATTGTCATTTTGCCTGCCGGGCTGGTCAGGTCCACACCGCCAAGTGCAAGGCAATGTACGCGTATTTCCGATGCTGCAAGTAGCTCGACTGTTTGCCTGATATCCATCGCATTGCGGCCGAGACGATCGAGCTTTGTGACAATCAGGACGTCACCATTTTCCATCCTGTCGAGGAGTCGCATAAACCCAGGGCGTTCTGCAGCTGCGACCGAACCGCTGATGTATTCCTCAATCAGCCGCCGTGGCTGAATAGCAAAACCTGCAGCCTCGATTTCGCGACGCTGGTTTTCAGTATTCTGTTCCAGGGTTGAAACCCTGCAGTAGGCAAAAACTCGTGACATGGCGTTACTACGTGTACTAAAAGGGTGTACTAATCATAAAGCATGTACTAAATAAAAAACACTTACTTTCGTACAGTCACGGCAATATGTGTCCGAAATCGACCGTTTTAGTACATGAGCGTAAAGATTCGAAATCTCATTAAATCCAACCAGTGCCTTACCATTGGGTTCATTTTGATATCAAAATGAGGTCATTTGGTTTTTTGTTTAATTTTTTCTGTTTTTATGTTTACCTTGACTCATCAGACATTGCTTTCCGATGCCTAAAGGCTGAAATGAGTTGAGAGAACTATATGGCTAAAATCCAGGTAAGAAATTTTCCAGATGAAATTTTTATGCGCGTCGAAGCAGCTGCGGCACGGGCTGAACGATCTATCGAAGCAGAATGCCGTCTGGCACTGATTGAAAAATACAGGCCAGCGCAAGAAGAATCGCTTACACATCGACAAAAATGGCGCAAAGATGTCGCGGCAAGGCTTGCATTTTTATTTGAAAGATTGCGTAGCGACGGGTTCTTTGCTTGGGATGAGCCTTCGGATGTAGCACACATTGCACGACGAGCAGGAGAAGCTTCTCCTGCTCTTTTATTTGACTGTTTTGATGGCCTCGATGACCTATCTTTTGAACTGGCTGACCGTTTGTCAGATAGCTTCGGTTTTAATCAGAAATGGTTGTTGAGTGGAGATAGCACTCCCTTTCCAGCATATAATATTGGTTCCTCTTATCATGACTTTTTTGCCCAACCAGAAGAAGGTAAATTTTCATGGGAATTATACCGAGTTTCAGGAGGGCGGCATGATGGAGAGTTAATATGCCTGAAGGTTGATAATGACAGTGGAAATAAAACTCTGGGTTACATTTGTGAACATTTTGTTTTAGCAGATGGAATGGGCGGCGGTGGCCGTGGAAATCTGGAATCTTTTATTGAATTTCTTAAAGTAAATTGGCATAAATTTTCATCATGTATAACAACATGGATTTATGAGGCTGGAAGCAAAGGGACTGATTTTGGTCAGCATCATCCTATATTTTATCAGCGGTTAATGTCGCGTTCTTCTGGTAAATGGCTTACAGATATTTTCGAAGGGCGCCGTCCTGGTGAATGGCTAAAAGAATTTGACTATGAGCTTAATGATATAAAAAAATTACCTTATGGCAGAAAGGATGAAAAGGTAAACGGTTAAAACTTCACGGCTGGCCATCTGGCTATCAGAATTGGCCAGTTCCACAGGATAAAGCAATGCATACTGCATCAAGAACTGAAGCGGCACCGCAGGGAGCTGCGGCGCGTGCTTGATGAAAAGAAGAGACGACTTCACTGGTGGTGCCACTGAAGTCAGACTGCTCTTGCGTGCAAATGGTCACTGATGACTCTAATATCAGCATCTGTATAGCTAGAAGATAGTTCTATAAAGGCAATCCCTGCATTGCTACATGCTTCACGCTTAACCGCGTCACGTACGATGGCATCGTTCTTAAAATGGCCACTGCCATGATACTCAACGACGGCTATCGGCTGCCCAGACCAGTCTATGATCACGAAATCTGCCCGCTTGCTGTTAATCGCCAGGTAAGCCTGCTTGTCATCTGAGCCAAGAATCTCACCGAGTGATACTTGGGAGAACACGCGATAGCCACGGTGTGACGCTAAAAGCAGCTTTTCAAGTCTGCAGAAAACGCCGTACTCACTTTTATTCATCAGCGGGCGTTTATAAAATTTGTTGCCCCTGACTGTAACCAGCTGGCGTTCGGCTACAGACTGCTCCCTGACAACCTCCGGTGCACGGTCATAACTTTCACGCTTCGGTGGCTGATAATCTGTTTTACGTCTGTATACATCCCCCTTCCTTTTACGTTTTCCACCCCAAATCAGGTAAGCGACCACCGCGATAGCGATCAAAAACCAGAAAAACATATCCATATAACTTCTCCAAAAAACTGAAAGGAGCGCAGGTATCTTGCTGAGATAGCCCCCGCCTGTAAAACCCGATTGTACCCCTCCCCTGCCCCGGTTCGAAGAGCAATGCTAATGAATATGCGTGCTATGTTTGTGTATATCTAACACATCTTTTAAATACTAAAAATGTACATTTTTAGTATTCGTAAGGTATTCTTTGTTGCACTTCAGTGAGTGTACTGATAAGGTGCCAAACAGATACTGAAAATGTACATTTTAGGGGTGGGGAAGGTATGAATAACGCATCAAATCCATACGCGGGAAAAGTTGTAGCGGTAGCAATCAAAAAGGGCGGCACGGGCAAATCGCTTATCAGTCTGAACATAGCGCCCGAGCTTAAGCCTGATACTTTTTATGACACTGACCCTACTCCGGCCGTGACAACATTCAATGGCTTCCGCGATGAGAATATTCGGTGGAATGTAGTCCGCCTCACCGACGACATGGAAAATGTCGTGGACCGCTTTATCGCCGATGTTCTGGAAGCTAAAGAGAAGGGGCAGACCGTACTGGTTGACTGTGGTGGTTTTGACTCCTCGATCACGCGTGCTGCAGTAGCGCTTGCTGATCTCATTATTTCTCCGCTGAAGGATGACCCGTCCGATATTCTGGGCCTTCACGAATTCAGTAAGGTACTGGATGAAATCTCGGCTGAGTTGGGCGAGAAAAAAATCGCTCATGTGGTGATGAATAAGGTCCCGCCAAATCGACGCAATTACAGCGACATCGATAACTACATTGCCCAGTTCGATAATCTGGTTCGGATGGAGACGGCTATTCCAATGGATAAAGCTGCACCGCAGCAGTTTGGTCAGGGCATGGGGGTTGTTGAGCATATGACAACACGCTACAGCAATGTTGGTAACGCTATGCGCTCTCTCTTTTTAGATATGCGCAATGCAATAGAAAAGGTATGATTAAGGTATTCAATGAGTATTGAAAATGTACTTTTTAAATATGAATGGTGTATCTGATGGCTAATCCTAAATCAGCAATGTTCGAACGTATTTCACAGCTCTCAAAAAACGCACCTTTGCATGAAGCAGGGAGTTCTGCATCAGCTGAACAACAGCCTGTCGCGGCCGAAGCCGTCAGGCCAGCAGAACCAGAGAAGCAGGTTGAAAACGAATCCTCTGGTCCACGCCGGAAAGCAAAAGCTGTGCGCAGGGCTAAAAACGTTCAGATCCCGGAGGACCTGTGGGACGCGTACGACTCACTCAAAGAGCGTAACGTCACATCCCTGCTGATGACGCCTTATATACTTGAGGCGTTTCGCGAGAAGCTTGCACGCGATGGCGCTTTCGATAGTAAATAAGGCTTAATAAGGAGGCCACTTACTGAGAGGCTTCCTGTTTAATTGAATGTTTATTACGTACTAAAAATGTACATTTTGAATACTCTTTATGTGCTTTAAATGTATTGTGTTAGTGCTTGCACCTAAGCTCGTGGCTGGCATCAGTCCGAACGCTTACAGAGACGCTCAGGGCCCTGCGAACGCCGGATAAAGAGGATGTATAAATCAACTGTTAATCGAGATGTACAGGTTATCCTGGAGTGGTGCCCCGGGAATTTTGATTACCCAGCGCGCAGATATGTTCATATGTCATGTCCGCAGAAAACAGCCCGCGTTCGATAAATGCCAGCAGCGTCTTAACTATGGTGACAAATTGCCGTGTAGCCGCTATTTCGTCGGAAAAAACCAGGACCTTTTATTCGCCTACTTAATGAGTTTCACTAGGCAAACTCACATCTGTGAAACGGATGCGTGGTAAAACTCCCGGCCTGCAGTTGAGTTCGGCTTGGAGGACGGGCACAGGCGCTAGGCATGCCAAACTAAGCACTGTCAGTTTTATTAGTCAGACATAATCAATGTCTATTACGTGTTTAATATGTACATTTTAAATACTTAATGTGTGCCTTTAACATACCTTTGCAACTGGTAGCTCTTTCCAGTTCGTCGTCCATGCTTTACTCAGCATTTCCCGTTTCATCTTCCAGTCAGGGTCGAAACCTTTACCCGCAAAACCTATGCTAAAACGCCCGGAGCGGTTCATCGAATCCATCAGGCTCATCAGTGCTTCACTGCCAGCACGCGGCGTCTCGTCATCAAACAGGTTGAGCTGCGCCACGCCGTTCGGTCGCAGCTCGCTCAGCATGATGCCGGCTTTTGCATAGCGATAGCCCGGGCGCCAGATGGTATCCAGCGATTTCACTGCTGCCTCGATGATGTTCCGCGTGTCCTGTGTGCCCACGCGAAGCTTAACGAATGCCGTGTTGCCGTAGCGTGGCTGCCCGGTGTCGAAAGGGGAGGTGCGAATAAACACAGAGATGTGGTGGCAGAACTGCCTGTCTTCGCGAAGCTTTTCCGCCACGCGTTCTGCATACGCGCAGACGGATTGTCGCATTGCGTCATATTCCGTGATGCGTTCGCCGAAGCTGCGGCTTACGACTATCTGCTGTTTAGGCGGGGGCGCATCTTCCATTGGGATGCAGGATTCGCCGTTAAGCTCGCGTACCGTGCGCTCCAGTACCACACCGAAATTCTTGCGGATGAAGGAAGGGGAGGCGCGTGCCAGATCGAGCGCCGTTGTCACGCCAAGCAGCTGCAAGCGTTTTTCAAGCCGCGAACCCACGCCCCAGAGTTCACCCACGGGCTGACGAGACAGCAGCTTTTCGGTCCGCCCCGGATTGCCTGGCGTGAGTGCCAGCACCCCGCCAAACTGGGGCCATTCCTTACCGGCCCACTGTGCTGACTTCGCCAGGGTCTTCGTTGGCCCAAGCCCGACGCCGACCGTCAGACCTGTGCAGGTCCTGACGCGCGCCCGGATCATGCGGCCAAAGTCCTCATATGGCATAGCCATTTCCATACCCGTGCAGTCACAGAACCCTTCGTCAACCGAATACACCTCCAGCCGGGGCACCATCTCCTCGATGCAGGACATTACCCGCGTGCTCATCGAGTGATAAAGCGCATAGTTGCTTGAAAATATATGTATTTTCTCAGGGAAGTGCTGATTTTTTATCTTGAACCACGGATCACCCATTTTCACGTATTTTTTGGCTTCCTTGCTGCGCGATAACGCAGCCGTCATTGTTCGACAGGATGGCCACCGGCGCATTTTTCAGGTCGGGCCGGAATACCTTCTCCGCGCTGGCGTAAAAGCTGTTCACGTCAATCAGGCCAAACATGTCAGTTCCTTTTGCGAGGGGTATGCACGAAGTGCACCACTACGCCGAAGATCTCAAGCGTGTCCGGGTCCGGAATAATAACGGGATAGGCGGGGTTCATGGGCTGCAGAACGGGTCCCTTCGGTGTGAGCAAAAGGCGCTTTACCGTGAATTCGCCGTAAAGCTCGGCGATAACCACGTCGTTGTGCTCCGGCGTCAGGGAGCGATCGACAATAAGCAGGTCGCCGTCATACAGGCCAATGTCCTGCATGCTGTTGCCCTGCGCGCGCAGGAAAAAGGTGCTTGCCCTGTGGGCTATAAGATATTCGTTGAGATCGAGCTCCTGCTCCGCATAGTCCTGGCAGGGTGAGGGAAACCCGCAGGGCACACGTTCCAGGAAAAGAGGCCTGAAGCTGGGCGGCGGATTGTCCGCCGGGTGCATCAACTCAAAGGCGTTAAACATAGCAAAAATCCCTGTCAAAATGCTGTATGTATTTACAGTAGTATTAACTGGCTTACCGCAAGGTGCAAGATGGCAGATGCAGCACTGTCGTAATGGTTATTCGGGACCATTGATTTATATAAAGTTACAGCGAAGCGATAGTGCAATATTTAGCCTGTTCTATTGAGGCTTCTGCTGACGCGGCCTGCAGACGTTTATCAACAGCTTTATGCGCCGGATGTGCAGAAAAGATGTGGATAAGGGCCACCTTCGGCTTCCCCTGGGGGGGGCGTCAGCCCTACTCAGCTACCCGGCAAAGCCGGCAAGCTTCGCCGGACCGCAGGCGTTCCGGGCCTGACGGCTAGGGTCTGATGTCTGCAAAAACAGCGCATTACGTGCTGGCGCTCATCTGAAAACCTGACCGCAGCCTTTTTATCACGGTCCTGATGTGTATGATTAGCGCTCATTTAAGGGACTACATAAACAGGGAGCTTGTTATGAAAACCATTATTTCCTCACTCCAGCCCGGTACTGCCTGCCGCTTGCGGCGCACGGGCCTGCACTGACGCATTCAGATAGCGGCATCCTGCCGCAGACAAACACCCTAAAACAGAACCAGACAGCGGGACCTTAAGGGACCTGCAGCCAGCCCGTGGCTGGCGCGAACCGCGACGGCAAGAAATCGCCGCCGCTCTGAGGCGCAACGCCGTTTCGCTGCCGCTCAGCCGCCGTTGCTGCTGCATCGTGCTGTGCTTTTCCGCCGGATTTCACCGGTTTAAGTCCTTTCGCCGGGGCTGAGACAAGCACAGGCGCCGTGGCCGTCCAGGGTGAAGTGAACGCCGGGAAAATTTTTTTCCGGCCACTGCGTTAGACCGAAAATAAATGTCCCCGTCGCCCCGGACGTCTGCCGTCACCCGCGCTGGTTTACGCCCTCGCGGCGAAGGATCTCAAACGGGTGAAGTGAATACCGGAGGAAAAAAACAGCCGATTTCCACAAAACGTCAACACCGCGGCTCCCGAAACTCAACGGGTGACGTGGTTAAAACCCAACTGCATGAGGAGAACGAACATGGCTTCACGAGGCGTCAACAAGGTCATCTTGGTCGGCAATCTGGGACAGGACCCGGAGGTGCGCTACATGCCGAACGGCGGCGCGGTCGCAAACATCACGCTGGCCACGTCGGAAAGCTGGCGCGACAAGCAGACCGGTGAGAACAAAGAAATCACGGAGTGGCATCGCGTGGTGCTGTTCGGAAAGCTCGCAGAGGTGGCGGGGGAATATCTGCGGAAAGGTTCGCAGGTCTACATCGAGGGCCAGCTTCGCACGCGCAAGTGGCAGGACCAGGGCGGTCAGGATCGCTATACCACAGAAGTGGTGGTGAACGTCGGCGGCACCATGCAGATGCTGGGCGGGCGTGGGGGCAACACAGGCGCACAGACCGGACAGCAGTTCAGCGGCCAGCAGAGCGGTCAGCCTCAGCAGCCGCCTGCAGCGTCTGGTAATGGTGGTAAAGGGGGCAAGGGCGGGAAGAGCAGTCAGCCGCAGCCGGAACCCCAGGCACCGCCGCAGGGTAATTATCCGCCGGCAGATTTTGACGACGACATCCCGTTCTAGCGATTACGCGGCTTCGCTCACGCGAGGCCGCGGCTGCGGTGAAAACAGCAGGTAACAAAGCAGGAAGGCGGCCGGAAAGGCCGGAATGGTTGCCCTGGCGGAGCTGTAACTCCGCGCAGGGCATGACAATCAAATTATGAGGAATCCGATATGTCAGCGACTCAGTCTAAAGAAAAAATTCGTAACGGCAAGTCTTCCACGTATTACGGCCGCCATCGCGGTGGCTACCGCAGCTGCTGCGGCAGCGAACTGACACGCGATGAAAGCGTGACACTGCAACGTCTTAAGGCCTTCACGCCGGGCGATTTTGAGGCCTACAGCGCGCGCGGCGAGGAGTTTCGCCGGCGGCTGTGCGGGACCGTGCTGAATGCCCTGCAGCTCAGCAAAGTCTGGCTTACCGACTGCGAATGCCGGGGAGAGTGGGGCGGGGTATTCCCGGTTCACCTGCGCCTGACGCACCGAAAAAACCCGCTCGTCACGCTCGACATCCTGAGCCCGGGCAGCGAATCTCCGTTCTGGCACGGGCTTATCTGGATAAATCCCGATCACACCGGGCTGTACATTCTGAACACCGAACAGTTTGAGCCGGAAACCATCGGCCGGCTGCTGACGCGTATTGAGGAGATGGTGTCTGCAGGCATTACGCCAGCGGAAATCGTGGCGGTACTGGGCAGAAAGGGAGCGCTAGCATGAATACAGTCATGATGATGCCGTCAGTGGCGCCACGTTTTCATACGCAGTGGCTGAAGGCCTGCAGGCTGCACAATATAGCTCCATGCCCTGCAAAGGTTTCAGCACCGGCAGGGAAGTCACTCACAAAGAGCAGGGCAGGTGTGCCGGTGCCAATATTGCACAGCCTGACTATGATCATCGGACGGCCCGTTCGTACGGCCTCAGAACGAACGCCGCAGACGATGATGTATCTGGCTGAGGCGCAGGAAAAACTCATATGTGAGGCCGAAACGGCGCTGGCCAGCCAGTCTGTTCGCACATACCGGCAATGGTACTCGTACTGGCGGCGCCGGGGCGTACAGGTGAACGATCTGCTGGACATGACGTGGGTGTGGCGCCAGCGTGCCCGGACGGAATAACCGGAGACAAATACGCCAAGCGGTCAGACCTGTTAATGTTTTACGTCATGCTGACGAAGGTATTCAGGTCCTTCACCAGGGATGCACATTGATGGCAAATACGTTTCGACGATGCTTAACGGCATCGTCTTTTTTTGTATTTAACAAAGAACCAGCAGGGGTGGGTAACAGATTAAAAACCAATTTCGCCATTATCTGAATTGTATTGGTCAAACCTGCGCGGATACTCTGTCTCCATATCTGCGCCCCAGAAACGTACAATTTTAATTTCACCGGGTTGATAGAAATCTGTAACTGTGAGCTCGAACTCTTCAAATATCATATCCAGCTGTAACCGGGCGTCCCGCGCGTCCCCATGAAACCATTCAGACTCAGCATCATCATAAAAACATATTCTCCCTAAACCTGCTGTAAGCTCTTGATGGATAGCACTTTCTAATCTTCCTAATTTAATATTTAATGAAGCTGGCACAAAATATGCCACTTGGAGTGCAAGCGTTGGATCTCCGGTTCGGAGGTCTTTCAAACGCTTGACAGGATGTTGTATTGTTTTACCGACTTTAAACCTGTTGATATCTGTTCCACTCATTAGAACATATATCCAGGAACCATCTTCTTTGTTTAAAAACTGATGCGACATGGCTTGTATCTCTTTTTTATTGGAGGAATGCTGTTTGACAAGGTAAGGCTTCAGACTGAAAGCAGGACTGGGCAGGGTTGCAATAACTCTGCCATTGGTTAAACCTTCTGATCTCGGTTAATAACTTTCCCCCTGGTCATACCTACTAACAGAGAATCCCAGTTGCCCTTAAAATGTTTTTTCCCGTTTACCATCCAGACCTGTTCAAGCATCCAGATTGCCTGGCTGAACTCATTTATTTTTTCCAGCGTGGATGACGCCATAAAATCATTTTCGTCATCATATATGCGCACATATCTGTCGTGAAACAATTCAAGGCCAGTCAGTTCGCGATCCAGCTTAACATCAATATTTTTTGAATGCGTGACCGCGTTCCTGAATGCGGCCATTTCTGATATTGTTATTTTGCATTTCCGAATTGATTCAATATCTGGAACTTCTAATCTGTTTGTTAACCAATCAAATTTACCGGATAACGTGGCATTGGTGTAGCGTTTGTATTCACTTCTCTTTGTAAAAACGGCTTTACCATATGTCAGTAGTTTTGATTCAAGCGTAAAGCAATAAAAAGCTAGCGCAGGGATAATTTTTTTAAAGCGATCACCTGCCTTTGCATGTTTAGCTTCTTCATGCAGATTGATCGCTATGGATTCCAGAAAGCGGTCGTTAACAATAACGCCTTCAATACTATTCATTTTAGGTGTTTCCGTTTATAGAGGATTAGAGGTAACTATCGGCACGTAAAGGAAAAAGATTATGTGCGATATGTAGCGACTGACATTGTCATGAAGGCTGGCTTTAAAGTAATGCATAAATTCCATATGAAAACGCCTCTAAATCAATTTCAGTCTAACCAGCGAATTACAACCACTTTTTTGTTGTTAACAGAACTGCTGCTGTCTTCGCTGGTTTCTACTGCGTAACCCTCCATTCTCAGATAATCGCAGGCAAACGCCAGCATTTCTGTATCGGTGTCACTCGCCATTTCAAGTATGTAATCACAGCGGCCGGAACCATGTGCAGCGGCCTGCTCAATCTCTTCAATCATTCGCTTCACGTGCGGTACAGCTGCCTTTGCCAGGCTCTTTTCATGGATGGCTTTTTTACGCTCCCTGGTAAGCCTTACAGCATTTGTGGCATGAAAATGTCGTGGTAACAGGTCGTGTAAGGTTGAAAAACTCATTATTCCCTCCGGTAACGTTCAGCCCAGAATCGGGAAGGTTGTTAAACCCGATCTGACTATCTTAAAGACCACAATATCTTATCAATACTCATAATCACTACCCATCACATGCAGCCGATAACAAAATTAACAGCCTGATGGCCCCCTCCGGCTCCCCGGCGTTGCCGGGTCGTCGAGCCCCACTCCGCTAACCGGCAGAGCCGGTAAGCTCCGCCGAATCCCTCCGGGGTTCGGGCCTGACGGCTAGGGTCTGATGGCAACGGTCAGGTCAACCCCTGCAGCCGGCTGGTGCCGGCGCGTTAACTGGCCACAAAAAGACGTGGCCGCTGAGGACCGGCCCGGCACTGTGGCGTGCCGTTCCGGGGCTGTGCCCTGTTCATCCTTCCGCGTTGTGTTCTGTTCCCCTGAGCCCCTTCGCCGTGCAGAAACCTGGCACCCGGGCGTCTTCACGCAAGGGTCGCGCAGCTAAACGGCTGCACCCGGTCCCTTCGGGCTGCGGCTTTGCCGTTTCCCCCTGCGTTCAGCCTGATGCCCGCGCGCCTGTTCTGCCCTCACGGCGAGGAACTCAGAGAAACATCACTTAAACCACACGGGAGAAACAACATGTCACAGCAGAACGTCAACACCACGGCTTCAGAATCTAAAGAATCATCTCTTTTTAACTGCGAAAACCACCGCGCAACGTATTCGCCGGATGACAACAAGCTGCGCCTGTATTCGCTGCACCGTCTTGATGAGGAAACGTATAAGCGTGTGAAGGATGCGGGCTTTAAGTATGCGCCGCGTCAGGGGCTTTTTGTTGCGCCAATGTGGACGCCCGATCGCGAAGACCTGCTGATCGAGCTGGCCGGTGAAATTGAGGATGAAGATCAGTCACTCTTTGACCGCCAGGAGGAGCGCGCGGAGCGCTTTGAAGAGTACAGCGAAAAGCGCGCCGCCGAGTCAGAGCAGGCGCTGGCCGCAGTAGACAACCTGGCTTCGGCCATTCCCTTCGGGCAGCCGATTCTGGTCGGACACCACAGCGAGCGCCGCGCCCGTAAGCATGCGCAGAAGATTGAAAACGGCATGCGCCGCGCGGTCAATCTGTTTGAAACATCCGGATACTGGGAGCGCCGGGCAGAGGCGTCACTGCGTCATGCTGCTTACAAGGAGCGCCCGGACGTGCGCTGGCGCCGTATTAAAAAGATTGAGGCTGACCTGCGTAAGGCTGAGCGCCGGCTTCAGGACGTGCAGAAATTTATCAAACTCTGGTCGTCCGCGAACCTTGACCGGGCAATGGCGCTCGTTATTGCAGGTGTCGATCACCTTCACAGCTGCTTTCCCCTGGAGAAGTACCCACGTTCGCCGGAGAAAAGCCAGTATGAAGGCAGCCGCAGCATCTGGTCAGCCCTCGAAGATGACATTATTACCGCCGAACAGGCCCGGGACATCTGCATTCCGTGCCATGAACGCACCATCGCGCGCTTAAGCCGCTGGACCGCGCACTACCGCAACCGCATTGCCTACGAGCGCGCCATGCTGGACGAACACGGCGGCGTGCTGGCCTCAGATACCGAAATGGTGCCGGGCGGCCAGGTTAAAAGTCGCGGGGAGTGGCTGACCATTATCCGCGTAAACCGCAGCGGTGGAAAAATCAGCTCGCTGGTTACGCCTGAGTATTCATTCATGTCACGGGGAAACGGTGCCGTCATCACCATCACGCCCGATCGCATTACGGAATATAAAGCGCCCAGCGCAGAGGAAGCAAAAACGGCGAAGGCGGCCGCGAAGCGCCCGCCGATTGTGAACTATCCGGGGGAGGGCTTTGAGCACATGACTAAGGAGCAGTGGACCAAAAAGCACGCCGATTTTAAGCAGGTGAAAGGGATTGCGGCCGGTGACGATCACAAGGCCTATCGCATCCGCCGTGTAATGTCCACGGGCTACACCCTGTCACCGGTGTATATCACCGATATGAAAATCGTTGAACTACCGCGCTAAAAGTCAGGGCTCCCCGGCGGTGCCGGGGAAGTTGTGAAAAAATGAATATACAAAACAAAGTGCCGGCGTTGCCGGCACGGGAGAAAAAAAATGCGTACCGAACTCAGCGCGCGAATTGCGCACATGCAGCAGAAACTCAGCGGCCTGCAGCCCGTGGCCCGGGTGCATGCAGATACTCAGCTGTTTGTTTCGTCCGATCAGGTGTGCCGGAAGCTTGTCACTCTGGCCGATGTCCGGCCGGGTTGCCGGGTGCTGGAGCCGAGCGCCGGGACCGGCGCCATTGTCCGCGCGGTGCTTGCGGCCGTGCCGGGGGTAATATGCCAGTGCGTGGAGATGAACGCGGCGCTGGCTGAGCATCTCAGCGCGACGTTTCCTGAAGTGGCCGTGACCTGCGCGGATTTTCTGAGCTGCGCCCCGCAGGCGGTTAATGATCGAATTATTATGAATCCGCCTTTTCGCCACGGTGAGGATATTAAGCACATCCGGCACGCGCTGAAAATGCTGGCGCCGGGCGGTAACCTGGTGGCGGTCTGTGCAAACGGTCCGCGTCAGCAGCGGGAATTTAAGGATATTGTGACGCATCAGGAGGTGCTGCCACGCGGGACGTTCGCCTATACGGATGTTTCAACAATGATTCTCCGCATTGATGTCTGATTGCCTGCCTTACCGGCTTCGCGCGAGCGGGGCCGGATTAGCGCCGTCAGCTGAGGCGGCGAACGTCAACGTCGGATAATAACGGCTGTGGCGGCTGTGCCGCCACGGCGGATACTCTCTCTTCACGTGCGCTTTCTCTCTCCGGGACGCTGTCTCATCGTATTCTCTCTCTGCTTCCTGCTGCTGTCTGTTCTGCTGCCATGCTGCAGCTGCTTCTCCGATTTCCTGTCCCTGAAGGTCCACGGCATTAACAGCCTGATGGCCCCCTCCGGCTTCCCGGCGTTGCCGGGTCGTCAGCCCCACTCCGCTAACCGGCTGTGCCGGTAAGCTCCGCCGAATCCCTCCGGGGTTCGGGCCTGCCGGCTAGGGTCTGATGGCGAAACAAAACAATACACAACAATATAATTGGATTAATATTTCAAAAAACTTAGTTTTGATAGAGTGCAAAATGGAAGAAGAAAAGAAGGTATGCCATGAATGCATTGGCGAAACATACGTTAAGTCCTTTATTAAGAAGCATGGCAAGAGAAATGGCGGTTGCAGTTACTGTTTAAGATTACGCAAAAGTTTACCTTATGGTGTCATTGCTGAAATGATGCACACGGTGTTTGAAAGCCATTACGAGCCGAATTTTGAGCCTGAAATTTATTTCGATACACCAAAGGGCGATGATGCGGCAGGGGTGATACATTACGAGCTGCAGACTGATGATGAATTTTTAGTATCGGATATTTATGATTTACTTAAGAATGAATATAATCCATTTAGGATGGATGAATTTGAAAAATATAATGATGATCATAAGTATGTGAAGGTGGATTTTTATTCAGACTCTTTAGATCTGGCATGGGATAAAATGTTGGAATCTTTGAAGAGTGAAGCGAGATACTTTAATAATGGCGTAAAGGATTTTCTTGATGAATTGTTCATCGATATAAATACCTATAAAACGAAAGGAAGTTCTTCTGCTCTTAGAGAAATAGAAGAGAGTACGGTTTTCTTTCGGGCACGTGTATTTGATTCAATAAGTGAGGTAGAAAAAGCGTTAAAACATCCTGAGTTGGAGTTTGGGCCGCCACCTAGTAAAATTGCACGAGCCGGAAGAATGAACGCATCAGGTATACCCGTATTTTATGGAGCAGCGTCAGCTGAAGTCGCTATAGCTGAAGTTAGACCTGCAGTAGGGAGTTATGTAGTAGTTGCACCATTTGAAGCCTTAAGAGTGCTAAGGGTATTAGACATTTCTAGCTTAGAATTAATATCTCATGAGAGCGGGAGTAAGTTCGATCCAGAAGCCACTAAAAGGCTTGAAAAGTCATCTTTTTTACGCACGCTTTCAAAAATATTAACTATACCTGTGCCGGGAAGAAATGCGGAAAATGAATATTTGATAACGCAAGCAGTATCAGAGTATTTGTCTATTAATGACTCTCTTAAACTCGATGGTGTAACATTTAATTCTACACAGGTTAGAAAAGGGAGTAATAGGTCAGCAGATAAGTATAATATTGTTCTGTTCAAAAGATCATCTGTCGTAAGGAATGCTGATGATATCCGCTGTGAATATAAAGTGGAGATGCAAGAGAACGTCGAGGATGATATTTATATTTTTAATCCTACAATAAGAAAAATTGAGTATGCAGATAGTGATGGTAAGGTTCCTTTCTTGAGAATTAGACGCGCTACATATCATCCAGGTGACGTATTGAAGTTGAAGGTGGATGATATATCTTTTTTCAAGGTTGAAGGCGTAGTGTTTCAGGTTAAAGAAAGAAAAATTAATCTAGGAAGCTCAATTATTATTAAAGACGATGGAGTGGACTTCGATGTACACTTATGACTTAACTATTGAAAGACGTTTTTTTATGCATCTTCGTGGTTGTTTGATATATAATCTGTCAATTAATAATTAGTTTAGGATTTGATATTTAGGTCCCCTCCGGCTCCCAGGCGTTGCCGGGTCGTCAGCCCCACTGCGCTAACAGACCGGGCCGGTAAGCTCCGCCGAACCCTCCTAGGTTCAGGTCTGGCGGCTAAAGTCTGAGAGCTAAATTAAAGTGGATTCAAAAAATGATCTCAACCCAAAGCAAATATAGATACATTGAAGTTTTTTAGAAGTAACCATTTAAAATAATTCACATGAGCCTATTGGTCAGGAGATGAAATGTTTAAAAATAAAATCGTCAATATGCATTTGAAGTGTAATGAAAGTACTTTCTCTAATTACCCGGATCTTATAAGTAAAGATGGGCACAAATACCTAGAAAAACAAGGGTTTAGGCACTATATTATCTGTGCAATACCAAGGATTAATTTTACTTCGTATGATCCCGTAAGGGAGGAGGTTCATGTAAATATACAGAAAGATGCTAATAATTTTATAGCTAAAATTATAAAAATAAAAGCTGGAGCTATTGCATTAAATGAGAAAACAGGTGAGAAATTTGCGACAAAAATAAGAGAAATTGAGCAAACTACATATCCAGAGATAAAGGTGATTTTAGATAATGGATATTGTCAATTGTTTGCTAATACTTACGAGTTCTTATGTCACGTACTTGAGGTAGGTAATGATATTTTATTTCATAAAATTATTTATATTGGACAAACAAAGGTTACAGGGAAATACTTACGACTCGAAAAGCATGAAAAGGTTGGGAAGATTGCTGAGAACTACCTCAGCTCTAAGCCAGATGTATTGCTAGCCATAAAATTGTTAAAATTTGAAAAGCCTGAGATTATGGTTTCAAAAGACGAGGAAATCAATGGGGAGGCGGAGAAGATGATAGGGAAAATGACTCCTAACCAAATTACAAACTTAATCGAGGCCGCTTTAATAAACGCCTACAAACCTACGTTTAATACGCATTTTAAAAATAATTTCCCTAGCGCAAAGCATAGACACTATAACTTCATATATAAAAAAATCGTTGACACTATATCATTAGAGGTAAACGAGAACCTAAGGTCGTACTCTTTAAATCTTTCCGGTTATGTGAGCAATCAACAATTATTTTGCTGGAGTTTAATTGGTAATCCAAGGGCGGATTTTAAGGATATATTTATTACTAACAAGTGAGTGGTGTGTGTAACCATCCATTTCGATTTTAGAAAAAATTAGCTTGAAATTTTCTAAAATAACTAGTGAGGGTGAGTTTATCAGAAGCTTAAATAGGCGTTGAAGATGTTTATAAAAACAATCAATGTCCCCCTCCGGCTCCCCGGTGCTGCCGGGTCGTCAGCCCCACTGCGCTAACCGGCCGGGCCGGTAAGCTCCGCCGAATCCCTCCGGGGTTCGGGCCTGCCGGCTAGGGTCTGATGGAAACTGCCAGGTCAACCCCTGCAGCCGGCTGTCGCCGGCGCGTTCACTGGCCACAAAAAGACGTGGCCGCTGAGGACCGGACCGGCACCGTGATGTGCCGTTCCGGGGCTGTACCCTGTTCATCCTTCCGCGTTCTGTTTTGTTCTCCTGAGCCCCTTCGCCGTGCAGAAACCTGGCACCCGGGCGTCTTCACGCAAGGGTCGCGCAGCTAAACGGCTGCACCCGGTCCCTGCGGGCTGCGGCTTTGCCGTTTCCCCCTGCGTTCAGCCTGATGCCCACGCGCCTGTTCTGCCCTCACGGCGAGGAACTCAGAGAAACATCACTTAAACCACACGGGAGAAACAACATGTCACAGCAGAACGTCAACACCACGGCTTCAGAATCTAAAGAATCATCATCTCCAAAACTAAAGACCCAGCGTCGGCCCGCGAAGGTGAAAGCTGACCAAGCGGCAGTGGCGGCGGTTGAACAGGCGCTGGAAAAAATCGACATCGAGATGATCCCACTCTCACGCCTGGCGATTTCCCCCCTGAACGTACGCAGTAAAATTTACGTACAGTCGCGTATTGAGTCGCTTGCCGCCACCATCAAAAACGTCGGCCTGCTGCATAATCTGATCGCACACGACATGGCTGACGGGATGCTGGGCGTGGCCTGCGGCGGTCGTCGCCTTACCGCAATGCAGCTGCTGCTGTCACAGGGTGTTTATCAGCCCGATCAGTTGATCCCGGTTAAGCGCGTGACGGAGGAGCTGGCGCGCGCGGCCTCAATGGTCGAAAACGGCGAGCGTGAGGATATGCACCCCGCCGAGCAGATTGCCGGTTTCCGGGCGCTGGCAGAGGAGGGCAAAACGCCGGCGCAAATTGGTGACCTGATGGGCTATAGCTCGCGCCACGTTCAACGCTGTCTGAAGCTGATCGACCTTGCTCCTGCCATTCTGGACGAGCTGGCATCCAATAACATTACGCTTGAGCAGTGTCAGGCGCTGGCGCTGGCCGACACTCACGATCGCCAGCTAGAAGTGTGGGAGCAGGCCTCCGGGTATTACAACGCCTCTGCTGAGGTCATCCGTAAGCTGATTACCTCCTCTGAGACGGCAATCAGCCACTCTCAAAAGTTTACATTCATCGGCAAAGACGCCTATCTCGCGGCGGGTGGCACCATTCGCACAGACCTGTTCAGCAGTGACGACGAGGGCTACATCGATACAGCGCTGGTCGAGCAGCTGACGCTGCAGAAGCTGCAGCAGATTGCTAAAGCCGTACAAAAGGAGGAGGGATTTGCCTGGACAGAAGTCAGGATGGACAGCCGCCTGCAGAGCTGGAGCAACGAGGTGAAAAAGACTTATCAACTGTTGCCGGAGCGCTGCCCGGAACTGACGCTGGAAGAAGACGCAGAACTGAGCGAGCTGCGCGCACAGCTGAAGCTTTCTGACGATGACGCGCAGGTTGAGCAGTTGAAAAAGCAGGTAGCCGCGCTGGAAGAAACAGGCCTGAAGCGCAGCTGGGCGGGCGCGGACAAAGATAAGGTCGGAGCAATGATCTGCTTTGAGCGTGGCAGCTGCTTCATTCAGCGTGGAGTACAGCGCCAGGCTGACCTGCCGAAGAGGACAAAACCTGAGAATAAAAACGATCTCCAAAACCTGTCTGAAGACTACTCCGCCTCGCTTGTGCGTTCAATGTCCTGCGATCGCTCTCTGGCAGTCCAGGCTGCGCTTAGTACAAAACCAGACATAGCAGTCGCAATGCTTACCTGGACCCTATGCCGTGCAACGTTCAGTCACCGTAGTTATGAAGGGACGCCGATGAAAATCAGCCTGACTGATAACAGCGTCGCCCTGATTTCCGACTCTTTAACGAAGGAAGACGGTAAGGCATGGCAGTTTCTGCAGCAGCAAAAATCAGAATGGCAGGCACTACTGCCGAAAGGCTGGGAACAGGATTTTCGCTGGCTGCTCGACTGGAGTACCGACGACGTACTCGGGCTGCAGGGGTTCTGTAGCGCCACGGCAGTGTGCTGCTTTCAGGATCGAATGTACGGGAAAAGTCAGACCAGCAATCTTGATGCCCTGGAGCTGGCAATGGGCTTCGACCTTGCGGACTGGTGGCAACCGACCGCAGAAGGTTTTTTTAAACGTATCAGCAAAGAGCAGATCGCAGGTGTACTGACAGAGGTAGGTAAAACAGGTAACGCAAGCGATGCAGAGAAGATGAAGAAGGGAGATGCGGCGGACTTTGCTGAATCGGCAATGAAGAATTCCCGCTGGGTGCCTTCGTGGATGAAACCCCTGCGATCTGCGGCAGAGAACGGCAGCGCAGATGAAACGGGAAGCGAAGGCTGACAGCTGCAGACCGCCCTCCGGGGCGGTCATTACAGATAAGGAGAAACCTGATGAATACCATCCCCCGCAATCTTTCACTCGTACCCGCCTGCCCGTATACCCTTGCAATCAGCCTGGCCGTCGCCGAAGTCGAGAAGCGCCTGCAGGGCAGGGCCGCACGCGGCGCACACCCCTACGCCAGCGCATTCATGCGCCATTATTGCGGCACGCGCACTATTAAGGCCGACCAACTGCGCCGGGTTATGCCCGAATACTCACCTGGCGATCGTGCCGCGCCACCCGCGCAGGACTATCTGACCGCGCTTGACACGCTGATCGCTTCACGCGGAGAGTGCTGCCCTGCGCCGCTGTCGCAGGATACCGGCTCAAGGTTGTTTCCGCTGACCGCAGCTCGCTTCACAGAGCGTCGGGAGAAGCGCATCACGTTGCGTCACAGCATGGAGAATAACCGGGAGGCACGCGAGCGCGAGCAGAAGCGCAGACGCTACCAGAACCGGCTGGCGCAGGCGGCGCTGGAGCTTGCGTTTCATACGCCCCAGACGGCAGGGCGCTGGTATGCTCACTGGCAGTGCCAGGATATATATGAAAGCGATCTGCAGCCACTGGTAATGGCCTGGCTAAAAAGATTTGTGTCATGCAGGTATATCGACCCATGGGAGTGGCACGAAGAGCCGCTGTGGCGCGTCATGCTCGATATTAAAATTCTGGCCGGTGAGCGGAGCGCCTTCAGCAGAATAACTGACATGTTCGCGCTGCCCATGCTGCTGACGTGCCGACCCTGATCCTGTTACGCCGGGCGCATCGTGTCCGGCTTCATGCCTGCATCGGGTGCCGCT
>NZ_JAJNDH010000010.1:0-119117 GCF_021043305.1 Pantoea sp. MHSD4 | reverse complement strand
GATCGTGAAAAACACGCTGAATTTACCGGCTTCAGCACTTTCCCATCCAATCCACAATGAAATCTGCAACGCTATTTGGGCAATTTATATCCAGAACCGGCACGTGCAGGACCAGTTTCTGGTCGCTGGCGACAGCGATCACATGCTCATCAAGCAGTTCATCAATTCCGCCCTTGATCCCTGCACGCCATAAAATAATTTTAGGTACGGATTCCTCTTTAAAGCCCTCAACCAGCACGATCTCCAGCGCAGAGTGATCCATACGGCTGAGCAGATAAGGCAGATCAATCGACGGCTTTTCCGGTGTTTCACACATCAATGCCCATCGCTCTGAACTGGCCACCATCACCTGATGGGCACCCGCTTTTCTGAGCAGATAGCTGTCTTTACCTGGCGTATCCACATCCATCTGATGATGTGTGTGCTTAATCAGCCCGGCACGAATCCCTTTACTGCTGAGAATCGGTATCACCTGCTGTAACAGCGTCGTTTTACCGGTTCCACTCCAGCCCGCAATCGCTAGTAAGGGTAAGGACATATCAACCTCTCTCATTGAGATCATCGGGAGTATTAATATTGCGAAAGGCAGACTCATCGTCAGTCAGAAGTACTGCATGACCACCGTGATCGCGCAGGAAGTGCATAAGACGTCGTTCACCAGCCTGCAGATAGGCATAAAGAGGTGCAGCCATATCACGATGAATCAGAGCCAGTGTGGGGTGATCGCGCGACTGTGAGCGAACCCAGACGGCTGGCGCGTCTCCACGTTGCTCAACCAGTTTTTCCACGACGTTAAGCGGCACTGCAGGTGTATCACAGGAGCAAAAAGCGGCCCATTCACCGTCAATGGCGATCAACGCACTGTAGATACCGGCCAGTGGACCCGGATAATCATCAAAAACATCCTGAACAACCCGACACCCGCTTAACTGATAGCGATCAATATTGCGATTGGCATTAATCATGACAATGTCTACTTGTGGCCTGAGCCGTTCAAGCACATGCTGATAAAGTGGCCTGCCATTCAGGTGCACTAATCCTTTGTCCTGACCACCCATGCGGCGGCCCTGACCACCGGCCAGAATGACGCCGGTTAATATTGTCATGAGAGTGTCCTCGCTAATGACGCACTGTGAATACGGGAGAATCCTGAATGAAATGCCATCGTTTAAACGAGCTGATCGCGTTGCTGCAACCCGCCTGGCAAAAAGAACCTGACCTTAATCTGGTCACATTTTTGCAGAAACTGGCTCAGGAATCTGGATTCCGTGGCCCGTTAAGTGAATTAACCGACGATGTATTAATTTACCATCTTAAAATGCGTGACTCTGCCAGCGATGATGAAATTCCCGGCCTTAAAAAAGACTATGAAGTTGATTTCAAAACAGCACTGCTCCGCGCACGGGGTGTCATTAAACAGGACGAGTAGTGTTATCCTTGGCAGTTAAATGTGAGGGTGACTACAGGTAACATGATGAGCGACGCTGCTTTTAACTTCCAGACCTTGAATCCCGATGTGCTGCTTGATGCGCTTTGGGAGACAGGAATTCGCGTCGAGTCGGGTCTGACAGCCCTGAACAGCTATGAGAACCGGGTTTATCAGTTCAGCGATGATGAAAAACGACGCTATGTAGCGAAGTTTTATCGTCCACAGCGCTGGCGTGCCGAACAGATTGCTGAAGAGCATCAGTATGCACTCGATCTGCTGGCTGACGAGGTGCCCATCGCAGCACCACTGCGGTTAAAGGGTGAAACACTGCACAGCCACGCTGGCTTCTTCTTTGCCGTCTTTCCCAGCCTGGGCGGACGACAATATGAGACAGACAATGAAGACCAGATGGAATGGGTAGGCCGCTTCCTGGGGCGCATTCATCAGACCGGGCGCAAAACGTTATTCGGCAATCGACCGACCATAGGCCTGGATGAATATCTGCATGAACCCCGTCAGGTTCTGGAACAATCACTCTTAGTGCCTGCATCACTTAAGGCCGCACTGCTGCAGGCGCTTGATAAGCTGGGCAATACGCTGCAGCAACGGTGGCACACTACGTGGCAGCCGCTACGATTACATGGCGACTGCCATCCGGGTAATATTCTGTGGCGTGACGGACCGCTGTTTGTCGATCTGGATGATGCCCGTAATGGCCCGGCAGTACAGGATCTGTGGATGCTGATTAGCGGCGATCGACAGGAACAGCGTATTCAGTGGGATATTCTGCTGGAGGCTTACAGTGAATTCAGTGATTTTGATATTAATGAATTGTCACTGATTGAGCCTTTACGCGCTATGCGCATGGTTTATTATCTGGCCTGGGTTGTCCGACGCTGGCAGGATCCCGCTTTTCCTCGCGCTTTCCCCTGGATGACAGATGAAGATTTCTGGCGCAGGCAAATTTCACTCTTTACCGAGCAGGAGAAGCTGTTGCAGGAACCTCCTCTGCAGCTGACACCGCAATATTAATGACGTAGTCAGGAGAATTTTTCACGATGAAAAAAATTTGGTTTGCTCTGATGGGTTTAGTGCTGGCATTCAGCGCGTCCGCTGCCCAGTTCACTGAAGGTAAACAATATGTCAGTCTGCCGAAACCCGTGGCCGGCGAACCTCAGGTGATGGAGTTCTTCTCCTTCTTCTGCCCGCACTGCTATCAGTTTGAACGTATTTATCACGTCAATGACGCGGTGAAAAAGAATCTGCCTGCTGACACTAAACTGGTGAAATACCACGTCGATTTCCTTGGTGGCGATCTGGGACCGGTTGTGACCCAGGCCTGGGCTGTGGCGATGGCGCTGGGCGTTGAAGATAAGGTGACAGTACCGATCTTTGATGGCATCCAGAAAACACAGACCATCACCGATCCTGCCAGTCTGAAAGAGACGTTTGTCAAAGCGGCCGGTATCTCCGCTGCTGACTATGATGCTGCATGGAACAGCTTCGCCGTAAAAGCGCTGGTTGCACAACAGCAGAAAGCGGCTGCGGATGTTGATCTGCGCGGTGTACCAGCGATGTTCGTTAATGGCAAATATATGGTGAACAACGGCGGCCTTGATACCAGCTCTATGGACAATTTCGTTGCTGACTACGCGAACGTGGTTAAATTCCTTGTAAGCCAGAAGTAACAGGCTTTGTCATCTCATTCAACGCCAGCTCAGCTGGCGTTTTTTTATGCTATTGAACAGAGACATAAATTTTGTCCATCTCCAGGGCATAAATTTAATATCCACACAAGGGATCACATAATTAAAATTGCCGATCGGGTCACGGAAATTAAATAAGTCTATGAAATAGATGGTTTTTATTTGAGGTTTAATCATTTAAGATCCTGAAAAACAGCGCGTTATAATTTTTACGCACAAAGTTATCCACAGAATGATCGTTGCGATCTTATCTCCAGAACCGTCAAAAACGCGACATATCCTACGCCTTAGTTCACCCTTTCTGCCAGGTTGTGGCATCCTTATAGACCAACCCATAGCAACGAAGACAACACAGACTTATGGCGCAAATAGCAGAAAATCCCCTCATTCTGGTTGATGGCTCATCCTATCTTTATCGCGCGTATCACGCGTTTCCGCCGCTGACCAATAGTGCAGGTGAACCCACTGGTGCCATGTACGGTGTGCTCAACATGCTGAAAAGCCTGCTGGCGCAATACAATCCGAGTCATGTTGCTGTGGTGTTTGATGCCAAAGGCAAAACGTTCCGGGACGAGCTGTTTGAACACTACAAGTCTCATCGTCCACCGATGCCTGATGACTTACGTGCGCAAATCGAGCCGTTGCATGAGATGGTACGGGCGATGGGGCTGCCGTTACTGGCGGTGAGCGGCGTTGAAGCTGATGATGTCATCGGTACGCTGGCGCTGGAAGCAGAGAAAAAAGGCCTCTCAGTGCTGATTAGCACCGGCGACAAAGATATGGCGCAACTGGTCACCCCAGCTATCACGCTGATAAATACCATGAGCAACACCATTCTGGGCCCCGAAGAGGTTGAGCAAAAATATGGTGTGCCGCCCGCCTTAATCATCGATTTTCTGGCCATGATGGGCGACAGCTCAGATAACATCCCAGGCGTGCCGGGTGTGGGTGAAAAAACCGCGCAGGCTCTGCTGCAGGGACTGGGCAGCATGCAGACGATCTATGACAATCTGGACAAGGTGGCCGATCTCGGCTTTCGGGGTGCCAAAACCATGGCGACCAAACTTGAGCAGAATCGTGATGTGGCGTTTCTTTCCTATCAGCTGGCGACCATCAAGACGGACGTTGAGCTGGCGCTGCCCTGTGAAGAGCTCAACGTTACTGAACCTGATGTCGAGGCACTGCAGACCCTGTTCAGTCGCTATGAGTTCAAACGCTGGCTGAGTGACCTGCAGGACGGTAAATGGCTGCAGGGCAAGAAGAACAATACTCAGGCGCAAAAAGCGTTGGCTGATGAGCCAGCTGTGGTCGTTGAAACCAGCAGCGTATTGCCGAGCGAAGGTTATGTCACAATCCTGGATCAGGAACACTTTGATAGCTGGCTGGAGAAGCTGAAAAACAGCGAAGTGTTTGCCTTTGATCTGGAGACCGACGCGCTGGATACCCTGAGCGCTAACATCGTGGGTATCAGCTTCGCAGTAGCGCCCGGTGAAGCCGCCTATCTGCCGGTTGCTCATGACTATCTTGATGCGCCTGATCAACTGGATCGTGCAGCCGTTCTGGCACAGCTCAAGCCTCTGCTTGAGGATGAAAACGCCTGGAAAGTGGGCCAGAACCTGAAATACGATCGTGGCGTACTGAAGAACTACGATATTGAACTGGCCGGTATCAAATTCGACACCATGCTTGAGTCCTATATTCTCAACAGCGTGGTGGGTAAACATGACATGGATAGCCTGGCCGCTCGCTGGCTTAACCATAAAACGGTCACCTTCCAGGAGATCGCCGGTAAAGGCAAAAATCAGCTGACGTTCAATCAAATCGCGTTAGAGCAGGCCGCTCATTATGCTGCCGAAGATGCCGATGTGACTCTGCAGTTGCATCTGAAGATGTGGCCAGAGCTGGAGAAAGAAGCGGGCCCGAAAAAAGTGTTCGAACAGATTGAGATGCCGTTACTGACCGTCATCTCCCGGATAGAACGCAATGGCGTGCTAATCGATCAATCGATCCTGGCGCAACACTCCAAAGAGCTGACTGCCCGACTGGCTGAGCTTGAGTTGAAAGCGCATGAGCTGGCGGGAGAGCCTTTTAACCTCTCATCCACCAAACAGCTTCAGGTGATCCTGTTTGAAAAACAGGGCATTAAACCTACAAAGAAAACACCAGGCGGTGCGCCGTCAACCAGCGAAGAGGTGTTAGCTGAGCTGGCACTCGACTATCCACTTCCAAAAGTGATCCTGGAGCATCGCGGTTTATCCAAACTTAAGTCGACTTATACGGATAAATTACCGCTGATGATTAATCCGATAAGCGGGCGCGTGCATACCTCTTATCATCAGGCTGTTACCGCTACCGGACGCTTATCTTCTGCCGATCCGAATCTGCAAAACATCCCGGTGCGTAATGACGAAGGACGCCGGATCCGCCAGGCATTTGTCGCGGCCAAAGGCCATCGCATTGTGGCGGCAGACTATTCACAAATTGAACTGCGTATCATGGCGCATCTCTCTCAGGATAAAGGATTGCTGGACGCGTTTGCCCAGGGCGAAGATATTCACCGTGCCACGGCATCCGAAGTGTTTGGTGTGGCGCTGGATAAGGTCAGCGGCGAACAGCGTCGCAGTGCTAAAGCGATCAACTTTGGTCTGATTTATGGTATGAGCGCCTTTGGCCTGTCGCGTCAGCTGAATATCGGTGCGGGCGAAGCGAAAAAGTATATGGATCTCTACTTTGAACGTTATCCGGGCGTACTGCGCTATATGGAGAACACCCGTCAGCTGGCGGCGAGTAACGGCTATGTTGAAACGCTGGAAGGTCGTCGGCTGTGGCTGCCAGATATTAAATCCAGCAACGCCATTCGCCGGAAAGCCGCAGAACGCGCCGCGATCAATGCGCCAATGCAGGGAACCGCAGCGGATATTATCAAGCGGGCAATGATTGCGGTGGATGAATGGCTTGAACAGCAAAACGACAATGCCGTCAGAATGATCATGCAGGTTCACGATGAACTGGTATTCGAAGTGAAAGCGGAGGCCGTTGAAGAGGCCAGCCAGAAAATCCGTGCGCTAATGGAAGGTAGCGTGCAGCTCGACGTGCCTTTACTGGTTGAAGTCGGAGTGGGTAATAACTGGGATGAAGCCCACTGATTCAGCGTCTGAGGCCGGTTCCGTAAAATGGAATTGGCCGTCATCAGGCATAAGTAAATCGTTTAGTTAACGGGCTCAGCGCGGTCAATGCTGGTACTGAGATAAAGCGTTTTTCTAACTGCTTATCGGCTAAACACTTTTTCCGTCATTTAACTACATTGCAACGTTGTTTTTGTGACGCACGTGGTAAAAAAAGCCTTGTTTGATGTAAGTAAGCAACAAAAAAGCCTTTGTCACGCACAGAAAATCAGGTAAAGTTCGTCGCGTAGGGTACAGAGGTAAGATGTTCTATCTTTCAGACCTTTTACTTCACGTAATCGGATTTGGCTGAATTTAGCCGCCCCAGTCATTCTGTGACTGGGGCGTTTTTTATTGGGCTTTTTGCACCGCCGGTTTCAGCGGCACAGGGCTGCCACTCACTCTTCCGCGTCCTGATCCACCTCTGCCGGTTCAAACGTTGTGAACCAGCTGTCCAGTTTCTGACGAACCTTATCTACGCCGATTTTCTTTAGCGATGAGAAAAGTTCTACCTGCACATCACCCACAAATTCGAGTGCAGCTTCACGCACAACATTAAGCTGTGCTTTACGCGCACCTGAGGCGAGCTTGTCTGCCTTGGTGAGGAGCAACAGCACCGGAATGCCGCTTTCAACGGACCAGTTAATCATCTGTCGATCGAGATCTTTCAGCGGATGACGGATATCCATCAGGATCACCAGGCCTTTCAGCGCCTGACGTTTTTGCAGGTATTCACCTAACGCACGCTGCCACTTCAGCTTCATCTCTTCCGGGACTTCGGCATAACCGTAACCGGGCAGGTCGACCAGACGCTTGCCTTCTTTCACTTCAAACAGGTTAATCAGCTGCGTACGTCCCGGCGTTTTACTGGTACGCGCCAGACCCTTCTGATTGGTTAACGTATTTAGCGCACTCGATTTTCCCGCGTTCGAGCGGCCAGCAAAAGCCACTTCAATTCCGGTATCGGCAGGCAGATGGCGGATATCCGGCGCGCTCATGACAAAGTGGGTAACGTGATAATTCAATTCAGACAAGGTGACACTCCAGAAAACGCATTAAGGCAATGCGGCCGATTATACGCGTTATGGCGCGAAAGTGCTCAACCGCGTCTGATTAGTCAGATTTGTAAGAGATTTGCCATTACCACTGCGAGTTATTTCGCTTTTTACTTTAATTACTAAAAATAAAAAATCTTATTATTTAATATCTTATCTAGAATGGTTCTTTTTTTGAACTAACTATTTGTGGCGCTGACTTGAGGCTTTTACCAGATGGTCTACATTATTGTGCAGTGCACGGCAGCACCCATCAGGATGATGCGCTCAGGGATACCAGGAGGGTAGAGAGCGATGGAATGGAAATGAGTCAGGGATACGCTCAGACAGGGATAAGGAAAAGCTCAGGAGTTGAGCAGGCGCGGGATTGACCGGGATGTTACGAGCCGAAAAGGATTTAAAACATGATTCCTTCTTATGAAGGTATGAAATAAGGCGACAGCTTGAGCTGTCGCCTTTTTTCTTTGTCTGGTTTCTGCTAGATTTCGCCGCAATTGTATACTGAATAAAAAAAGCCGGGACCGAATACTATGAAGCAACCTGCACGAGCTGTTCACGGCAAACCTGCCGCCAAAGCCAAACGCAAATCGCGTGATGATATCAACAACGAAGCACGCGATCGCAAACGTGATAAAAAGCATCGTGGACATGCTTCTGGCAGCCGTGCTAATCCAGCGGCGTCCGATAGCAATGGCGGGAGTCAGGCTAATAACGTGAAAGATCCGCGCATCGGCAGTAAAAAGCCGGTGGCCCTGATCGCTGACGGAAAAACCGCAGCCGTTAAGCCAAAGAAAAGCGTGGAAAAACCTGCAGCTGAGAAAAAAGCACGCCTGACGCCAGAAGAAGAGCTGGCGAAGCTGGAAAATGATGAGCGTCTTGATGCGCTGCTGGATCGACTGGAAAATGGCGAAACCCTGTCGGCTGAAGATCAGGGCTGGCTGGATGCCTCGCTGGACCGTATCGACGAACTGATGGAGCAGTTAGGCATTGTGATGGATGATGCTGAAGATGAGCAGGCTGAAGAAGATATGTACCGTCTGCTGAAGGGCAACTAAGCAAATTTGATCGGCATGCGGTCTCCGCATGCCGCGCTTATCAGGTAAACGACAATGTTTTGGCCTGGATCAATTTTCGCGCTGCTGGCGACATGTTATCTGCTGTGGTTATTGTTTAAACTACGACGCCTGTCGCGGCTGAAGCAACGTTTACGTCGGGTCTCAACCCGCTCACCTTTCATCTCCTCTTCTTCGCGACCTTCTCTCAGACGCCGTCACCGGAAGGAGTGAGCATGCCATCGCAGCAGATTGAGTGGGAGCAGGCGTTAATTGAAAAGTACAATTACGCTGGCCCGCGTTATACCTCTTATCCCACCGCGCTGGAGTTCAGCGAGCAGTACGCGGAAACTGATTTCCAGCGTGCCGTCGCGCGTTATCCTGATCGTCCGCTGTCGCTCTATGTTCATATTCCCTTCTGCCATCGTCTCTGCTACTTCTGCGGCTGCAATAAGATCGTGACGCGTCAGCGCCACAAAGCGGACCGCTATCTGGACGTGCTTGAGCAGGAAATCATTCAGCGCGCGCCGCTGTTTCGCGAGCGTAAAGTCACGCAGCTTCACTGGGGCGGCGGCACGCCAACCTTTCTCGATAATACGCAGATTTCACGGCTGGTGGGTTTACTGAAGCAGCACTTCAGCGTGGCTGAGGACGCCGAAATGTCGATCGAGGTTGATCCGCGGGAAATTGAGCTGGATGTGATTGATCACCTGCGATCGCTGGGGTTCAATCGTCTGAGCATGGGCGTACAGGATTTTAATAAATCGGTGCAGGAACGGGTTAATCGGGTGCAGGATGAAGAGGTGATTTTCGGCCTGATGGCGCGCGCCCGTGAGCAGGGCTTCAGCTCTGTCAGCATCGATCTGATCTATGGCTTACCCCTGCAAACGCCCGCCAGCTTTGCCTGGACGCTGGAGCGGGTACTGGCACTGAGCCCGGACCGGCTTAGTGTATTTAACTATGCGCATCTGCCGTCAATGTTCGCGGCTCAGCGTAAAATTAAAGAGGATGAACTGCCCTCCGCGCAGCAAAAGCTGGATATCCTGCAACAGACCATTGTGACGCTGACTCAGCAGGGCTACCAGTTTATCGGGATGGATCACTTTGCAAAGCCGCAGGATGAGCTGGCCATCGCGCAGCGTGAAGGGCAGTTGCATCGCAATTTCCAGGGATACACGACGCAGGGCGACAGTGACTTACTGGGGCTTGGCGTCTCAGCCATCAGCATGACTGGCGACAGTTATGCGCAGAATCAGAAAGACCTCAACACCTGGTATGCATGTGTGGAACAGCAGGGAAATGGCCTGTGGCGCGGCATCGCCTTAACCGACGATGATTGCCTGCGGCGTGACGTGATTAAAACGCTGATTTGTAACTTCTCGCTGGATTTTGCCGCGACTGAAGCGCGATGGGGCATTCGCTTTAGCGACTATTTTGCTGAGGACATGGCGCTGCTGAAACCGTTAATTGCTGACGGGCTGGTGGTACAAACTGCTAAAGGGCTTGAGGTGACCGGCATTGGCCGGTTACTGATCCGCAATATCTGCATGTGCTTTGATCGCTATCTGCGTCAGAAAGTGCGTCAGCAGCAATTCTCCCGCGTTATATGACGAAACGGGCTGGCATGACATGCCAGCCCGCACCGAAACGCTTATTCCATGCCAAGCTCTTTCAGCTTGCGTGTCAGCGTGTTTCGTCCCCAGCCCAGCAAACGAGCGGCTTCCTGTTTGTGGCCTTGCGTATGACGCAGCGCAGTGGTGAGCAGCGTTCGCTCCATCTCCGGTTGTGCTTCCGACAGCAGATTCTGATGACCGGAACGCAGTGCGCGGTCGGCCCACTGTGCCAGCAGCGTTGCCCAACTGTCAGGCAGCGACTGCACCGGATTTTCCGGGGTGCTGGACTCAAACAGTTCGCTGGGCAGATCCTGAATCAGCACTTCCTGACCCGCAGCCATGACCGTCAGCCAGCGACAGGTGTTTTCCAGCTGACGTACGTTACCGGACCAGTGCAGCCGGGTTAAGGCTGTTTCGGTTTCCGGGTGCAGAATCTTCGCTTCCACACCCAGCTCACGAGCCGCCACCTGCAGGAAATAACGCGCCAGACGTGGGATATCCTCACGACGCTCACGCAGCGGCGGCAGATGCACACGAATCACATTCAGGCGGTGGAACAGGTCCTCACGGAACTTGCCTTCCTGCACACGCAATTCCAGGTTCTGGTGGGTTGCCGCAATAATACGCACATCCACTTTGACGGGTGCATAACCACCGACGCGATAGAACTGACCATCGGCCAGCACGCGCAGCAGTCGGGTCTGCACATCCAGCGGCATATCACCGATCTCATCCAGAAACAGCGTGCCGCCATCCGCCTGCTCAAAACGGCCCTGACGGATCTGGTTCGCGCCGGTAAAGGCCCCTTTCTCGTGACCAAACAGCTCTGACTCAATCAAATCTTTGGGTATTGCAGCCATGTTCAGTGCGATAAAGGGCGCTTTGGTGCGTGGGCTGTGGCGATGTAGCGCATGGGCCACCAGCTCTTTACCGGTTCCGGACTCACCGTTAATCAGCACGCTTATCGAAGAGCGCGATAAGCGCCCGATGATACGAAACACATCCTGCATCGCAGGCGCTTCACCAATAATATCGGTAGTTGGTCCGCTGACCGGCTGATTACGTGGCTGCTGCTGTTCCTGATAGTGGCTGATCGCTCGCTCTACCAGTGCAACGGCTTCGTCAATATCAAACGGCTTAGGCAGGTAATCAAATGCGCCCTGCTGATAGGCGCTGACGGCAGCATCCAGATCCGAATGCGCCGTCATTATGATGACCGGAAGCATGGGATGACGCTGTTTAATCTGCTTCAGTAGCGCCAGGCCATCCATACCGGGCATGCGAATGTCTGACAGTAAAACGTCCGGGGTCTTGGTTGAGAGGGCATCCAGCACCTCGCTTGCGCTGTCAAAAGTCGCGCAGCTCAAACCGGCTCCAGTGAGCGCGCGTTCAAGCACCCAGCGGATGGAGCTATCGTCATCGACGATCCAGACTATCCCTCGTTGCATAGAAACCTCACTGGCGAATAGGCAGGTAAACCGAAAATTCGGTGTGTCCCGGCCAACTGTTAAATTCTATTTTTCCTGAATGTTGATCAATCAGGCTACGGGCGATGGAGAGGCCTAAACCGGTTCCGCCTTCACGTCCGCTGACCATCGGATAAAACAGCGTATCCTGCAGCTGGGCCGGAATGCCGGGGCCATCATCTTCAATATCAATACGTGCTACCAGGCGATAACGCGTGCCGTGCAGCGTGAGCTGGAAAGCGGTGCGGGTGCGGATAATGATGGTGCCGCCATCGTCTCCCAGCGCCTGAAGCGCATTGCGCACCACGTTAAGCAGTACCTGTTCAATCTGATCGGGGTCGTGCGGCAGTTCCGGCAGGCTGGGGTCATAATCCCGTACCAGCGAGACATTCTCCGGCAGCTCCATCGAGACCAGATTAACTACGCGTTCAGCCACCTGATGAATGCTCTGCGTGATGTGCATACCCGGCTGCTGCGGCCCTAACAGACGATCCACCAGATTCCGCAACCGGTCGGCCTGTTCAATAATGACTTTGGTGTATTCGTTCAGCGAGGGATCGGGCAGGGCGCGGGATAAAAGCTGTGCCGCGCCGCGCAACCCTCCCAGCGGATTTTTAATCTCATGAGCCAGACCACGAACCAGATCGCGAGCGGCCACCTGCTGAGCGTGCTGTAACTGCTCCTGACTGAGCCGACGCTGATTATCCATCGGCGCCATTTCCATCAGAATTAAGCCATCGGGTAATCGCTGGGCGGTCAGCGACATAATGTGCGCGCGACCATCAACGACCAGCGTAACCTCACTGTCAGTGAATCCCTGGCCAGCCTCAAGACTCTCGCGCATCACCTCAATATTCAGCGAAAAGTAGCCGGTCAATTCCGGTAACGGCGTGCCGAACAGCTTGCGTGAGCTTTGCGCCAGTAATTGCTGCGCCGCCGGGTTGGCGTAATGGATAACCAGATCGTTATCCACCAACAAAATACTGTTGATTAAAGCATTGAGAATCTGCCCTGCATCGGGCAGAGAGCCAGTTGCCATAAAACGTACCTCTGCACCAATCAGGTGCATTTTAGTCTTAAAGCCGTAAGGAGGGCGAATGAACGGTAAATTCGCGGAGAAAAAAGCCCATCCGAAGATGGGCTAAAAGTTTCCACGGCAACAAAATCGTTTGACCAGTTAAACGCTGTAGTAAAGCTCGAACTCAACCGGGTGTGGCGTCATGCGAACGCGATCCATCTCTGCTTTACGCAGTTCGATGTAAGCATCGATCGATTCGTCAGTGAATACACCGCCGCGGGTCAGGAACTCGCGATCTTCGTTCAGTGAATTCAGCGCTTCTTCCAGAGAGCCCGCAACTTTTGGAATCTCAGCTTCTTCTTCCGGTGGCAGGTCATACAGGTTCTTGTCCATCGCATCACCAGGATGGATTTTGTTGATGATGCCATCCAGGCCAGCCATCAGCAGTGCGGTGAACGCCAGGTATGGGTTAGCCGCTGGGTCCGGGAAGCGCGCTTCGATACGACGGGCTTTCGGGCTGGCAACCACCGGAATACGGATTGACGCTGAACGGTTACGGGCAGAGTAAGCCAGCATAACCGGTGCTTCATAACCCGGAACCAGACGCTTGTAAGAGTTCGTGGTCGGGTTCGCCAGTGCGTTAATTGCTTTAGCGTGCTTGATGATGCCGCCGATGTAGAACAGCGCCATTTCAGACAGGCCGCCGTACTTATCGCCGGCAAACAGGTTCTGGCCACCTTTAGAGAGTGACATATGGCAGTGCATGCCTGAACCGTTGTCGCCAAACATTGGCTTCGGCATAAAGGTCGCGGTTTTGCCGTAAGCATGAGCAACGTTATGGACGACATATTTGTAGATCTGAATTTCGTCAGCTTTTTTGGTCATGGTATTGAAGCGGGTAGCCACTTCGTTCTGACCCGCAGTCGCCACTTCGTGGTGATGCGCTTCAACAACCAGGCCCATCTGCTCCATGGTCAGACACATGGCAGAACGGATGTCCTGTGATGAGTCGACTGGTGGAACCGGGAAGTAGCCGCCTTTCAGACCTGGACGGTGACCTTTGTTACCGCCTTCGTACTCTTTACCGGTGTTCCATGCCGCTTCGATATCGTCGATAGCCACATGTGAACCGGAAGTCGATGAACCGAAACGGATGTCATCGAACAGGAAGAATTCTGGTTCTGGTCCAAACAGCACGGTATCCGCGATGCCGGAAGAGCGCAGGTAATCTTCAGCGCGTTTTGCGATAGAACGTGGATCGCGGTCGTAGCCCTGCATAGTGCCTGGCTCAAGGATGTCACAACGGATAATGAGCGTAGAATCTTCGAAGAAAGGATCCATGACTGCCGTGGTAGCGTCAGGCATCAGCACCATGTCTGATTCGTTAATGCCTTTCCAGCCGCCAATAGACGAACCATCGAACATTTTGCCTTCTTCGAAGAAGTCAGCGTTAACCTGGTGAGCAGGGATAGTAACGTGCTGTTCTTTACCTTTGGTATCGGTAAAACGCAGGTCAACAAACTTAACTTCATGCTCGTTCATCATCGAGAGAACGTGTTCAGCGGACATACTCAACTCTCCTGGAAATGGTCTTTCATTATCTACATGGCGAGGAAACGTCGTTTCCGGAATTCGCAGCGGGAAAACAACTCCCTGACTACCCGCTTCCGGCACGCTCTTCAACCGACATCTGACTGGCGATTACGCTTGATTTAGATAAAGCGAATTCTGTGCCAACTTTTCTGATGCTGCTTAAATCGCCTTGTGATGCACCTTTTTGTCATAAAGCACCTGCACCAGGATGGTCCTGGTGCACTAAAGTGGTGCTTTATGATGATTTATTGGCACTGTTTTGGTGCATAAGACCAACTTAGTGCATTTTCTGCACCGGGAACAGGGCAAATTTGCACCTATCTAATAAACTTTCAGTGAAAAGTGTGATGGTGTTCAGTCTTCCGCTTAATCAGTGTACAATAACGCGCTATTTCTAATGCCTGAGGCAAAGCTGTGATCGAAAATTTGCGTAACATCGCCATCATCGCGCACGTTGACCATGGAAAGACCACCCTGGTTGACAAACTGCTGCAACAATCCGGTACTTTTGATGCCCGTACCGAAGCAACAGAGCGCGTGATGGACTCCAATGATTTGGAGAAAGAGCGTGGGATTACCATCCTCGCAAAAAACACCGCCATTAAGTGGAATGACTACCGTATCAACATCGTTGATACCCCAGGACACGCCGACTTCGGTGGTGAAGTTGAGCGCGTCATGTCCATGGTGGACTCGGTGCTGCTGGTTGTAGATGCGATGGATGGCCCTATGCCGCAAACCCGCTTCGTGACCAAAAAAGCGTTCGCGCATGGTCTGAAGCCGATTGTGGTTATCAACAAAGTAGATCGCCCTGGTGCGCGTCCGGATTGGGTTGTGGATCAGGTATTTGACCTGTTCGTTAACCTGGATGCGACTGACGAGCAGCTCGACTTCCCTATCATTTTCGCCTCTGCGCTGAATGGTATCGCGGGTCTTGAGCACACCGACATGGCTGACGATATGACCCCGCTGTATCAGGCAATCGTTGACCACGTTGCGCCTCCGCAGGTTGAGGCTGATGCGCCACTGCAGATGCAGATCTCTCAGCTGGACTACAACAACTACCTGGGCGTGATCGGCATTGGCCGCATCAAGCGCGGTAAAGTTAAGCCGAACCAGCAAGTCACTATCGTTGATAGCGAAGGCAAAACCCGTAACGGTAAAGTCGGTAAAGTCCTGACTCACCTGGGTCTTGAGCGTATCGACAGCGATCTGGCTGAAGCGGGCGATATCATTGCTATCACCGGTCTGGGCGAGCTGAACATCTCTGACACCATCTGTGATCCACAGAATGTGCAGGCGCTGCCAGCACTGAGCGTTGATGAGCCAACCGTAACCATGTTCTTTAACGTCAACACCTCACCGTTCTGCGGTAAAGAAGGTAAGTACGTGACTTCACGTCAGATCCTTGAGCGTCTGAACAAAGAACTGGTTCACAACGTGGCTCTGCGCGTTGAAGAAACCGAAGATTCTGATGCGTTCCGCGTGTCAGGTCGTGGTGAGCTTCACCTGTCAGTTCTGATCGAAAACATGCGTCGTGAAGGTTTCGAACTGGCGGTATCCCGTCCGAAAGTTATCTTCCGCGAGATCGATGGCCGTAAACAAGAGCCATTCGAGAACGTTACGCTGGATATCGAAGAGACGCATCAGGGTTCCGTTATGCAAGCCATGGGTGAGCGTAAAGGCGATCTGAAAAACATGGATCCGGATGGCAAAGGCCGCGTACGTCTCGACTACGTGATTCCTAGCCGTGGCCTGATTGGCTTCCGTAACGAATTCATGACGATGACTTCCGGTACCGGTCTGCTCTACTCTACCTTCAGCCACTACGACGATATCCGTCCAGGCGAAGTGGGCCAGCGTCAGAACGGCGTTCTGATCTCTAACGGTCAGGGCAAAGCTGTAGCGTTCGCTCTGTTCGGTCTGCAGGATCGCGGTAAGCTGTTCCTGGGTCATGGTGCAGAAGTCTATGAAGGCCAGATCATCGGTATTCACAGCCGTTCTAACGACCTGACCGTAAACTGTCTGACTGGTAAGAAGCTGACCAACATGCGTGCTTCAGGTACTGATGAAGCAACGACACTGGTACCACCGCAGAAAATGACGCTGGAACAGGCGATCGAGTTCATCGATGATGACGAACTGGTCGAAGTGACTCCACTGTCAGTGCGTATCCGTAAGCGTCACCTGACTGAAAACGACCGTAAACGTGCTTCACGTGGTCCTAAAGACGCATAATTGCGCCTTTAAAGAATAAAAAGCCCCGCATGCGGGGCTTTTTTTTGCCTGAAATTCGGATTTACTCAGCCGGACCAGCGAATATTTGTGCGAATGATGTCGCGCTTTACTCACCTTCTGGCGTTTACGCTTTTCTCTCAGCCCGTGCCTGTTCAGCCTGCACTTTTGCCGCTAGAGTGAATACTCCAGGGAACAGAAGGAGACACACCATGCTGTATATCTTTGATTTGGGCAATGTGATTATTGATATCGACTTCAACCGCGTGCTGGGTGTCTGGAGTGACTTTAGTCGTGTACCGCTGGCTTCGCTACAAGGCCATTTCCAGATGGACGAAGCGTTTGAGCAACACGAACGTGGCGAGATCAGTGATGAAGATTTCGCACTGGCGCTGTGCGAAAAGCTGGAGATCGCACTGAGCTATGAGCAGTTTGCGGCTGGCTGGCAGGCGGTCTTCGTTGACGTGCGTCCGGAAACCCTGGCGCTAATGAACCGGCTGCGGCTGGAAGGTCATCGGGTGGTAATCCTCTCTAACACGAACAAGCTGCATTGCGAATTCTGGCCAACGCAGTATCCGGACGTGCAGCAGGCAGCGGATAAAATCTACCTGTCACAGGAGATAGGTATGCGCAAACCGGAAGCGCGGATTTATCAGCATGTGCTGGATGCAGAAGGTGTGACTGCCGATCAGGCGGTGTTCTTTGATGATAATCCAGAGAACATTGAGGCGGCCCGTGCCCTGGGTATTGAAAGTGTACTGGTTACTGACAGTAAAACGGTACCCAACTGGTTTGCGGGTCTACAGTAACTCATGATGTCACGTAAATTTCGCCCCAGGCTGCATGCATTCTGGTTGTGGCTCAGGCTGTTATGGAAACGCATTGATGAGGATGGCATGACGACCCAGGCCGGTAATCTGGCTTATGTCTCATTACTGGCGTTAGTGCCGCTTATTGCAGTGGTCTTTGCCCTGTTTGCGGCGTTTCCGGTTTTCTCTGACATCAGCGTGCAGTTAAAACAGTTTGTCTTCAACAATCTGATGCCTGCTGCAGGTAACACGTTGCAACGCTATCTTGAACAGTTTGTTGCTAACGTAAACCGGATGACGGCGGTCGGGGCAGTCGGTCTTATCGTGACCGCCTTACTGCTGATGCATTCGGTCGATACGGCGTTAAACACCATCTGGCGCAGCAACAAAAAGCGACCGATGGTTTACTCCTTTGCCGTCTACTGGATGATCCTGACGCTCGGTCCGCTGCTGGCCGGTGCCAGCCTGGCAATCAGCTCTTATCTGCTTTCCCTGCGCTGGATTAATGCCACTGGCGTAACCAGTCTGGTCGATCAGATGCTGCGCATTTTCCCGCTTCTGCTGTCGTGGTTCGCCTTCTGGTTACTCTACAGCATTGTTCCCACCCAACGGGTGCCACCGCGTGATGCGCTGATTGGCGCGCTGGTTGCCGGGGCGTTGTTTGAGCTGGGTAAAAAGGGCTTTGCGCTCTATGTTACTATGTTCCCTTCATATCAGTTGATCTACGGCGTACTGGCCGTGATCCCCATTCTGTTTCTCTGGGTCTACTGGACCTGGTGTATTGTGTTGCTGGGCGCTGAAATAACCGTCGCGTTAGCTGACTATCGGCAGTTGAAGCAGCAACACCAACAAGAAGAGCAACGCGAGGAAACATGATTGCATTGATTCAGCGCGTGCAGCGCGCCAGCGTCAGCGTCGATCAGGAAGTGACCGGTGAAATTGGCGCGGGTTTACTGGTTCTGCTGGGCGTAGAAAAAGGCGATGACAACGCGCGAGCGGAACGTCTCGCAGAACGTGTACTGGGCTATCGCATCTTTAGCGATGAGCAGGGCAAGATGAACCTGAGTGTCCGCCAGGCGGGCGGAAGTGTGCTGGTGGTGTCGCAGTTTACGCTGGCCGCGGATACGCAAAAAGGGATGCGCCCCTCGTTTTCGGGTGGCGCTGAACCTGCTGAAGCCGAACGTCTGTATGAATACTTCAGCGACTGCTGTCGCCAGCAGGGGATTACTACGGCGAATGGCCGTTTTGCTGCAGATATGCAGGTCTCGCTGGTGAATGATGGTCCTGTGACGTTCTGGTTGCAGGTGTGAGATCGTCAGCTGAGCGGCAGGGAACAGGCCATACATCCGAGCGGGAGAAACATTACATGTATCACCTTCGCGTGCCACAGACGGCGGAAGAGCTGGATATCTATTATCAGTTCCGCTGGGAGATGTTACGTAAACCTCTGCGTCAACCGCAGGGGTCAGAACGTGACGCCTGGGATGCCCTGGCACATCATCAGATGGTGGTTGATGAACAGGGAAATCCGGTCGCTATCGGCCGTCTCTACATTAATGCCGACAATGAGGCCGCTATCCGCTTCATGGCCGTTCATCCTTCGGTGCAGGGTAAAGGGCTGGGAACGCTAATGGCGATGACGCTGGAGTCGGTAGCGCGTCAGGAAGGAGCTAAACGGGTAACCTGTAGTGCCCGCGAAGATGCTGTCGCATTCTTCGCTAAGCTCGGCTACGTCAACCAGGGCGAGATTACCGCGCCCCAGACGACGCCGGTTCGCCACTTTCTGATGATCAAGCCTGTCGTTACGCTCGATGATATCCTGCATCGTGCCGACTGGTGCGGACAGCTGCAGCAGGCCTGGTATGATCATATTCCGCTCAGCGAGAAGATGGGTGTCCGTATTCTGCAGTTTACCGGGCAGAAATTTATCACCACCATGCCGGAAGCGGGCAATCAGAATCCACATCAGACGTTGTTTGCTGGCAGTCTGTTCTCGCTGGCCACGCTGACCGGCTGGGGATTGATCTGGTTACTGCTGCGCGAGCGCCATCTGGGCGGCACCATTATTCTGGCGGATGCGCACATTCGCTACAGCCACCCGATTAGTGGCCGGCCTGGCGCGATTGCTGACCTCGGCTCATTAAGCGGCGATCTCGACCGTCTGGCGCGCGGACGTAAAGCACGTGTGCAGCTTGAAGTTGAGCTTTTTGGCGACGATGAGTGTGGCGCTGTGTTTGAGGGGGTCTATATTGTTCTGCCTGCCGATCCTGACGGGCCGCTGGAAGAGGGCGGTTCCGGCGCACGTATAAACTAATCATAAGGGCCGCCTCCGCGGCCCTTATTGATCCTGTTAACGCACCTGACCGGCCTGCATTGTCTGCTGTAACTGTTGACTGTCCGTCGTCACCGACAGAGTGCCATTCACGGTCGGGCGCAGTGGCTGGCCTGCGGGTAATGCACCGCTTAGTTGCAGCTGCATATTACTGTCACCGGTTAACGGCAATACGGGCCATCCCCAGTTCTGCAACACATTCACCGGCACTGCCCGACCCGTCAGTTGCAGTGTCAGAGGACGCGCTGGCTGCTGACCTACGGTGGCGGTTCCTTCGAGCAGGCCCTTGTTACTGAACGCACTCAGTTCAGTAACCTGAATCTGCTGCGGGTCAGCACTTAGCGCAATCGACGGATGACGCAGATCGGTGCGGTTAAAGGTCGACTCTGCCGCGTTCAGGCTGAGCTTACCCGACCAGATCCCCCACTGATGCTGCTGAGCCAGCAGCAGGTTTTCGCCAGCGCCATCCAGTGAAGTCAGCTGGAAGGGAAACGCCGGATTAATATCGATAATCAGGTTACGGTTAGAGGTGAAACGCGTTACCTCTACACTCTCCAGCCACGCGGGCAGTGTCGCCTGCCAGCGGTCACGCCAGTCCTGCGGCAGCGTGTATTCCAGTCCGGCAACGGCCAGATTTTTCAGCGTCAGGCGCTTATTGCTGCGCGACCAGTCACCGTCAGCCCGAATCACCCCGTTCGCCCAGCGTGAACTGAATTGTGTCAGCGCCACACCCTGCGGTGAGAAATCCAGGTTAAGGATAGGGTCATTAAGCTCGAATCCACCGTCGATAAAATTGCTGGCATTCAGCGCCAGTGAACCGTCGTTACTCTGCCAGTCATCTCCCTGCCAGTTAACGTTTCTCAGCGTCAGATCCAGATCTGTCACCGCCCAGTCAGGCCCCTGCAGACGGGCATCGGTCATGTCGAGGCGGGTAATGGCAATTGACGGAACAACCTGCAGGCTATGCAGGAAATCTTTCAGGCTGCTGGTAGTCTGCAGACGGATGTCGTTCAGTCGCAGCTGATTAATTTTCCAGTTGCCCTGGGCATCGCGCTCACCGTTACCGGTCATGGAGCCACGCGCCAGGTCGGCACCAATATTGTCAAAGCGCATCCGACCCTGGGAAACACTGCCCTGAATCAGGACGTTTTCACCCGGCACATTATTCAGCGTCATGCTGCCTGCGCTCATCTGGAAGCGGGCATCGCGACCCAGCATATCCAGCCCCGTGGGCTTCCACGGCAGGATGCCGCCATTAACCTGCTGAGCAAACAGCGGTAACGCGCTCTTGGGACTGTCGATACGCATATTATTGAGTTGCAGGCGATCGGCCTGAATCGGCAGCGTGCTGCCCTGCGCCAGATTAGCCAGATTCACTTCCCCATCGCGCAGCTCAAGGCTGCTGAAATGCAGCGGATCGCTGAACTGAATCAGCGCCAGGCCGAGATCAACCCGTTTCGCGACCAGCACCGCAGGCTGACCATCGTGACCAAAGCTGAAGTCATCCAGAATGATATGAGAGGGAGAAGAGAAATTGTGTTCAATTTTACTCAGGGAGAGATGCCATTCGGTTTTGTCGCTCACCCAACGGCTAAACCAGCCTGCACCCCACTGTGTCTGCAGCAGTACATAGATCACGACCAGGGTAAAAAGCAGCAGTAAAAGTAAGGTGAGGAAAAACTTTCCAATAAATTTCATAGCATCCTTCCCGAGTTAAATCCGGTGAGAGGTTGTTATGCCTGAATTACCGTTACAGCTCAACAGCCTGGATGTAAATCCGAATAATTAGCAGGCAGGCCGAAGCCTGCCTGTGGCCTTACTTCTCTGGCGGAAAAATCAGGTTGAGCACGATTGCGGTAATACCGCCTGCGGCAATGCCGGAAGAGAGCAGCGTTTTCAGCCAGTCGGGGGCAAACTGCAGGATCAGTGGCTGCTGAGACACGCCCAGACCCACCGCCAGCGACAGCGCAATAATCATGATGGCGCGACGATTAAGCGGCTCGCGTGACACGATGCGAACACCTGAGGCGGCAATGGTGCCGAACATCACAATGGTTGCGCCGCCGAGTACCGGCTCAGGAATCATCTGCACCAGACCGCTGACCGCCGGGAACAGCCCCAGCACAATCAGCATCAGTGCGACAACAAAGCCCACGTAGCGGCTGGCCACGCCGGTCAACTGAATCACACCGTTGTTCTGACCGAAGCAGGAGTTAGGGAAGGTGTTAAACAGCGCGGAGACAAAGGAGTTGAGGCCATTTGCCAGCACGCCGCCTTTCAGGCGTTTCATATAGAGCGGGCCGCTGACCGGCTGTTCCGACACATCCGAGGTGGCAGTGATATCGCCGATGGTCTCCAGGGAGGTCACCATAAACACCAGCATCAGCGGGATGAGCAGATTCCAGTCGAAGCCCAGCCCGTAATAGAGCGGGGTCGGCACCACGATCAGCGGCTGATCAGCAGGGATGCCCGCTGCCGGCAGCATGCCCATCGCCCAGGCCAGCAGATAGCCCACGGCCATCGCAATCACCAGGGAGGCGACGCGCAAATAGGGGTTTTTCTGCCGGTTAAGCAGCACGATCACCAGTAGCACGGCGCCAGCCAGCATCAGATTCTTTGGTGCGCCAAAGGTATGGTCACTCATCGCGCTAAAACCGCCGCCAATCGAGGTCAGTCCTACCTGAATCAGCGACAGCCCAATAATCATCACCACGATACCGGAAACCAGCGGCGTGATAATCCGGCGAGCCAGATGCAATACGCGTGACAGCACCATTTCGGTACAGGAGGCCACCATCAGCGTGCCAAATAGCGCCGCCATCATGGTGGGCACGTCAGCGCCGCCATTCTTCAGCGCCATCCCGCCCATGATCAAAGGCGTCACAAAGTTAAAGCTGGTGCCCTGAATCGACAGCAGACCCGAACCCACCGGTCCCCAGGTTTTGATTTGCAGCAGCGATGCCACACCTGAAGCAAACAACGACATGCTGATAACGTGCCGGGTATCTTCTGCGGGCAGGCCCAGCGCCTGACAGATCAGAATGGCGGGCGTGATGACCGCGACAAACATCGCCAGCAGATGCTGACCAGCGGCAAACAGCGTTTGCGGCAGAGGTGGACGATCTTCAAGACGATAAATCAGTTCGCTTTGCGTGGCGGAAGGCTGGTCTGGCTGAGGATTGGTGGACATCTTCTGTTCTTCCCAAAAAATAATGTGGCGATTGTAATCATCCGCCGGGCAAAAGCAATCGTTTGCCCGGCACGGATATAAAAGCCGACTTGATGGGATCTCATTCAGACGTTGGTAAAACGGGTGTTCTCTGGCAGCCAGCGTTCAATCAGAGCGCTGGCCTGCTCGGGATAGTGCTGGTGGATGTGGCGCGCCACACGCTGAACTTCGGGCACCATCGCCGCATCGCGCAGCAGGTCGGCCACTTTAAATTCGGCGTTGCCGGTCTGACGTGTGCCCAGCAGTTCACCCGGTCCGCGAATCTCCAGATCGAACTGGGCAATAACAAAGCCGTCATTACTGTCGCGTAGTACCTGTAAACGCTTCTGCGCCGTCTTGCTCAGCGGCGCTTTATAGAGCAGTACGCAGTGTGATGCCACGGCACCACGACCCACACGGCCTCGCAACTGATGCAGCTGTGCCAGCCCTAACCGCTCAGGGTTTTCGATAATCATCAGGCTGGCATTCGGCACGTCCACGCCGACCTCAATGACGGTCGTCGCTACCAGCAGCTGGAGTTCATTCGCTTTAAACGCCTGCATGACCGCCTGTTTTTCAGCGGGTTTCATGCGGCCATGCACCAGTCCGATATTTAAGTCGGGCAGCGCGGTTTTCAGGGATTCCCAGCTGGCTTCTGCCGCCTGTGCTTCCAGCAGCTCTGACTCTTCAACCAGCGTGCAGACCCAGTAGGCCTGACGTCCCTCCCGGCAGGCATGCTCAACCCGCGCCACAATCTCCTCGCGTCGCGTATCGGGGATGGCCACGGTGGTCACCGGAGTACGTCCCGGCGGCAGTTCGTCGATGGTTGAGGTATCGAGATCGGCATACGCGGTCATCGCCAGGGTGCGCGGTATCGGTGTGGCGGTCATGATCAGCTGATGCGGATGGAAACCCTGCATCTCACCTTTTTCCCACAAGGCCAGTCGCTGGTGAACGCCGAAGCGGTGCTGCTCATCAATAATGACCAGCGCCAGACCATTGAACTGCACCTGCTCCTGAAACAGAGCGTGTGTGCCCACGACCATTGCCACCTGACCGCTGGCTATCGCCTCCTGCTGTGCCTGGCGGGCTTTGCCTTTCTGTTTTCCGGCCAGCCAGCCGACTTCAATCCCCAGCGGCGCAAACCACTGGCGGAAGTTACTGGCGTGCTGTTCAGCCAGCAGTTCGGTCGGTGCCATCAGCGCAACCTGCTTGCCATGGGCGATAACGTTCAGCGCAGAGAGCGCAGCCACCAGTGTCTTACCCGAGCCGACGTCGCCCTGCACCAGCCGCATCATCGGGAAATCATTGGCCAGATCTTTCTCTATCTCCGCCACCACGCGCTTTTGCGCATTGGTCGGCGAGAAAGGCAGCGCGGCCAGCAGCTGGTCACTGAGATTGTGTCGCGGCGGCATCGGTAACGCGTAATAGCGCTGAGCGCCTGCGCGCACTGCCAGCATGCTGAGATTATGCGCCAGCAGCTCTTCAAGAATTAATCTGCGTTGTGCCGGATGACGGCCACTTTCCAGCTCGCTGAGCCGGAGATCGGGCGGCGGACGATGCAGTGTGCGCAGCGCATCTGGCAGGCTGATTAAGCCGCCGCTTAACTCCTTCGGCAACAGCTCGGCAATCGGGCAGCTTTCCAGCAGCGTCAGCGCCTGGTCAGTGAGATTACGCAGCGTGGCCTGTCGAATGCCTTCGGTCGTGGGATAAACCGGTGTTAAGGTCTCTTCCAGCGTCACATTGCTCTGCTCGCCCTGGATGCGGTACTCGGGGTGAATAATCTCAGCGCCGCGCTGACCGCGCTTAATTTCACCATAAGCGGTAACACGCCGTCCCGGCGACAGATTGTTCTTCATCCCGGCATTAAAATTGAAGAAGCGCATTGTCAGCACGCCACTGCCATCGCTGATCTGACACACCATCATCCGGCGACGACCAAAAGTGATATCTGTGTGCAGCACTTCGCCTTCTACTGTGGCCCAGATACCGGGAAGCAGATCATTGATAGCATAGAGTTGGGTGCGGTCTTCGTAGCGCAGCGGAAGATGAAGCAGGAGATCCTGAACGGTGTGCAGGTCAATTTTGGCCAGTTTTGCTGCCTGGCTGGCACCGACGCCGGTCAGTGTACTGAGCGGAATGGCATCCAGCAGACGGCCTTTCATCGTCTTTTACCGGTCGACTGCATGGTTGCCCACCAGCTGGGATCGGCGTCGACTTCGCCCTGCGCATTGATGCGCGGATAGGGTAGACCTTTCTGCTTTGCGACCCGCGCGAGCACCGGGAATCCGCCTTCGAACAGCAGGCGTTGCTGCTCATCCTCGTCCAGCAGGCTGTAATCGCGCAGGTAAAGACCGGCGTTCTGCCGCTGTCGCTGGGCTTCATAGAGGATAAGCGCGCAGGCGACCGAGACATTCAGCGACTGCACCATACCCACCATGGGGATCACGATCTGACGATCAGCCAGCGCCAGCGCTTCTTCGGTGATGCCGGTTTTTTCCTGCCCCATCAGAATGCAGGTGGGAAGGGTATAATCGATCTCACGAAAATCCACCGCATCGGCGGAGAGATGGGTCGCTAAAACCTGCATCTTCTGCTGTTTGAGCTGTTTTACGGCATCGCCGATGGTGGGATGGGTGACCACTTTCACCCAGCTGTTGCTGCCGGCAGACGCGGAAGCCTGCGTGCGCATCCGCTGGCTCGGCCAGACGGCATGCACTTCGTGGATGCCAACGGCGTCGGCCGTGCGGATCACCGCTGAAACATTGTGTGGTTTATGCACCTGCTCCATGCAGACCGTCAGGTCGTGCTGGCGCAGTGCCAGCATCGCCTGAATCCGGGCAAAACGTTGATCGTTCATGCCTAATTACGGTTACGGTGGACTTTGATCACATCCGGCATCACGCGAATTTTACGCATGATATTCGCCAGATGAACGCGGTCACGTGCGGTGAGGCGGATAAAGGCGCTATAGACGCGACCATCACGCTCTTCGGTATTCAGGCTCTGAATATTCGAACCCGCCGTGTTGATGGCCGCCGTCAGATTAGCCAGCGCGCCCTGATGGTTAAACATGTCGACTTTGATTTCTGCTACGAACTCCTGCTCGGTGACTTTATCCCACTCGACCGGCATGAATTTTTCTGGCTCTTTCTGGTAGCCACGAATGTTCCGGCAGGATTCATGATGCACCACCAGCCCTTTGCCAGGACTGACATGGGCAACAATCGGGTCACCAGGAATCGGTCGGCAGCATTTGGCGAAGGTAATCAACACGCCATCTGCGCCTTTAATCGGCAGTTTACCGCGCTTGCTGGTGCTGGTGATGGCCTTGCTGTCAGCCTGCAGCAGGTTCTTCGCCACCACCACGCTCATCGCATTACCGAGGCCAATTTCCGCCAGCAGATCATCAAGGGAAGTCAGCTTCATGCGGTCCAGTTCCTGTCTGATATTCTCAGCCGGGATTTCAGCCAGTTTACGGCTACCGCCCAGCGCATGGCTGAGCAGGCGGCGACCCAGATTAACCGAGTCTTCGCGCTTGAGGTTCTTCAGGAGCTGACGAATTTTGGCGCGGGCTTTGGAACTGACGACAAAATTGAGCCAGGCGGCGTTTGGACGAGCGCCTGGCGCGGTGATGATCTCAATCGTCTGACCGCTGGTCAGGGTTTGCGACAGCGGATAAGGCTGGCGGTCAACGCGTGCGCCGACGCAGGCGTGGCCGATATCGGTGTGCACCGCATAGGCGAAATCTACCGGCGTCGCGCCGGTTGGCAACTCAACAATGCGGCCTTCAGGCGTAAAGACGTAGATCTCATCAGGGAAAAGATCGGACTTCACGCTTTCAATAAATTCAAATGAACTGCCCGCACTCTGCTGCAGCTCGAGCAGGCTTTGCAACCAGCGCTGCGCGCGAATCTGTGCAGTGGTGCCACTTTCGCCCGCCTGTTTATAAGCCCAGTGCGCAGCGACTCCCATTTCTGCCATCTGATCCATATCCTCAGTGCGAATCTGCACTTCAACCGGCACGCCGTGCGGGCCGATCATGGAGGTATGGAGCGACTGATAGCCGTTGGCTTTGGGGATGGCGATATAATCTTTAACGCGGCCCGGACGCGGCTTATATAAGCTGTGCATCTGGCCCAGAACGCGATAGCAGGTATCCAGATCTTTCACGATGACGCGAAAGGCATAGATATCCATGATCGAGTGAAAACGCTGCTCTTTCAGCGTCATTTTGCGGTAAATCGAGTAAAGATGCTTTTCGCGACCGCTGACGCGGCAGGGAATGCCCGCTTCCTGTAAACGGCCATCAATCTCAGAAAGAATCTTCTGGATCATCTCTTTACGATTACCACGCGCAGCTTTCACCACCTCTTTAATCACCCGATAACGGTTCGGGTAAAGTGCTTCAAAACCGAGCTCTTCCAGCTCTGTTTTAAGGTGATGAATACCCAGGCGGTGTGCCAGCGGACTATAAATCTCTAACGTTTCCAGCGCGATGCGGCGACGTTTGTCCGGGCGTAAAGACCCAAGGGTGCGCATATTATGGGTGCGGTCAGCCAGCTTGATGAGAATGACGCGGATATCCTGCACCATCGCCATAATCATCTTGCGGAAGTTCTCAGCCTGCGCTTCTTTCTTATCGCGGAATTTCAGCTTATCCAGCTTTGAAACGCCTTCGACCAGCTCCGCCACGCTTTTACCGAACAGCTGTTCCATATCCTGGTAAGTGGCGGGCGTATCTTCGATCACGTCATGCAGCAGCGCGGCCATGAGCGTTTCATGGTCGAGCTTCATTTCCGCCAGAATACAGGCCACGGCAACCGGATGGGTGATATAAGGCTCACCACTGGAGCGTGTCTGTCCCTCGTGGGCATCACGTGCGACAAGGTAGGCTTGCTGGAGGCGCTTGATCTGCTCCTCTGGCAAGTATTTTTCAATCAGTTGATTGAGACTTTCAAACAGATACAAGGGCGACCTGCAGGTGGCTGTTAACGACGACCTTCAGCGATAGCGGTAACGGCCTGTAACTCAGCGGCTTCCTGCTCTTGCTGTTCCTGACGATCACGCACATCTAAAATCTGATTGGTGACCAAACCTTCTTCGATTTCGCGCAGGGCGATAACGGTAGGTTTATCGTTCTCTTCCGGAACCAGCGGATCTTTGCCGCCAACCTGCATCTGACGTGCACGACGTGCAGCGACCAACACCAGGTCAAAACGATTACCAACTTTTTCTACTGCGTCCTGAACGGTTACGCGTGCCATAGGTGTGCTACTCCACAGATGAAGAAATGACTGCGCATCATACTGAAACTGTATTCAGACTGCCAACAGTTTGCTGATTAAAGCATCGTGACGCGCCTTCTGACGCGCCATACGCAGACGTTCTGCGCGAATAATGGTTTTCAGATCGGACAGCGCCAGATCAAAATCATCATTCACAATTAAATAGTCATACTCGGCGTAGTGGCTCATTTCCGCTACTGCCTGAGCCATGCGACGTGTGATCACCTCTTCGCTGTCCTGACCACGACCGCGCAGACGGCGATCGAGCTCTTCTTTCGAAGGCGGCAAAACAAAGATGCTGCGTGCGCCAGGCATTTTAGCGCGGATTTGCTGCGCGCCCTGCCAGTCGATGTCGAGGAACACGTCAACGCCGGTTGCCAGCACCTGCTCAATGGCATGGCGTGACGTACCGTAGTAGTTGTCAAAAACCCGGGCATGTTCGAGGAAAGCATCTTCCGCGATCATCTGCTCAAATTCATGTTTCTCAACAAAAAAGTAATGTTCGCCATGGGTTTCACCCGGGCGCATACCGCGCGTCGTGTGCGAAACAGAGACCTGCGTGTCATACAACGGCTGGGTCTTTAACAGTGCCTGAATCAGGCTGGATTTCCCTGCACCGCTGGGAGCCGAAACAATATAGAGCGTGCCTTGAGCCATGGTTTTCTTGAATTGATTAAAAGCGGAGTCGATTTCCTGCACAGTATACACAGCTTCCCGTTGCCACGCAGCGTTTGCGCAGCGAGAACACCCAATCTTTTGCGCCTCTGCGCGCAAATCTCTGTCGGGCAGCTGTAATGGTTCACGGATTACCCTGGCATCTCTTCCGGAACGAAACCTCGCCTCTGGCTGACGCTAATGCATTGCTGTTGAATGCCACAAAACGTCAGAGGAAAGAGTATGAAAGGATTCGGCTGGCCGCTATCTGCGATTATTCTGTGGTTCGCCCTATGGCCTGCGCACAGTGCCGTTTGTCCGGTCTGGACACCCGTACGGGCGACTGAAGAGATTGGCCGTTTGCAACAGCAACTGCAACACTGGGATGACGCTTACTATCGCCAGGGGCAGAGTCCGGTGACTGACACGGATTACGATGCGCTGCAGCAGCGGCTTGTTACCTGGCAACACTGCTTTAGCGCTTCTCAGCCCACTTATTCCCCGCAACTGCCTGGCAAGGGTGAGCACCTGCATCCAATCGCCCATACTGGCGTAAAAAAGATGCGCGACAAGCTGGCACTGGCTTACTGGATGCAGGGGCGACGCGATCTCTGGGTGCAGCCAAAAGTTGATGGCATCGCCGTTTCACTGGTGTATCGCCATGGCAGGCTGGTCTCGTTGTTAAGTCGTGGCGATGGATTGCGCGGTGAAGAGTGGCTGGCTAAAGCCGCCTGGATCCCGGCAATTCCGCTGCATATCGAGACCCCTCTCGACGAGGTTGTACTGCAGGGCGAGCTGTTTTTGTTGATGAACGGTCATCAGCAGGCGATTGATGGCGGCAAAAATGCGCGCTCACTGGTGGCCGGCGCGATGATGAGCAGGCAGCGGACTCCGCTGCTGGATTCGCTCGGTGTTTTCATCTGGGCATGGCCAGATGGTCCCGCCACAATGACGGAGCGCCATGAGCAACTCAGCCGCTGGGGGCTGGGCATTGCAGCAGAATGGAGCCACAACGTTAAAGATGAAGAGGACGTAGCCATCTGGCGTGAGCGCTGGTTTCATGCTGCGCTGCCTTTTGTCACAGACGGCGTGGTGGTTCATCAGAGTCTGCGGCCTGCAGGCAAAAACTGGCTGCCAGGCGAGGGTATATGGGCGGTTGCCTGGAAATATCAGCCTCCTGAAGTCAGTGCTGAAGTGCTCTCCGTCGATTTCCCCATTGGCCGAACCGGAAAAATAGCGGCGGTACTTAATCTTCAGCCAGTGCAACTGGATGATAAAACGGTCAGGCGGGTTAATGTCGGATCGCTACGTCGCTGGCAGGAGAGCGATATCGTCGCGGGCGATGTGGTCACGCTGAGTCTGGCGGGTCAGGGAATTCCCAGGCTGGAGCGGGTCATCTGGCGCGTGGCAGAGCGACATTATCCTCAGCCTCCCGAGGCGTCGCGTTATACGCCATTGAGTTGTTATACCTTCAGCGCTGAGTGCCAGAAGCAGTTACTGGCGAAATTACGCTGGCTCAGCCAGAAAACGGTGCTGAATATTCCTGGGGTTGAGCGCAGCACCTGGCTGCGCTTACTGGAAAGCGGCAGTATGACGCATCTGTTCGGCTGGCTGACGTTAACACCAGAACAGATTGCCGCCGCGACGGATCTCTCTCCGGAACGTGCGGAGCAGCTCTGGCACAGCTTTAATCTCACTCGTCAGCAACCGTTTCGTCGATGGGTGAAGGCCCTTGGTGTTTCATTGCCGCAAAAGGCCCTGAATGCGCTGCCCGATCAGCAGTGGGAGAGCGTAATGCGGCGGGATGTTATGGCCTGGCAAACTCTGCCGGGCGTTGGTGCGGGGCTGGCAACGCGCCTGGCTGAGCAGTTTCAGGATGCCCGTCTGCAGGCCCTCATCGCGTTCCTGCAACAGCAGGGTATTCCTGCGTCCTCAATGCTCGGGGTGGGGATAGTTGAAAATCGGCAAACCGAGACGGAAGCGCAGCGCCAGTAAACGGGCAAAAAAGCCGAACAGCAGGGTAATGATAATCACCGCTTCATGCGCCAGCGTGGTTTTCAGCAGCAGGATATACATCCAGCCCGAGGCGAAAGCGATACCGGCGTACAGCTCTTTCTGAAACACCAGCGGAATGCGATTACAGAACATGTCACGCAGTACGCCGCCAAAGACACCTGTAATCACTGCGCTTATCGCGGCAATAATCATGGCGTGTCCGGAATCAAGTGCAACCTGCGCGCCGATAATCGAAAAGACCACCAGACCTAATGCATCCAGCACCAGAAAAACTTTGCGCAGGTGGGTCATCAGGGGCGCCAGGAATGTGGTGACAACCGCCGCAGCCGCCACAATCATGATGTATTCGGGATTTTTCACCCAACCCAGCGGATAGTGACCCAACAGGATATCGCGCACCGAGCCACCACCGATTGCGGTCACTGACGCAATAATAATGACCCCGAACAGATCCATTTTGCGACGACCCGCCGCCAGCGCACCTGTCATGGCTTCAGCAGTAATACCAATAATGTAGAGAACGGTCAGTAACATAGCAGACTCCAGTAAGACGGCGGCAAGGCTACAGCATTGCTTAACAGGCGGCGACAGAGATTTCAGGCGGTCGGCGTCCGGGATTTGCGCAGTGTATACCAGTCCGGCCCGGCATCAGCATAGAAAGACTTTTCAGTGCAAAACCGGTGATGAATGCTGGTGAAGGTTAAGATGAGATAATGTGCAGAGGAGTTGCGCGGGCCTGGCTGGTGTTAACTGACTCAGAACCAGCAGGAGATTTACAACCCATAACGGCCAGAAATTTGCAGATCAGACATTGGTCTGTAAAGGAGATAGAAAGAACGGGATGCTGCAGCTAAAGAAAGGAGTAAAAATATATCGACAGGATTAACAAAAAGAAAGGCGTGCTGGTTAACAGCACGCCAACGCATCGTTTCGGATGCTCAGAGCCCACCATACAGACTTATTTTATTATTTGTTTCTTGCGCGAATTTTAGCAAAAGCATTCAGACTAAAGTGATATTCCGGCTGGAACCATGAACGACCATAGTAGCAGTAAATCAGCATGCGAATGGAAGCCATCGCAAGGTAACCCCAGATCGCACATAATACAGAAGGTGTCAGCCAGACGGTAAATAAGGTGACTGCAAGTCCGGCTAATACTGAGGACGTTTCAGCAAAAGCAATGCGTGTATATTGCTTTTCACGCTGTAATACCGCACGGTAATGCTGACCCTGAGGGATGATAATAAACACCACTGAGACCATCTGCAGCATGAGAGCCAGTTCGGGCTGATTAAACAGGCTGTTCAGCAGGTGACTGCCCGTAAATAAAAGACCAAACACCGCGACACCCATCAACATATTACCCCAGTAAATGGTTGAGAGGTCATTGATTGAGAGCATACAGCGACGGATCAGTGTATTTGAGAAGCCGCGATCGGCCAGAGTATCAATAAACAGTAAGGCAATTATGGCAATCGCCAGCAGGTTAAGCTCATTCGCCTGCAGAATCTGCGCCAGCAACGAGAGTTGCAACACGCCAATGCCAATAATTTTGATTGAAGAGAGCAGAGACCATTTTGCGCTATTAAGACTGCTTTCACGTATTGCCATAATATACTCGTTAGAGTTCATCAACTCTGTGAGAATTAAATAATTGTGTAACGGCAAGAAGAGGTTGCTGTGACACCGTTAGTTAGTGCAATTTTTCCGGCCGAAGTCCTGAAATACCTCTCCAGGCTTGCCATGTTATTATTGATTCAATCAAATGATGCTCAGATAAAAAATAGATATCCCTGGTAAATTCCCTGTTTCGTGTCATGGCGGAATCCCCTGCAGTTAACAGAAATTCCGCCAGATCACGAATAAATCCTTTTGTATTTTTATATTCTCCTGCCAGCATCCTTGCGGCAATCTCAACGAATTCTTTTTCTGATAACAAAGGATAGGTTGAGCGGTCCATGACTTTTTCCTGCTTTATCATTATGGGTATTGCTGTGTGTGGAATGATTTATACATTGTTTTATTTAATTTAACACCATAAGAAAAGTCTGATTGCACGACCGCAGAAATAAATGGTTTCACTTTATGCATGATAAATATTAAATCTTCAGGAGAGCAGTGATAAACAATTGTTGATGATTAATGTATGTCTCTAAGGCAGAAGGTCATCAGGGGAGACAGAGAAGCCTGAAATCCGGGAAGATCAGCTATGTGAAAGCGGGTTAAGCCAGGAATTTTCCTGGCGGAGATGCTTAAGCAGGGTTGGTGGTAAATGTGTATCGGGGATGAGTAATCAGATAAGCGCTTTATGCTTTAATGTCAGAAGTTTTTCTATTTTTTTTCGTTAGCGACCAGCGATAAGTACAGAGAAAAACGTACGCTAAGTCCTTGATTTACTGTGTCAGAAGCTGATTGAGTTTCTCCAGATCATTGCTAACCCATTCAATATCCTGCTTAAATCTCTCATCTGAAGTAAATGGCTGGCGATAAACCGTAACCATTACCTCGGCACCCTGTTCATTAGCGATCACGCGCATCGGCACATAGATCTCCTTTCCTGAGCCGTTATCAATCCAGTGATCCATTACGCCAAACGGATTGTATGGTGAGAACCTGAGCTTCACATTGCCCAGGGGGCCTTTAGCACGCCAGCGATGTCCATCGGGTTCTAATGCACTGTGCGTTAACCCGGATGCCCATTTTGCGAAAAATTCCGGCTTCCAGATAGTTTCATAAAGATCTAACCAGTGACGTGGGATCGTCAGGCTCAGCGTGCGAGAGGAGAGCATGTAACCTCCAATGGATAAGCGAAAAAGGCATTAAAGCATGGGGCCAGACTTGTTAAAACGGTGTAACAGTAGAAGTGTGGTGTTGACAGGGTTTCGTACAAAAGGCAGACAACGGATGAGGCTGTCTGCCGCAGAATCAGATGAAGTTGCCACGCGCAGAAACGGCATGATCTTCGCTATGACCACTGGCGTGGCGCAGAACAAAGCCATCCGACTGCGCCATCACTGCGCAACTGTGATTCGGGAAGATACGCAGCAGCGTGCCGACTTCAGGGCGGCGATCCTGAAACAGCAGAAAACCGTGCTCCTCGGATAACTTCGTCACTTCATAGGTATTGCCCGCTTCGTCTGCTGCAACACCAAAGCCGCTGGCATTGGTGCCGTGCGGCCCTTTATCCGAACTCAGCATTTTTGATCCGGCGTCAACAATGGCGAAATGATCGTTTACCGCCACAACGCGGGTAATGACGCTCATTGCCAGTTGATCGACGTGGCTTAACCCAAGGCGGCAGGCAGTAAGATCCAACAGTGCATAGTTACCGGGCCGGATTTCATTAATGCAGGGCGCAATCTCTGCTGCCAGCGCAGTAGGAGTTGACCCCACTGAGAGAGGGCAGTCGGTAAAACCCGCAGCCTGCAGTTTTGCCTGAACGCGCTGCATCAATGCCGTTTCCTGGCGGGCGACCTCCGCAATGGCTGCGGCATGACCCGCACCATAAGCGTGACCGGCATGTGACACTAATCCGGCAAAGCGTAATCCCTTGTCCTGTAATGCCTGGGCAATCAGCACGGCGTCATCTGTATCGGGATTGACGCCAATGCGATGTAACCCAACATCCACTTTAATCGCCACCGCCAGCTCGCACCCTGGCTGATGCTGGCAGGCCTCAGCGATCGCCGCCACGCCCTGCAGGCTGTCCGCAATCAGGGTGAGTCTGACCTGATGAAGCACGGCGAGGCGCAGTAATTCAGCCACGCTTTGCGGATGTACAACCGGATAGGCTAACAACAGATCGCGTATACCACCCCGAATAAAACTGATGCCTTCGCTGGGTTTTGAGACGGTGATCCCCTGCGCGCCAGACTCAATCTGTCGCCGGGCAATCCAGACGCTTTTATGCGTTTTGATATGCGGACGCAACGCGACGCCAGCCGCACGGGCTTTGCGCTGCATATGCTGCAGGTTGCATTCCAGGCGTGCTGCATCCACTTCAATGTAAGGTGTGAGGCGATCGTCAATCAGCGGACGCTGCCACTGCTGTGTGTCATTGATATCCATAAGGTGTCCGTTAATAACGAGATAAGAAGATTCATCATTCCCTAATAATCTCTCTGATACCAGCCTGCTTACCGCAGAACAGGCATGTTGAGCAGCAGAAACAAGAGCCATTGCTATAACGCGAGAGGCATGATGAGGAGAGGGGGATCGGGAAAGAGGAAAGGGAGGAACAAAAGGAGTGAACCCGGAGATTAAAACAAAAAAGCAGGCACGCGGCCTGCTTTATCAGTTTACTCAGATATAGAGTGACTGTTCACCCGGCGGACGGGTTTTGAATCGGCGATGTAGCCAGAGGTACTGTTCGGGTGCACGCAGGATCTGATTTTCGATCACTTTATTCATGTAAGCGGCAGCAGCAGCCTCATCGGTATGAGGATAATTTTCCAGCATCGGTTCGATGATTAAATGGTAGCCATCATTTCCTGGATTACGAATCAGCATAATCGGTACCATCGCTGGCTTCGCCAGACGCGACAGAACAAAAGTCCCGTTGGTAGTGGCAGCTTTTTCCACCGCAAACAGTGGCGCAAAGGTGCTGCCTTTAGGGCCGTAATCCTGGTCTGGTGCAAACCAGACCGATTCACCCTGTTTCAGAGCATGAACCATACCGCGCAGATCACGACGGTCAATCATCGCTTTATTAGAACGCATGCGGCCTTTGGTCTGCACATACTCCATCGCCTGATTATTGTGCGGGCGATACATCGCCATCATCGGCTGACAGAGTCCACTGATGCGTCCGCCCAGCTCCAGCGACATGAAATGTACGCCAATCAGCATCACACCGCGCTTTTCGTTCTGCGCAGCGTGAAGATTATCCATACCTGAAACGTTAAACAGGCGTTTTACTGCCCGGTCAGACCAGAACCAGGCAATACCGGTTTCAGCCAGGGCCATGCCTAGCGATGCGAAGTTACCAGCGATCATGTGTTCAATTTTTTCTTCACTGATACCCGGGAAGCAGAGTTCGATGTTACGACGGGTAATACGCTCGCGGCGCTGCAGGAAATGGCGAGAGATTTTGCCGGCACCGGCACCGAGACGCATGAGAACAGGATAAGGAAGCTGGACCAGCAGCCAGAGTACGCCAAGGCCAAACCAGGTAAACCAATAACGCGGATGCAGCAGCGAACTGCTAAATTTTCCGGTGTTTTTCATTAACAACCTTCATGGAAGTTGAGGGGGGTATCGCATAAAGAGCACTTCCATGAGTCTTAAAGCGGTACGGCTGTATTGAATTCGACCGATACTTTATCAAAAAGTGCCTTCAAAAAAAGGGAAACTCCGTGATTCACAGGATTGATCTGTTTCATGGAGACAGTGCGTCGGGAACGTAAAAAGAATTAAATCCAGAAAAATTATTTTAAAATCAGCAATTTAAAAAGAAATCATCCTAAATGCAAAGCATGATTAAAGTGTGTTCCGGAAGTGTCTGGAAATGAACGTTTATCAATCTTTACGTGATAATGAAGCCGCAGGTGGGAGTCAAAAGCCACATAGGGAGGTGAAACCCGAAAGATAATGCCTGAAAAATGAACAAAGCGCCATTGCTGACGCTTTATAACTGACCTGCCGGGCGGGAAATTACTCGATATTCTGAATCTGTATGTTGATTGTATTTATATTGTTTATGATGATCATATACTTAAGTTTATTTTTCAGGCTATTTTATATTTTACCCCCCAATCCACTCCCCGTTGAGAGAAGTGACCATTTGGTCAGCTCACAGGCTTTATGGTTGTCGTAAATCGCTCACCTTTGACCAGTTCACCAGAAGGTTTTCGATAGTATGACTCGCCATCAAGTCGGTAGTAAGTATATCCATCCTTTGTTTTAGTGATGTCCATCATCCAGTTTGACTTGTCTATACAATTCTCATCTGATTTCATGTCATCAAAGCACAGTAAGTAATCAGTATCATGGTCTGGAAAAGCACCTGAATTCTTGGGGGCGAGTTTTTGATACTTACCATTAAAGTCCCAGATTGAAACATTGTAAGTTTCACGGGAAGAAATGGTTTTGACTCCATTATTATCCCACCACTTTATTTTGTCACTATCAGAGAAAGGGATGTTTTTAACCAAAAAATCTTTTCTGGTATCAGAGTCATGAATTGCAAGCACTTTTGGAGAATTAAAGAAGTTAACATAGAATAATGCTAACATTATCAATGCCACAATAAAAACTGTAGTCTTTTTGAATCTCATTAATTTCTCCTGCTATTTATTTGAAATTCAGCTTTCATATTAGTTAAGAAAGGTTTAAAAGCGAAGTGTTCCCATCTTTGAAGGACAAACCAAATACGAAATGCTCTGATAAAATGAAATTTAGGATTCATGATGTCAGTTTTATCGAGACCGAAATGGTCTTGCCCTGTAAATGTTATTTTTGCTACATAACCACTGTCAGTTATATCGATCTGATTTATCTGTATGTTTGTAGCATGAATATCATGTATCGACATTCCTAATCCATTGAAACTATCAGTCCATCTATTGAACTTAGGAAGTATGGAATTTCTTATTGCTGGTGTTATTAACTCTATATCTGAGTCTGATAAGCTTTTTTGTCCGGTAACGATGATCTTATCTAATGAAGACTTAATTACAGTCAATGGAGACAGTGGAGAAGATTGCCCGCAGATAATTAGATTTTTATATGCACTATCAAGGAAAGGGCTGGAATAACTTTTTCCATTCCCGTGATAGAGATGCTTTACAAGATTGTTGAATATTTGGTGCTGCCCAAGATAATATGCAGGCATAGAAACACGAAGAAACTCATTGAAAAGAAGTTCAGCCATTTCTGTTCTGGATTTTGGGCGGGTATCCCGGAAAGAGTTGAATATAGATACTTCTTTTCCAGTCCAGGGATCAACCACATCAGAAACATCATCCAAACCCAAATCGCTTCTTAGTTGCTTTTCACTAAGGTCTCCACACTTCATATCATCAGTGCTGTAATCATTGAACCTGTGCCGTGTCTGATAAACGGTAAAGGGGAACTTCAATGCTGACATAATAATTTCCTTATGAAATGATTCAGACTGAAAATCCATACTTATTGCATTCTTACAGATGATATCATTGAAGATGATAATGTAATCAGAGCCGTCTAATCATAAACTTCTTGATAAAAAAATGGAAGGTGAATAATAATATACTTATTATAATCAATGATTTATACGGTTTTGTGAAAAGGTGGAACTGTGAGGTGATTGGTATGCTTATTGCTTAAATATCAAGCATTGAGAGTTATGCCTTGATCTTGTGATGCTTGAAAATTGGCTGAATCTGTAGTGTAAAATGAGAATGTATCATATCGGAAGCAATCTTATTTTTAATCACAGGAATGATTAGTCATGAGTGAATCTCTAAGAAATCTCAACAACATACGCACTCTTCGGGCACAAGCTCGTGAAACCCCATTAGAATTACTTGAAGAGATGCTTGCGAAACTCGCCACAGTTGTAGAAGAACTCCGAGATGAGCAAGATTATGTTCGCAAGGAACAGGAGGAGAAACAAGCCAAACTTAAAGCTATCCATGCTCAGCTCTTCGAAGATGGTATTGATCCTCAGGAACTTTTAAATGGACGTTCTTCTAAGAATGGAACTCGTGCTAAGTCTGTTAGAAAAGCTCGTCCTGCAAAATATCAGTATACTGACGAGCAAGGTAATCAGAGAACGTGGACGGGGCAGGGAAGAACTCCAATAATTATCTCGGATGCTATTGCAGGTGGGAAAAAACTAAAAGATTTTGAGATTTAAAAACATTTAACCCAGCCTAAAGAATAGCTATCAATAGGCTGGTTATAACTTAGTTAAGCAGTTTTGCTAACCAATTTCTCTTATATCTTGAACTAATCTCATTTTCTAAGACAGAATTGTAACTGTTATACAAACCATAATAACTATTATTCACTTTGTTTTCAATATTAGCTTGGAAAGCGAAAGAGGATAGTAATGGTTTGAAAACCGTATTTATAGCATCCTCTGTCTTTTTAGATGAAGAAAACCTTTCATCAGTTAGATCACCTGCGATAAAAAACTCATTGATTATTTCAGAGACATTTACACCAGAAAGAGCGGTCTTAACTTCATTACCTTTTTGCTGAGATTCAGCATCGAGTTTGGTGAGAGATTCGCTCAACTTATTATTGAATTTATGAAATTGATCTACAGTTCCTGTTACCAGGGCTATATTAATGAAATCTTGATACATTTCCTGTCTACAAGTAAGAAGTTCTTTATGGTGCTTTTCAGAATTATCATTATATTCAGAAGTCTTTTTGAGCAAAGCAACCAAATATGATTTATATTCTTCTGTCAGCCTCGGGCCTGAACCATCTTTAAAAGCATTATATCTGCTAATTAATTCATTATAAAGACCAATTTTTTGAACATAATCATTAGAGAGGGATTTAGATATACCACTACACTGTCTTTCCTTGTTTATTAAAGGTGAATAATACTCCTTCATGATATCTGCTCTAAAGTTCAGATCGCTTTTATAAGATTCAAGTATGATTCCAAAAACTAAAGTTCCTAACACTAAAGGGATAAGGCCTAAAAATAATGTTTTAAAAAAAGATTCGTTGAGGGGCTTACTCATATATCCATCCTTAATATGTTAAACGCAATACGCACTAAAAAATCATAAGTTTATATGAACGAATAGGTTTGCTCAATCTTTAAAAAATGCATTAAATTCAATAGTTTGTGTTTATTTGGTTATTTATTTTGCCATTTAACTCAGTATATATTAAGTTTGGCTTATGTATAAATTGTTATACATTATCTGGATGTTAATGCTAAAAAGATTAATAACAGAGAACAAAGCTGATCTTCTTATTATATTTTGGACCTTTCGACAAAGTTTTTTAAGGTATGACATCATGAAGAACTGGACCACAGAACATACGAAGGAAATTAAGGAATGGTTTTCCGTTGGAAACTATGAAGTATTTAAAGATCTGACCCTGAAGGCTTACTATCATGAACTGACCTGCTCCCCGTTGATTAACACACCGCGATGTTAGTAATGTCTTCATCAGTCACATGAGGACATTCCCATGAAGAAGCGATTTTCCGACGAACAGATCATCAGTATTCTCCGCGAGGCCGAAGCCGGGGTTTCAGCCCGGGAACTCTGCCGTAAGCATGCTATTTCAGACGCCACCTTTTACACCTGGCGCAAGAAGTTTGGCGGCATGGAAGTCCCCGAAGTGAAGCGGCTCAGGTCACTTGAAGAGGAGAACGCCCGCCTTAAGAAGCTGCTCGCTGAAGCCATGCTGGATAAGGAGGCGCTTCACGTGGCTCTGGGCCGAAAGTTCTGACGACGGACCAGAAACGGGAAGCCGTGGAAGCCATGTGTGAGACAACGGGTCTGTCGCAACGCCGTGCCTGCAGGCTGGCCGATCTGTCACTTTCAACCTGCCGTTATTCGGCTCAGCGCCCGGCTGCTGACGCGCAGCTGTCTTTACGTATCACAGAGCTGGCACTTGAACGCCGCCGATTTGGTTACCGGCGCATCTGGCAGTTATTGCGTCGGGAGGGCTTTCACGTCAACCACAAGCGGGTTTACCGCATCTATCACCTTAACGGTCTGGGTGTAAAACGCAGGCGGCACCGTAAGGGGCTGGCGACTGAACGGCTTCCGCTTCTGCGCCCGGATGCGCCGAACCTGACATGGTCGATGGATTTTGTCATGGATTCACTTGCCAGCGGCCGCCGGATTAAGTGCCTGACCTGCGTGGATGATTTCACGAAGGAGTGCCTGACGATCACCACGGCATTCGGGATTACAGGCGTTCAGGTGACACGTATTCTGGACAGCATTGCGCTGTTTCGTGGCTATCCTGCAACGATAAGAACCGATCAGGGCCCGGAATTTACCTGCCGCGCGCTCGATCAATGGGCCTTTGAACATGGCGTTGAGCTGTGCTTAATCCAGCCGGGCAAGCCAACGCAGAATGGATTTATTGAGAGTTTCAACGGTCGCTTTCGGGATGAATGCCTGAATGAACACTGGTTCAGCGATATTCTTCATGCCCGGAAAATCATTAATGACTGGCGGCAGGACTATAACGAGTCCAGACCTCATTCATCGCTTAAATACCAGACGCCGGCTGAATTTGCAGCAAGCTGGAGAAATGGAAAATTAGAAGGTAAACAAACCGACATTACTAACTGAGCGTTGTATCTAATACTGGGGGCAGGTCAGGAGCAATGTCTTTTCGGTAAACCCTTTCAGGTATGCCCGGATATTTTAATCTTTTAACAAGATCTTTATGCCAGTCTTCAAACAGCTCATTCACTGTAGTCAGTTCTTCAGGTCTGTTTAGCTTCCTTTCTGCGATAGGATCATCTCCAGCCAGAACCTTTTTGCGAACATCTTCTGCAAGACTACGGGCTTCTGCGAGTGACACTATAGAAACCTTGCTAAAGTGATTTCTCGTCTTTTTGAGTGTGCTGTGTATCTCAGCATCCAGTAAGGTTCACCTTTTGAGGGGATCTTCAGGTATAAGCCTCGCTCATCTCCAAACTTACCAACACCGCCTGCTTTTATCAGAGACTGAACGGCTTTTGCTGTTAGTGAACCCATATACCTGACCTGTCGTTTTTAGTGGGGGGTATCTGGTTATAGACTGTTATATTTTTCTAGTAAAGCAAAAGTACTCCCCATTTTACCCCCCATTATTTCGTGGATTTAAGCGGAGAAGCATCTTCATCAGTGGAATTTTACTTCCATAAAAAAGCCCATTTAACATGGGCTTATGGCTTTATATGGATGAGGGTGGAAATTATTCGATGTTCTGAATCTGCTCGCGCATCTGTTCAATCAGCACTTTCAGTTCGATCGCGGAAGTGGTGATCTCGGCGTTGATCGACTTTGATGCCAGCGTATTCGATTCCCGATTGAACTCCTGCATCATGAAATCGAGACGGCGCCCTACAGCCTCTTTCTTTTTCAGGATGTTGTAGGTCTCTTTAACGTGTGCATCCAGACGATCCAGCTCTTCGGACACATCAACACGCTGCGCCATCATCACCAGCTCCTGCTCAAGGCGATTGTTTTCCAGCTGGACTTCAGCATCTTCCAGTTTGGCGACCAGGCGTTCACGCTGCCATTTGATCACGTCAGGCATCTGCGCGCGCACTTTGCTGACTTCCTGCGAAACGCCTTCCAGACGCTGTTCAATCATCGCTTTCAGCGCGGTGCCTTCGCTTTCGCGCGCCGCAATGAAATCGTCCAGCGCGCCATCCAGTGCCTGTAACAATTGTGTGTTGATGGCATCCAGATCCTGCTCCTGCGCAGACATCACGCCCGGCCAGCGAAGAATATCCAGCGGATTAATCGCGCCTTCGTCGCTCTGCATTTTTACCCAGTTAGCAGCCTGCACCAGCTGTTTCGCCAGCGTTTCATTCAGCATCAGTTCGCCCTGAGCGCTGGGATCGGCATCATAACGCAGGTTGCACTCAATTTTACCGCGCGTCAGACGCTGGCGAATGCGCTCGCGGATAACCGGCTCCAGCCCACGAAACTGTTCAGGCAAACGGATGTAAGTTTCCAGATAACGCTGGTTAACAGAACGCAGCTCCCAGGCTGCGCTGCCCCATTCGCCTTTGGCTTCGCTGCGGGCATAAGCGGTCATACTGCGGATCATAAGCGGTACTCAATTTACGGAAAGATGGGTGAAGTATAGCGAGGCGAGCCACGCCATAACAGGCATAAGCGTCTTACAGGAAAATAACGAACTATTTCCGCTTTCAGCGGCAGCCACATATGATGACCACTGGTCACCTATGAGGATAACTGATTTATGTCCCGCGTTATTGCATTCCCTGTTGTAATGGCTCTGCTGCTGGTGGGTTGCCAGACGCGCCACGCGCCGCCGACTAAACCGCACCCCATCTGTGCCGGTGGCGACATGATGATGCAGACCACGTTGTGGTTCGGACTCAGCAAGCCAGATGGCGGCAGTGTGAGTTCACTCGACTGGATGAACTTCGTGGATAATGAAGTCACGCCACGTTTCAAAGCGGGACTGTCGGTCTATGACGCCAAAGGTCAATGGCTGGGCGAGAACGGTCAACTGGCAAGAGAGAACAGTAAAGCGTTGATGCTGATCCACGGTATCGATCCCGCGACCAATCATGATATTGAGGCGTTACGTACCCTCTATAAAAAACGGTTTGGTCAGGAGTCGGTTATGCGGGTAGATGCACCCGTCTGTGTCGGGTTCTAGGGCGAAAGCGGGCGGCGAAGCTGCCGCCCGCTAAATAGTCAGATAAACAGACCGGCAAAGGCCGCAGAGAGCAGGCTGACCAGTGTGGAGCCATAGACCAGCTTCCAGCCAAAGCGGGAAACCACATTTCCCTGTTTCTCGTTCAGGCCTTTTATTGCGCCCGCCACAATGCCGATCGAGGCAAAGTTAGCAAAAGAGACCAGGAACACCGACAGAATACCCAGCCCGCGCGCACTCATGCCCGCCGCGACTTTCTGCAGTTCAATCATCGCCACAAACTCATTCGCGACCAGCTTAGTCGCCATGATGCCTGCCGCCTGCAGGGCATCGGCTTTCGGAATCCCAATCAGCCAGGCCAGAGGATAGAACAGATAGCCGAGCAGCTGCTGGAAGCTGTAGCCAAACACCGCCGCAAACAGCGCGTTAACGGCAGCAATCAGAGCAATAAAGCCAATCAGCATCGCCAGAATAATCATCGCCACTTTGAAGCCTGCCAGGATGTACTCACCCAGCATCTCGAAGAAGCTCTGCTCTTCATGCAGCTTTTCCAGCGCGATAGGCTGCTCATCCCGGCTTTCCATCGGGTTGATGATCGACAGGATAATAAAGGTGCTGAACATGTTAAGCAGCAGTGCAGCAACCACATACTTCGGTTCAATCATCGACATATAAGCACCGACAATCGACAGCGAAACGGTGGACATCGCGGTCGCTGCCATGGTGTAGAGCCGGCGCGGTGGGATATCACCCAGAATCCCTTTATAGGCGATAAAGTTTTCTGACTGACCGAGGATCAGTGTGCTGACGGCGTTGAATGACTCCAGCTTGCCCATGCCGTTAATCTTCGACAGCAGCGTTCCGAAAACACGAATCAGTAGCGGCAGGATGCGCCAGTGCTGCAATATGCCAATGAGTGCCGAAATAAAGACAATCGGACAGAGCACACCAAGGAAGATAAACGCCAGCCCCTGTTTGCTCATTCCGCCAAAAACGAACTCCGTGCCCTGCGCCGCAAACCCCAGCAACGTCTCAAAGAAACCGGCAAACGATCCGACCAGTGCCAGCCCTCCGGCGGAGTGAAGGAAGAACCAACCCAGCGCGGCTTCCACCACAATCAGTTGAATAATAAAGCGCAGACGAATCTGTTTACGGTCATGACTGACCAGCAGCGCAAGGGCGAAAATCACCACCAGCGCCAGCAGGAAATGAAGAATGGCGGCCATATGTCTTTTTTATCAGAGAGAAAGGAAAGCGCATTTAGCCACAGCTGGCCGGAAATTTCATCTGATGCCTGCTTCAGGCAGGCGCAAGAGACAGCGGGCAAGGAAGTCCGTATAATGCGCAGCCAATCATTAGCAAGCCGGAGAATACCCATGCGTCCAGCAGGCCGTAGCGCACAACAGGTGCGTCCAGTCACATTGACCCGCAATTACACCAAACACGCAGAGGGTTCCGTTCTGGTGGAATTCGGCGAAACGAAAGTGCTTTGCACTGCCTCCGTAGACGAAGGGGTTCCGCGTTTCCTTAAAGGCCAGGGCCAGGGTTGGGTCACAGCCGAATATGGCATGCTGCCGCGTTCGACCCACAGCCGTATGGCGCGTGAAGCCGCAAAAGGTAAACAGGGTGGCCGTACGCTGGAGATTCAGCGTCTGATTGCCCGTTCACTGCGCGCCGCGGTTGATCTTAAAGCGCTGGGTGAATTTACCATTACGCTCGATTGTGACGTAATCCAGGCCGATGGCGGCACCCGCACCGCATCAATCACTGGCGCCTGTGTGGCTCTGGCTGATGCGCTGAACAAGCTGGTAGCCAGCGGCAAACTGAAAGCAAACCCGATGAAGGGTATGGTCGCCGCGATTTCAGTGGGCATCGTCAAAGGCGAAGCCCTGTGCGATCTGGAGTATGTTGAAGACTCAGCCGCAGAAACTGACATGAATGTCGTGATGATGGAAGATGGCCGCATGATCGAGGTGCAGGGCACCGCCGAGGGCGAACCCTTCAGCCATGAAGAGCTGCTGACGCTACTGGCGCTGGCGCGCGGCGGAATTGAGGAACTGATTCAGGCGCAGAAAGCAGCGCTGGAAAATTGATGTAACAGGCGACCTCAGAGTCGCCTTTTCTTTATTTGAGGAGTGAGAGATGAAAGCCTGGCAGCGTCAGTTTATTGAATTCGCCCTGAACAAGCAGGTGCTGAAGTTCGGTGAGTTCACTTTGAAGTCCGGGCGTAAAAGCCCCTATTTCTTTAATGCCGGTCTGTTTAACAGCGGACGGGATTTAGCGCTGCTGGGACGCTTCTACGCGCAGGCGCTGGTGGATGGCGCTGTTGATTTCGATCTGCTGTTTGGTCCGGCCTATAAAGGCATTCCGATTGCTACCACCACGGCAGTGGCGCTGGCTGATCATCATGACCGCGATGTGCCTTACTGCTTTAACCGTAAAGAAGCCAAAGATCACGGTGAAGGTGGCCTGCTGGTAGGCAGTCCGCTGCAGGGCAAAGTGATGCTGGTGGACGACGTGATCACAGCGGGCACGGCGATTCGTGAGTCGATGGATATTATCGGCGCGCACAACGCCACCCTGGCAGGTGTGCTGGTTTCGCTAGATCGTCAGGAGCGTGGACGCGGAGAGATGTCGGCAATCCAGGAAGTGGAACGTGATTACGGCTGTAAAGTGACCGCGATTATTACCCTGGCAGACCTGATTTCCTGGCTGGAGGAGAAGCCTGAGATGGCCGATCACCTGGCTCAGGTCCGTGCTTATCAGAAAGCGTACGGGATTTAACAGAGGCGGGCGCAATGCCCGCCTTCTTTGACGCTTTACGTTAGCTGAGCAGCCATGAGTGGCCAGCGGACCTCAAAGTCTGCGGTAGGACTGAAACGAAACTCAGAACGGACATACCGCGACAGCAAACCTTCACAGAAAGCCAGCAACTGACTTGCCAGCAATGCTTCATCAGCCTGAAAAGCCTCGCCCTCACGCATTTTCCGCTCACGCATGACCTGTCGCAGTTGCACTTCAATCCGCTCAAACAGTTGATTGATACGTCCCTGCAGTCGGTCCTGCTCAAACATCAGAGCATGGCCGGTCAGTATGCGCGTCAGTCCCGGATTACGCTCACCAAATCCCAGAATCAATTGCACGATCAGACGCAGACGCGTCATGGTCTCTTTTTCATCCTTGAGGATCAGATTGATGCGGGTAATCAGACTGTCTTCGATAAACTCAATCAGACTATCGAACATGCGTGTCTTGCTGGGGAAGTGACGATACAGCGCCGCTTCGGAAACACCCACTGTGGCTGCCAGTTTGGCTGTGGTGATACGCTGACTGCCATCGCCCGACTCCAGCATCTGCGCCAGCGCCTGCAAAATCTCTTCGCGACGATTCCGCTTCGCGACTTTTTTTTCTGCCATGACCTTAAAGACCCCTGAAATTCACCTAAATACAGGCAACACCTACGCATCTGCCACAGGAACGCGTCCTGCAGCGATGAGGAAAAATAACGGGCGTAAGTGAAAGTCGGTAATGCGGGTTACTGGCGACCGGAGTGGCCGAAGCCGCCTTCGCCGCGCTGGCTGGCGTCGAAATCTTCAACCAGATTAAATTCAGCCTGGACTACCGGTACAAACACCAGTTGTGCCATGCGATCGCCGGGCTGCAGCGAGAAACTTTCCTGACCACGATTCCACACCGATACCATCAGCTGTCCCTGATAGTCCGAATCAATCAGACCCACCAGGTTGCCCAGCACGATGCCATGCTTATGGCCAAGGCCCGAGCGCGGCAGGATTACAGCGGCCAGATCGGGATCAGCGATATGAATCGCCAGGCCGGTCGGAACCAGCGTCGTGGTGCCTGGTGCGATGTCGAGAACATCATCAATGCAGGCGCGTAAATCTAACCCAGCGGAACCTGAAGTGGCATAGGTCGGCAGTGGAAACGCTTTGCCGACGCGCGCATCCAGAATTTTAACGTCTATTTTTTTCATCATAACGGCTGACAATCTCGTCTATTAATTGTTGGCCAAGGAGAGACTTATCGCTGAGCGGTAAGCGTTTTTCTCCATCCTGCCAAAAAAGGTGAAGAGCATTGGTGTCGCTATTAAACCCCTGTCCGGCTTTAGCGACATCGTTAGCGCAGATCAGATCCAGATTCTTGCGCACCCGTTTTTGCCGGGCGTATTCTTCCACATTCTGTGTTTCAGCAGCAAATCCAACGACGAATGGCCGGTTTTCCTGAAGCGCAGCGACGCCGGCAACAATATCGGGATTCTTTACCAGGTTCAGCGTGACGTTATCATCGCCGCCCTGTTTCTTGATTTTATCGGCCGCAATATCGGCTGCCCGGTAGTCTGCCACGGCTGCGCTTGCAATGAAAATATGTTGTTTATCTATCTCACTCATCACAGCGGCCTGCATCTCCAGCGCGCTGGTAACATCAACGCGTCGCACACCCGCAGGTGCAGGCAGGCTGACCGGGCCGCTGACCAGCGTGACCTGAGCACCACGTCGGGCAGCCGCAGCGGCAATCGCAAAGCCCATTTTACCGGAGCTGTGATTCGTGATGTAGCGCACCGGATCCAGCGCCTCTCGGGTCGGGCCGGCGGTAATCATAATGTTGAGATGTTGCAGATCGTTGACGGGCGTAGCCCACAGCAGCGCATGGTCAACAATCGCCAGCGGGTCCAGCATCCGGCCTGGCCCGACGTCGCCACAGGCCTGGCTGCCGCTGTCCGGCCCCCAAATCAGCACGCCCCGCGCGTGGAGCGTCTGAAGGTTTTGCTGGGTCACCGCTGCGCGATACATCTGCTGATTCATGGCTGGCACGACCGCCACGGGTGAGGCCGTGGCCAACACGGCAGTGGTCACCAGATCGTTTGCCATGCCAGCAGTCACACGGGCAATCAGATCGGCAGTGGCCGGAGCCAGCACAATCAGGTCGGCCCATTTTGCCAGTTCAATATGACCCATCGCCGCTTCTGCAGCGGGATCAAGCAGATCGTCAAACACCGGATAGCCGGAGACGGCTTGCAGGCTGAGCGGAGTGATAAACGCTTTGGCACCTTCCGTCATCATCACGCGCACATCAGCGCCGCGATCGCGCAGGCGCCGCACCAGCTCAGGTGCTTTATACGCTGCGATACCGCCGCTCACGCCAAGAAGAATTTTTTTACCGGCTAATCCCATCATGATGTTGGCCTCACTAAGCTCTCTGCCGCTCGCGGCGGCGAATGCACGGACTTTATCACAAAAGCGTGGATGCGCCTTTTCACCGACTGCGTTTGCGAGCCGTCTCGTAGATTGCCGTTCCATTGATAGCCGCACTCTGCAGGATGAGCCATTCTGAGGCGCATCTCAGGGAGAGCGAAAATGAAAATCAAGGGACCACGGGAAAAACTCCAGAAACTGGGCGCAAACTCGCTCACCGATACCGAATTGCTGGCCATTTTTCTCCGCACCGGATCGCCAGGGCAGAACGTCCTTGAACTGGCCGGAGAGATGCTGGAGGGGTTTGGCTCGCTTTATCTGCTCATGACATCAGACAAAGCGGCATTCGGTGAAGTCAAAGGTATCGGCGATGCCAAGCTGGCGCAACTTCACGCGGTTGCCGAACTGGCGAAGCGATTTTTCGCCAGCAAACTGGTTCGCGAAAGCGCCATGGAGAACCCACAAATCACGCGCCAGTATCTGCAAAGTTTGCTGGCTCATCAGGAGCGTGAGATCTTTATGGCCCTGTTTCTGGATAACCAGCATCGGGTGCTACGGGCACAAAATATGTTCTCGGGTTCTATTAATAGTGTGGAAGTTCATCCTCGTGAGATCGTTCGGGAGGCGCTGAAACTCAACGCAGCTGCTCTGATACTGGCGCATAATCACCCGTCGGGCATGGCCGAACCGAGTCGCGCAGACCGCGAAGTGACCCACAAAGTCAGTGAGGCCTGCCAGCTATTCGATATACGCTTGCTCGATCATCTGGTGATTGGGCATGGCGAATATGTCTCCTTTGCCGAGCGGGGATGGCTCTGATAGCGGGAAATTTCGCGCCAGGTGGCGGCTTTTTGCCCGATCATTCGGGATCTTTATCTGTTCGGGACTTGAGCACTTGGGCTGAGCGGCGTATACTACGCCACCTTTGAGAATCTCGGGTTTGGCGGTTAGGCCAGCTTAGCGGGTTCCATGGAATTCGCCTGGCGGGCTGCAAGCCTGACGAGGCGGCCCAAACCTAATTTTTAAAGCTCGAGCTGATTTGATTTTTGGAGATATTGACATGTCACGAGTCTGCCAGGTAACTGGAAAGCGTCCGGTGACGGGTAACAACCGTTCCCACGCAATGAACGCGACGAAACGCCGTTTCCTTCCGAACCTGCACTCACACCGTTTTTGGGTTGAGAGCGAGAAGCGCTTCGTTACTCTGCGTGTATCTGTTAAAGGTATGCGTATTATTGATAAAAAGGGCATTGATACGGTGTTAGCCGATATGCGTGCCCGTGGTGAGAAGTACTAAGGTACTAAGGAACTGAATCATGGCTAAAGGTATTCGTGAGAAGATCAAGCTGGTTTCCTCTGCTGGTACAGGTCACTTCTATACCACCACGAAGAACAAACGTACTAAACCAGAGAAGCTGGAACTGAAAAAGTTCGATCCGGTTGTACGTCAGCATGTGCTCTACAAAGAAGCTAAAATTAAGTAATTTTAGTGTTCTGCTAAAAACCCGGCTCCGGCCGGGTTTTTTGTTTGTGTAAAACGCTGAGGAGAGGCTATGCCAGAGTTGCCAGAGGTTGAAACCAGCCGCCGCGGTATCGAACCGCATTTGGTCGGTGAAACCATCCTTCACGCCGTGGTGCGTAATTCACGTTTGCGCTGGCCCGTTTCGCAGGAGATCCTGGCGCTGAGCGATCAGCCGGTTCTCAGCGTGCAGCGCCGGGCGAAATATCTGCTGCTGGAGCTGCCGCATGGCTGGATTATTATCCACCTTGGCATGTCCGGCAGTCTGCGCGTGCTGTCAGAAGAGTTGCCAGCCGCGAAGCATGATCATGTTGATTTAGTGATGAGCAACGGCAAAGTGCTGCGCTACACCGACCCGCGCCGCTTTGGTGCCTGGCTCTGGAGCAGCGATCTGGCGGGCAGTAGTGTGCTGGCCCATCTCGGGCCGGAGCCACTCAGCGAGCAGTTTGATGGGGCTTACCTGTTTGATAAGTCACGCGGCAAGCGGACGCTCATTAAGCAATGGCTGATGGATAACAAAGTGGTGGTGGGCGTGGGCAACATTTATGCCAGTGAGTCACTGTTTACCGCCGGGATCGTTCCCGATCGTGCTGCCGGAAGCCTGTCTCAGGCCGAATCAGAACTGCTGGTGAATACCATCAAAGCGGTGCTGCTTCGTTCGATTGAGCAGGGCGGAACCACGCTGCGTGACTTCTTACAGACAGACGGTAAGCCGGGCTACTTTGCACAGCAGTTGCAGGTCTATGGCCGGGCGGGTGAACCCTGTCGGGCATGCGGTACGCCGATTGTCAGCGGCAGGCATGGGCAACGCAGCACTTACTGGTGCCCGAACTGTCAGCATTAAGCCAGTTTAGCCAGCAATGCCTGATGCACTGGCGCGGGCAGAAAGGCGCTAACATCGCCTTTGTGACGCGCCACCTCTTTGACCAGTGAAGACGAGATAAACGAGAAGCCTTCAGACGGCATCAGGAAAACGCTCTCCAGTGTTGGCAGCAGGTGACGATTCATCTGCGCCAGCTGCATTTCATATTCAAAATCTGACACCGCTCGCAATCCACGAATCAGCACGTTCGCCTGCTGGTCACGGGCGAAATTCGCCATCAGGTCGCTGAACCCGACCACCTCAACGTTAGGCAGATGGGCCACCACTTCACCGGTCAGCGCCACGCGTTCATCCAGACTAAACATCGGTTTTTTGCTGGGGCTAGCGGCAACAGCCAGAATAACCTCGTCAAACATCTGTGCTGCCCGCGTCACGATGTCGACATGGCCAAGCGTCACAGGATCAAATGTACCGGGATAGATGGCTTTCGTGGTCATACTCGCCCTTTTGCCGAAGCGTGATTCAGCGCCCAGAGGGCTGAATATTTATTGAAGGTATATTGCGCGTTGACCACCGCCAGAATCCAGCCCTGCCTGCCGTCGAGAAAACCGGCACGCAGCAGCAGCGTTTTTACAAATGCGCCCAGCGTGTGGCTGAATACAGAAAAGAGGCCGCAGCGCTTACCGCGCTGATGGCGTTCTGTGGCCCAGGCTTCAGCATAGGCCAGTTGCTTGCGCTGAAAGGCGATTAAATCGCGGCAGGTCAGATGTTCCAGATCGCCAGGCAATGCCACTACCGGCGCGCCGTCACTCTGCAGGGATTCATGCACCAGATTGTCATTGTAGCGGAAGGTGCGGGGATAGAGGCGCATCACGCGATCGGGATACCAGCCACTGTGGCGCATAAAGCGACCGAGAAACAGGTTGCTGCGGCCCAGGCTATAAACCGTGCGGCTGGGTGGGGCAACCAGCACCTGCTCAATTGCAGCACGCAGTTCGGGTGAAACGCGCTCATCTGCATCGATCATCAAAATCATGTCGCCGGTAGCATAGCCCTGCGCGCGCTGGCGCTGGATACCATAACCCTGCCAGTTATCACTGTGATAGACCTGCGCCCCGGCCCGGGTGGCGATGTTGACGGTGTCATCCCTGCTGCCAGAGTCCAGCACGATAATTTCATCGGCCCAGCTGACCGAGGCCAGGCAGTCAGGCAGCAGTTCCGCTTCATTTTTGGCGATCATCACTACGGAAAGACGTTGGCGTACTGACATTAGTGAGTCCGGGGTGGCAGATGCGGTTCGAGTAACTGTAGCAAACGCTGGAGCGCACCCTGATTCTGGTGCAACACGTCTACCGCATGGCGTCCGTAATAACGGCGGTAATCATCATCCTGCAAAAGATTAGTGACTTCTTTTTCCAGCGAAATCACGTCGGTGACCGTAATCAATCCCTGGCCTTCCTGCAGCTTGCTGCAGATATCTTTGAAGTTCCAGATATGGGGCCCCATCAGAACCGGAAGTGCATGGGCAGCAGGTTCGAGCGGATTGTGTCCGCCCCGTTCAACCAGGCTGCCACCGACCAGAGCCAGATCGGCAATGCCGTAGAGCAGCATCAGTTCGCCCATGGAGTCGCCGATGACCACCTGCGTTGAGCCGGAAGGGATCTCGCCGCTGCTGCGCAGGATAAAACTAAAGCCGCGTTCCTGCGTCAGTTCGCGGGCATCGTTGAAGCGCTCGGGATGGCGGGGAACCAGAATCAGCAGCAGATCCGGAAAGGTCTGCAGCAGGCGGCGATGAGCATCCAGCACAATGGCCTCTTCGCCTTCGTGTGTGCTGGTGGCTATCCACACCGGTCTGCGCGGCGCCCACTGACGACGAAGCGTCACCGCTCTGGCGGCCAGTTCTGGCGTGACGGAAATATCAAACTTCAGACTGCCGGTAATGGCCAGTTGTGAACGTTTCAGGCCCAGGCTCAGGAAGCGGTCGCCATCTTCAGTGTTCTGCGCGGCGATTAGCGTAATGCTCTGCAACAGGCGTCGCATAAACTTACCCAGCTTGCGGTAGCCTTTGGCGGATCGGGCCGAGAGGCGGGCATTGGCAATCACCAGCGGAATATTACGCTGGTGCAGAATGCGGATAATGTTCGGCCATAGCTCGGTTTCCATGATGATCACCAGCCGTGGATTGACCGTATCAAGAAAACGATTAATTGAACCCGGCAGATCATAAGGCAGATAGACGTGATGTACATCTTTACCGAAAGCAGATTGCGCACGTTCAGAGCCGGTCGGCGTCATCGTGGTAACGGTAATCGGCAGAGTCGGGTAACGATGACGAAGTGCGCGCACCAGCGGGATCGCGGCAAGGGTTTCCCCCACAGAGACCGAGTGCAGCACAATGCCGTCAGGCTTCACTTTGCCGACACAATAGCCATAGCGTTCTGCCCAACGTTTGCGATAGGCAGGCGCTTTACGACCGCGCAGCCACAGGCGCAGCCAAATGAGTGGCTGAATTAAGTAGAGCAAGGCGGTGTAAATGGTCGTCATAGTTACCGTTACAGCAGGTTCGCGTCTAAAAACAGATTAAAATCAGATGACGGCATGTTATCAGAAACCCCGCATGCACTCATCCCACATTGTCAGTTGCTACCCAGTACCTGCTGATAAAGCGAAGTCAGTGACTGCGCCAGTCGTTGTGGGCCATAAGGTTCAATTTTACGCCGTGCTGCCTCACCCATTCGTGAATCCAGGGAAAGTGGCGGTATTGTATTAACAGCCTGATTTAACCCCCTGATATCCAATGCATCGCAGACGAAGCCTTCCTGACCAGCGGTAATAAATTCTGCGCCACCACAGCCGGTGCTGGTAATCACGGGCAAGCCGCAGGCCATCGCCTCGAGCACCACATTCGGGAACGGGTCGTAGAGCGTAGGCAGCAGAAGGCCATCCGCCGCGTGATAATAGGGTTGTACATCCTGCTGTACGCCGACAAAGCGCAGTCGGTCCAGACAGTTAAGCTGATTTGCCAACTGCTGATAACGTTGCAGCTGCTTATCCTGACCCACCACAATCAGATAGCGATCGCTGGCGGCCAGCGCCTGTATGGCCGCTTTCAGCCCTTTACGCTCAAAGCCGGAGCCGACATAAATCAGTACGGTAGCGGCATCGGGCAGCCCCAGTTGCTGACGGATCGCGCGACGAGCTGTTTCCGTGGCGGGCTGGAAACGGCTGGCGTCGATAGCGTTATGAATAACGTGGATTTTTCCGGCGTCGAGCGGGAAACAGCGCAGAATATCGCGCTTTACCATTTCTGAATTACAGATCACCGCTTTTAGCGTCGGAGAGGTAAACATTTCGGCTTCCGCCTGCAGCACATAGCGATGATAGGGACTAAGCGTTGCGCTCAGCCGTTGCCATGATGAGACGATGCGGGCGCGCTGTTCCAGCCAGACGCGATGCACACCATCACCCGCGCGGAAAATGTCACAGCCTGCGATACGCTCATGGCTTTGCACAATATCGAACTTTTCCCGCTCCCAGCAGGCGCGGGCTGCACGGGCAAAACCGCGCTCACGGGATACCCGTCCCAACTTTGAAGGATTACAGATATGCAGATGCCAGTCAGGATTGGGCGTGCCTTGCCAGCTGCGGGTAATGATATTGAGATCGAGCTGTTCGCTGCCCAGCGCTTCCAGCGCGCGTGAGATAAAGCGCTCAGCACCGCCATCCGGGCGATATTTCTGCCGGACAATCGCCAGCCGTAACTTACTCATTCAGGTAGCTCCTCGCTGCCGCGACCACATCCTTTACCGGAATGGCCGAGAGATAACGCTTGTCAGTTTTGGTGTCGATAGAATCGGGCGAGGGCAGCGGGCCATAATCGCCCGCCCAGATAACATGATTGTTGTCGCCCCATGGCCGCCAGTGCTGCAGCTTGGTCGGACCAAACAGCGCAATACAGGGGGTTTCAAGTGCGGCAGCCATGTGCATCGGTGCGGAGTCGACACCAATAAACAGCCGGGCGTGATCGATTAGCGCCGCCAGTTGCGGCAGCGTGAACTGACCCGCCAGCGAAACCACATCCTGCGATACACAGAGCGCCCTGATACGGTTAATCATCGCCAGCTCCTGCTTGTCCGGCCCGGCGGTAAGCACCACTTTGCGGCCCGGCTGCGCCAGTTGATCAAGCGTGGCGGCAACGCTCTCCTCTTCCCAGCATTTAAAGCCCCAGCGTGAGGTCGGCTGCACCACAATATAGGGTGCGGTGACATGATGTTCCGCCAGTCTGGCCTGCACAATTTGCTGGTCAGCGTCGCTGTAGTGCATTGAGACGCGTGCGTGATCACTGCTAATGCCGAGAGGTGCCAGTGCAGACATATTCTGCTCAACGGTATGCAGTTTGCTGTGATTATGTGTCGGGACCAGCCGGTTATGACACCATCTCCACAGCACGTTATCACGTTTTTTATAGGCAAAACCGATGCGAACGGGTGCCGCAGAGAGCCGCGTCATCTGAGCAGCGCGCCACTGATCGGCCAGATTTATCACCAGATCATAATGAGCGGCACGCACGGCGCGAATTAATGCACGCTCATGGCCCAGCTTACGCCAGGTGCCCTCCTGCTTCCATTTGCGATCGATGACGTGCAAATGGCGGATAGCCGGATGCGCTTCCAGCATCGGACGCGTCTCTTTATAGAGCAACACGTCAATGCTGGCCTGCGGATAACGCTCATGAAGCGCATTGATGACGGGCGTTGTGAGCAGCATGTCACCATGATGGCGCAGCTTAATCAGTAATATATTTTTTGGAGAGAAGTTTGCTGGAATCAGGCTGGCCATAAACAAGAGTTCTCAGAATTCAGTGAGCCGATTGTAGGGCAAACCCTTTTTAGGATAAAGCCAGCCTCAAAGGTTATTTATTACGCCAGCGATAGAGTCGTGCCAGCCATAACAGCAACTGATACCACTGCTTAATGCCTCTGGCATTACGTAACATGCGCAGGTGTGTCCGGGTTGTGAACAGGTCGGCAATGATCGCCTGGCGTGCGCGGGGGTCAGGCTCGCGTCTCACACTGTGACAAACGCTGAGCGCTTCATGGGTCACCTGATAGTGAAATGACGGGTAGATCTTCACGCGGTCACGATAACGATGGTTAAGCTCTTCCAGCAGTCGCGCAATCTTCAGGTAGTGACGCTGATATTCAACGTTGCGCTCGCCAGTGCGTTTGCGATTGCTGATGGAGGCGTCATGCATATAGTAGCGATAGAGTACGGCTTCGGTATACCGCACGCGTTTTGCCAGCAACATAAACTCGGTGGTCCAGGGAATATCCTGATGGTGCAAACCCGGTTCGAACTGCAACTGATGCTGCTCAATCAGTTCCCGGCGATAGATTCCCAGCCAGACCACATGCATATACCGATGGGTTTTCAGCGCGGTATTGAGCCAGTCGGCCCCACTCAGCACCGGTGTGCTGCGCAAACGATCCAGCGGAATCAGCGGTTTTACTCGCTGGCTATGTTTGAAAAACCACTCGGCGTTGCACTGTGCCGCATCCAGATTGTCCGCTTCCGCCAGCGTCACCAGCGTCTGATACATATCGGGCTGCATGGTGTCATCCGCATCAGGAAAGGTGACATATTTCCCGCGGGCTATCGCCAGCCCGGCGTTGCGGGCACGCGATACACCGCCATTTTCCTGATGAATCACACGAATATGAGCATGCTGCTGTGCATACTGGTCGGCACGCTCGCCAGAGCCATCGGTGGAACCGTCATCGACAATTATGATTTCCAGCGCAGTCAGCGTCTGCGCCAGTAGCGCCTGCATGAACTCATCAAACATGCTGCCCGCGTTATACATCGGGGTAATGATACTCAGCAGAGGAGACGTACTCATGACAATATCTGCACCGGCGTTATATTCACTGCGAAAGGGCGTTGCCTCGTCATAAATCATTTCCAAATCAGCAGAATGAAATCAGGGAATGCATGATTATAAAACGGTGTGGCTTCCCTGCTTTACTAAAAACCACGCCCGACAACAATAATGCGCTATATGCGCTTTTTTTACGCAATGAGGCCTTAAAGGTAAACAGATTATTATGCCGGTGTTCATTTGGCTTTTTATAAATGGTCGTGGCAAACAGCAGGTGGGATAAATGACGGGAAAGTCAGGCGCTGCAATAACAGCGCCCGAATCAATCTGATAAACCTGAGTGCGCTACTGTTCGCTCTGCTTAAAGAACTTGAGACTGACATACTTCATCATCCAGCCCATGCTTTCGGCATACTGCTTCTGATGCCACTTAATGCGGGCAAATCGCTTTATCTGTTTATAGTTGTCAGGCAAATCAAGCGGTTGTTCAGACCAGGGTGAGCGCTGGTAATAGCCGTAGTAGCGCCGGGCAAGGTCGCTGCCGGCCCACGCATGCCAGGGTTTGCATTTCCCGGTGTAGTGAATCATCACCGTGTCAGTGGGCACAGTAGAGTGGTCCCAGACTTTATTGGCGATGATGTCGTAAATCTGGTTATAACGGTCCGGCAGGATCAGAATCTCATCCTGAAGCACGATATTCAGCGCATCCTGATCGGGAAAGCCAAATTCAGCGCCCCGCGACACCAGCACGTCGGTAATACGCGCAGAGGTCTGCCTTTCGAGCCAGCGCGGAATATTGATCAGCATAAAGCCGGAGTTGAAATAGTGATGATGCTTCAGCCCGAGCTTCGCGCACTGATTCTGCCGCGCTCGCGGCGTGTCATTACAGGCCGCCAGCGTGTAATCCGTGAGATCCAGGGTAAACAGGGGAGAGTAATCGCCCACCACCAGGGTATCCGCATCAATATAGATCACCCGATCGCTGTAGCTCGCCACGGTTTCAGGGATCAGGAAGCGGTAGTGAATACTTTTGGGATAACGTCCGACGGAAGGCAGCTGCTCAACCCAGGCACTGCTAAAAATATGCAGTGTGATCGCCAGACGGTGGCCCGCGGCCAGCGAGCGCAGTTTTTCCACATCCTCATCGCGAAGCGAGTCTGAGAAAACATGGGCATGGAAAGCCGTATCGGGATGATGGCTGAGAAGTGAAAACAACGTAATGCCCAGGCCGCGCGCGTAGGCATGGTTAATGCCAAACGCAACGTGAACCGGATTATCATCCGTGTCAGCAAGCGTGTTAACCAGCAGCTGACTTTGCTGAACGGCCTCAGTAAGAGGGGTAATTGCCATTACGCTTCACTATTCCAGATTATGAGTAATAAACGTTTGTATTCTAGTCAGTTTATCATGATCCAGCTCGAATAATTTTTCAGCGGGTTGCTCAAACCTATAAGGAGCGGAAAAAATGAACGACGATGCAGCAATATTTTCCGGTCCTATAAACAGTGCATTATGGACCGGACGCTGTTCTCTGATATCACATGGCCCATAAAGCACGATCACCGGGATCTGCTGCGCATCCGCAATATAGGCATTGCCAGAGTCAGAGCAGATGTAGAAATCCATTTGAGAAATGGCCCAGGGAACCTCTTCCAGCTTTAGCTCACCAATCAGACTGACAATATTCTCTTTTGGGCCGGTCAGGCTCAGTAACTCATCCAGCCATGGCTGCTCGGCTGGCGGGCCAAACACATAAAAGGTGCAGGGCAGGTCAGACAGCGACGTCATCAGCTGCTGCCAGATGCTGGCAGGAATCGTCTTGGCCTTGTTACCGGCAGAAATACTGATGCCTATTTTAATGCCGCTGCGTGGATTCAGCAGCGCAGCGGGCGGCGCAGGCGGCTGCCAGAGTGGCGAGGTCGCATGTTTGGGAAAATCGGTATAGCGATAGTCGCGGTTAATCAGCTTCAGGTAACTGTCGAGCGTTAAATCTGTCTTCGCGTGGTCGACAATGCCGCTGGCGCTGCGATAGAAGGTTTTATGGTAGGACTTACGCACATAGGTGCGCAGAAACTGCTTGTTCGGTGCGTTGCATAACGCGGCAAAGAACAGGTTTACGCTATTTGGCTGCACCAGATAAACGTTGTCATAGCGGTTCATCAGGGTGAACGCGAGCTTCAGTTTGGTAAAAAAGCTGCGCTTTGCGTCTTCAATCAGAAAATAGCGGCTGACTGTGTCATCGTGACGCGCCAGCGGCTCCACCGCTTTGCTGATCAACAGCTCAGACTGACCCAGCGCGCGCAGCATCGGGGTGATATTGATAAAATCACCGATCTTCGCCGTCTGGATGATTAAGCTGCGACCCGTTGGCCGGTAGAACAGCCGCATAATCGCCCGGAAAGGCAGCAGCAGCAGGTAGATCAACACATAGTTCATGGCGTGTTTTCCGTAATAACGGCCTGCAGTTTTTCTGCCACCGAGTCAGCGGTCAGCTCCGCCAGACGATGATTCGGGGCGCTCAGAGCCTGTTGGTTCTGCCCGTAACCGCCAATCAGGCCGGGATCGGTCGGGCCATACAGCGTCAGATTGGGACGATCCAGTGCCGCCGTCAGATGGCTCAATCCGGTATCTACCGAGACCACCGCCCGCGCGCCTGCCAGCTGCTGGGCTATCGCGTCCAGCGTCAGCTTAGGCAGCACATCGACATGTCCGAATCCTTCTGCAAGCCGCAGTGCACGTTGATGCTCATGCTCAGCACCCCAGGGCAGTTTCACCCGCAGACCGCTCGGCTGCATCAGTTCAATCAGCTGTCGCCAGTGTGATTCCGGCCAGTGCTTGTTGTCACGGGTTGTAGCATGCAGAAAGACCAGGTAATGCTGTGCGTCAGCGGGCAGATGATGCAGGAAGTGCCCGGCAATTGCGTAGTCACCCTGGTGTTGCGGCTTTTCATAGCCCAGGCTTTTGGCGAAGAGTTCGCGCGTTCGCTCAACCGCGTGCTGCCGTTTACTCACCTCATGGCGGACGTCATACCACCAGCTGGCAAACGGCTCACGCGCGCTGCGGCTGTCCTGTCCATGCTTCACCCCTTTCGATAAACGGGTGACCAGTGCGGCACTCTTGATCAGCCCCTGCGCATCAATCACGACATCATACTCACGTGACTGTAACTCGCGCTTAAACTGCACGCGCTCTTCACGCTGCTGACTGCCAAACCAGTGTTTGCGCCAGCGGCGAATCGCGACCGGTAACACCTTATCGACGGCGGGATGCCAGCCAGGGATCTGCGCAAAATTCTCTTCCACCACCCAGTCGAAACGGATGCCGGGAATAGCATGCATTGCATCGGTCAGAGCAGGGAGCGAATGCAGAACATCGCCCATGGAAGAGGTTTTAACAATCAGGACGTGCATGGCACCTCCTGTGGCACGAGCAGTTCGCTCAGCGTCTGATGTACGCGCTCAGGCTGGATATCGATCAGGCTCTGGTGATAACCCTGTTCGGCATCGCCTTTGCGCACTTTGTGATAGCCAGTAATCAGGCGAATAATGCGCGCCTGACGTGCCAGCGGCGGCGTGAAGTCAGGGCTGCTGGGGCCATAGAGCGCGACGAGTGGACGATCCAGCGCCGCGGCAATATGCATCAGTCCGGAGTCGTTGCTGACCACAGCACGGCATTGCGCCAGCAGAATGACCGCCTGTTCCAGCTGGGTTTCGCCTGCCAGATTACGGCAATGGCCGCGCGCCGCTTCAGGCAGCGCAGCGATAATCTCTTCACCTGTCGGGCGATCTTTAGCAGAGCCGAACAGCACGATCTGGAAGCCGTCAGCAATCAACTGGCTCGCCAGCGTGGCGTAATGATAGTGTGGCCAGCGTTTGGCCGGACCAAATTCAGCGCCCGGACAAAAACCGATAATCGGACGGGGCGCCGCAAGCTGAAACTGTGCAGCCGTTTCAATCTTTTCCTGCTCTTCAACCTGCAATTTCGGCCATAACAGCGGCTGTGGCAGTTGCGCCGCCGAGGCAACAGGCGTGTCGTAGCCCAGCGCAACGTAGCGCTCAACCATCAGCGGAAAGGCGGCTTTATCCAGCACCCGCAAATCGTTCAGCAGGCCATAACGCATTTCACCGCGCCAGCCGACGCGGCGTTTTATTCCGGCGAAGAAGGGGACCAGCGCCGACTTAAAGGAGTTAGGCAGCACATAAGCACGGTCGTAGTGACTGGCGCGCAGCACTTTTCCCAGACGGCGACGCTCACCAATTTCCAGTGCGCCATGCCCTAGCGGCATCGCCAGCGCCTGATTCACCTCCGGCATGCGTGAAAGCAACGGACGGCACCACGCAGGTGCCATCACGTCGATCACTGCATCCGGATGTTCGGCCTTGAGTGTGCGATAGAGACTTTGCGACATCATCATATCGCCGACCCATGACGGGCCGATTACCAGAATTTTCATCGCCGGAGCAGCTTCCTTTATGCGTTGCGGTTCAGCCAGACCATATAGTCAGCAACGCCCTGGGCCACTGTTTTAAATGGCTTGTCGTAACCCGCGGCGCGTAGCTTAGTGAGATCGGCCTGGGTATAAGCCTGATAACGTCCTTTGAGTTTTTCCGGGAACGGAATGTACTCAATCTGGCCTTTCTGATGGAATTTCAGGACCGCATCAGCCACTTCCTGGAAGGATTCGGCGCGGCCTGTGCCACAGTTGTAAATTCCGGAGACGCCATTTTCCCAGCACCACAGGTTCACTTCCGCCACATCATCAACGTGAATGAAGTCACGTTTAAAGCCGTCACTGCCTTCAAACAGTTTTGGATTTTCATCGTTGCTGATCTGCGTGTTCAGATGGAAAGCCACACTTGCCATGCTGCCTTTATGGCCTTCACGCGGTCCGTAGACGTTGAAATAGCGGAAGCCGCACACCGGCGAATTCGCTTCCGGCAGCATCTGGCGGACATAGTGGTCGAACAGCATTTTGGAGTAGCCATAGACATTCAGTGGCTGCTCATACTGGCGCTCTTCAATGAAATTCTCGTTGCGTCCGCCGTAGGTCGCAGCAGAAGAGGCGTAGAGGAACGGGATCTCGCGCTCAAGACAGAAGTGAAGCAACTCTTTGGAGTACTGATAGTTGTTTTCCATCATGTACTTGCCATCCCACTCAGTGGTGGAGGAGCAGGCACCCTGATGGAATACCGCTTCGATCGGGCCTAAATCATCGCCCGCCATTACGCTCATCAGGAACTCTTCTTTGTCCATGTAATCGACGATATCCAGGTCGACTAAATTGGCAAACTTGGTGCCATCCTTCAGATTATCCACCACCAGAATGTCGGTGTGACCGCGATCGTTCAGCGCTTTGACGATGTTGCTGCCAATCATTCCTGCGCCGCCAGTTACGATAATCATGTTGTTACCTTCAACGTTGTGGGGTGAAACAGGAGGTTTCACACACGAATACCTCACATCATAACATTTCATCAGGGTGCAGACAGCCAGATGACTCTGTAACGCTTTGTGTGTACATCCGCGCGGCGTGAACTATGCTGCAAAAATGACATTCTGTTGGGCGATTTATCGTGAAGAAGCGGCCTGTTCAGTAAGATATGCCAGATTTTTGCCATCTGAGGAGAGCAATGATGCCTGCGCAATTTTATCAACAACTTCGTCAGCAACTTGATGATGCACGTCAGGAAGGACTGTTTAAACAGGAGCGGATCATCACCTCTGCCCAGCAGACGGAGATCGCAGTGGGCAGCGATCCGGCAGTGATTAACTTCTGCGCCAATAACTATTTAGGTCTGGCGAACCATCCGGCGCTGATTCAGGCGGCGAAAGCGGGGATGGATTCGCATGGTTTTGGCATGGCGTCGGTGCGCTTTATCTGCGGCACCCAGGATAGTCATAAGCAGCTGGAAAAGCGGCTGGCAGATTTTCTGGGCATGGAGGATGCCATTCTTTACTCCTCCTGTTTCGATGCCAACGGTGGCCTGTTTGAAACCCTGCTTGATGCCCAGGATGCAATAATTTCCGACGCGTTGAATCACGCCTCCATTATTGATGGCGTCCGGCTGTGCAAAGCGCAGCGATATCGCTATGCCAATAATGACATGGTGCAGTTGCGCGCCTGTCTGCAGGAAGCGCGCGATAAAGGTGCCCGTCATATTTTGATCGCAACTGATGGCGTCTTCTCTATGGATGGGGTGATTGCGAATTTGCCCGCCATCTGCGATCTGGCAGATGAGTTCTCCGCGCTGGTGATGGTGGATGACTCCCATGCGGTGGGCTTTGTCGGGAATGCCGGACGCGGAACCCATGAATATTGCGACGTCATGGGTCGGGTCGACATCATTACCGGCACGCTGGGTAAAGCGCTGGGCGGCGCGTCCGGAGGCTACACTGCAGCAAAAGCTGAAGTAGTGGAGTGGCTGCGTCAGCGCTCCCGTCCTTATCTGTTCTCCAACTCACTTGCCCCGGCTATTGTAGCTGCCTCGCTGCGGGTGCTGGATCTGCTCAGCGAAGGCGATGGGCTGCGTCAGCGTCTGTGGGATAACGCCCGTTACTTCCGGGAGCAGATGACGGCCGCGGGCTTTACGCTGGCCGGTGCCGACCACGCCATTATTCCGGTGATGCTGGGTGAAGCCAGCGTCGCCCAGCAGTTTGCCCACCTGCTGCAGCAGGAAGGTATCTACGTGACCGGTTTCTTCTATCCGGTGGTGCCAAAAGGTCAGGCACGCATTCGCACCCAAATCTCTGCGGCGCACACCCAGCAACAACTGGAGCGTGCGGTGGCGGCCTTTACCCGCATCGGCAAACAACTGGGCGTCATCGCCTGAGGAGTCCGTCATGAAAGCACTCGCCAAACTGAAGAAGGAAGAGGGCATCTGGATGGTGACCGATGCGCCGGTTCCTGAGCCCGGTCATAATGATCTGCTGATTAAAATTCGTAAAACCGCCATCTGCGGCACCGATGTCCATATCTATAACTGGGATGACTGGTCACGCAAAACCATCCCGGTACCGATGATTGTCGGTCATGAATATGTGGGTGAGGTGGTTGCGACAGGACAGGAAGTGAAAGGCTTTACGATTGGCGATCGGGTCTCAGGTGAGGGGCATATCACCTGTGGGCACTGCCGCAACTGCCGCGCTGGACGCACGCATCTATGCCGGAATACGATGGGCGTGGGCGTTAACCGCCAGGGGTGCTTCGCGGAATATCTGGTCATTCCGGCCTTCAATGCGTTCAAAATACCCGACAATATTTCTGATGAGCTGGCGGCAATCTTCGACCCCTTCGGCAACGCCGTACATACCGCACTGTCGTTTGATCTGGTCGGCGAGGATGTGCTGATCTCCGGCGCAGGCCCAATTGGCATTATGGCTGCAGCGGTCTGTCGCCATGTCGGCGCACGTAACGTTGTGATCACGGACATCAATGAGTACCGCCTGGAGCTGGCGCGGAAAATGGGTGTCACGCGTGCGGTCAATGTGGCGAATGAGAACTTGCGGGATGTGATGCATTCACTGGGTATGACGGAAGGGTTTGATGTCGGTCTCGAAATGTCCGGTGCACCGCCTGCGTTTCGTAGCCTGCTGGAGGTGATGAACCACGGCGGGCGCATCGCACTGTTGGGCATTCCGCCGGGTGAAATGGCGATCGACTGGAATCAGGTGATCTTCAAAGGGCTTTTTATCAAGGGAATTTATGGCCGCGAAATGTTTGAAACCTGGTACAAGATGGCAGCACTGATCCAGTCCGGTCTTGATTTAACGCCAGTGATTACCCATCGTTTTGGCATTGACGATTTCCAGCAGGGCTTTGATGAGATGCGTTCAGGACGTTCGGGAAAGGTGATACTGAACTGGAATTAAAACAACGGCCGCCGGGGCGGCCGCCTGATTAGCCTTGCTTTTTCTCTTCATCGGTCAGGTAGCGGACTTTACGCGTATAGTCCTGGCCTTTAAAGTTCAGCGGCTGTTGCGGATCGGTCAGGTATTTTTGCCATTCCGACAACGGGAATCCGCCGTGAGCGCCAACCACTTCAGGTGGGATCACCGCCGACTGTCCGCCAATTTTCTTCGAGACTGGCCAGTTAGCCCATTCCCCCAGATTGACGGTTTTAATATCCAGCATGTCCAGTAACACCGCCAGCGGGAGCTGATCGGTAGGCGGCTGGCTGTCGTTCATTAAATTCCAGGTATCATTAAACAGCGTCAGCCACAGCGGTGAAATACGCTGCCAGACTTCTCGCGTAGCAGCCAGGTAAGCGCCGTTAACGTGGTCTGTCAGATAGGGCCTGATACTATGCGGATAATAGGCGGGAATCGCTTCATCCGGCGCTCCCTCCAGCTTGGCAATCATTTTCCCCTGACGAAAACTGGAGTAAAGATGGCCTGGACCCATCATGATTTCAGGCATCTTAAGCAGATTGAGGTCGGAATCGATCATCAGAATGCCGTCGCCTTTTGCCTGCAGGGGCGCCTGCAATTTGATTAAACGGCTGCGATAGATCTGTTTGTAACGGTAGCTCTCTTCCCGGTGTGGGACATCCAGCGTTGCCACGCGGGTTTTTACGGGCAGGCTGCCAAAGGCGTGAGTGGGCTGATCGCTGACTATCACAATCTCTTCTGCTTCTGTCGCAAAGCGCGCCGCAAAATCAGCACTGAGCAGGGCTTCTTCAATATAGTCCGCGCCAGTGCAGGGAATCACGACAGACGTGACCGGCACAGTGCCCTGAACCGCTCTATTCGAATAAGGCAGGTTATGGCGCGCTCTGATATGACGGTAACGGGGATTCAAAAAATTAAGCATGAGGTTTCTTTTTGGCGACGCTTTGCAAAATATTCTCGACGCCGCTGATATAGGTTTCTATAGCGTACTGTTCACGTACGCGTTTCGCTGCCGCATTGGTCAGGCGCTGACGTAACTCCGCATCCTGCCACAGCGCAGTCAGATGCTGTGTCAGTTGCACCACGTTGCCATAATCAAACAGCAACCCGGTTTCATCATGACTGATCAATTCGGCAGTGCCGACTACGCGGGAGCCCACGACGGTGGTATTTACCAGCATCGCCTCCAGCACAACCCGTGGCAAGCCTTCACTGCGTGAGGCAAGAATAAAGGTATCAAAGGTTGTAAGGTAATCCATCGCATTGTTCTGGAAGCCCGTAAAGACCACGTGATGCTGGATGTTCTCTGCGGTAGCCAGTTGCAACAGATGCTGAAGCTCCGGGCCCGCTCCGACAATCATCATTCGCCAGTCTGCATCGGGGTTGGCGCGTTTAAAACGGCCCAGAGCCTGCAGAATGTGGTGATTAGATTTACGTAATATCAGGGAGCCGATCGTGCCAAACACAAAGGTCGACGGAGAGAGTTTAAAACGCTGGCGTACGTCAAGACGGCTGGGCAGAGGCTGGTGGATATCGATAGCATTACTGACGGTAAAACAGCGCTCCGCTTCCACGCCATGGCGGCGTAAGGTGTCACTAACACCCTGTGACACGGCAATGACCGCCTGACAATCCTGATTAACCATGTTAACCAGCCGCGGTTCCAGAACCGGATCGATACGGCAGTGCTGAACCACCGCTACCGGCAGGCTGCGCGCCGCCAGATAACCTTCCACATTGGTGCTGGGCTGGTTATTCATGTAGAGCGTGTCAAATTTCCCCAGTTGCAGCAATGAATTGATTTTGATGGCATTAGGCATAATGCGCCAGTGTGTATCAACTTTATCAATGGTGCGTTTCCTGAGTTTTTTATTGAAAAACAGCAGCGCCCGTGCGGCTTCTTTTATAAATTTGGCCCAGCGTGGTTGCCTGATTTGCGGAATAAAAAAGACCGGAATAGCCAGCGCATTCAGCGTGGCTTCGATGGTTTCGTCGTTGCCACGGCTGTAGTTGTGATAGAAGCAGCAGGTAATATCGAACTTTTGACGATCGATACGTTTCAACAGCTCCAGCATGCTGTTGGTGCCGCCGCCCCACTCTCTGCCGTTGTCCAGCAGCAGGATTTTTTGTTTATTAATCGTCATCCCTACACTGTTCCCGCAAAGCCCGTTATTGCCCGACCCAGGATTATAGTAATTTCTGTGCATAAATGAACGCTAAGCTCAGCACTTAGCATTCATGGCAAATTCAGAACAGATTTTTCAGCGTCTTAAACAGCGGACTGTTATTCACACTTTCGGCAATGACCGTCAAGGCTCTGGTCGCCGGAACCGGCGTCAGCGGCTGCTTCGGTTTACATATGTCGGCAGGCCGGAAGCGTGGCGTCACCGGTTTTGTCGGTGCCACAGGCGTCCGTGCGTTGTTGTGAAGAGATTCGTTCAATAGCTCGCTGGGGCGAACCAGCGTAATGTCGGCTGGCAGCGTGGGTAACATCTGCTGCAGCACCCGTACGGTGTTAGGGTGAGGATGCCCAATGGCAATGGCGTACCCATCGCGCTGCGCCAGCTTTACCGCCCGACTGAACTGCTGGCGGATGGCGTTGATATCCTGGCTGTCATCAAGGAAGACCCGGCGTTTTAACACTTTGACCTGGGTACCCTGAGCGGCAGGAATAGCCTGACTATTGGCGATGGTCATGCTATCAAGAAAGTAGAGATTATAGTGGTTCAGCGCCTGCATCACCTTCTGCATACCGGGCAGGCTTGAGGTCATCCTGCTGCCCATATGATTGTTCAGACCCACGGCATAAGGCACGTTGTTAACCGCATTGCGCATGATGCGGGCGACCTCTTCGCTGCTCATCTCCGGCGTTAAGGTATCTTTTTCCAGCGGCTGTTTGCTCAGCGGCGCCATGGGCAGATGGATCAACACTTCGTGACCCCCCTGATGCGCTTTAATTGCCATTTCACGGGCATGGGGTGCGTTGGGTAATACCGCTACTGAAATAGCCTGGGGCATCTGCAGGACCTTGTTCTCTTCTGCAGGGCGATAGCCAACATCATCAATGACAATGGACAGTTTGCCCGCCTGCGCAGCGGAGCAGAACAGCAGGGCGCTCATCAGAACGGGGAGTTTTCGACGTTGCAGCAAAACTTATTTTCCTAACCACGGGAGTGGATTGACGGCCTGTCCCTGACGTCGGATTTCAAAATAGAGCGATGGGGTACCGCGGCCACCACTGGTGCCCACCAGTGCAATAGGCTGTCCTGCCTTCACCTGCGTACCCACGCTCACCAGCGCACTTTGGTTGTAGCCATACAGACTCATATCACCTTTACCGTGTTCCAGCACCACCACCAGACCGTAGCCCTGTAACCAGTCGGCCATCAGCACACGGCCATCGGCGATAGCTTTCACCTCGGTACCTTCCCGCGCATCAATTACCAGGCCTTTCCAGCGAAGTTCACCCTGTAGTTGTTCACCAAAGCGATGTTCAATGCGTCCGCGAACCGGCCACAACGCCTGACCGCCCGCACGACCGAGCCCACCAGTACGCGCCACCAGTTCGCGTTCGCTCTGGGTCGGCTGATAGCTGGAGCCTTTGGCTTTCGCCTGCGCCTGACGCTGACGCACTTTTTCAGCCTCACGCGCTTCGCGGGCTGCACGCTCGCGCGCCTCACGTTCCGCCCGGGCGATTTTATCCTGCAGACGGCTTTCATTCTGGCGCATCTCGACCAGATCGGCCTGATCTTTTTCCAGCGCGCTTTCCAGCGACGTCAGGGTTTTTTTACGTGCTTCGCTCGCCTGTTGCAGCTTCTGCTGCTGGCCCTGCTGCTGTGCCAGTAAGTCTTTCTGCTGCTGTTGCTTTTGCTCAAGTGTGACGCGTTGCTGATTTAAGTCCTGACGCGTCTTTTGCAGCGATTCAATGCTTTTCTGGCGGGCAGCATTCATATAACCAAAATAGGCCAGAATACGCTCACTGCGCTGGCTCTCTTCACCGCCCATCAAAAGCTGTACTCCGTTGTGCTTACCCTGACGAAACGCCGCATCAAGCTGCTCGGATAACAGGCTTTCCTGTTGGGTTTGCTGTTTTTCAAGACGGGCGATGGAGGTGGTGAGCTGTTTGATCTCACTATTCAGGGCGCTGAGGCTATTGCGGGTGTCACGCAGCTGACGGCTTGCCTGCGCGATGATTTTTTCCTGGCTTTGCAGCTGATCCAGTAATTTGCTGCGTTGCACCTTCTGCGCTTTGACGCTTTTCTCTTTCTCAGCAATGTTTTGCTGGATGGACTGCAGCTGAGATTTGCTGTCTTCTGCACTTTGGGCTGCGGCAGGCAATAACAGTGCCCCCGCACAAAGCAGGCTAAGGGAGAGGCTGGACAGGTGTATGAACAACGGCAGGTTATCGCCGTTGCGACGGGTCCTTGTGTGCGAAACGGTTGTTTTTCCCTTCATAGGCCAATGATTATTCCACGATGAACCGCCGCTTACCAGTGCTCCCCACTGGCATTTGCTTTTCCAGTTATGTCTACTTTCGCAATGACATACATTAAGCCTTACGCCATTTTTGCTATTCAGCCACTTTTTTTGGAAAATGGCGCACAAATCGATACTCTGGCCGCATAGCATCTGTACATGCGAAGTGGCGCAGGTATACTCAGAACCCTTGTTTTAGCTTATTAGCCCGGTCTGGAGTCGTTACCCCTCATGCAAGAAATTATGCAGTTTGCAAGCAATCACCCCATCCTGAGTCTGGCATGGGTCGTTTTACTCGTTCTGGTGATTGTGACTACCGTTAAAGGAATGTTCTCTAAGGTAAAAACGATCAGCCGCGGTGAAGCAACCCGCCTGATTAACAAAGAGGACGCGGTAGTGGTAGACGTGCGTTCGCGCGACGATTTCCGCAGAGGGCATATTTCAGGCGCTGTAAATGTGGCAGCCGCTGAGATTAAAAAAGGCAACATCGACGAACTGGCAAAGCACAAAGCGCAGCCCATAATTGTGGTATGTGCAACCGGACAAAGCGCGGGTGATTCTGCTGCGCACCTGAGCGCTGCAGGCTTTGAGCAGGTTTCAGTGCTGAAAGACGGTATCAGTGGCTGGAGTGGTGAAAATCTGCCATTAGTCCGCGGTAAATAATCATACAGAGGTGTTGATCATGGCAAATGTTGAAATGTATACCAAGGCCACCTGTCCTTACTGCCATCGGGCGAAGGCGCTGTTAACGCAAAAAGGCGTATCGTTTCAGGAGATCCCTATTGATGGGGACATGGCGAAACGCGAAGAGATGATCAAGCGTAGCGGCCGTACCACCGTGCCTCAGATTTTTATTGATGCGCAGCACATTGGCGGCTGCGATGACTTATTCGCACTCGATAATCGCGAAGGTTTAGATCCCTTACTGCAGGCGTAATTTTACGCCGGACAATCTCATACATAGGATTTGGTCACATGTCAGAACATAACTCGAACGAAATGCAATTCCAGATTCAGCGCGTCTTCACCAAAGACATCTCTTTTGAAGCGCCTAATGCCCCGCAGGTTTTCCAGAAAGAGTGGGAACCGGACGTTAAACTGGATCTGGACACTGCATCTTCTCAGCTGGCTGACGAAGTTTACGAAGTGGTACTTCGTGTGACTGTAACCGCGACTGTGGGCGAAGAGACGGCTTTCCTGTGTGAAGTTCAGCAGGCCGGTATCTTCACCATCAGCGGTATCGAAGGAACGCAGATGGCACATTGCCTGGGTGCATACTGCCCGAACATTCTGTTCCCGTACGCTCGCGAATGCATTACCAGCCTGGTATCCCGTGGTACCTTCCCGCAGCTGAACCTGGCACCGGTTAACTTTGATGCGCTGTTCATGAACTATCTGCAGCAGCAGCAAGGTGAAGAAGGTGCTGAACCACATCAGGATGCCTGATGGAAACTCACGCTTCGATTAGCGTCATCGGTGCCGGTTCTTACGGCACCGCTTTGGCGATTACGCTGGCCCGTAACGGCCATCCGGTGCTGTTGTGGGGACATAACCCGACGCATCTGGCTCAACTTCAGAATGACCGCTGTAACACCGCTTTCCTGCCCGATGTGCCGTTTCCCGACAATCTTTCCCTTGAATCTGATCTGACCAAAGCTATTGCTGCCAGCCGCGACTTATTGATCGTGGTGCCGAGTCATGTCTTTGGCGATGTGCTGCAGCAGATCAAGCCTCATCTGCGACCAGACTCACGCATTGTCTGGGCGACTAAAGGGCTGGAAAAAGAGACGGGTCGTCTGCTGCAGGATGTGGCGCGTGAAATTGTCGGCGATACTATTCCGCTGGCCGTCATCTCCGGACCCACTTTTGCGAAAGAACTGGCAGCCGGATTACCGACCGCCATCGCGCTGGCCGCAACGGATGCGCAGTTTGCAGACGACCTGCAGCAGAAACTGCACTGCGGTAAGAGCTTCCGTGTTTATAACAACCCTGACTTTATTGGCGTCCAGCTCGGCGGCGCAGTAAAAAACGTGATTGCTATCGGAGCCGGAATCTCCGACGGAATAGGTTTTGGCGCGAATGCGCGTACCGCACTGATCACCCGCGGTCTGACTGAAATGAGCCGGTTAGGTGCAGCGCTGGGTGCCGATCCCACGACGTTTATGGGCATGGCCGGTCTGGGCGATCTGGTACTGACCTGTACTGATAATCAGTCGCGTAACCGCCGTTTTGGCATGATGCTGGGCCAGGGCGAGGATGTAGATAGCGCACAACGCATTATCGGACAAGTTGTAGAAGGCTATAGAAACACCAAAGAAGTCAAGGCATTGGCTGCGCGGCTGGGTGTGGAAATGCCGATTACCGAGCAGATTTATCAGGTGCTGTATTGCGAAAAACCGGCGAGAGATGCAGCATTGAGCTTGCTGGGACGCACAAGGAAGGACGAAAACAGCACTGGCTAACGCAGGACGCGTAGCATCATTACCTGCAGCGCCCATTCAGGCGCTTTTTTTATCGGGAGAAAGCAGCAATGTCGTCTGATGAGTTAGAACTGGTCTGGAACAATATCAAAGCAGAAGCGCGTGCCCTGGCTGATTGTGAGCCGATGCTTGCCAGCTTCTTCCACGCGACATTGCTAAAACATGAAAATCTCGGTAGCGCACTGAGTTATATGCTGGCCAACAAGCTGGCTAACCCGATTATGCCCGCCATCGCCATTCGTGAAATCGTTGAAGAAGCCTATCGTGAAGATCCGTCGATGATTATGTCAGCGGCTTACGATATTCAGGCTGTGCGTCAGCGCGACCCGGCAGTGGATAAATACTCTACGCCGCTGCTCTACCTTAAAGGTTTTCACGCCTTACAGGCCTACCGCATTGGCCACTGGCTGTGGAATGAAGGCCGACGCGCACTGGCGGTTTACCTGCAGAACGAAATCTCTGTCTCCTTTGCCGTCGATATTCACCCCGCCGCCCATATTGGCCACGGCATTATGCTCGACCATGCCACAGGCATAGTGATTGGTGAAACCGCCGTGGTGGAAAATGATGTTTCGATTCTGCAATCGGTGACGCTGGGCGGTACCGGCAAAACCAGTGGAGACCGTCATCCGAAAATCCGTGAAGGGGTGATGATTGGTGCCGGCGCGAAAGTCCTTGGCAATATTGAAGTCGGCAAGGGAGCAAAAATCGGTGCCGGTTCCGTGGTGTTACAGCCCGTGCCGCCGCACACCACTGCCGCAGGCGTTCCCGCGCGTATCGTCGGTAAGCCAGGCAGTGAGAAGCCGTCGATGGATATGGATCAGCACTTCAATGGCAGCCTGGCCGGTTTTCAGTTTGGCGACGGCATCTAGTCTTTGATCAGCGCGCCCGCGTAATCAAGCTGGCGCCACGCTTCATAAACCACAACCGATACAGCATTCGACAAATTCATACTCCGGCTTTCTGCTCTCATCGGGATGCGGATTTTTTGCTGCGCCGGTAACGCGGCCAGGATCTCGGCAGGCAATCCGCGGCTCTCCGGCCCAAACAGCAGATAATCGCCCGCCTGATAGGCGACGGCGCTGTGTGCAGGCGTCCCTTTGGTCGTCAGTGCAAACAGACGCTCAGGCGACTCAGTGGCGATAAACGCCTGATAGTCAGCATGGAATTTGATGGCGGTGAATTCGTGATAATCCAGCCCGGCGCGACGTAAGCGCTTGTCATCCCAGGCAAAGCCGAGCGGCTGAATCAAATGAAGCTGAAAGCCCGTATTGGCGCAAAGGCGGATGATATTGCCGGTATTCGGCGGAATTTCTGGTTCAAACAAGACAATGTTAAGCATAAGGCCCCCGATGACAGGGGCCGAAGCATAGCAAATTATTGACGGCCGGAGGAGTAGAGCGGCAACCAGAGGGTCAGACGCAAACCGCCTAATGGACTGTCATCGGCTTTAACCCAGCCGCGATGTTGCTGCACGGCCGTTTCGACAATTGCCAGGCCAAGACCGGTGCCGCCTGATTCGCGATCGCGCGCTTCATCGGTTCGATAGAAAGGACGGAAAATCTGTTCACGATCTTCCGGACTCACGCCAGGACCATCATCATCGACGTGGACCGTGATACCGGAAATATCAACGGAGAAGCTGACGCTGATGTGCGTGTGTGAATAGCGCAGCGCATTGCGCACAATATTTTCCAGCGCACTCTCCAGCGCATGAGGGTTCCCATAAAGCGGCCACGGGCCTGGCGGATAGGGGATATCCATCTTCTTGCCCATCTGCTCAGCTTCGAAACGGGCATCTTCCAGCACCCCATTCCACAATTGATTTGCCTTCATTGCTTCGCTGACCAGCGCATTTTTATGCTGGGTGCGGGAGAGCACCAACAGATCGTTAATCATGCCATCGAGACGCTGTGCTTCCATCTCAATGCGGCCCAGCTCTTTACCTTCACCCTGACGCCGACGCAGCAGGGCGGTAGCCAGTTGCAGGCGGGTCAGTGGGGTGCGAAGTTCATGACTGATATCCGATAACAGACGTTGCTGACCGGTCATCATCCGTTCCAGCGCACTGACCATCTGGTTAAAGCTGGAACCCGCAGCCAGAAACTCCTGCGGACCCGACTCCAGTTCCGGATGCTGACGTAGATTCCCGCTTGCGACTTCGTCAGCAGCATATTTCAGCTTACGTGCCGGACGTGCCAGGCTCCAGGCCAGCCACAGCAGCAGCGGTGAGCTGATGAGCATGGTGACGATAAGCAGCAGCAACGGACGGTCAAACAGCAGATTGACGAAGTCGAGCTGAGAGCTATTGGCGGGACGGATCATGTAAAGCTGGTAGTTATCTTCGCCATCGCGAACGGCAAAAGGCCCTACCAGCTCAACGCGACCATATTTCTTCTTCTGAGGATGATCGGCATTGTCAGACTGGCCGATAAAATTGCGGATAACCTGCATTTCATTATGTTGCGCGCCAATCACCCGACCTTCACTGGTTACTAACAGCAGCCGCTGACCCGGCGGTGCCCATTTTTCCACGGCACGAAACAGACGACGCCACCACATCAGATCGTTAGGGGGATCCTGTGACAGCTCTGCTTCAACGTGTTGCTCAATCATGATGCCCTGCCGCTGTTCACTTTCCAGCAGCGAGGTCATCTGTCGTGAATCGAGCTTGGGAACCATCAACACCAGCATCAACACCAGCGCCAGCGTCAACCAGAAGATGGCGAAGATACGGGTGGTCAGACTTCCAATCATGATGCGGAAACCATCAGGTAGCCACGGCCACGTAAGGTTTTAAACCAGGGATGACCATCACGGCGCTCAGGCAGCTTGCGACGCAGATTCGAGATATGCATATCAATGGCACGGTCAAAAGGTGTCAGGCGTTTGCCCAGCACTTCCTGGCTCAGATGTTCACGCGACACGACCTGGCCCAGGTGCTGCGCCAGCAGATAGAGCAGGGTGAATTCTGTGCCGGTCAAATCCAGCGTAACGTCATCAAAACTGGCCTCCTGACGGCCGGGATTGAGTCTCAGACAGTCCACTTCCAGTGTGGGCGAGCTGTTGTCGTGTTGCTGCTGTTCACTCCAGTTAGAACGCCGCAAAATAGCGCGGATACGCGCCACCAGCTCGCGATCGTTAAACGGCTTAGGCAGATAGTCATCTGCGCCCAGTTCGAGGCCCAGAACACGATCCAGCTCGCTGCCGCGCGCCGTTAGCATGATGACGGGGGTTTGATGTTGCTGACGCAGTTCTTTCAGAGTGTCGATACCGTTTTTCTTCGGCATCATGACATCCAGTAAAAGCAAATCAATCGAGTTATCGATCAGGTTCAGCGCTTGTTCACCATCACTGGCGACGACCACTTCAAACCCTTCCATTTCTAACAGTTCTTTCAAAAGCGAAGTTAATTCGCGGTCGTCATCTACCAACAGGATTTTATTCATTTTTGTAGCCCTCCGCAGGCAAAATACCGTGTTCCTGGCGCACCTATCCATCGCTTTACGTAGTTTTACACCCCCTGACGGATGTTTGCAGCTGTCGCCGTACACTGGCTCTCGTTGAATCGCAAAACGGAACGAACTGGAGTATACGATGCGCAAATTAACCGCCGTCGTCCTTGCCTCAGCGATGGCTCTGAGTGTCGCCAGCGCAGATGCTAAAGATGCGACGACGATTGACGAGATGCATCATGGCGGATTGCCGACAGGCAGTATGACGCAAAATCCGCAAAGCCACATGTTCGACGGCATCGAGCTGACTGAAGAACAGCGTCAGCAGATGCGAGACCTTATGCAACAGGCAAGACATGATCGCCCGGTCGTTCATATTGACGATATCGCTGCATTACACGAATTAGTGACTGCAGACCAGTTTAACGAAGCGGCCATTCGCCAAAAGGCGGAAGTCATCGCCAGAGTTCAGGTTGAACAACAGGTCGAGATGGCGCGCGTACAGAATCAAATGTTTCAACTGCTAACGCCGGCCCAGCAGTCCGCGTTACAGAAAAATTACCAGCGGCGACTTAACGAGCTGCGACAGTTTTCGAATTTGCAGTCAGCTTCATCGCTGCAGGCAGTGAGTAGTACCAGCAGTAACCAGTAATATAGTATCCCTGTTTTCCTTGCCATAGACACATCCCTGTCTTCCCCCACCATGATGGTGGGGGTTTTTTTTATCTTTTTTTCACTTTTTTTATTTTGACAGGAATCATCACCGCACAACAAAACCCCCGTTTTATTAGCGCTTGTCGGGAATTTGTTGGGAAGAATCGCTGATTTCTTAATATCTGGAACATGCTGTAAATTTAAGCGAGCCGGTGAGCATTTTTTCATCATGAAAATATCATAACTTACTGAAACTAAATGAATTGCAGACAAGTCATTAACATTTTAATTATATTTTTCAGTGAGATACATTCCCCGCGTTACGCTTGCTGGTTCAGTCACACCTTCTACACTAAATCTTGTCACTGCAGGGAAGTTAAGTGTCTTTGCGAAGTCTCAGGGAGCAACAACCACATTATGTAGTCCTGATAAATCTATTAACGGAGTAAGTTATGGCAGAGCATCGTGGTGGTTCAGGTAATTTCGCAGATAATCCGCAAAAAGCGTCTGAAGCTGGCAAAAAAGGCGGACAGAACAGCGGCGGCGGAAATTTCAAAAACGATCGTGAAAAAGCATCTGAAGCCGGGAAAAAAGGCGGCAAAAAGTAGTCGCCGACACGTTCCTGGAATTAGCCCGCGGCTGAAAGTAGCCAGGCAATGATGTGTATAACACTTCGCCCCGTCCTTCCCAGGCCGGGGCTTGTTTTTTGTACCTGCTTATTCCTGTCGCGATTTCAAAACAGCCTTCTTCATCGAATGACCTCCTAAGCACAGCCCGCCTCCCGGTGTTAAACTTCAGCCATTCATCTCTTTAAGTGTGCATCTTCACTGATGCTGCATAGGGAATCTGGCATGCAACACTCTTATGGCCGACTGGTAAAGCGTGCTGCGCTCGCGGCCACCATTCTTGCGTCTGTGCTGTTACTCGTGAAAATTTTTGCCTGGTGGTACACCGGTTCAGTGAGTTTGCTGGCTTCACTGGTGGACTCGCTGGTGGATATCGCTGCATCGCTAACCAACCTGCTGGTGGTGCGCTATGCGCTGCAGCCTGCTGATGAAAATCACACGTTCGGGCACGGCAAAGCGGAGTCGCTGGCGGCGCTGGCACAAAGTATGTTTATCTCCGGCTCGGCACTGTTTCTGTTTCTGACCGGCCTGCAGCATCTTGCCTCCCCCAGCGAGATGCGGGCGCCGGGTGTTGGTATTGTAGTAACCATTGTGGCACTGAGCTCAACGCTGGTACTGGTTGCCTTTCAGCGCTGGGTAGTGCGTAAAACCCGCAGTCAGGCCATTCGGGCTGACATGCTGCACTATCAATCCGACGTCATCATGAATGGCGCCATACTGATTGCGCTGGTGCTGAGCAGCTATGGCGTTGTACGGGCGGATGCCCTGTTTGCGCTGGGGATTGGTGTTTTCATTCTTTATAGCGCATTGCGGATGGGCTACGAAGCCGTACAGTCATTGCTGGATCGCGCATTGCCGGAAAATGAACGGCAGCAAATCCTGACGCTTGCGACAAACTGGCCGCAGGTGCAGGGCGTACATGATCTGCGAACCCGGCAGTCCGGCCCGACCAAATTTATTCAGCTTCATCTGGAACTGGAAGATCAGCTGCCACTGGTTCAGGCGCATCGGGTTGCCGACCAGGTTGAGAAAGCATTACGCAAAGAATTTCCCGGGTCTGACGTAATTATCCATCAGGATCCCTGTTCTGTGGTACCGTCTGAGACCAGGGACTCTTTAGGTTTTTAACGTAAATGAATCAAATCGATACGGAAGGGATGACGTAGCGCTAACTTTGCTGCAAAAAATAGTGAAAAGTTGTCTGACCTGAATCAATTCAGCAGCAAGCCTTTGATATACTATCTGCCATCACATGTCGCGCTAATCGTGAAATGATCTTCTGCAGCGATCGACAGGCAGGATTAACCCTTAGTTTTGAACAATCCAGAGGTTGTCATGATCAAAAAAATTGGTGTATTAACCAGCGGCGGTGACGCCCCAGGCATGAACGCAGCTATTCGTGGAGTGGTACGTTCCGCGCTGAGTGAAGGACTGGAAGTTTTTGGGATCTATGATGGCTATCTGGGATTGTACGAAGATCGCATGATCAATCTTGATCGCTACAGCGTCTCCGACATGATTAACCGCGGCGGCACTTTCCTGGGCTCAGCGCGTTTCCCCGAGTTCCGTAATGAAGATGTGCGCCAGGTTGCCATTGAGAACATGAAAAAGCGCGGCATTGATGCACTGGTGGTGATTGGTGGTGACGGATCTTACATGGGTGCTAAGCGCCTGACTGAAATGGGCTTCCCCTGCATTGGTTTGCCAGGCACCATCGATAACGATGTGGCCGGAACGGATTACACCATCGGTTATTTCACTGCACTGGAAACCGTGGTTGAAGCGATTGACCGTCTTCGCGACACCTCTTCCTCGCATCAGCGTATCTCGATTGTTGAAGTGATGGGCCGCTACTGTGGCGATCTGACCCTGGCGGCGGCGATTGCCGGTGGCTGCGAGTTCATCGTCCTGCCAGAATTCCCGTACACCCGCGAAGAGCTGGTAGCGGAAATCAAAGCAGGCATCGCCAAAGGTAAAAAGCACGCTATCGTGGCGATTACTGAGCACATCTGCGATATCGACGACCTGGCGCGTTTCATTGAAACAGAAACCAAACGTGAAACCCGTTCGACCGTTCTGGGCCATATTCAGCGTGGCGGTGCACCTTGTGCGTATGACCGTATCCTGGCGTCACGCATGGGCGCTTACTCCATTGAACTGCTGATGCAGGGTTACGGTGGCCGTTGCGTGGGTATTCAGAATGAGAAGATGGTGCATCACGACATCGTCGACGCGATTGAAAACATGAAACGTCCGTTCAAGCGCGACTGGCTCGACACGGCGAAAAAACTCTACTGATTCTTCTGCGGGGGTGTGCTGCACAGCATGCCCCGGCATATCCCCGCTATATTCCCCCCGGTTATAACAGCTTATTTTTAATTCTTTTAGCTCTGTAATGGTTTATGTCACGCTTAGCCCATAACGACATTGGGAGAGTGCGTAATGAACAAGTGGAGTATCGGCGTTACCCTGTTGCTGGCCTCAACCAGCGTTCTGGCGAAAGACATTCAGCTGTTAAACGTTTCCTACGATCCAACCCGTGAGCTGTACGAACAGTACAACAAAGCGTTCAGTGCGCACTACAAACAGGAAACCGGCGATAATGTCGTGGTCCGTCAGTCGCACGGTGGCTCCGGCAAGCAGGCAACTTCAGTGATTAACGGCATCCGTGCGGATGTGGTTACGCTGGCGTTGCAATCGGATGTCGATGCTATTGCAGAACGCGGTCGTATTGATAAGAACTGGATTCAGCGTCTGCCAGACAACTCCGCGCCTTACACCTCCACCATTGTCTTCCTGGTCCGCAAAGATAATCCCAAGGGCATTCACGACTGGAGCGACCTGACCAAACCCGGCGTGTCCGTGATTACCCCAAACCCGAAAACCTCTGGCGGCGCACGCTGGAACTATCTGGCGGCCTGGGGCTGGGCGCTGGATCATAACAACGGCGATCAGGCCAAAGCGCTGGCGTACGTCAGAGCGCTGTTTAAAAACGTTGAGGTGCAGGATTCCGGTGCACGCGGCGCAACTAACACCTTCGTTGAACGCGGGATTGGTGATGTGCTGATTGCCTGGGAAAACGAAGCTTATCTGGCGGTTAACAAATTGGGTAAAGACAAGTTCGAGATTGTCACCCCGAGCGAATCGATTCTGGCTGAACCCACCGTGTCCGTGGTCGATAAAGTGGTAGATGAAAAGGGAACGCGCAAAGTCGCAGACGCCTATCTGAAATACCTCTACTCGCCAGAAGGTCAGACTATCGCTGCTCAGAACTACTATCGTCCGCGTGATGCTGAAATCGCGAAGAAATTTGCCAGCCAGTTTGCGCCGGTGAAGCTGTTTACCATCAAGGACAAATTTGGTGGCTGGGCAGAGGCTCAGAAAGCGCACTTCGCCGATGGCGGCAGCTATGACCAGGTCATGAAACCGTAATACGTTGCGGTCAGCGCTCCCTGCGCTGACCGCTCACCCGCAACAATCCCACCTTTCTCTTTTCTCTGCCCGGCTGCTGACTGATCTGCCCGAATTCCCCGTGACATTTTTTTCCCGCCAGGCGAGGATGCAGGCTGCTAAACCATTCAGGAAGCGTTGTTATGCCGACACATCGTCGTGCAACCAGTCTGGTTGCGGTTCTGCTGGTGCTGGTCATTGCGGGGATACTGGTTGCCGCACTGCATTTCAAAAAGAACAGTGATGCGCTGTGGCAGATTGTCAGCGAGAAATGTGTGCCTCATCAGCAGAGCAGCGGAGACCCGGCGCCCTGTCAGCGTGTCGATCAGCAGCATCGCTATGCCATGCTGAAAGATATGAATGGGCCGTTGCAGTATCTGCTGATCCCGCTCGACAAAATCACCGGCATCGAAAGCCCACGGTTACTGCAACCCGCTACGCCCAACTACTTTGCCCTTGCCTGGCATGAACGCTCTCTGCTTGCAGAGCGACGCGGCTCTCCCATTGATGATCGGGTTCTTTCACTGGCGATCAATTCACAGTATGGCCGTACGCAGAATCAACTCCATATTCATCTCTCCTGTCTGCGACCCGATGTGCGTCAGCAGCTGGATCGGCTGACGCCGCAGCTTAGCGGTCAGTGGCAGGACATTACGCTGCGTAAGCACCGCTACTGGCTGCGAGCTCTGACGCCAGATGAACTGACTCAGCAGAGTGCCTTTATCCGGCTGGCCGATGAGCGGCCAGAGGCGCGCACAGAGATGGGGAAATATGGTCTGGCACTGGCGGAATTAAGCGATGGGCGACTGGTGCTGATGGCGATAGAGCGGAACTGGCTGCTGCTGAACAGGGGTTCGGCGGAGGAAGTGCAGGATCACGCCTGTGAGCTGATTGCGCCCATAAAAAAGGCGGCTTAAGCGCCGCCCTTGACCGGAATGCTAATGCTTAGGCGCTTTTTGCCGCCGCCGCTGCTTTAACGATTACCGCGAAAGCATCTGCTTTCAGTGACGCACCGCCAACCAGCGCGCCATCGATATCAGGCTGGGTGAACAGCTCAGCAGCATTCTTGTCGTTCACTGAGCCGCCATACTGAATGATGATTTGTTCTGCGATAGCCGCATCTTTCTTCGCAATATGATCACGAATGAATTTGTGCACGGCCTGTGCCTGAGCAGGGGTCGCAGATTTGCCGGTACCGATGGCCCAGACGGGCTCATACGCGATAACCGCATCTTTAAACGCTTCGGCGCCCTGCGTTTCCAGAACGGCATCCAGCTGACGAGCGCAGACTTCTTCGGTTTTACCCGCTTCGTTTTCCGCTTCGGTTTCACCAATGCACAGCACAGGAACCAGGCCCACTGACTTCAGCACCGCATATTTCTTCGCGATGAACTCGTCGCTCTCTTTGTGATAAGTGCGGCGTTCTGAGTGACCGATGATGATATATTTCGCGCCGATATCTTTCAGCATCTCTGCGGAAACTTCACCGGTAAACGCGCCAGACAGGTTAACGTCCACGTTCTGCGCACCCAGTGCGATGTGGCTACCGGAGATGGCATGTTTTGCCTGCTCGAGATAGAGCGCTGGCGGTGCAATGGCCACGCCACAACCGTCAACGCCAGAGAGTTCCTTGCGCAGACCCGCGATCAGTTCAGCAGTGAGTTGCTTGCTGCCATTCAACTTCCAGTTACCCATAACCAGTGGATGTCGCATTCTATCCTCCGCATAACGCGATACATGAAAAATCGCTGCCAGCTGGCAGCGTTGTCTGCGAAACAGTATAGAGATCAAATGTAGCGATGGCTTTGCTTTTCGTCATTTTCAGCGACATCTTCAGGGGGGAGCAAGCGCAAGTTTTACCGGCTCGACAGCGAAGGTTAGCCCCTTGTCGCCGTTATCAGCGACCACAAAGCGAAGCGCGCCATCGACCTGCGCAAAGTAAGGCAAATCCTTGCCCTCCTTCAGTAAGCTCTCCAGCTTTTTGCGTCCCTCGTCTGCACCTAATCCCGGTACAAAGAAGCGCAGCATAGCGGTCATGTAGGCCATGGCTTTTTGCTCAGAGGCGTTCTGATCCGGGCCAGGCAGTGGCAGCCAGGTGATCTGCAGCGTCTTGATTTTGCCGGTACCGGGCTCCAGCGCGGTAGACGCATAGAGCGTCTCGTTAATTTTGCTGGCAGCACGCGTCAGGTTACTTTTGTCGCCCCGATTATCAATGGCGCGATATTCCGGCAGCATCAGCGTCGCATTAGCCAGATTATACTTTTCGCGAAACTGGCCGATAGTCATATCAAAGGTGGGCGCACCCGCCAGCAGGTAGGGCGCGGTGGGTAATGCATCGGGCCGTTCCTGCGGTGGCGGATCGGCGGCAAAGACCGGAACCGTCAGCGCAAACGATAACAGCAGTGCGCCAGGCAAATTCTTCATTTTGTCGATCCTAACCCGTAAACTCAGGCGCAAATTAAAACGGTTTTTATCCGCGAGGTCAAAAGCGCGGCGGTTCTTTTCTCTCTGGATGATAATGCATGACGTTACAACAATGGTGTTTTTCCTGGCGTGGCAGGCTGGGACGACGTGATTTCTGGATCTGGCAGGCAGTCTGGTTGCTGACAACGACACTGTTATTTACCCTGGCAGCAAACGACTGGGTTGAAACCCAGATGGCGGCTTTCGGGGTGGTCTGCCTGATGTGGCCCGCCAGCGCGGTCATTGTAAAACGTCTGCACGATCGTAATCGTCCCGGCTACTGGGGATTTCTGGTGATAGTGGCCTGGCTGCTGGTGGCGGGAAACTGGAGCATGCTGGGCGGCATTCTGCCCTGGCTGCTGGGTCGCGCCATTCCCTTTGTGTTATTCGCTGGCCTGCTGCTCGAACTCGGCGTTTTTCGCGGCACCCCCGGCGCTAACCGGTTTGGTACCGCGACGCAGCCGGTGCGATACCGGCAACTGGCTCACCAGTAATGTTCGCTGGTGATATGGCCCGGCTTGCGCTTCAGGTGTTTACGCATTTCGCGCGTCTCTTTCAGTAATTGCTGGGTGTCGCGCACCATCTGCGGGTTGCCGCACAGCATCACATGGCTGCTGTCGGCATCCAGCGTTAATCCGGTGGCACGCTCCATCTCGCCATTTTCGATCAGCGCCGGAACCCGGCCCGTCAGCGAACCGGGGATCGTTTCGCGGCTCACCACCGTCTGGATGTGCAGCTTGCCCTGATAACGCTGTTGCAGCTGCTGCATCAGTGGCAGAAAGCTCAGGTCGTCCGCATAGCGTGCGGCATGGACCAGCACGATGTTTTCAAAGCGATCCAGTCCTTCGCCCTGCTGAAGCATAGAAAGGTAAGGGCCAATAGCGGTGCCGGTTGCCAGCATCCATAATGTTCTGCACGCCGGGACTTCATCAAGCACAAAGAATCCCGCGGCTTCTTTCGTGACCATCACTTGATCGCCAGGCTGAAGGGCCTGCAGATGCGGACTCAGCTTGCCATCGGGCACGGTAACCAGGTAAAACTCCAGCAGGTCATCCTTTGGCGCATTGACGAAAGAGTAAGCGCGCTGCACCCGCTCGCCGTCAATTTCCAGAGCCAGTTTGGCAAATTGCCCCGCGATAAAGGGATCGATGGGCGCTGTTACCCGCAGACTGAACAGCGCATCCGTCCAGTTTTTCACTTCCTTTACTTCAGCATTGACCCACTCAGCCATAATCACTCCCTGGTTGTTGATTATTCCGGCAGGTTTCTATTTTCGCGGCTGCCCGATGAGATTGCCAGCTTGTGGCCGGGCAAAGGCTCTAATCGACAAACTGTTGCTTTGTCTTTACAGGCTGGTGCATAAACTTGACAGGCGCAAGCCGGGACCTTTCGGCCTGCCTCTCGCTTTGTCATCTAATCCTGATATTTTGCCCGCCATAACAAGATGACTGGCGGGTGAACCGCTGTTTTAACCTCCTTTCACAGAAAGAAATTTTGCATAATCATGATTAGTAAACTGGAAAATCGCCCGCTGTTGGTGATGCTCATTGTGCTGGTGGCTGTCGGGCAGATGGCGCAGACCATCTACGTCCCGGCGATGTCGGTGATGGCGGACGCGCTGAATGTGCGGGATGGCGCGCTGCAGCGTGTGATGGCGGCCTATCTGATGACCTATGGCGGATCCCAGCTGATCTACGGCCCGCTGTCAGACAGTGTCGGTCGGCGTCCGGTGATCCTTGCAGGCATGATGATCTTTATGATCGGCGCAATCACGGCATTGATGGCGACCTCACTCGATATGCTGGTGCTCGGCAGCGCGATTCAGGGACTGGGAACCGGCGTAGCTGGCGTAATGGCCCGTACCATGCCGCGTGATCTCTATGAGGGGCACGCGCTGCGCCGTGCCAACAGCCTGCTTAATATGGGCATTCTGGTCAGCCCGTTGCTGGCACCGGTGATTGGTGCACTGTTGACCCAGCTCTTTGGCTGGCACGCCTGTTTCGCCTTTCTGCTGCTGCTCTGTCTGGCGGTTACTTTGTCTATGGCGCGCTGGCTGCCGGAAACCCGGCCACAGAGTGCTGAAGTGACCCCATTCTTCAAACGCTATGCCCGGCTGCTCAGCGACGCAAATTTCGTTCGCTACATTGTCCTGCTGATTGGTGCGCTGGCGGGTATTGCGGTATTTGAGTCGAGCTGTGGCGTGCTACTGGGCGGCGTGCTCGGCCTGCACAGCCTGACCGTCAGTATCCTGTTCATTCTGCCCATTCCGGCGGCGTTCTTCGGTGCCTGGTTCGCGGGACGCGAGCAGGGTTCATGGCACAGTCTGATGTGGTGGGGCGTGAATAGCTGTCTGCTGGCGGGCATCCTGATGTGGATCCCGGCATGGTTTGGCGTAATGAATATCTGGACGCTGCTGGTTCCGGCCGCGATGTTCTTCTTTGGGGCTGGCATGCTGTTCCCGCTGGCGACTTCAGGGGCAATGGAGCCGTATGCCTGGCTGGCTGGCAGCGCGGGTGCACTGATTGGCGGAATGCAGAACCTGGGATCGGGTCTTGTCGCGTGGCTTTCAGCCATGATGCCGCAGCGCGATCAGTTCAGCCTTGGCATGCTGATGTTCTTTACGGCACTGGTGATGCTGCTCTGCTGGTTGCCACTCTCACGTCAGCCGGAGCGCGGCAACCAGCCGGTTACAGGATAAACGGATGGAGTGCCGGATCCTTACGGTCAAGATAATGAATCGACTGGATGCGGCGAATAGTGCGAGATTTACCGCGAATCAGCAGGGTTTCGCTGGTGGCGACATTGCCCTGACGCGTAATGCCTTTCAGTAGTTCGCCACTGGTAATGCCGGTGGCGGCAAACACTACGTTGTCATTGCGCGCCATCTCACCTAGCGTCAGCTTCTTACCCGCTTCAATCCCCATCTCCGCACAGCGCTGCAGCTCCTGCTCGCCGAGGCGCCGGTTTTCAGCGCTGTCGCCTTTGACGTGATGACGCGCCAGCAGCCGACCCTGCATATCACCGTCCAGCGCACGGATCACCGCTGCTGAAACGACGCCTTCCGGTGCGCCGCCGATGCCATACATCACATCGACTTCGCTGTCTGGCATGCAGGTCAGAATTGAGGCGGCAACGTCACCATCCGGGAAGGTAAATACCCGCACGCCCAGCTGCTGTAACTCGCTAATCACCACATCATGGCGTGGCTTAGCCAGGATGGATACGGTCAGCTGTGACAACGGCTTGTTCATCGCTATTGCGATATTACGCAGGTTAGTTTCAAGCGGCAGGTCAAGGTCGATCACGCCCTGTGCTGCAGGACCCACGATCAGTTTTTCCATATACATGTCGGGAGCGTGCAGAAAGCTGCCTTTATCGCCCACGGCCATCACAGCCAGCGCATTGGCCTGGCCCAGTGCCGTCATGCGGGTACCCTCAATCGGATCGACGGCAATATCAACGGCATCGCCGTGACCGGTACCGACTTTTTCACCGATATAGAGCATCGGGGCTTCGTCGATTTCGCCTTCACCGATCACAATCTGACCGTCAATTTCAATGGAGTTCAGGACATGACGCATGGCATGGACAGCCGCACCGTCAGCCGCATTTTTGTCACCGCGTCCTAACCAGTGATAGCCTGCCAGGGCGGCAGCTTCGGTTACGCGGGAAAATTCAATGGCAAGTTCTCGTTTCATGGCATCTACCTGACAAAAAACCGGCAGGCAGTGTAACACAGCGGGGGAGCGGGGCGGGGAAAAGGCCCGCGACGGCAATGTCGCGGGCGTTGATATTACTCCTGTTCTTCCCACGCCTGTGCGCGGGCAACCGCTTTTTTCCAGCCAGCATAACGGAAGTTACGCTCGGTGGTTTCCAGGCTTGGACGGAACTCACGCTCAATAACGGCTTTAGAGCGCACTTCATCCAGATCCTGCCAGAAGCCAACAGCCAGACCCGCCAGATACGCAGAACCCAGCGCGGTCACTTCACGCACTTCCGGACGCTCAACACGGGTGCCGAGGATGTCAGCCTGGAACTGCATCAGGAAGTTGTTGGACACCGCACCGCCGTCTACACGCAGCGCCTGCAGGCGGGTATTGGCATCATTCTGCATCGCTTCCAGAACGTCACGTGTCTGATAAGCGATCGACTCCAGCGTCGCGCGGATGATGTGGTTAGAGTTTGCGCCACGGGTCAGACCGAAGATCGCGCCACGGGCATACGGGTCCCAGTAAGGTGCGCCCAAGCCGGTGAAAGCAGGCACCATGTAAACGCCGTTGGTATCTTTCACTTTCATCGCGAAGTATTCAGAGTCAGCCGCTTCACTGATCAGCTTCATCTCATCACGCAGCCACTGAATAGAGGCACCACCGATAAACACGGCACCTTCCAGCGCATAGTTCACTTCACCGCGCGGGCCACAGGCGATGGTGGTCAGCAGGCCGTGGGTTGAGGTCACCGCTTCAGTACCGGTGTTCATCAGCATGAAGCAGCCGGTGCCGTAGGTATTTTTCGCCATGCCAGGCTGTACACACAACTGGCCATACAGCGCGGCCTGCTGGTCACCGGCGATACCGGCGATAGGAATACGTGTACCGCCTTTACCACCAATGTTGGTCTGACCGTAAACTTCAGAAGAGGACTTCACTTCTGGCAGCATTTCACGCGGGATATCCAGGATATCCAGCATGCGCTGATCCCACTCCAGCTTGTGAATGTTGAACATCATGGTACGGGAGGCGTTGGTGTAGTCGGTGATGTGCACGCGTCCCTGAGTCATTTTCCAGACCAGCCAGGTATCGACGGTACCGAACAGCAGCTCGCCACGTTTTGCACGCTCACGCGCACCTTCAACGTGATCCAGAATCCACTTCACTTTCGTACCGGAGAAGTAAGGGTTAATCACCAGACCCGTGGTGTGCTGGATGTACTCTTCCAGACCCTCTTTCTTCAGTTTGTGACAATAGTCAGCGGTGCGGGGATCCTGCCAGACGATGGCGTTGTAGATCGGCTTACCGGTCTCTTTTTCCCAGACGATAGCGGTTTCGCGCTGGTTGGTGATACCGATTGCCGCAATCTCATCAGAGCGGATATCGGCATGTGCCAGCACTTCAACCAGCGTAGAGCTTTGTGAAGCCCAGATATCCATCGGGTCATGTTCAACCCAGCCCGCTTTCGGGTAGATCTGGGTGAATTCGCGCTGCGATACCGCGACGATGTTGGAGTCGTGGTCGAGAATGACGGCGCGTGAACTGGTTGTACCCTGATCGAGTGCGACAATGTATTTTTTATCTGTGGTAGTCATAAATTCATTCCTGATGATAAAAAGTGAAACTTACGCTTTACGCTGCTGAGCGCGTGCAACCGGTTTGTCTGCTGGAACACTCGGTTCCTGTGCGGCACCTGGCAGGTAGCGGCCAATCAGTGTGCGGTAACCTACTGCACCCAGGCAGGCACCCACCAGCGGGCCAAAAATTGGTACCAGGAAGTAAGGGATATCTTTACCACCCGTGAAGGCAACGTTACCCCAGCCAGCGAAGAAGGCGAACAGCTTAGGTCCGAAATCACGTGCCGGGTTAAGCGCAAAGCCGGTCAGCGGACCCATTGAGCCACCAATGACTGCGACCAGCAGACCGATCAACAGCGGCGCCATCGGTCCACGTGGGACACCGTTGCCATCGTCGGTCAGCGCCATAATCACCGCCATAAGCACTGCGGTAATAACCATTTCAACCAGGAACGCCTGGCCTACGCTGATGTGCGGATTAGGATAGGTTGAGAAGATACCCGCCAGGTCCAGACTCTGAACCGTACCGCGTACCATCTGATGACTCTGTTCGTAATCGAAAAACAGGCTGTAGTAGAGACCATAAACCAGCGCGGCCGCGCAGAATGCCCCGGCGATTTGCGCCAGAATATACGGCACCACTTTACGGCCTTCAAAGTTGGCGAACAGGCAGAGTGCAACGGTAACGGCAGGGTTCAGATGCGCGCCAGATACCCCAGCGGTAAGATAGACAGCCATTGAGACGGCTAAGCCCCAGATGATGCAGATTTCCCACTGACCGAAGGCGGCACCGGCAAGTTTCAGCGCAGCTACACAGCCTGCGCCAAAGAAAATAATCAAGCCTGTCCCCAGAAATTCGGCAATACACTGACCTTTGAGCGTGTTAGTTGTCTGACTCATAATAGTGGTTCCTGAAGCGAGGTTAAATTTTATCAGTTTTTGTTCTCAGTCCGTGAGGCACCCAGCTTTAATGTAGGGCTGATGTGAATTTATCGTTAACGAACATAAACGAGAAATAGCGAAATCATTTTTTGTGTACTGCGTCATAAAAATGCGCGTTTTCGCGTATTCCGGCTTTCCTTAGCCCATATTCGCGCCTGATGACAGAGAGGGTGGACACGTGCTGGAAAGCAGACGCAGTAAGCGCAGCGCAAATTCAGGGATTGGCTGAAAAGTGTTACAGACTGCGCTCGCAGCGGCCGCGTTGCTGGACTTGAGGGGTGAGGCTACATACAATCGGGACAACGTTGCTGGCTTAAGCTGGCATCATCAACGCCTTGCAGGAATTTAGGAGAGGTCAGAAAGATGTCATTTGAAGTATTTGAGAAACTTGAAGCGAAAGTACAGCAGGCGATTGATACCATCACGCTGTTGCAGATGGAAATCGAAGAGCTGAAAGAGCAGAACAACTCACTGCGTAACGATGCGCAACAAGTCGCGGGTAACCACGATGCGCTGATGCGCGAAAATCAGCATCTGAAAGAAGAGCAACACGTGTGGCAGGAACGTCTGCGTGCATTGCTGGGAAAAATGGAAGAGGTTTGAAGCCTCAGCTGATGTGAAAAACGGGTGCTCTGGCACCCGTTTTCATGTCTGGCCTATTCGAGGTCCAGCGCATCCTCTGACAGAATGATACCGGTGTTGTCGGCATAGAGATGGTCACCAGAGAAGAAGGTGACGCCGCCGAAGTTGACGCGCACATCGCTTTCGCCAATCCCTTCACCCGCAGCGCCAGCCGGAATCGCGGCAATGGCATGAATGCCAATCTCCAGCTCTTCCAGCTCATCAACCTGACGTACCGAACCGTAAACCACCAGGCCTTCCCATTCGTTAGTTGCCGCCAGGCGTGCCAGTTGGGCATCGACCAGCGCACGGCGCACTGAGCCGCCGCCATCAATCACCAGTACGCGACCACGGCCATTCTCTTCCAGCAGATCGTAGAGTAAGCCGTTGTCTTCAAAGCATTTCACTGTGGTAATCTGACCACCGAATGAAGTGCGCCCACCAAAGTTTGAAAAAAGCGGTTCAACAACATTCACTTCTTCATGGTAGATATCGCAGAGTTCAGATGTATCGTATTTCATAAGGGTTTCGTCTGTTTGCCACAGGAAGGGTAAGTATATCGCTATATGCAGATTGTTGGCAAAATCATCAGTATGAAAAAAGCATCGTTCGATCAAGAACATGCATAAAAAAGCCCAGCCGGGTGGGCTGGGCTTCGGAAAAGCGCTGAATCAGTGAATCAGAGAATGAAGCGGCTAAGGTCTTCGTCAGCCACCAGTTCATCCAGGTGTTTAGCCACATAGTCAGCATCAATGGTAAAGGATTCACCGTGACGATCGCTGGCGTCATACGAGATATCTTCCATCAGGCGCTCCAGCACGGTATGCAGGCGGCGCGCACCGATGTTCTCGGTGGTTTCGTTAACCTGCCATGCGGCTTCAGCGATCCGGCGAATACCCTCTTCGGTGAACTCAATGTTCACGCCTTCGGTATTCATCAGTGCTTTGTACTGCACGGTAATCGAGGCATTCGGTTCGGTCAGGATGCGCTGGAAATCATTGACGGTCAGCGCCTGTAGCTCAACACGAATCGGCAGACGACCCTGAAGTTCCGGAATCAGATCGGAAGGGCTGGCAACCTGAAACGCGCCTGAGGCGATAAACAGGATATGGTCGGTTTTGACCATGCCGTGCTTGGTGGAGACGGTGCAGCCTTCAACCAGCGGCAGCAGGTCGCGCTGAACGCCTTCGCGAGAGACATCGGGTCCGCCCGCATTCTGGCCGCCGCGCTTACAGATTTTATCGATCTCATCGATGAACACGATACCGTGCTGCTCGACCGCTTCAATCGCATCCTGCTTAAGCTCTTCCGGGTTAACCAGTTTTGCCGCTTCTTCTTCGATCAGGAGCTTCATCGCTTCTTTGATCTTCAGCTTGCGGGCTTTCTGCTTCTGGCCGCCGAGGTTCTGGAACATCGACTGCAGCTGGCTGGTCATCTCTTCCATGCCCGGAGGCGCCATGATTTCGACGCCTGGGCTGCTGGCCGCCAGATCGATTTCAATCTCTTTATCATCCAGCTGGCCTTCGCGCAGCTTCTTGCGGAATGACTGACGCGCTGCAGAGGGTTCAGCACTCTGCTCAGCCTGACCCCAGTTGTTTTTCGCGGGTGGAATCAGCACATCAAGAATGCGCTCTTCTGCCATCTCTTCGGCACGGTATTTATTCTTTTCAATCGCCTGACTGCGCACCATCTTGATGGCGGAATCAGTCAGATCACGAATGATAGAGTCCACTTCCTTACCGACATAACCGACTTCGGTAAACTTGGTCGCCTCGACTTTGATGAACGGTGCATTCGCCAGCTTTGCCAGACGACGTGCGATCTCGGTTTTACCGACACCGGTCGGACCGATCATCAGGATATTTTTTGGGGTCACTTCATGGCGCAGCTCTTCGTCGAGCTGCATGCGGCGCCAGCGGTTGCGCAGTGCAATAGCCACGGCGCGCTTGGCGCTGTCCTGGCCGATGATAAAGCGGTTCAGTTCGCTAACGATTTCGCGTGGAGTCATCTCAGACATATTTATACCCTTACGCCTTAGACGTTAATTCTTCGAAATTAACGTTGTGGTTAGTGTAGATGCAGATATCACCCGCGATATTCAGCGACTTCTCGACGATGTCGCGTGCGCCCATTTCGGTATTCTCCAGCAGCGCACGTGCCGCTGCCTGGGCGAAAGGCCCACCGGAGCCGATGGCGATCAGATCGTTTTCAGGCTGGATGACATCACCGTTACCGCTGATGATCAGTGAGGCTGACTCATCCGCGACGGCCAGTAAAGCTTCAAGGCGGCGCAGCATACGGTCGGTACGCCAGTCTTTGGCCAGCTCCACCGCTGCTTTCACCAGGTGGCCCTGATGCATTTCCAGTTTACGTTCGAAAAGTTCAAACAGGGTGAAGGCGTCTGCGGTGCCGCCAGCAAATCCGGCAATCACCTTATCGTTGTATAAACGACGCACTTTTTTAACGTTGCCTTTCATCACGGTATTGCCGAGCGTAGCCTGGCCATCACCGCCAATCACTACCTGGCCGTTGCGTCGTACACTTACTATTGTTGTCACGGGCAGACCCCTTGTTGCTGTCGGAAAAGGACTCCGCGCACGGGGCGCGGAGTATCATGCAACAGATATGGGGCGGGTTTGACGGGTTTCAACCCCCAACGGAGAGCGGAATACAGCTGGAGTGTCCGGAACTGCGAAGACGTTTCAGGGTGCTGTCAGCGGATGCGCGATCTTTATACGGACCAATCACCACACGATTCCAGCCGCCACCGGTGGTAATGCGGCTTTCAAAGCCTTCAAAGGCTAAGCCCGCACGTACCGACTCAGCCTGGTCAGTGCCTTTGAACGAACCACACTGCACCATCCAGCGCTGCGAAGAGGCTTTCTCCGCCGGTTTCGCCTTCGCGGTCTCCTGTGGCTTTGTCTGCACGTCTGGTTCCCGCGTTACTGGCGCAGGTTGCGACTGGCGCTGTACGTTTTGCTGCTGCTGCTGCTGCTGACGTTGCAACTGCTGCTGTTGTTGACGCTGTTGTTGTTGCTGCAACTGCAGCTGGCGTTGCTGTTGTTGCTGAGCCTGCAACTGCTGACGTTGTTGCTGAACCTGTTGCTGCTGACGTTGTTGCTGAACCTGTTGCTGCTGCTGAACCTGCTGCTGTTGCTGAACCTGCTGCTGTTGGCGTTGCAGCTGTTGCAATTGCTGCTGATGCTGCAGCGTCTGCTGACGTTGCGCCGGCGTCTGTTCATTCCACGGCACTTCATTGAGCTGTGTTGGCTGCTGACGCATATCAGCCTGCATCTGCTCCAGCAACTGGCGCTGTTCATCGGTCAATTGGGTCTGCGACTTCACTTCGCCACCCGAAGAGGGTTCGATCGGTGTCGGCACAGTAACCTGACGGTTTTCCAGCTCTTTAATGTATTTCCAGCGTTCTTCAGGCTTCGGCGGTAAGCCATTGCCGTTGGCTTTATGATCCGTAATGACCGGCACGTCTTCTTTCTTATGATGCGCCAGGAACCATAAACCACCGGCAAAGGTCACCAACACAGCGACCGCCAGTACAATCATCAATTTAGAAGTTCCCGAACCGCCTTTGCTCTTCTTGCCACGGCTGGGGCTTTTTTTGCGACGCGTCCCTGTTGAACGCCCGCGGCCTACATAATCTTTTTGTGCCACTCTCGTTCTTATACCCTTCAAAAATAGTGCCAGTTGGGCGAAATGATGATTTTTACGCGCCCGGCAAGGAGTCCGCCATGTTACTTAAGGGCCGGAACTTTGACCAGCTGTGTTCGCCTTAAGAATCTACTGAAAAAACCAGACGAATACGCTTATTTTTCACGCTTTTTTGCGCGTGCCGTACTGCCCCGAATCGTTAAACCGGCATCCAGCAGCCGCGAGCCGCTGATCACCCGTTTGCCATTTAACTCATCCAGCAGCAGAAGCATCGCTTCCCGGCCTATCTGATAGCGTGGTTGTGTGACCGTCGTCAGCGGTGGCTCGCAGTAACGTGATAACTCAATGTCATCAAATCCCACCACAGAGAGATCTTCCGGTATCCGCAGCCCGCAGCGTCTGGCCTGATTCATCGCGCCCAGCGCCATAATGTCGCTGTGACAGAACAACGCGCGCGGCGGTTGCGGCAGAGTCATCAGCTGATTCATGGCGGCAACGCCTGCTTCAAAGGTGAAGTCACCGCGCACAATATAGGTGGGATCGACCGTCAGCCCGCTGCGACGCATCGCCTGGACATAACCCTGTAAACGATACTGACAGAGTGGCATCTCTTCCGGCCCGGCGATACAGGCGATCTGCGTATGACCTAACTGCAGCAGATGATTTACCGCTTCAAACGCGGCAGTCAGGTTATCAATGTGAACCGTGGGCAGCGACATTTCCGGTGCAAACTCATTCGCCATCACCATGGGTGGCAAGTTGCGTTGCTCATCAATGCTGGCATCAAAAGGCAGTTGTGAGCCAAGCAGCACCATGCCATCGATCTGTCGTGTGACCATCAGGTTAAGAAAGGTTCTCTCCTGCTGATTCTGATGGGCGCAATCGCCGATCAGCACCAGATAGCCCTCTTCGGCGGCTGTGACTTCGACGCCACGAATGATTTCACTAAAGAAGGGATCGCAGATGTCAGGGACAATGACCAGGATGGTACGCGTCTCATTACGACGCGCGTTGCGTGTGGGGCCATGGGCCGCATAGCCGACGGCGGCAACCGCCTTCTCGACTTTATGGCGGGTAGCCGCAGAAACCTTCTCTGGATTCATCAGCGCACGCGATACGGTGGCGGTTGAGACGCCCGCGTGTTCCGCGACATCCTTCATCGTGGCGGCGGGCGGTTGTTGATTCTGCTCCAACACATGCTCCTGACGCGTTATGGCGCGTTCGATTTTGTTTTTGCCTGACCTGAAAGCAAACCGGGCAACATTGTTAACGATTGCCCGGCTGGTTGTTACTTAATTTGCATAAAAATTGTGACTTATGCGACATTTTTCGATCTGGCTCGCAGTGTCAGAAAAAATCAGCTCTCTGTCGGGTCAATATCCAGCGTCCATTTCACTTTGCGCGCGGCGGGTAGCGTGGAAACCAGCGGCAATGAACTGCTCAGCAGCTGTTGCAAACGCTGTCGGGAAGGATGCTGCAGCAGCAGTTGCCAGCGCCAGCGTCCGCTGCGTTTTGGCTGCAGAGCCGGCAATGGACCCATAAACCACATCGCCTTGTCATTGAGCGGGCTCGCCTCCAGCAAGTTACGGAGTTGTTGCAGAAATTCCGCCGCCTGCTGATTGTCCATATCTTCCGCGCGGAACAGCGCATGGCGGCTCCAGGGCGGCAGGTGAACTGCCTGTCGCTCCAGCAGCGCCTGCTGCGCAAATGCCGAATATCCCTGGTGCAGCAGTGTCTGAAGCAGAGGATGTTCCGGATGATGCGTCTGTAATAACACCTCGCCCTGCTTGCCAGCGCGGCCAGCACGACCGGCGACCTGAGTATAGAGCTGCGCAAAGCGTTCTGCCGCGCGAAAATCGGCTGAGAACAGTGCGCCATCAACATCCAGCAGCGACACCAGGGTGACATCCGGGAAATGATGCCCCTTGGCCAGCATCTGGGTGCCGACCAGAATGCGTGCGCCGCCGCGATGAACGTCAGCCAGATGCTGCTCCAGCGCCCCTTTGCGGCTGGTGGTATCACGGTCAATTCGCGACACCGGCACGCCAGGGAAGAGTGTACCGAGCTGCTGCTCCAGCTGTTCGGTTCCGACACCTACCGGCAGCAGATGCGTTGAACCACACTGCGGGCATTGATTAGGCAGCGGACGCTGGCTGTCGCAATGGTGGCAGCGTAGCTGGCGATGATGCTGGTGCAGCGTGTAGTAGCGATCGCAGCGGGTACATTCGGCAATCCAGCCGCAGTCGTGACAGAGCAGGGCGGGCGAAAAGCCGCGGCGGTTAAGAAACAGCAGCACCTGATTATCGGCCTGCAGATGCTGGCGCATTTTACCAATCAGGCCCGGTGCCAGGCCGCCGATCAGCTGCACACCTTTTAAGTCGATAAGCTGTTGCAGCGCCGGTCTGGCATTGCCGGCGCGCTTTGTCAGGTCGAGCTGGCGATACTTGCCGCTGCGGACATTGTGCAGCGTCTCCAGAGCGGGGGTCGCCGATCCCATAACAATCGGGATATCCTCTTCATGCGCGCGGAAAACGGCCAGATCGCGCGCCTGATAACGCCAGCCTTCCTGCTGTTTATAAGAGCTGTCATGCTCTTCATCAATGATGATGACGCCAGGACGGGCCAGCGGCGTAAACAGCGCCGATCGCGTGCCAATCACAATCGCCGTTTCACCGCGCCGTGCACGTAACCACACCGCCAGCCGCTCACTGTCATTTAAGGCGGAGTGCAGCACATCGATGGGCGCATCGAAACGTTCGCGAAAGCGGGCGATAGTCTGCGGAGTTAAGCCAATCTCCGGCACCAGCACCAGCGCCTGTTTACCGCGTGCCAGCACATTTTCCAGCACGCTGAGGTAAACCTCGGTTTTGCCGGAACCGGTAATGCCCGCCAGCAGCCACGCAGCATAATGCTCATCATCTGCCCGAATCGCACCTACTGCCATCGCCTGATCCGTATTCAGTCGCAGACGCTCGCCTTTCACAGCATAGGTAGTACGCCAGTCGTGCATCTGCGGCTGATGCTCATGCAGTTCGCACAACCCTTTGGCCCGCAGAGCCTGCAGCGTGGCTTCCGTAAGGTCATGTTCACTGACCTGATGACGATAGAGGGGTTGCTGACGCAGTGCTGCCAGTGCCTGCTGCTGTTTCGGGGCCCGCTTTAAACTTTCGGGTGCCGTTGCCCGGCCCTGCTCGGTAATTTCCCAGCGCCATAAGGGATTATCCTGCGCCGCTTTGCCCTGGCGCAGCAGCACTGGAATGGCATGGCTCAGCACTTCTCCCTGCGGCGAATGATAGTAGCTGGCGGCCCAGTTAAGGATGCGCCACAGCGACGGCGGATAGAGTGACTCACTATCCAGCACCTCGATCACTTGCCTGAGTTGTGCTTCCGGCAGATCGCTGCTGTCACGAAAGGCGACTACAATCCCGATCATCCTGCGATTGCCAAAGGGCACACTTACGCGACCGCCGATGACCGGCTGCGCACCCTGTGGCGGCAGATAGTCAAACAGGCGGGGCAAGGGGACGGGCAGGGCGACCTGGACTACGGGCATAACTCTCTCTTTCCGGCATCATCATCGGGGAAGCTAGTGTACACGCTGACCCTGATGGCGGGTATCTCAGGAGATATTTGCAGCAATCGAAACTTACCTGTATAATATGCCGCCTTCGGTGAGAAATATTTGGCCGGAGTACACCCTATAATGTTCAACCGCGTGTGGTGCTGTGCAGGTAAAAGCCTGGCACGGAGAGCGACACGGCCTTCTATGAGGTTTCCCCATGAAACAAGGTATTCACCCGAAATACGAAGCAGTTACTATCAAATGTACCTGCGGCAACGAGATCCACACCCGTTCAACACTGACTCACGAACTGAACCTGGACGTTTGTGGCAAATGCCACCCGTTCTATACCGGTAAGCAGCGTGAAGTGGCAACTGGTGGCCGTGTTGACCGCTTTAACAAGCGTTTCAGCGTGCCAGGCGCTAAAAAATAAGATTAAAAGGCACCTGAACCTGTGGGTTCGGCGGCAAGAAAAAACCCAGCTTCGGCTGGGTTTTTTTATGCGCTGACGAATCAATATTCCCAGGTGTCGGGATCGATGCCCATATCGCGCATGATCTTTTTCGCTTCTTCAGGAATTTCATCGCTGCGTTCTTTACGCAGGTCCACGTCGTCTGGCAACGGTTGCCCGGTAAAGGCATGCAAAAAGGCTTCGCAAAGCAGCTCACTGTTGGTGGCGTGACGCAGGTTGTTCACCTGACGACGGGTACGCTCATCCGTTAAAATCTTCAGCACGCTCAATGGGATAGATACCGTAATCTTCTTGACCTGCTCGCTCTTCTTACCGTGCTCAGCGTACGGGCTGATATATTCGCCGTTCCATTCAGCCATGGGTTACCTTAATTAATAAACGTTAAATGTGAGGAAATCAGCGAATTATGCCTGATTTTTTCCTGCCTGACCCCTGATATGGCGGGTTTTCTTCGCTCACTGCCTCTGCATCACAGAGGGGAACGCCAGGCGATGACGCATAATTTTAGCGGTTATTGCGTTTTTGCTCAATCTATACGCAAAGACATTTAGATGTCCAGATGTATTGACGTCTAATTAGAGGGTGATATCCTGTGGCCTACATTTTATTCACTCTTCAGGAACAATTCGCTCATGACGCGTAAACCGGCAACCATCGCAGTGCGCAGCGGTTTGAATGATGACGAGCAATATGGCTGCGTTGTCCCGCCAATCCACCTCTCTACGACCTACAACTTCCTGGATTTTAATGAGCCTCGTGCGCATGACTACTCCCGTCGTGGCAACCCCACGCGTGATGTCGTACAGCGTACCCTGGCCGAACTGGAGGGAGGAGCGGGCGCGGTATTAACCAATACCGGGATGTCGGCGATTCACCTGGTGACGACGGTGTTCCTGAAGCCTGGCGATCTGCTGGTTGCGCCACACGACTGTTATGGCGGCAGCTATCGGCTGTTTGACAGCCTGAGCAAGCGCGGCGCGTATCGGGTTAAATTTGTCGATCAGGGCGACCCGGTGGCGCTGCAGGCGGCACTGGATGAAAACCCTAAACTGGTGCTGATTGAAAGCCCCAGCAATCCGCTGCTGCGCGTAGTGGATATCAGCGCGATTTGCGCCGCTGCCCGCGCAGCAGGTGCTATCAGCGTGGTGGACAACACCTTTATGAGTCCGGCGCTGCAGAACCCTCTGGCGTTGGGTGCCGATCTGGTGATCCATTCCTGTACCAAATACCTCAATGGCCACTCCGATGTGGTAGCGGGCGCAGTGATTGCCAAAGATCCGCAACTGGCAACCGACCTGGCCTGGTGGGCGAATAATATTGGTGTAACCGGCGCGGCATTTGACAGCTATCTGCTGCTGCGCGGAATTCGTACCCTGTCGCCGCGCATTGCGGCCGCACAACGCAACGCACTCGCGATTGTTGAGTATCTGAAGCAGCAGAAGCGGGTGAAAAAGTTGTATCATCCTTCGCTGCCGGAAAACGCCGGACACGAACATGCCGTACGTCAGCAGCGCGGCTTTGGTGCCATGCTGAGTTTTGAAATCGACGGTGATGAGGCACTGCTGCGCCGCTTCCTGAAAGCGTTGCGGCTCTTTACGCTGGCGGAATCGCTGGGTGGCGTGGAAAGTCTGATCTCCCATACCGCCACCATGACGCACGCGGGTATGTCAGCAGAAGCACGCGCGGCAGCGGGCATTTCCGATACGCTGCTACGGGTTTCTGTTGGTATTGAAGATCACGAAGATTTAATTGCCGATCTGGATAATGCATTCCGGATCGCAGCCGAGGGTTAAGTATGACGATTTCAGCAGGCGCGGGAACGCCGACTATCAGGCAGTTGCATAAGTTTGGTGGCAGCAGTCTGGCCGATGCGCGTTGCTATCAGCGCGTTGCCAGCATTATGGCGGATTACAGCCAGCCGGGCGACCTGATGGTGGTCTCTGCGGCAGGTTCAACCACCAACCAGCTGATTAGCTGGCTGAAGCTGAGCCAGAGCGATCGCCTCTCTGCGCACCAGGTGCAACAGGCCTTGCGTCGCTACCAGAGCGAACTGATCGGTGCGCTGCTGCCTGCTGAGATCGCCGAACCTTTAATTACTGCGTTTATTCGCGATCTGGAAAAGCTGGCGGCCCTGCTGGATGCGCCGATTACCGATGCGGTCTATGCCGAAGTGGTCGGGCACGGTGAAGTCTGGTCAGCACGCCTGATGTCAGCGGTCCTGAGCCAGCGTGATCTGCAGGCCTGCTGGCTGGATGCGCGTGAGTTTTTGCGTGCTGAACGTGCCGCTCAGCCACAGGTGGATGAGGGTAAATCCTGGCCACTGCTGCAGACTTTGCTGGCGCAGCATCCCCATAAGCGCATCGTGGTCACCGGCTTTATCAGCCGTAACGATGCCGGTGAAACCGTCCTGCTTGGCCGTAACGGCTCCGACTATTCCGCTACGCAGATCGGTGCGCTGGCGGGTGTCGGACGTGTGACGATCTGGAGCGATGTGGCGGGCGTTTATAGCGCCGATCCCCGCAAAGTCTCTGATGCCTGTCTGCTGCCGCTGTTAAGGCTGGATGAGGCCAGTGAGCTGGCGCGTCTGGCGGCACCGGTGCTGCATACCCGTACGCTGCAGCCGGTTTCCGGCAGTGATATCGATTTGCAATTGCGCTGCAGTTATCAGCCGGAGCAGGGCTCAACCCGAATTGAACGCGTGCTGGCCTCCGGAACAGGCGCGCGCATTGTCACCAGCCATGACGATGTTTGCCTGATTGAGATTCAGCTGCCAGAGCAGCATGACTTTGCCATCCTTCACAAAGAGATCGACCTGTTGCTGAAGCGCGCGCAGCTGCGACCGCTGGCGTTTGGCGTTCATCCTGACCGTCAACTGCTGCAGCTCTGTTATACCTCCGAAGTGGTTAACAGTGCCTTTACGCTGCTACAGGATGCCGGTTTACCGGGCCATCTGCAGCTGCGCGATGGCCTTGCGCTGGTGGCGCTGGTTGGCGCAGGCGTTACCCGCAATCCGCTGCATACCCATCGCTTCTGGCAGCAGTTAAAAGATCAGCCGGTTGAGTTCATCTGGCAGTCAGAAGAGCACATCAGCGTGGTCGCGGTGCTGCGCGTCGGCCCGACGCAGCATCTGATTCAGGGACTCCATCAGTCGCTGTTCCGTGCAGAAAAGCGCATCGGCCTGATGCTGTTTGGCAAAGGCAATATCGGTTCACGCTGGCTGGAGCTGTTTGCCCGCGATCAGGAAACGCTGTCAGCGCGGACCGGCTTTGAATTTGTGCTGGCGGGTGTCGCGGATAGCCGTCGCAGTCTGCTGAGCTATGAAGGGCTGGATGCCAGTCGGGCACTCGCCTTCTTTGATGATGAAGCGGTGGAACGCGATGAAGAGTCGCTGTTCCTGTGGATGTGCGCGCATCCGTTTGATGACCTGGTAGTGCTGGATGTCACAGCCAGCACACCGCTGGCACAGCAGTATCTCGACTTTGCCAGCCACGGCTTTCACGTTATCAGCGCCAATAAGGTCGCGGGTGCGTCAGACAGTCAGACCTGGCGGCAGATTCGTGATGCCTTTACCAAAACCGGGCGTCACTGGCTCTATAACGCCACCGTAGGCGCAGGCCTGCCGATCAACTACACGGTACGCGACCTGCGCGACAGCGGCGATACCATCCTGGCAATCAGCGGGATCTTCTCCGGTACGTTGTCCTGGCTGTTCCTGCAGTTTGATGGCACGGTGCCGTTTACCGAGCTGGTGGATCAGGCCTGGCAGCAGGGCTTAACCGAGCCGGATCCGCGCGCCGATCTCTCGGGTCAGGATGTGATGCGTAAGCTGGTGATCCTGGCGCGTGAAGCAGGCTACAACATCGAGCCGGATCAGGTACGGGTGGAATCGCTGGTGCCAGACAACTGTCAGCAGGGCTCAGTAGACCACTTCTTTGAAAATGGTGAAGAGCTGAATGAGCAGATGCTGCAGCGTCTGGAAGCCGCGCAGGAGATGGACCTGATGCTGCGTTACGTTGCCCGGTTTGATGCCAACGGTAAAGCACGTGTCGGGGTCGAAGCGGTGCGTCCGGAACATCCGCTGGCTTCGCTGCTGCCGTGCGACAACGTCTTTGCGATTGAAAGTCGCTGGTATCGCGACAATCCGCTGGTCATCCGCGGACCCGGTGCAGGCCGTGATGTTACCGCAGGTGCAATACAGTCAGATATTAATCGCCTCGCACAGTTGCTGTAATTTCTCTTAAACAGGCGCTTCGGCGCCTGTTTTCAATGCGTTATCTCTCCTCTGTTGAAACTTCTTCAAGTTGATTGAAAATTGATCACGGCTGTTGATCATTTTTAAGTTGACGGCATCCGCAGATTACGTCATTTTGAACATCTGGACGTCTAAACGTGTAGATGTTCGCAGGCCGATTGTTAATCGATGAGGGTGCAGGATGAGTTTCTTTCATGCCAATCAGCGCGAAGCGCTAAACCAGAGCCTGGCTGAGCTGAACGGGCAAATTAATGTTTCATTTGAGTTCTTCCCGCCGCGTACCAGCGAAATGGAAGAGACCCTGTGGACCTCCATCGATCGTCTGAGCAGCCTGAAACCAAAATTCGTTTCTGTTACTTACGGCGCGAACTCAGGGGAGCGCGACCGCACCCACAGCATTATCAAAGGCATTAAAGATAGAACCGGGCTGGAGGCTGCACCCCATCTGACCTGTGTTGATGCCACGCGGGATGAACTGCGCACCATTGCTCAGGATTACTGGAACAATGGCATTCGCCATATTGTGGCGCTGCGCGGTGACCTGCCTCCCGGCAGCGGCAAGCCTGAGATGTACGGCAGCGATCTGGTGTCGCTGCTGAAAGAGGTCGGCGATTTTGATATTTCCGTCGCCGCCTATCCTGAAGTCCATCCCGAAGCGAAAAGCGCCCAGGCCGATCTGATTAACCTGAAGCGTAAAATTGATGCGGGCGCAAACCGGGCGATTACCCAGTTCTTCTTCGACGTTGAAAGCTATTTACGTTTTCGCGATCGCTGTGTTTCGACCGGTATTGATGTGGAAATTGTGCCGGGCATTCTGCCGGTCTCTAACTTTAAACAGCTCCAGCGCTTTGCCACGCTGACCAATGTGCGTGTGCCAGGCTGGATGAACGCGATGTTTGCCGGTCTGGATGATGATCCGGAAACGCGCAAAATGGTGGGCGCCAATATCGCGATGGACATGGTAAAAATTCTGTCACGCGAAGGGGTGAAAGATTTCCATTTTTACACGCTGAACCGTGCCGAAATGAGTTACGCCATCTGTCACACGTTAGGTGTGCGTCCTGCCGCTGCGGCTTAAGCCTCTTGTTACAGCCAATAAAAAAGTCGGGAACGTCCCGACTTTTTTGTTTTTCTGGCGGGCAGCGCTGACCGTTGTCAGCGCCTGACCACGATTAACCGGTATTGCGCATACCTGCCGCCACACCTGCAATCGTCACCATCAGCGCCTGCTCTACGCGGGCATCCGGCTCCTCACCACGGGCTTCCTGCGCACGTGAACGATGTAGCAGTTCTGCCTGGAGTACGTTGAGCGGATCGGTATAGACGTTACGCAGCGCAATCGACTCGGCAATCCACGGCTGGTCAGCCATCAGGTGTGAGTCATTGGCGATGGTCAGTACCGCTTTGATATCCGCAGCAAGCTGTTCGCGCAGTTGTTTACCCAGTGGCCAGAGTGATTTATCGACCAGACGCTGATCGTAATATTCCGCCAGCCACAGGTCGGCTTTCGAGAAGACCATCTCCAGCATCCCCAGACGGGTGGAGAAGAATGGCCAGTCGCGGCACATCGCTTCCAGCTGATCCTGATGACCGGCTGCCATCGCCTGCTGCAATGCAGCACCGGCACCCAGCCAGGCAGGCAGCATCAGACGGTTCTGCGTCCAGGCGAAAATCCATGGAATCGCACGCAGCGACTCTACGCCACCGGTAGGACGGCGTTTGGCCGGACGTGATCCCAGCGGTAATTTACCCAGCTCCTGCTCCGGCGTCGCCGAACGGAAATAAGGGACGAAGTCAGCGTTTTCACGCACATAACCACGATACATCGCACAGGAGTCAGTTGAGAGCTGATCCATAATGTCGCGCCATTCGCGTTTTGGCTCTGGCGGTGGCATCAGGTTTGCTTCCAGAATTGCGCCGGTGTAGAGCGACAGGCTGGCGATGGTCACGGCCGGTAAGCCATATTTAAAGCGGATCATCTCACCCTGTTCAGTCACACGCAGACCGCCGCGCAGGCTGCCTGGCGGTTGTGACAGCAGTGCGGCATGGGCGGGCGCGCCGCCACGACCAATGCTGCCGCCGCGTCCGTGGAACAGCGTCAGTGAAATACCGGCCTTCTCGCAGGTTTTAATCAGGGCATCCTGTGCCTGATATTGCGCCCAGCTGGCGGCCATGACACCGGCATCTTTCGCCGAGTCAGAATAGCCAATCATCACCATCTGTTTGCCCTGAATAAAGCCGCGATACCAGTCGATGCTCAGCAGCTGGCTCATCACGTCGTTCGCGTTATTCAGATCATCAAGCGTTTCAAACAGCGGTGCAACCGGCATGGCATAACCGATGCCCGCTTCTTTCAGCAGCAGATGCACGGCCAGCACGTCGGAAGGGGTTTTCGCCATCGAAATAACATAGGCGGCGATAGAACCCTGCGGGGCTTCCGCCGCGACACGACACGTCTCCAGCACTTCACGCGTCTCATCGCTGGGTTCCCAGGTACGAGGCAGCAGCGGGCGCTTGGAATTCAGTTCACGGATCAGGAACGCCTGCTTGTCCGCTTCAGACCAGCTTTCATAATCGCCGAGGCCCAGATAACGGGTCACTTCGGCAATCGCCTCTGTGTGACGGGTGCTCTCCTGGCGCAGATCGATACGCACCAGCGGCACGCCGAAGCATTTCACGCGGCGCAGCGTATCAAGCAACTGACCGTTAGCGATAATGCCCATGCCGCACTGTTGCAGTGACTGATAGATGGCAAACAGCGGGTCCCACAGTTGATCGTTGGAGACCAGCAGATCGGCCGGACGCGGCAGGCGTTCGCCTTTCAGGCGACGTTCCAGGAACGACTGGGTCGTCATCAGCTGACTGCGCAGACATTTCAGGATCACACGGTAAGGTTCCAGCGCTTCCGGCTCGCCGCTGAGTTCGCGGATCTCTTCACTGCACTCGGACATCGACAGCTCGGAGATCAACACGCCGATATCGCGCAGGAACAGGTCAGTGGCTTTCCAGCGGCTCAGCTGCATCACATGGCGGGTAATCGACGCCGTGACGTTCGGGTTACCGTCGCGGTCGCCACCCATCCACGAGGTGAACTGAACCGGCACGAAATCGACCGGCAGCCTGATGCCAAACGCCTCTTCGACCTGCTCGTTCAGCTCACGCAGGAAAGCAGGAACGCCTTCCCACAGGCTGTTTTCTACGACGGCAAAGCCCCATTTGGCTTCGTCTACTGGGGTCGGACGATATTTACGGATCTCATCGGTGTGCCACGCCTGCGCCACCAGCTGGCGCAAACGGCGCATAATCTGGTTGCGTTCGTAGTCGGAGACATCGCTGTGATCAAGCTGCTTCAGGCAGCTGTTAACTTCAACCAGCTTGTGAATCAGTGTACGACGGGTGATTTCGGTCGGGTGCGCAGTCAGCACCAGCTCCAGAGACAGTGATTCAATGGCCGCAAGGATGTCGCTTTCGCTGATATCTTTCTGCTGTTTCAGGGTATCAAAGGTCTTTTTCAGCAGTTCAGGATGGTTCTCACCCTCACCACTTTGCGAGATGGTCTGATACTGCTCAGCCACGTTAGTGAGGTTCAGAAACTGGCTGAAAGCGCGTGCAACCGGCAGAAGCTCCTCGTTGGAGAGGTTCTGCAGCGTATTGAGCAGTTCTTTACGATGAGTGTCATTTCCTGCACGGGATGACTTGGAGAGCTTACGGATGGTTTCAACCTGGTCGAGGATGTTCTCTCCCAGTGCATCCTTAATCGTATCCCCGAGCAGTTTGCCGAGCATACTGACATTACTTCGCATTGCGGAATATTGTTCGTTCATTGGACCCTGACACCCTTATCGTCTTGAAAAACTCATACACCCGACCTTTCAGGCAGCAGAAAAATCAGCAACATTGTGTCCCCGATAATCTACAGGGAACCGGCTCCGTTGCCGCCTGTCCACATTCTGAAACGTTCTGGATAATCACCCGGTGGGCATAACATCGTCTTTTATCTAGCCACGTAATGCTGCGTTCGTCAAATGCGTTAAAGTGCACTGAAGATGTGGCTAACTAACGGAAATTCGTAGAATTTATAGAGAAAGAAGCGGGATAAGTTATTCTTATTGTTAAATCCCGCAGATTGCGGGGGCATTTTGCTGTTAATACAGTGAAATGCCCCATTTGCTGTCAATCAGTGACAAAAATGCTGCACAACCTGACTGATTAGCGCCCGTGTCGGCTTAATAAATGCCGTATCAATAAATTCGTCGGGCTGATGCGCCTGATTGATTGAGCCCGGGCCCAGGACCAGCGTTGGACAGAGTGTTTGAATAAACGGCGCCTCGGTACAGTAATTCACCACCTCGGTTGGCGTACCCAGTAATTTCTCAACCACACTCACCAGTTCATGATTTACCGGACACTCATAGCCCGGAATCGGCGGATGCAGTTCGGCCACGGTGACCCGGCCCGGCCAGCGTGCACTCACCGGTGCCAGCGCCTCGTTCAGCAACCCATCCAGATCGCTCAGCGACAGGCCCGGCAACGGACGAATATCCATATGCAGTTCACAGCAGGCGCAGATACGGTTCGCGGCGTCTCCGCCATGAATATGGCCGAAATTCATGGTCGGATAAGGGATAGCGAAGCCGTCATGGTGATAACGCTCCTGCAGCGTCGTGCGCAGTTGCATCAGATGAGTGATCGACTCATGCATCAGTTCAATGGCGTTGACACCGCGTGCCGGATCGCTGGAATGGCCCGATTTCCCCTCGATGCGAATCACATTCGACAGATGGCCTTTGTGCGCGCGCACCGGTTTAAGCGAAGTCGGTTCACCGATGATGGCACAGTCGGGACGCAGCTGCGTCGATTCAGAGAAATATTTGGCGCCAGCCATGGTGGTCTCTTCATCGGCCGTGGCAAGGATATAGAGCGGTTTGCTCAGCGTGCTGACATCCACATCGCGCAGCGTGTCGAGAATAAAGGCGAAGAAGCCTTTCATGTCTGCTGTGCCCAAGCCGTAGAGCTTGTTGTCGTGCTCGGTCAGGGTAAAGGGATCGCGCGTCCAGCGGCCATCATCAAAGGGAACGGTATCCGTATGACCGGCTAACAGCAGGCCGCCCGCACCGGTGCCGGTGCGCGCCAGCATATTAAATTTATTGCGGGTGCCGGGCACCGGCTGCACTTCAACGCTGAAGCCAAGGTCGCGGAACCAGCCGGCCAGCAAATTGATTAAAGTTTCATTACTCTGATCCAGTGCGGCATCGGTTGCGCTGATCGACGGTGTGGCGATTAACTGGCGGTACAGTTCAATAAAAGGCGGTAATTTTGTCTTCACTGTTGGCGGTCCTTGGGTTAGGATGTATCCATATTCATGCAGTAATAGTGAATAAAAATACATTAACGTCCTCTGCAAGGGAACCATAAATCACTGCAGATGACAGGGTGGGTAACGGGGCAAGGCCGCGACCCGGAACGTGCGACTGTAAAAAGGGTTACAGCCTGATGTTGAATACGCTGATCGTTGGTGCCAGTGGTTATGCCGGTGTAGAGCTTGCCACCTTCCTGAATCGCCATCCACATATCAACATAACCGCTTTGGCGGTTTCTGCGCAAAGCCCTGATGCTGGCAAGCGCCTCTCTGACCTCCATCCACAGCTGAAAGGCGTAGTGGATTTACCGCTACAGCCGCTGAGCAGCGCAGCTGAGTGGGCAGACAAAGTGGATGTGGTGTTCCTGGCGACGGCGCATGAAGTCAGCCACGATCTGGCGCCGGAATTCCTTAAGGCCGGTTGTGTCGTGTTCGACCTGTCAGGCGCGTTCCGCGTTAATGACGCTGATTTTTATACCCGCTTCTATGGCTTCACCCATCAGCATGGTGACTGGCTGGACAAAGCGGTGTACGGCCTGGCGGAATATCAGCATGAGAAAATTCAGCAGGCGCAGCTGGTAGCGGTACCGGGTTGCTACCCGACCGCTGCGCAACTGGCACTGAAACCCCTGGTGGATGCCGGACTGTTGAACGATGCGCAGTGGCCAGTCATTAACGCCACCAGTGGCGTGAGCGGTGCCGGACGTAAAGCCAATGTCGGCACCAGTTTCTGCGAAGTAAGTCTTCATCCTTATGGCCTGTTTAACCATCGTCACCACCCGGAAATTGTTGCGCACCTCGGTACACCCGTGATCTTTACGCCGCATCTGGGCAGTTTCCCGCGCGGTATTCTGGCAACGATTACCTGCCGTCTGAAAGCGGGTGTCAGCCGCGAAGATATCGCCGCTGTTTTCCATCGCGCCTATGACAATAAGCCACTGGTGCGGCTCTATGATAAGGGCGTGCCGGCGCTGAAAGCCGTTGTGGGCCTGCCTTACTGTGATATCGGTTTTGAAGTACAGGGCGAACATCTGATTGTCGTCGCCGCCGAAGATAATCTGCTGAAAGGCGCGGCATCGCAGGCGGTACAGTGCCTGAACATCCGGTTCGGCTTCCCTGAAACGCAGTCACTGATTTAACGGACAACTTAACCATGACCAATCCATTGATTATTAAGCTGGGCGGTGTGCTGTTAGACAGCGAAGAAGCGCTGGCCCGTTTGTTTGAAGCGCTGCTGAAATATCGCAGCGCCCATCAGCGTCCGCTGCTCATTGTCCACGGCGGCGGTTGCCTGGTCGATGAACTGATGAAAAAGCTGGCGCTGCCAGTCATGAAGAAAAATGGCCTGCGCGTCACCCCAGCCGATCAGATCGACATCATTACCGGTGCACTGGCGGGAACCGCAAACAAAACGTTGCTGGCCTGGGCAAAAAAATCGGGCATCAACGCGGTCGGCCTCTGCCTGGGCGATGCGGGCATTGTGAATGTCGCTCCGTTTGATGAAGAACTTGGCCATGTTGGCCACGCAACGCCGGGTAATCCGGCCTTGCTGAACACGCTGCTGGCGGCGGGTTACATGCCGGTGGTGAGCTCAATTGGTATTACTGACAGCGGCGACCTGATGAACGTCAACGCTGACCAGGCGGCAACCGCGCTGGCCTCGACGCTGGGTGCCGATCTGGTTCTGTTGTCCGACGTCAGTGGTATTCTCGACGGCAAAGGTCAGCGCATCGAAGAGATGACCGCCGACAAAGCTGAGCAGCTGATTTCCCAGGGCATTATTACCGATGGCATGATTGTTAAAGTCCACGCGGCACTTGATGCGGCGCGTACACTGGGTCGCCCGGTCGATATTGCCAGCTGGCGTCATGCTGAGCGGCTGACTGATCTTTTTAACGGCGTGTCGATTGGCACCCGGATTCTCGCTTAACGACTCTGATTCAAGGATTACGAAATGCAAACGCAAAACATCAAAAAAATCGTTCTGGCTTACTCCGGTGGTCTTGATACTTCGGCCATCATTCCATGGCTGAAAGAGAACTACGGCGGCTGTGAAGTGGTCGCATTTGTAGCGGATATTGGTCAGGAGCGCGGCGATCTGGAAGGTGTTGAGAAGAAAGCCCTGCAGTCTGGCGCCTCTGAATGTCACGTGGTTGACCTGCGTGAAGAGTTCATCAGCGACTACGTTTATCCGGTACTGCAGACCGGCGCGTTGTATGAAGGGACCTATCTGCTGGGCACCTCTATGGCGCGTCCTATCATCGCAAAAGCGCAGGTTGAGCTGGCACTGAAAGTAGGCGCGGATGCGCTGTGTCATGGTGCAACCGGTAAAGGCAATGACCAGGTGCGTTTCGAAACCACCTACACCGCGCTGGCACCACAGCTGAAAGTCGTGGCACCGTGGCGTGAATGGAACCTGCGTTCACGTGAAGCACTGCTGGACTATCTGAAAGAGCGCAACATTCCGACCACCGCTTCGCTGGAAAAAATCTACAGCCGTGACGAAAACGCCTGGCATATCTCCACCGAAGGCGGCGTGCTGGAAAGCCCGGCCAATGCACCAAATAAAGATTGCTGGGTCTGGACTGTCGATCCGCTGGAAGCGCCTGACCAGCCTGAAGACGTGACTGTAACCGTTGAGAAAGGTCGTGTTGTGGCGGTTAACGGCGAAAAACTGAGTCCGTTCCAGTGTCTGGAAAAACTGAACGTGCTGGGCGCAAAACATGGCGTCGGCCGTATCGATATCGTTGAAAACCGTCTGGTAGGCATTAAATCCCGCGGCTGCTACGAAACCCCTGGCGGCACCATCATGGTGAATGCGCTGCGTGCGGTTGAGCAGCTGGTCCTGGATCGCGATAGCTTCAAATGGCGTGAGCAGCTGGGCCACGAGATGTCTTACGTCGTTTATGATGGTCGCTGGTTCGCTCCGCTGCGTAAGTCGATTCAGGCTGCTGCCGAATCGCTGGCGGAAGAAGTTAACGGTGAAGTGGTGCTGCAGCTCTACAAAGGCCAGGCGACAGCCACTCAGAAGCGTTCTGCGAACAGCCTCTACTCGGAAGAGTTCGCTACCTTCGGTGAAGATGAAGTTTACGATCACCGTCACGCGGGCGGCTTTATCCGTCTGTTCTCGCTCTCTTCGCGTATCCGCGCCCTGAACGAGCAGAAGAAGTAATTTTTCAGGCGGGGTGCGCCTCGCCTCACAGTTTTGATTCAGGGGCGGCATTTATGCCGCCTCTTGTTTAACGATTCAGAGGAGTTTTCACATGGCACTTTGGGGTGGACGGTTTACTCAGGCAGCGGATCAACGTTTTAAACAGTTCAATGACTCGCTGCGCTTCGATTACCGCCTGGCAGAGCAGGACATCATTGGCTCTGTTGCCTGGTCCAAAGCGCTGGTGACGGTCAATGTGCTGACTCAGGATGAGCAGCAGCAACTTGAAGCGGCCCTGAATTCGCTATTGAATGAAGTGCGTGAAAATCCTGAACAGATTCTGCAGAGCGATGCCGAAGATATTCACAGCTGGGTTGAAGGTAAGCTGATCGACAAAGTCGGCTCGCTGGGCAAAAAGCTGCACACCGGCCGTAGCCGCAACGATCAGGTCGCGACCGATCTGAAACTGTGGTGCAAGGTACAGATCGAAGCGCTGCTGGGCGCCACACGTGAGCTGCAGCAGGCGTTAGTGATTACCGCCGAAGCCAATCAGGATGCAGTGATGCCGGGCTACACCCACTTGCAGCGTGCGCAGCCGGTGACGTTTGCGCACTGGTGTCTGGCCTACGTTGAAATGCTGGCGCGTGACGAGAGCCGTCTGCAGGATACCCTGAAGCGTCTTGATGTCAGCCCGCTGGGCTGTGGCGCACTGGCCGGTACCGCTTACGAGATTGATCGTCAGCAGCTGGCAGGCTGGCTGGGCTTCGCTTCCGCCACACGTAACAGTCTGGATACCGTATCAGACCGCGATCACGTGCTGGAACTGCTCTCTGACGCGGCCATTGGCATGGTGCATCTGTCGCGCTTTGCGGAAGATATGATTTTCTTCAACACCGGCGAAGCAGGCTTTATTGAGCTGTCAGATAAAGTGACCTCAGGCTCATCACTGATGCCGCAGAAGAAAAATCCGGATGCGCTGGAGCTGATTCGCGGCAAATGTGGTCGTGTGCAGGGTGCACTGACCGGCATGATGATGACGCTAAAAGGTCTGCCGCTGGCCTACAACAAAGATATGCAGGAAGACAAAGAAGGGCTGTTTGACGCGCTGGATACCTGGCTCGACTGTCTGCATATGTCAGTGCTGGTGCTGGATGGCCTGCAGGTTAAACGTCCGCGTTGCCAGGAAGCCGCTGAACAGGGCTACGCAAACTCTACTGAGCTGGCCGACTATCTGGTCGCCAAAGGCGTGCCGTTCCGTGAAGCACACCATATCGTTGGCGAAGTTGTCGTGGCGGCTATCGGGCAGGGCGTAGCACTTGAAGCGCTGTCGCTGGCACAACTTCAGCAGTTCAGCGCGGTGATTGGCGAGGATGTCTATCCGATTCTGGCGCTGCAATCGTGTCTGGATAAGCGTAATGCGCAGGGCGGTGTTTCTCCGCAGCAGGTTGCCCGCGCTATCGGTGACGCTAAACAGCGTCTGGCGTGATCAGCAGGTAAAAAAAAGCGGGCACATTAAAATGCCCGCCAACCTCTAGCTTCAGAACTACTATTTTTTATAGGCACATCATCAAAGCGCCCGCTCTCCCGGCCGACGCTCAGACTCTCTTACGCTGACAGCAAGTATTGACGCAGATCTTCACTGCCGCCAGCATGACGACCGCCCATGAAGACCTGCAGTACCGTCGCCAGGCCTGAAACGGCTCCTGAACTGACGGTTGTCGAATCCTGTCCCATCACAATTTTCGTACTCAATGACATGCTCACTCAGCCTCTGTATGGCCTGCGCACAGAAGCCGCAGCTGGCTTTATAGAGATGAAGACAGACTCCTGAGCTTTTTGTTGCGCGCATTATTCCCAACCACCCTTGATAGGGCCAATCGTTCATTGCTATTCTATCTATCGCCACGGGCTATCGTGGTTTGGAGGGTAATAATGAATATTCGTGATCTTGAATATCTGGTTTCGCTTGCTGAACACCGTCATTTCCGCCGTGCGGCGGATGCATGTCATGTCAGTCAGCCCACGTTAAGCGGGCAGATCCGTAAGCTGGAAGATGAGCTGGGTGTGATGCTGCTGGAGCGCACCAGCCGTAAAGTGCTGTTCACGCAGGCAGGTTTACTGCTGGTGGATCAGGCGCGTACGGTGCTGCGTGAAGTGAAAGTGCTGAAAGAGATGGCCAGTCAGCAAGGGGAAGCGATGTCAGGTCCGCTGCATATCGGCCTCATCCCGACCACCGCGCCGTATTTACTGCCACAGATTATCCCGACGCTGCACCAGACCTTCCCGAAACTGGAGATGTATCTGCACGAAGCGCAGACGCAACAGCTGCTGTCACAGCTCGACAGTGGCAAGCTCGACTGTGCGATTGTTGCACTGGTCAAAGAGAGTCAGGCCTTTATCGAAGTGCCGCTGTTTGATGAGCCAATGAAGCTGGCTGTCTATGCCGATCATCCGTGGTGCGATCGCGATCGTGTGCCAATGTCCGATCTGGCCGGCGAGAAATTGCTGATGCTGGAAGATGGACACTGTCTGCGTGACCAGGCGATGGGATTCTGCTTTGAGGCGGGTGCCGATGAAGATACCCATTTCCGGGCGACCAGTCTTGAGACACTGCGCAATATGGTGGCAGCAGGCAGTGGCATTACGCTGTTACCGGCGCTGGCAGTTCCACCAGAGCGTATTCGCGACGGTGTCTGCTATCTCACCTGCTACAAACCGGTGCCACAGCGCACGATCGCGCTGGTCTATCGTCCGGGTTCACCTCTGCGCAGCCGTTATGAACAGCTGGCAGAGGCAATTAAAACCCACATGGCACACTATTTCGACGCTGCGTTAAAACAGGCGGTTTAAGCCGTTTAACGCCGCAACGCGATAGGCTTCGGCCATCGTCGGATAGTTAAAGGTGGTATTCACGAAGTACTCAATCGTGTTGCCACCATTTTTTTGCTCCATGATCGCCTGACCGATGTGAATGATCTCAGCGGCACGCTCGCCAAAGCAGTGGATCCCCAGAATCTCTTTGGTTTCCCGATGGAACAGAATCTTCAGACTGCCAACGTTCATGCCCACAATCTGCGCGCGTGCCAGATGTTTAAACTGCGCGCGGCCCACTTCGTAAGGCACCTTCATTGCCGTCAGCTGCTGCTCGGTTTTACCCACGGAGCTGATTTCCGGAATGGTGTAGATACCGGTTGGGATATCTTCAATCAGGTGTGCTGACGCTTCCCCTTTGATAATCGCCTGTGCGGCAATACGGCCCTGATCGTAGGCGGCTGAGGCCAGGCTTGGATAGCCAATCACGTCACCGACGGCATAAATGTGCGGCTGCGCTGTCTGATACATGCTGTTCACTTTCAGCAGGCCACGCCCATCGGCTTCCAGACCGACGTTTTCCAGCGAAAGGGAATCGGTGTTACCGGTACGGCCGTTGGCGTACAGCAGGCAATCCGCTTTCACTTTCTTGCCCGACTTCAGATGCATGATGACGCCATCTTCCACGCCTTCGATCTTCTCAAACTCTTCATTGTGACGAATCACTACGCCGCTATTCCAGAAGTGGTATGAGAGAGAATCCGACATCTCCTGATCGAGAAACGCCAGCAGGCGATCGCGGGTATTAATCAGGTCAACTTTGACGTTGAGACCACGGAAAATCGATGCATATTCACAGCCGATGACGCCAGCGCCGTAAATAATGACGTGACCCGGTTCGTGGTGCAGATTAAGGATAGAGTCGGAGTCGTAGACGCGGGGATGCGTAAAGTCGACATTATCAGGATGGTAAGGCCGTGAACCACAGGCGATAACAAACTTCTCTGCCGTCAGCGTCTCACGCGTGCCATCAGGTTGTTCAATCTCAATCGTATTGGCATCAACAAAATGGGCATCGCCCTGATAAAGCTCACAGCGGTTACGCTCGTAGAAGCCCTGGCGCATGGCTGTCTGCTGGCTGATCACGCTTTCAGTGTGATTAAGAATGTCGGCGAAAGAGGAGCGAAGCAGTCGGGTATGATCGCTGTAGAGCGGGTTTTGGTTGAATTCGATAATGCGACTGACGGCGTGGCGAAGGGCTTTGGAAGGGATGGTTCCCCAGTGCGTACAGCCGCCGCCGATGTTGTGGTAGCGTTCGACCACGGCGATGCGCGCTCCCTGTTTTACCAGCCCCATCGCCGCCCCTTCACCGCCGGGCCCTGAGCCAATCACAATGGCATCGTAATCGTAAGACTTTTGCATACCGATACGTCCTATTATTTATACATTTTTACAACGAGATTCTAACATCTCGTCGCGCACTTCTGAATTCTATCAGCGATTTTCATCACATTTTGACAAAGTGTGAGGTTCACAGGCAGTGACAAAGAATGCCAATCTGTACGCTGAAAATTTTGCTATAGTGCCCGCTCAACACCGCTAAAGGCAGAGAGAATGGGCGTCAGAGCGCAACAAAAAGAACGTACACGACGTACACTGATTGAAGCAGCGTTCAGTCAGCTCAGCGCCGAACGCAGTTTTGCCAGTTTGAGTTTGCGGGAAGTTGCCCGTGAAGCGGGGATTGCACCCACCTCCTTTTATCGTCATTTCAAGGATGTTGATGAGCTTGGCCTGACGATGGTGGACGAAAGTGGGCTGATGCTGCGACAGCTGATGCGTCAGGCACGACAGCGTATCGCCAAAGGCGGCAGCATCATTAAAACGTCGGTGTCGACCTTTATGGAGTTCATCGGCAACAACCCCAACGCTTTCCGCCTGTTACTGCGTGAACGTTCCGGCACCTCTGCTGCTTTCCGTGCCGCCGTGGCGCGTGAAATTCAGCACTTTATCGCTGAACTGGCTGACTATCTTGAGGTCGAAAATCGCATGCCGCGCAGTTTTACCGAAGCGCAGGCTGAAGCGATGGTGACCATTGTCTTCAGCGCCGGTGCAGAAGCACTGGACGTTGATGCTGAGCAGCGACGTAAGCTTGAGGATCGGCTGGTGTTACAGTTGCGGATGATCGCCAAAGGCGCTTATTACTGGTACCGCCGTGAGCAGGAACGACTGGCGGTCACCCTGGAAAAACCCGAAGAGCAATGAGTAAGGATCAGTTCATGACCCACCCAGGTACCCGCGATAAAAGCACTCTGGCACTGGCTTTTATTACCGGCTTAGCGATTAACGGTTCGTTTTCTGTGCTGTTCAGCGCCTTTGTTCCCTTTTCGATTTTTCCGCTGATTGCGCTGGGTCTGGCGGCCTGGTGTCTGCATCAGCGGTATCTCAACACCAACATGCCGGACGGCATGCCAGGCCTGGCGGCGGCGTTTTTCCTGCTGGGGATTCTGGTTTATAGCGCGCTGGTGCGGGCAGAATACCCGGACATTGGCTCTAATTTCGTTCCTACCGTTCTGATGGTCGCGCTGGTGTTCTGGATTGCGACGCGGTTTAAGCGCAAGCGTAATCAGTAGGGATATCGGCAGGGAAAAAAAACGGGAACCTCAGGGTTCCCGTTTTTGTTTACGCTTTACGCGTCAGCAGCACACCGCATTCCATGTGGTGGGTGTAGGGGAACTGATCAAACAGCGCCAGCCGCGTCACGTCGTGCGTTTCTGACAACGTTTGCAGATTGTCACTCAGGGTTTGTGGGTTGCAGGAGATATAAAGGATGCGCGGATACGCCTGCACCATTTTCACCGTCTCTTCATCCAGGCCGCTACGTGGTGGATCGACAAATATCGTCTCGCACTCGTAGCTGGTCAGATCAATCCCTTCCAGACGATTAAAGCTGCGCACGCCATTCATCGCCTGAGTAAACTCCTCCGCCGCCATGCGAATGATCTGCACGTTATCAATCTGGTTCACGGCAATGTTGTATTGCGCCGACGCAACAGAAGGCTTGGCGATTTCCGTTGCCAGAACGCGGCGGAAATTGCGCGCCAGCGCCAGCGAGAAGTTGCCGTTACCGCAGTAAAGCTCCAGCAGGTCACCCTGTGAATCCTGCGTCACATCCAGCGCCCACTCCAGCATCTGAATATTCATTGCCGCGTTAGGCTGGGTAAAACTGTTCTCGACCTGACGATAGATAATCTCGCGACCCGCAACCGGCAGACACTCATCGACATAGTCGCGATCCAGACAGATTTTGGTTTTGGTCGCACGGCCAATTAACTGCACATCCAGACCTTCCGCACGCAGTTGATCACGCAGCGCGGCGGCTGCCTGCTGCCACTCATCATCCAGCTTGCGATGATAGAGCAGTGAAATCACAATCTGATTGCTCATGGTTGACAGATAGTCGATCTGGAACAGCTTATGACGCAGGGTGCGGTTATCACGGATCGCGGCGATCATCTTTGGCATCAGCTGATTGATCAGCTGGCTGGCTGCCGGGAACTGATCGACCCGGATCCGCTCGCGCGTCTGCTGATCAAAGATGATGTGATAGATATCATCACCGTCGTGCCACAGGCGGAATTCGGCGCGCATCCGATAGTGGCTGACCGGCGAACGGAACACCTCCACGTCGGGCGCAGCAAACGGCGTCATCATCGTCTCTAAACGACTGACTTTTTCCGCCAGCTGTGCGTCATAGTCTTCAATGGGGAGATGTTCGGGTGTCATGAGCAATCCTGATTAATAGCTTACCAGCGGGCGATTGTAGGCATTCACTTGCTGATGTCCAGTCCCACAGCGATAAGATATTTGGCAGTCTGGACTTCCGTATCTCCACTCCGTAGACTGCAGACGCCGGCCTCAAGCCTGAGTTAATAGGGAATCCAGTGTGAATCTGGAGCTGACGCGCAGCGGTAAGGAATGTCGTGATGAGTGCAATTGCAGACACTGTCCTCCGGGATGGGAAGTCATCATCATTTATGGTTCCCAGCCCGAAGACCTGCCGGTGTAACGTCGCTACTCGTACAATCATCGCGTTCTATTGATTGTCGGCCTGCGGCATCCTGCTTCGTCTTATGGATGCGATTAAAATGACAAAAAAAACTGCATCGCTGTTCGCTCTGAGCGCAACGGCGATTTCTCTCTGGGCGCAAAACGGTTTTGCGCAGGGGAATGATGATACGCAAATCGTTACTGCCAACCGTTTTGCCGAACCTGTTTCCGGGGTGCTGGCGCCGACAACCGTCGTCACGCGTGATGAGATTGATCGCTGGCAGGCCAAAAGTCTGACAGATGTGATGCGCCGTCTGCCGGGTGTCGATGTCGCGCAAAGCGGCGGGTCAGGGCAGCAGAGTTCGCTGTTTATTCGGGGTACTGAGTCCAGACATGTGCTGATCCTGATTGATGGTATCCGGCTTAATCAGGCGGGTATTACCGGTTCGTCCGACCTCAGCCAGATCCCCCTGTCGCTGGTGCAACGCATCGAATATATTCGCGGCGCACGTTCCGCGGTTTACGGTTCTGATGCCATTGGCGGCGTGGTGAATATTATTACGGGCCGTTCGCAACCGGGCACGACGCTGACGGCGGGCATGGGATCCAACGGCTATCAATCGTATGACGGCTCAACCCAGCAGATGCTGGGCGACGCGACAAAGCTTACCCTGGCAGGCAACTATACCTACACCAAAGGGTATGACGTGGTGGCGGGCTATCCCAATGACTATGGCCCGGCGCAGCACGATCGCGACGGCTTCATGAGCAAAACCCTGTATGGCAACCTTGAGCATCAGTTCAGCGATGAACTCAGTGGTTTTGTGCGCGGCTATGGCTTTGATAACCGCACTGCCTATGACGGGTCTTACACGTATGATGACAGCTTCACGAATATCATCGGCCTGGCGGATACCCGTCAGCTCTACAGCCAGACCTGGGACACCGGGTTACGCTTCAACCGCGACGTCTACTCCACCCAGCTTATTGCCAGTTATGGCCATACCAAAGACATTAACTACGATCCGCGCAATGGCCGCTACGGCGCTGCATCCACCTTTGATGATGTCACTCAGTACAATCTGCAGTGGGGCAATACTGTGCAGGTGGGGCAGGGCGCCGTCAGTGCGGGTGTTGACTGGCAGAAAGAGACAACGGAACCGGGCACGAACTATTTATCAGATGGCTATGAACAGCGTAATACCGGCCTCTACGTGACCGGGCAGCAACAGTTTGGCAGCGTCACTCTTGAGGGTGCGGTACGTGGTGACGATAACAATCAGTTCGGCTGGCATAACACCTGGCAGACGGCGGCGTCATGGGAGTTTATTTCCGGGTACCGCGCGTTCGCTTCGTATGGTACTGCTTTCAAAGCGCCTAATCTGTCGCAGGTATACAGCCCATTTTATGGCAACCGCGACCTCGATCCTGAAAAAAGTAAGCAGTGGGAAGGCGGCTTTGAGGGGCTGACCGGGCCGGTGAACTGGCGCGTGTCGGGCTATCGCAACGACATTGATGACCTGATTGAAGGCGATCCGCAGACCTTCCGCTACTACAACATTGAGAAGGCACGTATTAAAGGCGTTGAAGCCACCGCTGGATTCGATACCGGGCCGCTGACGCATCAGCTCTCATATGATTATGTCGATGCGCGGGATGGCAGCACCGATCAGCCGCTCGTTCGCCGGGCTAAGCAGCAGGTCAAGTATCAGCTTGACTGGACACTGCATGAGTTTGACTGGTCCGTGACTTATCACTATCTGGGCGACCGTTATGATACCGACTTCAACAGCACGCCCAGCCGTCGTGTGAAATTAGGCGGTGTCAGCCTGTGGGATCTCGCCGTCTCATATCCTGTCACTTCACAACTCACGGTTCGTGGTAGAATTGCCAACCTGTTCGATAAAGATTACGAGACAGTGTATGGCTATCAGACTCCAGGACGAGAGTATTACCTCAGCGGCAGCTACAACTTCTGATTTGCGTCCCACCGTGCTGGTGTTTGATTCCGGCGTCGGTGGGCTTTCTGTCTATGATGAGGTCCGTCAGCTGTTGCCGGATCTTCATTATCTCTACGCCTTCGATAACGCTGGATTCCCTTACGGCGAGAAAAGCGAAACCTTCATCGTGGAACGCGTGGTCGCTATCGTTGAGGCCATTACACAGCGTTATCCTCTCTCATTAGTCATCATCGCCTGCAATACAGCCAGCACGGTTTCATTGCCTGCTTTACGTGAACGCTTTGCGTTTCCTGTCGTGGGTGTGGTTCCGGCGATTAAACCTGCCGCGCGCCTGACGCGAAATGGTGTGGTCGGGTTGCTGGCGACGCGGGCTACAGTGCGCCGTCCTTATACCCACGAGCTGGTGGCGCAATTCGCCGGTTCCTGCAACATCGAAATGCTGGGATCGGCGGAGCTGGTGGAACTGGCAGAAGCTAAGCTACACGGTGCTGAGGTTGCACTGGATGAGGTGCGCCGTATTGTTCAGCCGTGGCTGCGGATGGCTGAACCACCGGACACGGTTGTTTTAGGCTGTACGCACTTCCCTTTACTGCGCGAAGAGCTGCAGCAGGTGTTACCTGAAGGGACGCGTCTGATTGATTCCGGTGCGGCAATTGCCCGACGAACAGCCTGGCTACTGGAACATGAAGCGCCTGAAGTAAATTCTTCGCAACAGAACGTCGCATTCTGCACGGAGCTGGATGGTGAAGCGGTACAATTATCACCCGTTTTACAGCGTTATGGCTTCCCGTTGCTTGAAAAACTGGCGCTTTAGCGGCTTTTCGCTGAAAAAAGAAGCACTCGAAATTTTATTTGAAATTAGCACTTGTCAGCCTCCGAGAACTCCCTATAATGCGCCTCCACTGACACGGCACAACGGCTTACGAAGCGCCGGGTTGAGTAGGTTCGAAATCATACGAACCAGTGAGTTAAGCGAAAATAAATGCTTGACTGACAATGCGGAAAGCGTAATATACGCAGCCCGCGCCGCAGTAAATCGCGGCATGCTCTTTAACAATTTATCAGACAATCTGTGTGGGCACTCGCAGGATTGATATCAGCGTCTCCGGACG